>JAUIAU010000200.1 GCA_030425185.1 Alphaproteobacteria bacterium
CGCGGGGGACGGGGATGACAGAGGTGAAGCTGAAACGCCGCTGCGCAATCTACACGCGGAAATCGTCCGAGGAAGGGCTGGAGCAGGAGTTCAACTCGCTCCACGCCCAGCGGGAGGCTTGTGAGGCCTACATCGCCAGCCAGCGCTCCGAGGGCTGGGTGCTGGTCCGCGACCAGTATGACGACGGCGGCATCTCCGGGGGCACGCTGGAGCGCCCCGGCCTGAAGCGGCTGCTGGAGGACATCGAGGACGGGCTGGTCGACGTGGTGGTGGTCTACAAGATCGACCGCCTGTCGCGCTCGCTCGCCGACTTCGCAAAGCTGGTGGAGGTCTTCGACCGGAACGGCGTGACCTTCGTCTCGGTCACCCAGTCGTTCAACACGACCACGTCCATGGGCCGACTGACGCTGAACATCCTGCTGTCCTTCGCCCAGTTTGAACGCGAGGTCACTGCCGAGCGCATCCGCGACAAGGTAGCCGCCAGCCGCCGCAGGGGTATCTGGATGGGCGGGGTGCCGCCCTTCGGCTACCGAGTGGAGAACCGCAGGCTCGTTCACGATGGAGAGCGGGCCGAGCAGGCCCGTTGGATCTTCCGCCGCTTCCTTGCCGTAGGGTCGGGCACCATCCTCGCGCAGGAAGCCCATGAGCGCGGCATCCTCACGCGCAGCGGTCGGCCGCTCGACAAGAAGGCCATCTACCGAATGCTTGGCAACCGGACATACCTCGGCGAGGCCCCGTTCAAGGGCGAGAGCTTCCCGGGGGAGCATGATGCCATCATCGACTGTGAAACGTGGGACCGCGTCCACGCCATCCTAAAGGAAAGCCCCCGGAAGCGCGCCGCCCGGACTCGCGCCGACACGCCCGCGCTGCTGAAGGGACTACTCTTCGGTCCCGATGGCGCCGCGTTCTCGCCGACCCACACCCGCAAGGGCGCCAGGCTCTACCGCTACTACGTCAGCCAGACAGTGCTGAAGCATGGCGCGGGGGCCTGTCCGGTCGGCCGCGTGCCCGCGGGCGAGATCGAGGCTGCCGTCATCGACCAGCTGCGCGCTGTGTTCCGCCAGCCCGAGATCGTGGCTGGCACGTTGAGAGCGGCTCGGGCGCATGACGAGAATATCGCCGAGGCCGACGCACGGGTAGCGCTTCAGCAGCTCGACCCGCTGTGGGACGAACTTTTCCCCGCCGAGCAGGCGCGCAT
>JAUIAU010000083.1 GCA_030425185.1 Alphaproteobacteria bacterium
GTGTCGACGCCCATGGTGCAGCCCGCTTCCTCGCACCAGCGCTGGAACAGCGCCCGGCCCTCGGCATCCTCGTCGGTCAGGGTCTGGCGGTTGTTGCCGCCCGCGATGCCGGGACCGATCTTCGCCATCTCCATCAGGCTGTCCCACAGGCGGTCGCCGTTGATCTTGAGGTTCTCGCCGGGGGCAGTGCTCATGGGGGGTCCTTCCGTCAGGTCAGTCTCGTGCGGGGCGCGCGGGCGGGCCGGATCAGTCGATCTCGGCCAGCACCTCGGCCAGCGTGCCGATCAGCTGGTCGATCTGGTCCTTCGTGATGATCAGCGGCGGCGACATCGCGATGATGTCCCCGGTGGTGCGGATCATGATGCCCTTCTCGAAGGCCTTCAGGAAGGCCGAGAAGGCGCGCTTGGTCGGCTCGCCCGCGATCGGCTCCAGCTCGATCGCGCCGATCAGCCCGAGGTTGCGGATGTCGATCACGTGCCGGGCGCCCGCAAGGCTGTGCAGTGCCTCTTCCCAATAGGGGCCGATCTCGGCGGCACGCGTCAGCAGCCCCTCCTCGGCATAGGTGTCGAGCGTGCCCAGCCCCGCGGCCGAGGCCATCGGCGAGCCGGAGTAGGTGTAGCCGTGGAAAAGCTCGATCATGTGGGGCGGGCCCGCCATGAAGGCGTCGTGGATCTCGGGGGTGGTCAGGACCGCCCCCATCGGGATCACGCCGTTGGTCAGGCCCTTGGCGCAGGTGATCATGTCGGGCGTCACGCCGAAGAACTGCGCGGCGAAGGGCGCGCCCAAGCGGCCGAAGCCGGTGATGACCTCGTCGAAGATCAGAAGGATGCCGTGCTTCTTGGTGATCGCGCGGAGTTTTTCGAGATAGCCCTTGGGCGGCAGGATGACCCCGGTCGAGCCCGCGACCGGCTCGACGATCACCGCCGCGATGGTCTCGGCCCCGTGCAGGGCGACGATCTTCTCCAGTTCGTCCGCCAGGTCCGCGCCATGCTCGGGCTGGCCCTTGGTGTGGGCGTTCTGCGGCAGGTGCGTTGCGGGCAGGTGATCGACGCCCGCCAGCAGCGTGCCGAAGTGACGGCGGTTGTTGACGATACCGCCGACCGAGATACCGCCGAAGCCGACGCCGTGGTATCCGCGCTCGCGGCCGATCAGCCGGGTGCGGCTGCCCTCGCCCCGGGTCCGGTGATAGGCCAGAGCGATTTTCAGCGCGGTATCAACGGCCTCCGAGCCGGAGTTGCAGAAAAAGACATTGTCCATGCCGTCAGGCGCGATGTCGGCGACGCGGGTCGCCAGTTCGAACGCCTTGGGGTGGCCCATCTGGAAGGCGGGCGCGTAGTCCAGCTCCTCGGTCTGCTGGCGGATCGCTTCCATGATCTTCGGGCGCTTGTGGCCCGCGTTGCAACACCACAGTCCCGCCGTGCCGTCGAGGATCTGCCGGCCGTCGCCGCTGGTGTAGTGCATGCCCTCGGCCGCCACGAGCATCCGCGGCGCCTGCTTGAACTGCCGGTTCGCCGTGAACGGCATCCAGAACGCGCTGAGGTCGTTGGGTCGTTTGGTATCGAGCGCCATGTCGCGTTCTCCCGGGGTAGCGCGCGCCACGCCGCCCCATGGTCGGTCGCGGCACGCGGTCTGCGTTATTGTTTGACCAACTGGTCAAGATCACGCTAGCACAGAATGTCCCCCGGTCAAGGCGGGCCCCGCCCGCACCCGGGCTGCCCGGCGACCGGGCCGATCACGCGCCGTGAGGTCGAAGAATTGGGCAGGAAATGAACAGCTTGGACCCTCTCCCGGAGGACGGCGAGTCGTCCCGTCCGCGCCGCCGGACCCGCATCCAGCAGCGCAATGTCGAGGCCATTCTCGACGCGGCCCTCGACGTGTTCAGCCAGGCCGGATTCCGGGCCGCGACCCTCGACGCCATCGCCGAGCGCGCGGGCCTCTCGAAGCCCAACCTGCTCTACTATTTCGACAGCAAGGAAGCGATCCATGCCGAGCTGCTGGACGGGCTGCTCGACATCTGGCTCGACCCGCTCCGGGCGCTCGATGCCGACGGCGACCCGCAGGCGCAACTGATGGGCTACATGCGCCGCAAGCTGGACATGAGCCGCGAGATGCCGCGGGAAAGCCGGCTCTTCGCCAACGAGATCCTGCAGGGCGGTCCGCGGATCACCGACACGCTGGGCGGCACGCTCAAGGCGCTGGTGGACGAGAAGGCCGCGATCATCCGCGGCTGGACCGAGGCCGGCCGCCTCGCGCCGGTCGATCCGCATCACCTGATCTTCTCGATCTGGGCGCTGACCCAGCACTACGCCGATTTCGAGGTGCAGGTGCGCGCCGTTCTCGGCGCGCGCGACCCGTTCCCGGAGGCCGAGACCTTTCTCGACACCCTTTACGGCCGGTTGCTGGCGCCGCAGGGCTAGTCCGGCACCTCGGCCGCGTCGAAGTCGATGTGGAGGTGGTTGCCGTCCGGGTCCCAGACATTGACCTGCACGACGGGGAAGTCCTCGCCCGGCAGCCTTGCCACCCGGTAGCGCGCGCCCTGCGCGTCGAGCACCGCGATCAGCTCGGCATAGCCCGACGCGCGGAACGCCCCGTGCTCCAGCGTCAGCGGGCCCTGCGGCGGCACCGCGTCGACGCCCACGAGATGCACCAGCGCCCGCTCCCCGGCATAGAGCCATGCCCCGGGAAAGGTGAACGGCGGGCGCGGGCCGGGCACCAGGCCCAGCACCGCGCCGTACCAGTCGATCATCTCCTGCAGCCGGGCGGTCCGCAGGTTCAGGTGGTCCAGATCGGTGATCCGGGCGGTCACTCCGCCGCCTTCGCCGCCGGGTTGTTCGGATGCGTGGTCCAGTTGCCGTACTCGGCCTCGACCACGCGCCCGGTGCGCGGATCGACGGTGCCGGGGGCGAGACGCTCCATCGTGATGCAGTCCTCGACCGGGCAGACGTCCACGCACAGGTTGCAGGCCACGCACTCGGCGTCGTTGACCTCGAACACCCGGCCCGGCTTCATCCAGATCGCCTGGTGGCTGGTGTCCTCGCAGGCGGCATAGCAGCGGCCGCACTTGATGCAGGCGTCCTGGTCGATGCGGGCCTTGGTG
This sequence comes from Alphaproteobacteria bacterium, assembly GCA_030425185.1. Taxonomy (GTDB): domain Bacteria; phylum Pseudomonadota; class Alphaproteobacteria; order Rhodobacterales; family Rhodobacteraceae; genus Dinoroseobacter. Next base: position 3,098 of record JAUIAU010000083.1, read on the forward strand.
ACGTAGTTGAGGTTCAGGTACTGCCAGTCCGTCACGTTCGGCACCGCGCGGCCCGTGAGCTCGCCCAGCGTCATCTCCTTCTCGTCGAGATACTGCGACAGGCCCGAGATCATCTCCTGCACGATCTTGAAGCCGTAGGTCATCGCGGCCGTGCAGACCTGCACCGTCCCCGCGCCAAGCGCCAGGAACTCGGCCGCGTCACGCCAGGTGGTCACCCCGCCGATGCCCGAGATCGGCAGGCCGCGGGTTTCGGGGTCGCGGGCGATCTCGGCCACCATGTTCAGCGCGATCGGCTTCACCGCCGGGCCGCAATAGCCGCCGTGGCTGCCCTTGCCGTCGATCGAGGGTTCGGGGCTGAAGCTGTCGAGGTTGACGCTGGTGATCGACGAGATCGTGTTGATCAGGCTGACCGCATCCGCGCCGCCCTTCATCGCGGCCCGTGCGGGGTACCGGATGTCGGTGATGTTGGGCGTCAGCTTCACGATCACCGGCATCCGGGTGTTCTGCTTGCACCAGCGCGCGACCATCTCGATGTACTCGGGCACCTGCCCCACCGCGCTGCCCATGCCGCGCTCGGACATGCCGTGCGGGCAGCCGAAGTTCAGCTCGATCCCGTCCGCGCCAGTCTCCTCGACCAGCGGCAGGATGGCTTTCCAGGCCTGCTCCTCGCAGGGGACCATGATCGAGACGATCATCGCCCGGTCCGGCCAGTCGCGCTTGACCTGCTTGATCTCGCGCAGGTTCACCTCCAGCGGGCGGTCGGTGATCAGCTCGATGTTGTTGAGGCCCAGAAGCCGCCGGTCCGCGCCCCAGATCGCGCCGTAGCGCGGGCCGTTGACGTTGACGATGGGCGGCCCGGCCTCGCCGAGCGTCTTCCAGACGACCCCGCCCCAGCCCGCCTTGAAGGCGCGCTCGACGTTGTAGGCCTTGTCCGTGGGCGGCGCCGAGGCCAGCCAGAACGGGTTGGGCGACTTGATGCCCAGGAAGTCGGTGGAAAGGTCTGCCATTGTCCCGGTCTCCCCTTGCGGCTCAGCCCAGCAGGCTGGCGTGAATGTCCTCGGCGGCGTCGCGGCCCTCGGCCACGGCGGTCACCGTCAGGTCGTCGCCCCCGGCGGCGCAGTCGCCCCCGGCCCAGACGCCCGCGACCGACGTGCGGCCCGCGCCGCTGACGGCGATCTTACCGCCCGCAAGGGCGATCCCCTCCGGCGTTCCGTCCAGCGACTGGCCGATGGCACGCAGCACCATGTCGGCGGGCACAAGCCGGGTCTCGCCGGTCAGGCGCAGCTGGCCGTCCACCGACTGGGTCAGCGCGAACTCGACGGCCTCGACTGCCCCGCTGCCATGCAGCGCCTCGGGCTGGGCATTGAACATCAGCCGGACACCCTTCGACGCGGCGAGGTTCTGCTCGTAGCGGCTGGCGCTCATCGCCTCGCGGCCCCGGCGATAGGCGATGGTCACCTGCTCGGCGCCGAGCAGCTTGGCCTGCACGGCGGCATCCACGGCCGTCATCCCGCCGCCGATCACCACGACCTGCCGGCCCACGGGAATGTCGGTCTTGTCGCCGGACTGGCGCAGCGCGGCGATGAAATCCACCGCGTCCATGACGCCCTCGGTGACCTGCCCTTCGACCCGCAGCGCGTTGACCCCGCCGAGCCCGATCCCGAGGAACACCGCGTCATGGCTGTCGCGCAGCGCCTCGAGGCTGAGCTCGCGCCCGAGCGCCGCGCCGTAATGCACGGAAATCCCGCCGATCTTCAGCAGCCAGTCCAGTTCCGCCTGCGCGAACCCGCCGACGGTCTTGTAGGCCGCGATGCCATACTCGTTCAGGCCGCCGCCCTTGGGCCGGGCATCGTAAAGATCGACGTCATGCCCCTTCATCGCCAGACGGTGCGCACAGGCCAGGCCCGCAGGCCCCGCGCCCACCACGGCGATCCGCTTGCCGGTCGGCGCGGCGCGGTCGAACGGGTGAACACCCGCGGCCATCAGGGTGTCGGTGGCGTGGCGCTGGAGGCGGCCGATCTCGACCGGCTTGCCCTCGGCCGCCTCGCGGACGCAGGCCTCCTCGCAGAGCGTCTCGGTCGGGCAGACCCGGGCGCACATGCCGCCGAGGATGTTGGACGACAGGATCGTCTTGGCCGCCGCCTCGGGCGTGCCGGTCGCGATCTGACGGATGAAGAGCGGGATATCGATGCCCGTCGGGCAGGCCGTGATGCAGGGCGCATCGTGGCAGAAGTAGCAGCGGTCGGCGGCCACAGCCGCCTCGTGCCCGTCGTAGGGCGGATGCAGATCGGCGAAATTCGCGGCGATGGTCTCGGCATCGAGACGGCCCGCCACCACACCCGGCGTGTAGATATCGGCTGCCATATGACCCCCTGTCGGTCGCTGTGGTCTTGTCCTTGGAAAAACGCTGCCACGGGTCCATTTTTTTATCAACTGGTAAAAACTTGGGGGCCGGCAGCCCCGGCGAGACTGCCGCCGCGCCGCGCGCCGCGCCCAAAAATCCGGCAGATCGCAGAGGGTTGCGCGCCGCGCCGGGACGGGGGACAGTCACTCAGGACGCACCCCGGAGAGCCGATGCCCCAGCCGCCCGACAGCCCCGGACCGCGCCTGCTCGCGGTGCTGAGCGCCGTGGCGCAGGCAGGCGCGCTCGACCTGGCCGGGGTGCAGGCGGCCACCGGGATTCCCCGCTCGGCCTGCTACCGGGCGCTCGCCACGCTGGAGGGCGCGGGCTGGCTGCGCCGCCGCCTGTCCGACGGGGCATTCCTGCCGGTGGCCGCGGCACTCGCTCCGCTGGCGGCGGTCGCAACACCGGGCGTGCTGGCCGACCGGGTGGCCGGGCCGCTCGCCCCGGTGCTGCGCCGCGCCCGGATCGCCGCCGACATCGCCCGGCTCGACCCCGGCCCGGCGCTGGTCGTTGTCGAGACCTCGCGCGGCGAGGGTGCCGCCGCCCCGCCCGAGCCGTTCTTCGGCACGCCGCTGACCCTTGCCGCGCTGGCCGTCTGCCCGCCCGAGACGCGGCTGGCGCTGGTGCGGTCCGCGCTCGACAGCGCCGACGAGGAGGACCGCCGCGCCGTCACCTCGGGCCGCTTCACCCGCGCCGTCGCCGCCTGTGCCGCCGGGGGGGCGGTCTGGGACCCCGGCACGCAATCGCTGACCCTGCCGCTCGACGGGGGCGACGGGATCAAGGGCGCGCTGCGGCTGGAGGGCACCGGCGCGACCCGGCGCAGCGAGAACCGGCTGCGGGGCCTCGCCGCCGAGTTGCGGCGCGCCCTGCCCGACCTCTTGCCCGAGGCCGACGTGATCCGCGCGCTCTACTGGCCGGTTGCCGCCGGACGTCCGCCCGACGACCGCAGGCGGCGCGGATGAGCGGGCCGGACCTGTCCGACCTGCTGGCCCGGCATGGCGCGGCGCTGGCGGCCTGCCTGCCCGGCGGCCCGCCGCGCGACGGGCAGATCGGCGGGTCGGTTCTGGCCCGCCGCCGGGGGCGCGTCGTCCTGCGGCTGAGAGGGGCCGAGGGCACCGCCGTGCTGAAGGTCTTCGGGGCGGAGGATGACGGGTACGCGCGCGAGGCAAGGATGCTCGGGTTGCTGGACGGGACGGTCCTCGCCCCCGCGCTGCTCGGCCGGGTCGATGCCGCCCGCACCCTGGTGCTGGAGGACGTGCCGGGAACCCGCCTCGACGACGCCGGGTCGCCGGGCCTCGCGCGGGCCGAGGCCGGGGCGCTCGGTCGCTGGCTGGCCGCCCTCGCCGCCGCCCTGCCCGGAGATCCCGACCCCGACGACTGGGCCACGCATCTGGCGCGGCTGCCCGCGCAGGGCGCCGCGCTGGCAGACGTGGCGGCGGCCAGCGGCGCGGCCCCTCCCAGCGCGCTGCGGCTCTGCCGCAACGACGGCCATCTCGGCAACACGCTGCGGCGGCCGGACGGGCGGCTCGTCGGGATCGACTTCGAAGCCGCCGCGATCCGGCCCGAAGGCTGGGACCTGCTCCTGGCCGCGCGCAGCCTGCACCGGCGCTATCCCGCGGCACCCGAGGGCCCGGTCGCCGACCTCGTCGCGAGCTGGTGCGCCGCGCGCGGCGACGGCGCGGAGGCGGCGCAGGCCCTGCACCGGCTGGCCCTCGGCTTTGCCCGCATCACCGCGGGCCTCTGACCCGGGCCAATTGTGGCAGGATCTGGGCAGCGCCCGCCAGTTTTCACGGTTTCGACATACCAGTTC
>JAUIAU010000084.1 GCA_030425185.1 Alphaproteobacteria bacterium
CGGCTGTAGGTTTTCACCCATGCGTGCGTCCGATGCTGCTGCAGGTTTGTGTCTAGCAGCTTGAATCTAAAGCGCTTTCAGGCGCACGCAACCTTTCCCGCCGATTTGGATGAATAAGGCGGGCTGAACGCAGCAGTTCGCTCCGAGACCAAGATTGTGCCCCCAAGCGGTCGTTGGGCGAAACACATTCGCTGACCGCTCTGTCCGCCCATCGGACATCTACACTCCCCGTCCCAACCGCTCCCCCTACGCCCCCCAAACCACATCCCCCACCCCGACAAACCGCCCGAGCCGGACCAGTTCGGCGTCCAGCTTGGCCCGGCGCGCCGCCGTCACCTGCACCCCCGGTTCCCACCACGGGTTCGGCACGCGCAGCGTTCCGGCGGCGCGGTCCGCCTTGGCCTCCAGCCGCCCGACGAAGCGGTCGCCCTCCAGCATCGGGAAGACGTAGTAGCCCCACTGGCGCTTCGCGGCGGGCAGGAACATCTCGACCGTGTAGTCGAAGCCGAACAGCCGTTTCAGCCGGGCGCGGTCGCGGATCGCGGGGTCGAAGGGGTTGAGGATGCGCAGCCGCGAGGTGGGGCGGGGCAGGGCGGCCAGTCGCGCCTCGATCCCGGGCGGGGCCAGCGCCCGCGTCCAACGGCCGTCGGCGGACTGCACCTCGACCTCCGTCAGGTCGCGGCGGCGGCGGTCGGCCCAGGCGGTGACCTCGGTCGTCTCAACCGCCTCCCAGAACCGGCGGATCTCGGTCAGGGTGCCGAAGCCGATCCGGTCGAGGGCCGTGTCGCAGAGCGCGTCGATCTGCGCCTCGACCGGCACCGCTTGCCGGCGCAGGTCGGCGGGAAACACCCGTTCGGCCAGGTCGTAGACCTTGGTGAACCCGTCGCGGTGGCAGGTGGCCAGTTCGCCCGCGTACCAGAGGTAGTCGAGGCCCACCTTGTGCGCCGGGCGCTGCCACATCGCCCGCGGTGCCTCGGGGGGCGGGCTGTCGAAGGCCTGTGTCGAGAGCGGCCCCTCGTCGGCCACCCGGCGCAGGAGCGCGTCCAGATCGACGGTGCGCAGGGTCGGGCCGTGCCAGGACGAGCGCGCGACCTTGTCCCGCATCCGCTCGAACTGCCGCCGCCAGAGCGGCAGCATCTCCATCGGCAGGACCGAGGCGTCATGGGTGAAATGCTCGAACACTGCGCGGTCCTTCAGCAGCCGGTTCAGCACCGGCTCGCGGTAGTGCTGGTTGCGCGACCACAGGATGTGATGGTGCGCGCGGCTGACGACCTGGATCGAGTCCAGTTGCACGAAGCCCAGCGTGCGGATCAGGGCACGCGTGTCGAGCGGGCCGGTCGGCGGCGTGGCGAGGCCGTGACTGTCGAGCCAGAGCGCCCGCGCCGCGCGATTGTCGATGCGGAGGGCGCTCATGGCCGCCCGGTCCTGCGCTGCCGTCGGATCATGTCGCCTCGCCTTGCCCCTGTCCGTGCCCTCGGCTAAGTCTGCCGCACCCTGCGACCAAAGACAAAGAGCCGATCCATGCGTGCCGATGCGCTGAACAACGTCGAGGCGATCCGCAAGTCGCTGACCCTGCTCGGGCAGCGGCTCGATCTCGAGACCGCCCAGCACCGGCTGGAAGAATTCAACGCGCTGACCGAGGACCCCAACCTCTGGAACGACCCCGAGCGCGCGCAGAAGCTGATGCGCGAGCGCCAGAGCCTGGTGGATGCGATCGACACCTACGAGGGCATCAAGCGCGATCTGCAGGACAACATCGACCTGATCGAGATGGGCGAGGCCGAGGACGACGCCGAGGTGGTGTCCGAGGCGGAAGCCGCGTTGCGGAAGCTGCGCGAGACCGCCGCCCAGAAGGAACTGGAAGCCCTGCTGAACGGCGAGGCGGACGCGAACGACACGTTCCTCGAAGTGCACTCCGGCGCGGGCGGCACCGAATCCTGTGACTGGGCCTCGATGCTGGCGCGGATGTATGTCCGCTGGGCCGAGAAGAAGGGCTACAAGGTCGAGCTGCAATCCGAGAGCCCGGGTGAAGAAGCGGGCATCAAGTCGGCGACCTACAAGATTTCGGGCCACAACGCCTATGGCTGGCTGAAGTCCGAGTCCGGCGTGCACCGGCTGGTCCGCATCTCGCCCTATGACAGCGCGGCGCGGCGTCATACGTCGTTCTCGTCGGTCTGGGTTTACCCGGTGGTGGATGACAACATCGAGATCGAGGTCGCCCCGAACGACATCCGGATCGACACCTACCGCTCGTCCGGGGCGGGCGGGCAGCACGTCAACACGACCGACTCGGCGGTGCGGATCACCCACCTGCCGACCGGCATCGTGGTGACCAGCTCGGAGAAGTCGCAGCATCAGAACCGCGACATCGCCATGAAGGCGCTGAAATCGCGGCTCTACCAGATGGAACTCGACCGCCGCAACGCGGCCATCGCCGAGGCGCACGAGGCCAAGGGCGAGGCGGGCTGGGGCAACCAGATCCGCAGCTACGTCCTGCAGCCCTACCAGATGGTGAAGGACCTGCGAACGAACTTCGAGACCTCGGACACCCAAGGCGTGCTCGACGGCGACCTGGACGGCCTGATGGGGGCGACGCTGGCCCTCGACGTGGCCGGCAAGAGCCGTGCCGACGCCCGCGCCGAGGACTGAGGCCGTCCGCCCGGGAAGGGCGATGGCATCCCGCCCCGCACACGTCCCCGTTGCGCGGATTTCCCGCTCTGGCTAGCCTTCCCCCGGGGAGGACCATGCCATGACCGAGATGACCGCCGAGCAACCGCCGCCGCTGGGTGTGCCGGACCTGCGCCCGCTGACGCGCGCCGACCTGGGCGCGGCGCTGCGCGCGGGCTGGAAGGACTTCCTCTACGCCCCAGGATTCGGGGTCATGTTCGCGCTGGTCTACGTGCTGGGCGGCTATGCCATCGTCGCGATCCTCGGGTTCACCGGCAAGTCCTGGGCGGTCCTGCCGCTGGTGCTGGGCTTCCCGCTGCTGGGGCCCTTCGCGGCGGTCGGTCTCTACGAGGTCAGCCGCCGCATCGAGGCGCGCGCGCCGCTCGACTGGCGGGCGATCCTCGGCGTCGTCTGGCGGCAGAAGGACCGGCAACTGCCCTCGATCGCGGCGGTCGTGCTGGTCTTCTTCCTGTTCTGGAACTTCCTCGCGCACATGATCTTCGCGCTGTTCATGGGGCTGCAGGTGATGACCAACGTCACTTCGTCCTTCGAGGTCTTCCTGACCCCGAACGGGCTGATGATGCTGGCGGTCGGCACCGCGGTGGGGGCGGTGTTCTCGTTCCTGCTCTTTGCGCTGACGGTCGTGGCGCTGCCGCTGCTGCTGGACCGCGAGGTGGATTTCGTGACCGCGATGATCACCAGCTTCGGCGTTGTCACCGCCAACCTGCCGCTGATGCTGGGCTGGGGGATCATCGCCGCCGGGCTGGTCTTCGTCGGCATGATCCCGGGGTTCCTCGGGCTCTTTGTCGTGTTGCCCTTGCTGGGCCACGCCACCTGGCATCTCTACGCGCGGATGGCGCACTGACGGCCCCCTGAAACGAAAGACGCCGCCCCGAGGGGCGGCGTCGCAGATCCGGATGTCCGGTGACTTACTTGCCGGCAGCGCTGGCGGGCTTCGCCGGGGCCGCGTTGGCCGCAGGCTTCGCAGGGGCGGCCGGGGCCGAGGCGGTGGTCGACTTGCGCGCGTTGCCGAGCGGGTCGTCCTGGCGCTGGACCGAGCCCTCGAAATGGGCGCCGGACTCGATGGCGATGGTCTTGTGGATGATGTCGCCTTCGACCTGCGCGGTCGAGGTCAGGCGGACCTTCAGGCCGCGCACCTTGCCCACGACACGGCCGTTGACGATCACGTCGTCGGCGACGACTTCGCCCTTGATGATGGCGGTTTCACCCACGGTCAGCAGGTGGGCGTGAATATCGCCCTCGACCTTGCCCTCGACCTGTATGTCGCCTGTGGTGCGCAGGTTGCCGGTGATCACGAGATCCGACGACAGCACCGACGGCGCGACCTTGGCGCGCGGGGCGGGAGCGGCGTCGGACGACGAGGACGCGGCCGACGGACCGCCGGGCATCGGCGGGCGCGGCACGGGCGCCTCGGGCATCTTCGGACGTTCGGGTTCGCCCGCCTTCGGACCGGGCTCGTTGATTCGGGATTTAGAAAACATTGCGTCCTGCCCTTATGAAGGTCATTGGATTCACGGGGGTTCCGTTCTGGCGCACCTCGAAGTGCAGGTGCGTCCCGGTGGATCGGCCGGTGTTTCCCATATCACCGATCCTGTCGCCTTGCGAGACCCTTTGCCCCTCGCTCACCCGTATGCGCGACAAATGGGCGTAGTAGGTCTCGTAGCCAAGGGCGTGGCGGATCTTGACCAGTCGGCCATAGCCCGATCCCCAGCCTGCGTGGGTCACGACGCCATCCGCGGCGGCATAGATCGGGGTGCCGTGCGCGGCCGCAAAGTCGGTTCCGGTGTGCATCCGGCGCGACCCGTTCTTGGGGTCCCGGCGGTACCCGAAGGGCGAGGTGAAGCGGAACGCCGCCTGCACCGGCTGGTAGAGCGGGGCCATCTGGATCGCGAGGCGGTACTGGTTCACCTCGTCGAGCGCGGCGAGAATGCCGTTGGCGCGTTCGGCCATCGGGTCGGTGACCTCGCTGCCGTCCGCGCCCTTGGTCGAGACCGAGATCGGGACCAGCGGGCCGCCCTGACCGTTGTAGGTGCGACGCACCTCTTCCAAGATCCGGTCGGTGGGCATTCCGGCCTGCCGGAACACTTCCTCCAGCGGCTCGAGCGAGACGGTCGCCGCTTCTTCCAGCTTGCCGAGGATCAGGTTGGTGCGCTCCTCGGCCAACCGGGCTTCGAAGACGAGGCTGTCGATTTCCTGCTTGGCGTTGTCCGCGGCAATCGCGGCGGCATCCCGGTTCTCGGCCGTGACGAGCAGGCGGTCGGCCAGCGCGTTGATGGTGGCCTCGGTCGCGGCGAGGATGCCGGCCTGGGTGTTGGTGGTGCCGGTGGCGGCTTCGAGTTCGGCCAGCAGCAACTCGGTGCGCTCGACGGCGGTGTCGCGCTCGGCGACCAGTTCGCGCATCTGGGTCTGGACCAGTTCGATGCCGGTCTCGAGCTCGGTGCGGCGCTCCTCGGAGGCCAGCAGGCGCGACTGCATCTCGGAAATCTGGTCAAGCGCCACGTAGAAGCGCTCCTGCGCGGCGCGGGCCTCTTCGGCGCGCCGGTCGCGTTCGAGGCTGAGCGCGTTCAGCCGCGCCCCGTACATCGCCTGCTCCCGCAGGGCCTGTTCGCGCGCCCCGCCTGCGCTGATGCTGTCCATCAGGACCATGGCGGTGGCGAAGAGGGTCCAGCCGAGAACCAGCGCGCCGCCGGTCAGGACCGTCACCTGAGTGCCCGTCGACAGGCGCATGAAGCGCGTACCGTCGTCGGACTTGAGGAAAAGACGCTGCTCGGGAAGAGCATTCCGTACGCGTGAAGATAGCCTGTTCAGCACCTGTCCCGGTCCCTGTTGCCCCCACCTGACGCGGACCGGAGTGTTCTCCGTGCCCGTGCCTTCAAGTGGGGTAATCCATACCCCTCGGAGATGGCAAGAATTTTACGGAAACGAGTCGGGTCGGCGGGCGGATTCTCGCGCGTTTCCGCCGATTTGGCGGGAGATGTTGAGAAGGGACAAGCGATTTTTCGCGCAGCAAGCCCCCGCGCCGCGACCCGACGCCGCAAACTCAAGAGTTTTCCACAGAAACCGGCTTGCCTGTGGGCGACTCTTCGCGGGTGCCGGTCCCGTCGGCCAGCGGCCAGTAAAAATCGGGCGGCAGCCCGGCGTCCGCGCGCTTTTCCTCGTTGAACGGCGGCTTCAGCGCCCCGTGGAAATGCTTGCGGATAAGGGCGTGGAACGCGTCCTTCGGGTCGGTGTCATGGCGCCCGCAGAGGAAGTTGAACCACTTCGAGCCATAGGCGACGTGACCGACCTCCTCGGCGTAGATCGTCTCGAGCGCGTCGACGGCCTGCGTGACCCCGGCCTTGCGGAAGGTCGCGATCATCCCCGGTGTGACGTCGAGGCCGCGCGCCTCCAGCACCATCGGCACCACGGCGAGGCGGGCGGGCAGGTCGTCGACGGTATCCTCGGCGGCGCGCCACATCCCGGCATGCGTGGGCAAGGCGCCGTAGTGGCTGCCAAGCGCCTCAAGACAGTCGCAGACAAGGTTGAAATGCTTCGACTCTTCGTCGGCCGCCTTGACCCAGTCGTCGTAGAACCCGAGCGGCATCGGCACGTCCGGAAAGCGCGCAAGGATGTCCCAGTGCAGATCGACCGCGTTCAGCTCGATGTGGGCCACCGCGTGCAGCAGGGCAATGCGGCCCGCCTCGGACCCCGGGCGGCGACGCGGGACGTCGCGCGGGGCAAGGAGGTCGGGCTTCTCCGGGCGCGCCGGGCGCAGCGGCGGGGCTTCCTGTCCCAGCGGAAGCGGCGTGCCCGCCGCGCGCGAGGCCCGCCATTTCGCCGCCGCACGGTGCGACAGCGCGGTCTTCGCGCGCCCGTCCGCCGTGGTCAGCACGGCCACGGCGAGCCCGGTCAGCGTGTCGGGCAGGGCGTCAGGGGCGGCGGGGTCGGTCATCGGTCACGTCCTTTTCAGGGCGGGTCCTGCCGCAGCCTGCGCCGCCTGTAAACCCGGATCAGAGGCCCTTGACCGCCTCCAGAACGGCCTCGGCATGGCCGGGAACCTTCACCTTGCGCCAGACCTGGCGGATGGTGCCGGTGCCGTCGATCAGGAAGGTGGACCGCTCGATGCCCATGTAGGTCTTGCCGTACATGCTCTTCTCGACCCAGGTGCCGTAGCGCTCGCAGACGTCTCCGGCCTCGTCGGACAGCAGGATCACGCCGAGACCATATTTCTTCACGAACTTCTCGTGCTTGGCGACGCTGTCCTTGGAGATGCCGAGGATCACGGTATTCTCGCTGTCGAAGGTCGCGGCCAGTTCCGAGAAGGCCTGCGCCTCCTTGGTGCAGCCCGGGGTGTCGTCCTTGGGATAGAAGTAGACGACCACGCTCTTGGGCTTCAGATCGGAAAGCGTTACCGTCTCGCCACCGTCGCGGGGCAGGCTGATTTCCGGGGCGGCGTCGCCGATGTCGGGCATGGTGAACTCCTTTGCTGGACGGGGGCCTTCGAAGAGGCGCAGGTGTGTCCCGGCAGTTCTAGGGCCGGGCGCAGGGAGTTAAAGGTTGGTCCCGAAGGAAGATCGCAAAGCCAGGCGCGAGGCCCGGCGTGCGCGTCGGCTCGCCCGGCGGGGGC
>JAUIAU010000021.1 GCA_030425185.1 Alphaproteobacteria bacterium
CCGCAGGTCGCAGACGCCCCGAACCACCGTCCGGATCGCGTGAAACAAGCTCACAAAACACCAACGTCGCCTCAATCAGACGCCGAAACACCCCTCCAAGGCCGATCCGGTGAATAAGGCGGGTTCAGATCATCGCGCAATTTAAGCATCATCTCCGCCGGTCGGCTCCAATATTTCACGAAACAGGGATTGCCATGCCCCTTCTTGTTTCATCTCAACTGCCCTTCGAATGAGAAACATGTCCGTTGCGAGCACAAGCGCGAGTATGTGGTCGTCCTGCTCTTGAATATGACTTCGCACTCGCTCAAGAATTGCTTGGTGCTCGCTCTCTTGGTAAGAGAGTTTGCGAAGCCGATCATACTGCTCATGCGTCATTCTAATCACTGACGGCGCAGCACTCTGAGGCGGACCCAAGGGCTTCGCCTCCACCGTCACTCCTTTGAAACTCAGGTCAAAGTGACCTTCCGAATCAATTGGGACGACTGTCTGGACATGGGCTACTGCATTAGCTTTGTAGTGAACGTAGGTCGATGGCACGCCCATCACCACTGTTCCGTCAAACAAGTCTTCTGGGAATTGCATGACAAGCGCCCTCCACAAAATGCGTCCCAAGATATCGACAACATGCTCGTGCGGATTAGGTAAGCTGTTCTCAATCTCTCGAAGCGTAGCCCCATGCATCAGGCGATTTCGGGTCCGGTCGAGCAAGCTTACTGTTGCATCATCACACTCTTGGTCTGCAGCCTTCATTAGTGCTCGAATGGCCTGTTTTGCATACGGCCTATGTGTCGGATGTGTCTCGCAATTCTCGCAGTACAGTGGCTCCTGACAGTGCGGACATTTGTCGTGCACCTTCTCAGTGGGTTTCTGAAATTCAGCCACGATCTCGAGCGAAAACCAGAAGTAGGTGAATTGATCATCAGGTGACGACGCGTCAATACCAAGCCTGTACCACCGGAGTGCACGCTGAATAGCTGGCGGGATGTCGTGCGCCAACAAACGCTCGATAGAAGTTGCGTTCGCATTATCAAGGAAGGGCTGTGGGTCTTCGTATTTGACCTTTTCTGCCCACATCAGCACATCCCTCACTGCTTTCGTCGAGGAGGTGTCCGCGTCTACTATCTGTCGGATTCTATGTTTTCGGAAACCAGCGCCTGTGGTGAAGGCCAGCATGTTCAGGCAGGATGCCATCAGATCTTCGGCGGTTTCCTTTGCCTCCTCCAAATCTGGTGCTTCAAAGTAGATGTGAAGAGATAACAAGAATGGTGTTGTAAAATCTGCACGCGGAATATTTTTGATCTGGGCTTTGAATACCCCACCTGGGTGATTAATCATTAATACGAGATCATCGGCGATGACCGAGACATCAGATCCTATCTCATAGTTAGCGACAAAATGCATCGAGTGCTCCAAACGTGATTTCCGTTATCAAGCCCCAGTTTGGGCGATATAGCACACTCACGACCGACATTCATCTCAGACGCAACATCCGTCAAGATGGGCTCGCAGCAGCCATCCGCTCAAGGTCCTAACCACCCCGCACGGCCCCGCCGCCAAGGCCCGCGCCCCGGCCCCCCGCTAGACGATGCGCGTCGCCAGCTCTGCCGGATCCTCCACCTCCACCGCCCAGAACGCCAGTGCCTCCGGCGGCAGGTCGTCCAGCACCGCCTTGAAGTCCCGGTGGTTCACGCAGCGCCACAGGGCCCAGGCCGTATCCTCGATGGCCGTGTCCGGCGTCAGGTTGTGGTGCCGCCGCACGGCCTTGACCTCGGCCACCAGGTCGGCGCGTGGGGCGAAGGGCAGCGGGGCGGCCCCGATGTCCCAGTCCTTCACGAAGATGGCCCGCAGGACGCAGGGCAGCACATTGGCAAAGGCGATGCCCTGCTGCGGGGTCAGGCGGCGGCGAAACACCTGCAGGACGCCGTCCACCGCCGTATAGGCCATGTTGTCCGACGCGAGGTCCATCCGGTCCTTCACATCGGCGAGGAACGCCTGCCATTCCCTGGACGCGTGGCGATAGGTCCAGGGCATCGGCATGCCTAGTAGAGCCCGCCCGCCGTAAGCGACCCGAAGGTGGCGCGGCCCGGCACCACGGTCCGTTCGCCGGTCGAGGTGATGACCTGCCGGTCTTCGTTCGCTCCCTGCTCGTTGCCGCGGGTGAAGAGCGGCAGGTTCGAGCCCATCGCGAAGCCGCCGTCGAGGATGACCGAGTAGCCATCGAGCGGCTCTTCGCCCTCGCGGAAGTACTCGGCCTGCACGTACTCGCCGGTCGCGCCGTCGGGCAGGCGCTGGCCCGAGAAGCGGTCGATGTTCACGAAGACGCCGCCCGGGGGCACCCGGAAACGGCCGCCGCCGTAGAGCGCCACGGCGGTCTTCATGAAGTCGTTGAAGACCGGGCCGCACATGCCGCCGCCCGAGGCCCCCGGCATCGTGCGCGGCGTGTCGTAGCCGATGTAGCAGCCGGCGACGATGTTCGAGGTGAAGCCGATGAACCACGCGTCCTTGGCGTCGTTGGTGGTCCCGGTCTTGCCCGCGGTCGGCACCGGCAGGTTCACCGTGCCCGCGGCCGTGCCGCGATCCACCACGCCCCGCATCATCGAGGTCAGCTGGTAGGCGGTGATCGGGTCGATCACGCGCTGGCGGTTCGAGACGATCGACGGTGCGAGGCTGTCGTCGAGCGACGCCAGCGTGCAGTCCACGCATTCGCGCTGGTCATGGCGGTAGATCGTGCGCCCGGTGCGGTCCTGCACCCGGTCGACCAGCGTCGGCTCCACCCGCTCGCCGCCATTGGCGAACATCGCGTAGGCCGCCACCATCCGGTAGAGCGTCGTCTCCTGCGCGCCGAGCGCGTTGGCGAGGAACGCGTCCATCTGGTCGTAGACCCCGAAATGCTCGGCATAGCGGGCCACCGTCTCCATCCCCAGTTCCTGCGCGAGGCGGATGGTCATCAGGTTCCGCGACCGCTCGATGCCTGTCCGCAGCGTGGTCGGGCCGTAGAACTGGTTCGATGCGTTCTTGGGACGCCAGATCGAGCCGTCACCGTTCTCGATCTCGATCGGCGCGTCGATCACGATGGTGGCGGGCGAGTAGCCGGTGTCGAGCGCCGCGGCATAGACGAAGGGCTTGAAGGACGAGCCCGGCTGCCGCTGCGCCTGCGTGGCCCGGTTGAACACCGACGCCTGGTAGGAGAACCCGCCCTGCATCGCCAGCACGCGGCCCGTGTGGACGTCCATCGCGACGAAGCCGCCCTGCACCTCGGGCACCTGCTTCAGGGTCCAGCGGTTGGCGGCGTCGCCCTCGGCCACGAGGATCACGTCGCCCACGGCCAGAAGGTTCGACACCCGCGCCGCCCGCGCCCCCAGCCGACCGTCCTCGCCGCGCGGGCGGGCCCAGCCGACATCGCGGCCCGGCAGGATCTGCGGCGCGTCCAGCGTCACGCCCTCGACCCCCAGCACCGCGTCGGCGCCGTCGATCTCCAGCACCACCGCTGGACGCCAGCCCTCGATGTCGCGCGGCGCCGAGGTTTCGGCCAGCGCGCTGCGCCAGTCGGCCATCTGCTCGTCGGTCAGGCGCGCCGTCGCTCCGTGGTAGACCCCGAGACGGCGGTCATAGCTTTCGAGCCCCTTGCGCAGGGCCTTGGCCGCCTCGTCCTGCAGCACCGGATCGACCGTCGCGCGGATCGTCAGGCCGCCGGAGAAGAACTCCTCTTCACCGAACTCCTGCGACAGCTGGCGCCGGATCTCGTCGGTGAAGTAGTCGCGCGGCGGCAGATCCTCGCGGAAGCTGGCGAAGGCGCCGGACTGCACGGTGTCGAGCGGCTGGGCGCGCGCGTCCTCGTAGGTCGCCTGGTCGATGTAGCCGTTCTCGTACATCTCGCGCAGCACGAAGTTGCGCCGCTCGACGGCCCGCTCGCGGTTCCGCACCGGGTGATAGGTCGACGGGGCCTTGGGCAGCACCGCCAGGTAAGCGGCCTCGTGGACTTCCAGCTCGCCCAGAGGCTTGTTGAAATAGGTCTGCGCGGCCGCGGCCACGCCGAAGCTGTTCTGCCCGAGGAAGATCTCGTTCAGGTAGAGCTCGAGAATGCGCTCCTTCGACAGGGTCTCCTCGATCCGGGCCGACAGGATGATTTCCTTGATCTTGCGCTCCGCCGACCGCTCGCCGCCCAGAAGGAAGTTCTTCATGACCTGCTGGGTGATCGTCGAGGCCCCGCGCACGTTCTGCCCGCGCGAGCGCACCGCCTCGAAGGCCGCCGCCGCGATGCCGCGCGGGTCGTAGCCCTTGTGATTGTAGAAGTTCTTGTCCTCGGCGCTGATGAAGGCCTCCTTCACGATCGCCGGAATATCCTCGGCGGGCACGAAGAGGCGCCGCTCGCGCGCGAACTCGTCCATCAGCCGGCCTTCGCCGGAATAGATCCGGCTGATCGTCGGCGGGCTGTACTGGGCCAGCTGTTCGGTGTTGGGCAGATCGCGCCCGTACATCCACAGCACCGCCCCCACGACGAGCGCCGTGAAGAACAGTCCCAGCGTCAGGGCGCTGAAGATCGCGCCGATGAACGAGAAGATGAAGCGGAGCATGTGCCCTCCCGGTCGGGTTGCGGCGGTTATACTTGGATGCCGCCCGCGGGTCAAAAGCGACGCGGGGGCGCAAGGCAAGCGGGAAAGCCTGAAGGGGTCACGTTTCGGCGAGGCCCCGCCGACATCTACTGCCGGACCAGTTCGGCCTCGGCGGCATCCTCCATCGCCCAGAGATCGAGCGCGGCCCGGATGCCCTCGGCCGCGCGGTCGCGCCAGGCCGGATCTAGCAGGTTCTTCAGGTCGCTGTCCGAGGTGATGAAGCCCATCTCGACGAGGGCCGAGGGGATGTCGGGCGCGCGCAGCACCGAGAAATCCGCGGCCATCCGGGGCCGCTTGTGCATGCCCCCGACCGCCCGGTCGAGGTTCGCCACCAGGTGGTCGCCGAGGCGCTCAGACCGCGGGCGCGTCTCGAGCCGCCCGAGGTCCATCAGCGCGCGCGCCACGGTGTCGTCCGCCGCGCCGAGGTCGACACCGGCCAGAAGGTCGGCACGGTCGAGGCGGCTCGCCAGAAGCGCCGAAGCCTCGTCCGAGGCTTCGTCCGACAGCGTGTAGACCGACGCGCCCCGCGCGCGGCCGACCTCGACGGCATCGGCGTGCAGCGACAGGAACAGGTCAGCCCCCGCGCGCCGGGCGATCGCCACCCGTTCGGGCAGCGACACGAAGGTGTCGCCGTTCCGCGTCAGGATCACGTCATACCCGCCTGACCGGACGAGCTTTTCTTGCAACTCTCGGGCGAAGGTCAGCATCAGGACCGCCTCAGAGTAGGCCCCGTTCCGCGCGCCGGGATCGAACCCGCCATGGCCCGGGTCGAGCACCACCAGCAGCGGCCGGTCGCCCTGTTGCCGCCCGCGCGGCACCGGCGGCAGGGTGCGCGCCGTGTCCTCGCGCGCCTCGGCATCGTATTCGTCCTGCGACGCGGCGCGCAGCCGGACCTCAAGCCGCCCGGCCCCCGTGGTCTCGTCCCGGCGCAGTTCCGCGGTGCTCAGGACATAGGGCCGGTCCAGCGTCAGGATCAGCCGCGACCAGCCGGGCGCCGAGCGTTCCGCCCGGACGTCCAGAACCCGCACCGCGTCGTCGAGTGCACGCGGCGCGATGCCGTCGAGGGCCAGTTCCGAGAATTCGAGCGCCAACCGGGGCACTTCGCCCGCCAGCAGCACCGCGCGCCACGGCACCGGCTGGCTGAGGGTCAGGGTGACCGCCACGCCGCGCCGCGCATCCGCGATAGACGAGGCCGCGGTGTCGAGCCGCGCCAGTCCGCGCAGGTCCTCCGCGCGCGCGCTCGCCGTGAGCGCGGCGAAAAGCGCCGCTGCCAGAAGGAGCGTCCTGCCCATGTCGTGCCTGTCCTGCCCGGCCTCTGTTGGTTCTTGCCGGGCAGTCTAGCCTATCCGCGCGCCGCGTGGAACGCCTTGAGCCGCGCGATGCCCTCGGCGATGTCTGCCGTCGACCGGGCATAGGAGAAGCGCAGCGTCGTGCCGCCCCGCACCGGGTCGAAGTCGAGGCCCGGTGTCACCGCGACCCCGGCCTTGTCGAGGATCTCGGCCGCCAGCGTCCGGCTATCCCCCTCGCCCACGAGGTCCGACACATCGGCATAGACATAGAAGGCCCCGTCGGGGGGCGCGATGCGGTCGAACCCGGCCTGCGGCAGCCCCTCCAGCAACCGCCGCCGGTTCTCGGCATAAACCGCCCGGTTCGCCTCCAGCTCGTCGGTGGCCTCCAGCGCGCCGAGGGCGGCAACCTGCGCCGCGTGGGGGGCGCATATGAACATGTTCTGGGCCAGACGTTCGAAGGTGCGCACCTGCGCCTCGGGGACCACCATCCAGCCGATGCGCCAGCCCGTCATGCTGAAATACTTGGAGAACGAGTTGATCACGCAGACGTCGTCGCTGATCTCCAGCGCGCTGACCGCCCGGTCGCCGTAATGCAGACCGTGGTAGATCTCGTCCGAGATGAAGGCGCGATCGCCGCAGGCCGCGATCAGGGCGGCGAGGTGGTCGCGCGACAGCATCGTGCCGGTCGGGTTGTTGGGCGAAGCGACGATCGCCCCCGCGACATCGGCCGCCGCCAGTGCCGCCGGGTCGAGGCGGTGCCCCTCCTCCGCCTGCGTCGGCAGGCCGACCGGGGTCAGCGACAGCGCCTTCAGGATCGCGCGGTAGGACGGGTAGCCCGGCTCGCAGACCCCGACGCGCGCGCCCGCATCGAAGAACGCGGAAAAGGCCAGCAGGAAGGCCGCCGACGAACCCGCCGTCACGACCACCCGGTCCGGGTTCAGGTCGACCCCGTACCAGCGCGCATAGAGCGCCGCGATGCCGGCTCGCAGCTCGGGCAATCCCAGCGCGACCGTATAGCCCAGCGGATCCCGGTCGAGCGCGGCACCCAGCCGGGTCCGTGCCGCCGCCGGGGCGGGCGTGCCGGGCTGGCCAACCTCCATGTGGATGATCGAGCGGCCCGCGGCCTCGGCCCGCCGGGCGGCCTCCATCACGTCCATCACGATGAAGGGATCGACCTCGGACCGGTTCGAGACACGCATGGGGGGACCTCCGTTCTGGCTCGCCCGCTTGTTCCAAGCCCCCTGCCCGAGGTCAAGGCGCGCGGGCTTCCGCCCCTCACGGCCTCGTCAGGCTTTCGCCCTAGGCAGGACGGCGCCGCTCGGCTACCAACGGTCCGACCCATGACGTGACCACGGAGACCTGACTGCCATGATCGAGTCCGCCCTGAAATACGGCAGCCTGCTGGGCGCCGTCGCACTGTTCGCCGTCGCAGGGGCGACCACGTTCCGCGGCGGACCGGCCGAACCGGAAACCGTCGTGGCCACCGCCGCCGCCGAGTCCGTGGCCGCCCCCGTCGCCGAACCCGCGCCAGGCCTCGTCTTCGCGGACGAAGCGGCCTTCGGTGCCGCGATTCGGGGCTACCTGCTCGAGAACCCCGAGGTGATCTTCGAGGCGGTCAGCGTGCTGGAACAGCGGCAGGCCCAGCAGCAGGCACAGTCCGACGCCGACATGGTCACCGCCAACCTCGACGCCCTGCACGACACCACCGACGACTGGGTCGGCGGCAACCCCGAGGGCGACGTGACGCTGGTCGAGTTCATCGACTACCGCTGCAGCTACTGCCGCCGGGCCCATCCCGAGACCCGCGACCTCGTGTCGGCCGACGGCAACATCCGGCTGATCGTCAAGGAATTCCCGATCCTCGGCGAAGCCTCGCTCCTGTCGTCGCGCTTCGCCATCGCCGCGAAGCAGCTTGGCGGGGACGAGGCCTATCTCGGCGCGCACGAGGCGCTGATCGCGCTGCGCGGCAACCCCGACGAGCCCACGCTGCGGCAACTGGCTATGGAGCTTGGCCTCGATCCGGACCAGGTCTTCGAGGTGGCGCAGTCCGACGCCGTCTCCGCCGTGATCGCCAAGAACCACGCGCTGGCCGAACGCCTCGATATCCGCGGCACCCCGACCTACGTGCTGCAGGACCAGATGATCCGGGGCTACATGCCGCTCGAGACGATGATGCAGGCCGTGGCCGAAGTTCGGGGCTGAGCCTCCCCGCACCCGGTCGCAGGGCGGACGGTCATCCCTCGGGAAGACTGTCCGCCAGCCGGCGCGGCAAATCCGACCGGCTGTGCAGGACATCGACGATGACGACCGCGTCAGCCTGCTCGACGAACACGACGAGGTGCTGACCGGCCCGCGTGAATCGCAGTGCCTCCGGCAGGCCATCGTCGATAGCGTCACGACATCCGTAAGTGAGGGCCGTCCCCGCGGCGACGGCGCGGCAGGCGGCGATCAGGTCCTCCTCGTAGAGACCCGCCTGCCGGGGCCCGAAGGTTCGGGTGGTCCAGACCGCGATCTCGACGAGGGACGCCTCGGCGGCGCGCGTCAGGAACCACGGCCTCGGCATCCGCGGCGGGATCAGGTCTGCGCGCGCGCCGCGGCGAATGCGCGACGGATCGCGTCTTCCCCGCTGCCTTCGGCAAGGTCTCCTCGCTGCGCCTCATCGAGGGCGGCTGCAAGCCGGGTGCGCAGGACTTCCGCCTCGGCTTCCTCGCGCTCCAGCAATCGTAATCCCGCGCGCAAGGCTTCCGAGGCGTTCTGAAAACGCCCGGTCGCGACAAGCCTGTCCACCAGCGCCGATTGCGGTTCGGTCAACACGACGTTCCGGGTCACCATGCGGGCCTCCAGCCTGAACGCTGGCAATATATGCCAATCGGGCCGTGCCGTCGACTGAAGGATGCCGCATCCGCCACGGAACGGGCGCCAGCCCGTGGTCGTATCAGCTCTTGTATGGCGCCTTGCCGAGGTGCTTGCGCAGCCGCGAGGGGGTGGACTTGGTCTTGTTCTTGTAGGGGTTCTTGTCGCCCTGCCCCCGGACATGCAGCCGGATCGGCGTGCCGGGCATGTCGAAGTCGGCCCGCAGCCCGTTGACGAGGTAGCGGGTATAGGCGTCGCCCAAACCTTCCGGGTTCGAGCACATCACCACGAAGCCCGGCGGGCGGGTCTTGGCCTGGGTCATGTACCGCAGCTTGATCCGGCGGCCCGAGGGGGCGGGCGGCGGGTGCGCCTCGACCATCGCGCTCAGCCACTGGTTCAGGCGGCCGGTCGGAACACGGCGGTTCCAGACCTCGTGCGCCTTCATGACCGCCGCCTGCAGCCGGTCGATCCCGCGCCCGGTGAGCGCCGACACGGTCACCAGCGGCGCGCCGCGCAGCTGCGGCAGGAGCCGCTCGAAGGCTTCCTTGAGCCCCGCCAGCTTGGCCGACTTGTCTTCTTCCAGGTCCCACTTGTTGACCGCGACCACGACCGCGCGGCCCTCGCGCTCGGCAAGGTCGGCGATGCGCAGGTCCTGCTGCTCGAAGGGGATCGCGGCGTCGAGCAGGACGACCACGACCTCGGCGAACTTCACCGCGCGCAGACCGTCCGCGACCGACAGCTTCTCCAGCTTCTCGACCACCTTCGCCTTGCGGCGCATCCCGGCGGTGTCGAACATCCGGACCGGGCCCCCGTCCCAGTCGAGGTTCACCGAGATCGCATCGCGGGTGATCCCCGCCTCGGGCCCGGTCAGCAGGCGGTCCTCGCCCAGCAGGCGGTTGACCAGCGTCGACTTGCCCGCGTTCGGGCGGCCGACCACGGCCACCTGCAGCGGCCGCGCCTTCGTCGGCACCCGGGGGGCCTCCGCCCCGGTCTCGGCTTCCGCCTCGGTCAGGGCGACATCGGTCTCGGGGGCCTCGTCAGCGACAGCGGTCGCCTCGTCATGCGCGTCGATCAGCGGGCCGAGCGCGGCTGCAAGATCCGCCATCCCCTCGCCATGCTCCGCCGACAGGCCGATCACTTCGCCCAGACCCAGCCCGTAGGCCTCGTAGAGCCCGGCCTCGCCGACACGGCCCTCGGCTTTGTTGGCGCCCAGCAGGACGGGCTTGTCGCTGCGCCGCAACAGGTCGGCCAGCGTCTGGTCGGTGGGGGTGATGCCTTCGCGCGCGTCGATGAGGAACAGGCAGGCATCCGCGAGGCCGATGGCGCGCTCGGTCAGCTTGCGCATCCGTCCGGGCAGGCTGTCGTCGGTGGCGTCTTCCAGACCGGCCGTGTCGATGACCGTGAAATTCAAGTGCCCCAGCCGCGCCGCGCCTTCGCGCAGGTCGCGGGTCACGCCCGGCTGGTCATCGACCAGCGCGAGCTTCTTGCCCACCAGCCGGTTGAACAGCGTGGATTTGCCCACGTTGGGGCGGCCGACGATGGCGAGGGTGAAACTCATGGGCGCGGTCCTGTGTCAGACCGCGCCGCATAACGCAGTTGCCCGCCGGGGGAAAGCCCCCTCACCGGATCAGCGATAGGCGTGGAGGACGCCGCGCGTGGACAGCACGTAGGCCACACCGTTCACCACGATCGGGGCCGAGGCCGCACCGCCGGGGATCTCGACGCTTTCGATCATCTGGCCCGAGGCCGGATCAAAGCCGCGGATCAGCCCGTCGTCGGACGCCACCAGCAGCCGCCCCCCGGCCAGAACCGGGCCGAAATGTGCGGTAATCGCGCGGTGACGCCGCGGACGGTCGTTGACGAAGTAGGGCATCTGCTCGGCCCAGATCGTCTCGCCGGTGCGCGCGTTCAGGCGCACCAGGCGCGCCTCGTCCGACACGAGGAAGAGCGAGTCGCCCGCAGGCCAGACCGGGCCGTAGGCGCCTTCCCGGGCGGTCCAGATCCGCTCGCCGTCGGCGGCATCGAGGGCCACGAGGCGACCGGTCGGGCTGCCGACGTAGATCGTGTCGCCGACGATGACGGGATCGGCGGTCACGCCGGTGAAGATCGTGTAGGCCCGGCCGAGGCGTTCGCCCGACACCGAGCTGTTCCAGACCCGGATGCCGGTCTGGCGCAGCGCCGCGACGATCTCGCCCGAGGGCAGCGGCAGGATGACGTTGCGGCCCGAGAGGGCGGGACCGGCCCCGCCGACCACGCTGGTGATGTTCGGCGCGCCCGGCAGCGTCCAGAGGATCTTGCCGTTCCGGGTGTCGATGGCCCGCGCGACGGCATCGTTCGAGACCACGTAGACCCGCCCGCCGCTGACCGTCGGGGCGGTCGTGGTCGGGGCCTCCAGCATCTGCTCCCAGCGCGGCGCGCCGCTGGCGGCATCGATGGCGTGCAGGCGGCCGAAGCCGGTGGTGACGTAGAGCGTGCCGTCGGCATAGGCGAGCCCTCCGCCCGAGGCGTCGTCCTCGCGGTCGCCCGTCGGGGTCAGGTCACGCGACCAGACGGCCTGACCGCTGGCGGCGTCCACGGCCGTGACGGTGGCGCGGCTGTCGAGCGTATAGATCCGCCCGCCGCCCGCGACCGGGGCCGCCGAGATGCGGTGCTTGCGCCCGTCGCCCGCGCCGATGTCGGTGGCCCAGATCGCGCTCAGCGGGCTGCCGAGCGCCGGGTGGCCCGCGACGTGCTGGGTGTCGCCGTTGCGGTGGGTCCATTCGGTCGAGGCCCGGGTGGCAGGAAGCCGGATCGGCACGGCGGCGCGCGGCGCGGTCGCCACGACCTCGACCGGGGCCGTCGCATCGCCGAGGCTGTTGGCGGCGTCGAACGTGGCATCGAGCGGGGTGCGGGTGTCGAACCGGTCGCCCGGCAGGATCAGTTCACGCGAGCAGCCGGCAAGGGCGAGCCCGGTCACGGCAAGAATCACGCCCGCACGCGCCAGACCGGCGCTGCGGGAACGGAAATCGATCGCCCACGGCATGGAAGTCCTCGTCACCTGTCTGCCCCTCTCGTCGCGGCCGGGTCGCTGCGTCCACGCCCACCCGTCATTGCCCTCTCGGGTCTGGGCGCGACATTAGCCCAGTCCGGCAAAAACCGAAAGTCCCCAATCGCCTGCAGGAGCCGAGGCATTCGTCTACCCCTCGTTGGTGGGCCCTCCGAGGGCCACCATGAGTTGTGCCGCACGTTGGCGCTGCCCCGGCGTCGTTGCCGCATCGGCCACCAGGTCGGTCAGGATCGTCGCAGCCTCGGCGGTCTCGCCGGTCTCGATCAGGGCGAGCGCCAGCGCCTCGCGGGCGATGTTGCGGAAGGGCTGGGTCTCGCCGGTCAGGCCGCGCAGCAGGTCGATCCGCGCCTGCGCGTCGAGACCCGAGTCGGTCCGCAGCGCCAGCCGCAGCTGCGCGAGATCACGGTAGACCGGCGGGGTACCGGGCGCATCGGCCAGCGCCTGCAGCGCCGCGGTGGCGGCTGCCGCATCCTCGGTCTCGGCGGCGATCAGCAACGCCACGACCGGGGCGCCGCCCTCGGGCGGCGTGATGGCCTCAAGTGCCGCGACACGCGCGGCGGCATCGGGAGCTTCGAGCGCGGCGTAGAGCGCGTCGCCGAACGCCTCGGTCACGGCGCGGGTCTGTGCCTTCTGGTATTCGGTCCACGCGGCCCCGCCGACGAGGGCGAGCACCAGCACCACCGCGAGCCACGCCCATTTCCGCATCGTCGCAAACAGCTTGTCGCGGCGAACCTCGTCGGTGACCTCGTCGATGAAGCTGTCGCTGTTGCTCATGGCGGCGCGCCCTTCTCTGGCAGACTGCCCGTTTTCCGGGCCTTTCGCGCCCTTTACCGCGCGAGACGCCGGTTGACCAGCCGTCCCGGCGGCGGCGGGCTGTGGTTTTGTTGCCGTGGTTCGCGGAAATCTCACATCTAAACTGGTCGGTTCAGCGTAGAACCCCTAAGTCAGCGCAAACGGTGCCCGGGCCCCTCCCTCCCCCCGCCGTGGCGCCCCTCGACGTGAGACCCTGCAGTCGCCTCCCCCCGGCTGCCAGAACGACCGGAGCCTTCCGCGATGAAACCCCTTCCCCTGATTTCAGCCGTCATCGTGCTGGTGGCGCTCGTGACGTTCGTGCTGAACCGCGACGCCCTGTTCCAGTTCGCCGGGCGCGATGTTCCCGAGGAGGCAGTCGCCGCCGATGCCGAACCCGCGACCGTCGCCGAGACCCGCGCCGAGGCCGGGACCGATGCCAACCGGGTGTCGGTCATCGTGCAGCACTCCGAAGCACGGCAGGTCGAGAACGCGGTGATCGTGCGCGGCCGCACCGAGGCCTTCCGGCAGGTCGCCGTGCTGGCCGAGACGTCGGGCAAGGTGATCTCCCAGCCGCTGCGCAAGGGGGCGCAGATCGAGGCCGGGCAGGTTCTGTGCGAACTCGACCCCGGCACCCGGCAGGTGACGCTGGCCGAAGCTCAGGCCCGCCTTGCCGAGGCCCGCGCCCGCGTGCCCGAATCCGAGGCCCGTGTGGCCGAGGCCGAGGCCCGGCTGGAAGAGGCCCGGATCAACGAGAACGCCGCGCGCCAGTTGTCCGAAGGCGGCTTCGCCTCCGCGACCCGCGTCGCCAATGCCGAGGCCGCGCTGTCCTCGGCCGAGGCCGCCGTGAGTTCCGCGCGCACCGGGCTCGAAAGCGTCCGCGCCGGCATCCAGTCCGCCGAGGCCGCCGTCGAGCGCGCGCAGCAGGACATCGCGCACCTGACCATCACCGCGCCCTTCGCGGGCGTCCTCGAAAGCGACACCGCCGAGTTCGGCGCCTACCTCAGCACGCAGGGCGGCAACTCGACCTGCGCCACGGTGATCCAGCTCGACCCCATCAAGTTCGTGGGCTTCATCCCCGAGACCGACATCGGCAAGGTGTCGCTCGGCGCCCCGGCGGGCGCGCGCCTGGCCTCCGGGCGCGAGGTCATGGGACAGGTCACCTTCCTGTCCCGCTCGGCCGACCTGACCACCCGCACCTTCCGCGTCGAGATGGAAGTCGCCAACTCCGACCTGTCGATCCGGGACGGCCAGACCGCCACGCTCGGCCTGACCTCGGAAGGCGCCATCGCGCATTTCATCCCGTCCTCGGCCCTGACGCTGGATGACGGCGGCGCGCTCGGCATCCGCCACGCGGTCGACGACGACGCGGGCGGCAAGGTCGCCGCCTTCGCCCCGGTCACGATCCTGCGCGACACGCCCGAGGGCGTCTGGGTCACCGGCCTGCCCGAGACCGTGGACGTCATCGTGGTCGGACAGGACTATGTCACGGCGGGCACGCCGCTTACCGTCACCCTCCGGGAGACCAAGTCATGACCGGTATCGTCGATTGGGCCGCGTCGCGGGCGCGGATGGTCATCGCCTTCATCGTGCTCTCCATCACGGCGGGCACGGTGGCGTATGTCGGCCTGCCGAAGGAGGGCGAGCCGGACATCGAGATCCCGGCGCTCTTCGTCTCGGTGCCCTTCCCCGGCATCTCGGCCGAGGACAGCGAGAAGCTGCTCGTCAAGGTGATGGAAACCGAACTGTCGGACCTCGACGGGCTGAAGTCGCTCTCGGCGACCGCCGCCGAGGGCTATGCCGGCATGATCATGGAGTTCGAGTTCGGCTGGAACAAGTCGCAGACCATCGCGGACGTCCGGGACCGGATGAACACCGCCGAGGCGCAGTTCCCGTCGGGAGCGGACAAGTACTCGATAAACGAGATCAACTTCTCCGAGTTCCCGATCATCGTGGTGAACCTGTCGGGCAGCCTGCCCGAGCGCACCCTGCTGCACGTCGCCAAGGAGATGCAGGACCGCCTCGAGTCGCTCGACGCGGTGCTTGAGGTCGGCCTTGCAGGCCAGCGCGACGAGATGCTGGAAGTCGAGATCGACCCGCTCAAGCTCGAAGCCTACAACGTCACCGCCGCCGAACTGATCGGGGTCGTGACCAACAACAACCGCCTGATCGCCGCGGACCAGGTCAAGACCGAGACCGGCGCCTTCGCGCTGAAGATCCCCTCGGCCTTCGACGACCCGCAGGACGTCTACAACCTGCCGGTCAAGGTGAACGGCGACCGCGTCGTGACGCTGGGCGACCTCGCGTCGATCCGCCTGACCTTCGAGGACCGCAACGGCACCGCCCGCTTCAACGGCGAGGACACCATCGCCCTGCAGGTGGTCAAGCGGAAGGGCTTCAACGTCATCGACACCGCGCAACTGGTGCGCACGACCGTGGACGAGATCCGCGCCCAGTGGCCGCAGGAACTGCAGCAGGCCGTCGAGGTGAACATCTCGATGGACCAGAGCCGCCAGGTCGCCAGCATGGTCAGCCAGCTCGAAGGCTCGGTCCTGACCGCCATCGCGCTGGTGATGATCGTGGTGCTCGGCTCGCTCGGGACCCGCTCGGCCCTGCTGGTGGGCTTCTCCATCCCGACCTCGTTCCTGCTGTGTTTCGCGCTGCTGGCGGTCATGGGCGTGTCGATCTCGAACATTGTGATGTTCGGCCTGATCCTCGCCGTGGGGATGCTGGTCGATGGCGCCATCGTCGTGGTGGAATACGCCGACAAGCGGATCGAGGAAGGCTCGGGCCCGATGTCCGCCTTCACCGAAGCCGCCAAGCGGATGTTCTGGCCGGTGGTCTCGTCCACCGCGACGACGCTCTGCGCCTTCCTGCCCATGCTGTTCTGGCCCGGCGTGCCGGGCGAGTTCATGGGCATGCTTCCGGTGACGCTGATCTTCGTGCTGTCGGCCTCGCTCGTCGTGGCGCTGGTCTACCTGCCCGTCATGGGCGGCGTCGCGGGCCGGATGTCGCGCAACCTCGACCGGGCCGCGCGGCTGCTGAAGCCGCTGCCCTGGGCTGTGCGCGCGGGTCTCGCGGTGATCTCGGGCTTCGCCGTCTTCGTCTCGGCGATGCAGATGCTGAACCCGTCCTACCTGCTCGGCCTGCCGACCACGGGCCAATGGTGGACCGCGGTGCCGGGCGCGCTGATGTTTGTGCTGTCGGCGATGGCGCTGTCGATCACCCTGACCGCCGCCAAGCTGCAGCGCCGTCCCAAGCCCATCCGGGCTGGCTACCGGCGCTCGCCCTTCGGCCGCGTGATCGCGCTGATCGCGGGCAACCCGGTGATGCCGGTGATCGTCATCGCGGCCGTGATCGGCTTCGTGGTCGCGGTCTTCAGCGTCTACGGCCAGAACAACAAGGGCGTCGAGTTCTTCGTCGAGAGCGAGCCGGAACAGGCGATCATCTACGTGCGCGCCCGCGGCAACCACAGCCTCGCCGAGAAGGACGAGCTGCTGCGCAAGGCCGAGGAGATCGCGCTGGCCCAGCCCGGCGTCGAGTCGGTCTTCGCCTTCGCGGGTGAAGGCGGCCTGAACCAGAACACCGGCGGCGCTTCGGCCCCGCGCGACACCATCGGCCAGATCCAGCTCGAACTGACGGCGTGGGAAGACCGCCCGATCGTGTCGGAGCCGTGGATCCTCGGGCTGAGCCGCACCCATGTCGACGACCGCTACGACGGCGACTTCATCCTCGCGGAACTCGAGCGCAAGCTGTCGGCCCTGCCCGGCACACGGATCGAGATCCTTGCCGCCGCGATGGGCCCGGCCTCGGCCAAGCCCGTGCACCTGCGGCTGAAGGGCGACGATCTCGACGCCCTCGACGGCGCGGTCGAAGCCGCCTCCGCCGCCTACCGGCGGATCGGGGGCCTGACCGACATCGAGGACACGCGCCCGCTGCCCGGCATAGACTGGGAAATCAACGTCGACGTCGCCGAGGCGGGCCGCTACGGCGCCGACGTGGCGACGGTCGGCGCGATGGTCCAGCTCGTGACGCGCGGCGTGCTGCT
This sequence comes from Alphaproteobacteria bacterium, assembly GCA_030425185.1. Classification (GTDB taxonomy): domain Bacteria; phylum Pseudomonadota; class Alphaproteobacteria; order Rhodobacterales; family Rhodobacteraceae; genus Dinoroseobacter. Next base: position 16,639 of record JAUIAU010000021.1, read on the forward strand.
CGACACGATGCGGGTGCCGTCCTCGGACGAGGAAATCGAGATCCGCGTCCGCTTCCCGGAAGCCGACCGCGTCCTGTCGACCCTCGACACCCTGCGCGTGCGGACCCCGAACGGCCTCGTGCCGCTGTCGAACTTCGTGACCCGCACCCCGGTACCGAAGCTCGCGCAGATCGACCGGGACTCGGCCTCGCGTTACTTCGACGTGAAGGCGGCGGAAGCCAAGAACACCCGCAAGGTGGTCGACGCGTCCCTAAGCCCCGAAGCGCGAACCTCGTCCGTGGGCTATGCCCTGATCGACGCCGACGGCACGCTGGTGCGCATGCTCGACGGCAGCCCGCTGGCCAGCCAGGACCAGATCGACGCCGGTCTGGCCGACGGCAGCCTCGCCGCGATCCCGGTGACGCCGTCCGAGCGGATCGCCGTTCTGACCTCGCTCCTCGAGGACGAGATCGCCCTGCCCGACGGCGTGAGCTGGGAATGGACCGGCGACCAGGAAGAAGAGCAGGAAAGCCAGGCCTTCCTCGGGCAAGCCTTCCTCGGCGCGCTCGGCCTGATGTTCATCATCCTGCTGGCGCAATTCAACAGCTTCTACAACTCGGTGCTGGTGCTGCTGGCCGTGATCCTGTCCACCACGGGTGTGCTGATCGGCATGCTGGTCCTGGGGCAACCCTTCTCGATCATCATGACCGGGACCGGGATCGTCGCGCTGGCGGGGATCGTGGTGAACAACAACATCGTTCTGATCGACACCTACCAGGAGTACGAGAAGTACATGCCCCGGATCGAGGCGATCATCCGCACCGCGGAATCGCGCATCCGCCCGGTGCTGCTGACGACGATCACCACGATGGCGGGCCTTGCCCCGATGATGTTCGGTCTCAGCCTCGACTTCTTCGCGGGCGGCTACACCGTCGACAGCCCGACCGCGCTTTGGTGGAAGCAGTTGGCGACCGCCGTGGTGTTCGGTCTCGGGGTCGCCACGGTCCTGACGCTGATGGTCACCCCGGCCCTGCTGGCCCTGCGGGTCTGGATCACGGCGGGGGCCTATGCCTCTGTCCGCGGTCTGCGCGCGCTCTCCATGGGCGAGGCCAGCCGCGAGGCCCGCGACCTCGCCCTGCGGCGCTCCGCCCGCAAGGTGCGCAACCCGGAACTGGTCTGGGACGACGAGGGCGGCCGCTTCGCCTATGGCGGCGTGACCGAGACCGTCCCGGACACCGCGGACGACCCCGCCCCGCGGGACGTGCCGGGCGCGCCCCTCCGCGCCGCCGAATAGGGCGCGGCGGATGTCCGACGGACGACCGCTGCCGCGCCCCGACAGCGATGCCCTCTGCCTGACGCCGGGCGGAGGGCTTCCGCGCCTTCTGGAGATCATGCGCCGCCTGCGCGACCCCGAGACCGGCTGCCCCTGGGACATCGAGCAGACCTTCGCCTCGATCGCGCCCTACACGATCGAGGAGGCCTACGAGGTCGAGGACGCCATCGCCCGCGAGGCCTGGGACGAGCTGAAGGGCGAACTGGGCGACCTGCTTCTGCAATCGGTCTACCACACCCAGATGGCCGAGGAGGCCGGGCTCTTCGACTTCGCCGGCGTCGCCGATGCCATCGCGCAGAAGATGGTGGACCGGCATCCGCATATCTTCGGCGACGAGAGCCGCGACAAGAGCGCCGAACAGCAGACCCGCGACTGGGAGGCGATCAAGGCCGCCGAGCGGGCCGCGAAGGCGCAGAAAGGCGCGCTCGACGGCGTGGCGCAGGGCCTGCCCGCCCTGCTGCGTGCGGTGAAACTGCAGAAGCGCGCCGCCCGCGTCGGCTTCGACTGGCCGGAAACGGCGCAGGTGCTCGACAAGATCCGCGAGGAGATCGACGAACTTGTCGAGGCCCGCGCCGAGCTTGGCCCCGAGAAGACCGCCGAGGAATTCGGCGACCTGCTCTTCGTGATGGCGAACCTCGCCCGGCACTGGGACATCGACCCGGAGGCCGCCCTGCGCGGCACCAACGCCAAGTTCCTGCGCCGCTTCCGCTTCATCGAGGCCCGGCTGGCCGAGCGCGGCAAGCGGCCCGAGGACAGCGACCTCGCCGAGATGGACGCGCTCTGGGACGCCGCCAAGGCGGCCGAGCGCGCGACCTAACCTACTTACGGGCCGCGCCGCTGCGCCATCCGCAGATGTCGCGGACAGGGTTGCCGGGACGCCCGCCCCGGGGTTGACTGGCGGCACGGCGCGACTGGCGCCGGCCCCCACCGAAGGCCCCGCCGATGACCGCTGCCCTGACTGCCCCGCCCCCGCCCGGCCCCGACAGCCCCTATGCCTGGCGGCGGCTCGCGCTGTCGCTGGTTCTGGCGACGGTCGGAAATGTCGGGATGTGGGCGGTGATCGTCATGCTACCCGCCGTGCAGGACGAGTTCGGCGGCACCCGCGCCGAGGCCAGCCTGCCCTATACCCTGACCATGCTCGGCTTCGCGCTGGGGAACCTGCTGATCGGGCGCATCGTGGACCGGTTCGGGATCACCACGGCGCTGATCGGCGCGGGCGCGCTGCTGTCGGCGGGCTATGCCACGGCGGCGGTGGCGCCCTCGCTGGCCGTCCTGTCGGTGGTGCAGTTCGCGGTGGGCTTCGCCTCGGCCGCCAGTTTCGGCCCGCTGATCGCGGACCTGTCCTTGTGGTTCGAGCGGCGGCGCGGGCTGGCCGTCGCGCTGGCCGCCTGCGGCAACTACCTGTCCGGCGCGATCTGGCCGCTGATCCTCGGGCCGGTCATGGCCGCAGCGGGCTGGCGCGAGGCCGCGTGGCTGCTGGCCGCCACCTGCCTGACGGTGATGGCGCCGCTCGCCCTGACCCTGCGCCGAAGGGTGCCGGTCGAGGCGCTGGCCCGCGCCGATGCCGCCGCCACCGCGCGGGCGGCCGCCGCCCGGATGTCGCCGCGGCTGCTGACCGGGCTGCTGTTCGTGTCGGGCATCGGCTGCTGCGTGGCGATGTCGATGCCGCAGGTCCACATCGTCGCCTACTGCATCGACCTCGGCTACGGCCCGGCCGCCGGGGCGGGGATGCTGTCGGTCATGCTGGTGGGCGGGGTCGTCAGCCGCGTGGGCTTTGGCCTGATCACCGACCGCATCGGCGGCGTGCGCACGCTGCTGATCGGGGCCGCGGCACAGCTCGTGGCTCTTTGCCTGTTCCTGCCCTGGGACGGGCTGGTGCCGCTGACGCTCGTCAGCCTCGCCTTCGGCCTGGCGCAGGGCGGGATCGTGCCCGCCTACGCGGTGATCGTGCGCGAGTACCTGCCCGCGCGCGAGGCCGGCGCCCGCGTCGGCTTCGTCATCATGGCGACGATTCTCGGCATGGCGCTGGGGGGCTGGATGTCGGGCTGGATCCACGACATCTCGGGCGATTACCGGCTGGCCTTCCTGAACGGGATCGGCTGGAACGTGATCCCCGTGCTGGCGATGGCGGCCCTTCTGCTGCGCCGTCCGGGACCGCGCGCCACGATGGCCTAGAGGTCGAAGACCATCCCTTCGCGGGTGACGAAGGCGCCCGGCGCAGCCTCGGCCAGCGTCCCCTCGAGCGCATGGAGCGCCGCGTCGCTGCGGTCGGGGGCATGGTGGAACGCCCCCCAGCGCGTCACACCGGCCGCGGCGGCGATCTCGGCGCAACGCCGCCAGTGCGAATGCCCGAAGCCGCGAAAGCCCGGATACTCGTCGGGCAGGTAGGTGGTGTCGAGAAAGGCGAGGTCGGCTCCGCGCAGCACCTCGGTCAGCGCGGCGTCCATCGGCCCGTCGTCGTGCTCGAAATCCGGCACGTAGACCGCCGTGGCCCCCGGCCCCTCGACCCTGACTGCCAGCGATCCCCCCGGATGATGGACCGGGGCGGTCACCACGCGCAGCCCCCCGGACAGCTCCACCGCCCCGGCGCGCGGCAGCGCCCCGAAGGACAACCCGGCCCGGAACACCTCGGGCGCGAAGGGCAGGAACGGCGCGCGGATCAGCTGGCCGAGCAGCGCCTCGGCATCCGGGCAGACCGGGTCCCCGGCATACCAGAGCCGCACCGACGCACCCTCGGCGAAGAGCGGCGCGAAGAACGGCAGACCGAGCACGTGGTCGTAATGCGCGTGGGTCAGGAGCACGTCGATCTCGCGCACGCCCTCGGCCAGCAGCGAGCGTCCCAGCGGCACGATCCCGCTGCCCGCGTCGAGCACGATGGCGCGTTCCCCGGTGCGTACCGCCAGGCAGGACGTGTTGCCGCCGTAGCGCGACGCCGAGAGCCCGGCCACCGGCAGCGTGCCGCGCGCGCCCATCACGGTCAGGGTGGCGGGGGAGGACATGGACGGGGCTCCGGGGCACAGGGGCAGGTTGCCGCTTCAGCCTAGCCGCCCCCCCGGCCCGGCGAAAGACGCCTGCACCCTCGCCGAAAGGCTGTAGCGCGGCAGTCACGCAAGGCAGCCCTCGACCGCCGCGGAAACTGCGGCTAAGCCGGGTCGCAACCCGTTCCGCACCGAGGTCCGCCGCCGATGTCCGCCCCCGATCCCGTCGATATCCTCGCCGCAGGGGGCGTTCTGTCGGCCGTGCCGCGCACGGCGCTGGCCCGGCTGGTCGCGGCCTGCCCGGTCGAGGCCCCTGCCCCCGGCACGCTGCTGATGGAACAGGGCGTCGAGGGCGATTTCGCGCTGGCGGTGCTGGCCGGCGACGTTCGGATCGAGGTGTCGGGCGACCTCGGCACGGCGGTCGTGGCCCGGCTCGGACCGGGCGAGCTGGTGGGGGAACTGGCCGCGGTGGCGGGCGGGCGGCGCACCGCGTCGGTTCGCGCGGGTGATGGGCTCAGGGTGTTGCGGCTGGAACGGTCCCGGCTGATGGAGGTGCTGGCCGACGCGCCCGACCTCGCGCTTGCGGTGATCGCGGCGCTGGCGCGGCGGCTCGACCGGGTGAACGAGGCGGTCTCGGTGATGACCCGGGCGGCCACAGCGCTGGCCGATGGCAGCTACACGCCGGACATGCTCGACGCGCTGAACCGCCATGCCGACCGGCTGAGCCATTTTGCCGACGCCTTCCGCGACATGGCCGCCGAGATGGTCGAGAAGCGCACCGCCTCGCAGGAGATGCAGACCGCCGCCGCGATCCAGCGCGCCTTCCTGCCCGGCGCCCCGCCGCAGGGCCGTTTCGCCGACCGGGTCGAGATCGCCGCGCTGATGGAACCGGCGCGCAACGTGGGCGGCGACTTCTACGACTACTTCCTGCTCGACGAGCGCCGCCTCGGCTTCGCGGTCGGCGACGTGTCGGGCAAGGGCACCCCGGCGGCGATGTTCATGTCCGTCGCCCGCACGGTGCTCAAGACCGTGGCCCGCGAGGGCGCCACGCCCGGTGCCGTGCTGGAGAGGGTCAACGACCTGCTGGCCGAGGACAATACCGAGGGCATGTTCGTGACGCTGGCCTACGGGGTGATCGACCTGGGCACCGGCTGGGTGCAGATCGCGCAGGGCGGCCACGAGGAGGTCCTCGTGCTGGGCAGCGACGGCAGACTCGACCTGCTGGCCCCGACCGGCCCGGCGCTGGGGCTCTTCGAGGGGCGCGGCTTCTCCACCCATGCCCGCACGCTGCGGCCCGGCGACCGGCTGATCGTGGCCACCGACGGCGTGACCGAGGCCTTCGACCCCGACCGCGCGCCCTATGGCTGGGACCGGCTGCGCGCGGCCTTGCAGGGCGACGGACCGGAGGGGGCTGGCGCCACGCTCGACCGGCTGCGGCGCGACGTGGCCGCCTTCGTGCGCGGGGCCCCGGCCTCGGACGACCTGACGGTGCTGGCGCTGCGCTACCGGGGGGCGTCGGGCGGCTGAGCCTCGGCGCGGGCCACGCAGACCATCGTCAGGTGGTTCTGCCCCTCCGCCCGCCGATAGCGCACATCCGCCGCCGTCTCGCGGATCAGCGTGATCCCGAACCCGCCGATACCCGCCGAGGCGAGGTCGGTCAGCGGCGCGGCGGGCGGCCGCGACAGGGGATCAAAGGCGATCCCGTTGTCGATCACTTCCGCCGACACGCGATAGGGCGAGAGCAGCAGGCGCACCTCGACTTCCGGCGCGTCCGTCGCGCCGTCCCCCTCGAAGGCATAGGAGAGCACGTTCGCCACCGCCTCGTTCAGGCAGAGCTTGAGGTCGCCCGCGAGATCGGGCGGCACCCCGGCGCCGGCCACCTGGCCCGCGTACCAGTCGTTCAGCCGCGCGACCTCGGACAGGTCGGACCCGAGCCGCAGCACGGCGGGACCGGCGGCCTCCGTCATCCTCAGGCGACGGCGGCGCGCGCGGACGCCTCGTCCTCGACCACCGGGATCAGCGTGTCGACGCCGGTCGCGCTCAGCACCTTGCGCGCGGCCTCGTTGACGCCGAAGAGCGCCATCTTGCCGCCGCGCTTGTCGATCGGCTTCGCCGTCTTCACCAGCACCCGCACCCCGATCGAGGCGAGGAAATCGACCCCGGTGAAATCCACGATGACCTTCTGCGCCCGGCCTGCGATCACGCTGAACGGCAGGTCCACGTCCCCCGCCCCGGCAATGTCGAACGGGCCGGTCAGGGTCACCTTCAGGGTCCCGTTCTCGAGTTCGGTCTGGGTCATCTGCATCGCGTGTCTCTCCTTTGCGGGGGGCAGGCAGCCACCCCGTGCGAAAGATAGCTGTTAGCCCCGCTCTGCGACAGTTTCTTGACAGGCGCCGGCCGGAGCGCCTGCCGCGTCAGTTCAGGCGGCCGGGGCGCGGCGGAACCGGCGGGCGCGGCGGGGCGGCAGGACGCGGCATCGGGATCGACTGGGCAACCTTGCCCGCCAGATCGCGGGTGAAGCGGGCGATCAGCGCGTTGTTCAGACCGGCGTTGCGCCGCATCAGCGCCTTCAGGTCGTCGGTCTGCCAGGCCACGAAGGGCGTGCCGGGTGGCAGCACGACGCTGGCGCTGGCGGCGTTGCCGGTGAGGAAGGCGATCTCGCCCGCGAACCCGGGCCCCTTCGCCTCGGCCTGCTGGTCGCCCTTGACCACGAGGAAGCGGAACCCCTCGATGTAGAAGAGCTTGGAGACCTCGTCGCCTTCGAGGATGATCCGGGTCTCCTCGACCGTCTGGCGATAGTCGGCGATCCGGTTGATCCGTCGGAACTGGCCGGGTGTGAGCGTGCGGAAGGCGGCGTAGAGGCGTTTCTGGCGGGCGGGCAGCGCGAAGGTCGTCCGTTCCCGCAGGAAGGCCAGCACCACCAGCAGCCCGAGCGCCCCGAGCAGCGCCAGCGCCGCGCCATAGGGCAGCGCCGGACCGACGATCAGGGCGACGTAGACGGCGTCGAAGAGGATCCCGGCGAACACCAGTCCGCGCAGCCAGACCTCGTCGCGGGCGAGAAACCCCGCCGCCTTGAGCACCAGCCCCGCCATGAGAAGCGTCTCGAGCCCGTAGAGCCCGAGCGGCATCCCGACATAGGCCGTATCGTCCATGACCTCTCCCCTGCCCGCCTAATCCCCCGTCGGACCCTTGGGATACCGGTCCCGCCGGGGAGCGTCCATCACGACGCGGCGTTTTTCACGCGGGCGTGGTGACCGGGTCGCAGGCCCGCGGTGTGGCCGCGGCAAGACCCCAGGGACGATCCGAGTCGCCCGGCACCCTGTATCGATGGACAGGGGAATGGGAACTTGCAACAACAAGGACCTGGGAAGCTCTGGTGCCCGTTCCCCCCCCGCCGAACCGTCGGGTCAGGGCGGCGCCACTCCGGGAGACATGCGGATGCACGTTCTGTTGGCGGATGATCACGACCTGTTTCTCGAAACCGTCGGTGCCTACCTCGAGGCCCGCGCGGACATCACCGTCGAGACCTGCGGCACCCTCGACGACGCCTGCGCGCGGCTCGAGTCCGGCACCCGCTACGACCTCGTCCTGCTGGACTTCTCGATGCCGGGGATGCGCGGGCTCGACGGGCTGACGCGCGCGCTCGCGTGCAGCGGGGGCACCCCCGTCGGGATCATGTCGGGCACCGCCACCCGCGACACCGCCAACGCGGCGATCGCGGCCGGGGCGGTCGGGTTCCTGCCCAAGACGATGGCCGCCAAGTCGCTGGTCAACGCGATCCGGTTCATGGCGATGGGCGAGACCTACGTGCCGCTCGATTTCCTGAACGGGACCGGTCAGGGCGCCGAGGGCGACCTTGCCGCCAGCCTGTCGGAACGCGAACGGCAGGTGCTGCAGGGCCTGTGCCGCGGCGAGTCGAACAAGGAAATCGCCCGCGACCTGGACCTGCAGGAAGTTACCGTGAAGCTGCACGTGAAGACCCTCTGCCGCAAGCTGGGCGCCACCAACCGCACGCAGGCCGCGCTGATCGGGCGGGAAGCCGGACTGGCCTGATCCCGCGGGCGGAGCGCCCCGCGCGAGACGGGAGCGCGCATCCTCCGCCGCAGTGTCCCCGGTCATCTATCCACAGCCGGATCTCCGAGATACCTACTTCATGTTGTAGTCTGGCGATTTCTGCGCAACAGGGGTGGTAGGAACCACCCCAGGTATCTTCCGTTTTCTTGACCGCGGAGCCGATCCCTCCCCTTCTGCCGGCGCTGCCAATCAGGAAAGGGAACCACATGGGTCCAATCACGCGCCCGGGCCAACCGCCCGCACGTCCGGAACCGCCACAGCGGCTCGAGGGATCGTACATCGGCGCCGAGCTGCTCATCGAGGGGGTCATCGAGGGGGCGAGGCACCTCGTCATCGACGGCAACGTGAAAGGCACGATCGGCGCGGGTCGTGTCACCATCGGGGGTGACGCCCGCGTCGATGGCGAGATCGAGGCACAAGACCTCACGATCAACGGAACGCTCAAGGGCAAGATCACGACCGGCAACCTCGTGCTGCGGAGCACGGCCGACGTCGACGCGGACATCGTCTACGCGACGCTGGGGATCGACAACGGTGCCCGGATCAACGCAACGCTGCACTGCGCCGAGGCGGCCTCCGCCCGGCACGACGACCGGGCCGCAGCGCCCGCGGATGCCGAGGACGGCCCCGTGCTGGTCGTCAACGGCTGACACATGCCGGATCACCGGACAGGCCGCGCCCGGGTTCGGGCACCGGCCTGTCCGGACCTGTCGCAACAGACTTTAGAAGAGGCTGACGTCTCGCGCCTCTTCGGCCAGAACTGCATCGGGCAAAGGGATCGGACGGCGGGGGGCATGCGCTGTCCTGCCCGGGTCCTCCCGCTCGGCGAGGCAGAAACAGGCAGAAAGGACGCATGATGTTTTCGAAATCCAAGATCCACGAACCCGGCCCGGGAACACAGGAGGTTCAGCGTCCTGCGGCGCTCGGCGCCCCCGTCCAGCGCCCCGTCCCGCCGATGCCGCGCGACGAGTCGCGGGCCGACGAGGTCGCCCGTCCGAAAACGATCCCCTCGGTGATCTCGCAGGAGATGAGCATCACCGGCAACCTGCGCGGAACCGGCGAGATCAAGGTCGAGGGCCGGGTCAAGGGCGATATCCGCACCCATCTGCTCACCGTGGGGGAAACCGCGCTGATCGAGGGCGAGGTGCTGGCCGATGACGTCGTCATCCACGGCCACATCGTGGGCACGGTGCGCGGGCTGAAGGTCCGGTTGTCGGCAACCGCGCGCGTCGAGGGGGACATCCACCACAAGATGCTCGCCATCGAGTCCGGCGCCGGGTTCGAAGGCTCGGTCCACCGTCAGGACGATCCGCTCGGAAAGCCCGACGGTCGCGTCGCCAAGAAATAACCGACCCGGACGGTGCTGACGCGGAACAGGCGGGACCGCCTGTTCCGGCCAACCGCCCGACGACCACCGCCACGATGCCAGCCGGGTCAAAGGACCCGCGCGGCTGGCGCGTGCCGGAGCTGCGATCAACCTGGACCCGTACTCATGAGCCTTCTCTTCATTCTCCTGATTGCCGTGATCCAGGGACTCACGGAGTTCCTTCCCGTGTCCTCCGCCGGGCATCTGGCGGCCGTGCCGCTGTTGACCGGACTGCCCGACCAGGGGCTGAAGATCGACGTCGCGGTGCATGTCGGCACGCTCGGCGCGGTGGTCTACTACTTCCGGGACGACGTGGCCCTCGCCCTGACCGGCGTCGGAAACCTGCTGACCGGCCGGCTGAACGGACCGGGTGTCCGCCTCGCGATCTGCCTGCTGAGCGCCACGGTCCCGGTCCTGCTGGCCGGGGCGGCCATCCGGCTGCTGGGGGTCGATCTGCTGCTGCGGTCCCTGCCCGTCATCGGCTGGGCCACGCTGATCTTCGGCGGCTTGCTGTGGTGGGCGGACCGCAAGGGCGTGCACGAGTGGCGTGCCGAAAGCTGGTCCCTGCGGGATGCCGTGCTCATGGGGCTGGCGCAGGTCCTCGCCCTGGTGCCCGGCACATCCCGCGCCGGTATCACGATCACCGCGGCGCGCTGGCTGGGCTACCGCCGCGAGGAAGCGGCCCGGCTGTCCATGTTGATGTCGGTCCCGCCGATCCTTGCCTCCGCCGCGTACCTCGGCCTCGAAAGCAGCTTCACGCTGACATGGGACGGCGTTCTGCAGACGGCGGTGGCCGTGCTCGCGTCATTCGGGGCCGCCCTCGTCGCCCTGTTCCTGATGATGCGGTATCTTCGGGTCTACGGCTATACACCCTACGTGATCTACCGTATCGGCTTGGGGCTCGTGCTCCTTCTCATTGCGTATACCTGATGCAGCCCTTCCCGCGACGCACTCGCTCCGACACGGCGCACCGGGACCACGCGAGGGAGACGCCGTGATCCTCGGCACCTATGCGGGCTTCCTCGACGGCCGCTACCTCGGGCTCTACCGGGCCTTCTTTCGCTGGGGCGCACGCCGCCGGGTTGCGCGCGACGTGGGCCGCCGCGCCCGCGATCCGGCCGTGACGGTCTATCGTGTGACGCCCGAGGTCCGGGCCGCGCTCGGGGAATGGGCTCTTGCGGGGGCCGACAGCCAGCGCTGCCCTATCCCCGCCGAACGCGGCAAACGGCGCTACCCGGTGCCGCGCCACTTCGAGCGGGATCTCTGGGGCGGCGCGTATGACAAGGGGGACGATCCCCGCCCGGCCCGCGTGCCCGACGCGGCGGATCCGCCAACGGGGTGACCTGCTGCGGGACTGGAAGGATCGGGAGCGGGGTCGCTCGGGATCGGGAAATGGTTCGTAGCGGCGAGATTACCGAAGGGTGCGAGATTTCGCTCGCGACGCTGCCATTACGGAATTGCGCCAGAAGCCGCTGAGGGCCTTATTCGAAAGAATGCAGCATTAAGCGTGTATTCCGTGACAATGGCCAAAATTGGCACAATCCAGTTCACAAAACTCCATGTTCGGATGGTATTCGTTTTCGCCCTGATGCACCTTGCGGCGAAAACCGATCCGGAAACCACCGACAGGACTCACCCATGCCCAGACCGATGACGGCCCTCATGATCGCCCTTGTAGTGGCCTCGTCCGCACAGCTGCGGGCCGAGACGCCCGCAATCGCCCCGATCACCCTCCAGCCCGTCACCGAGGTGCCGACCGAACTCCGCGGCGACTGGCGGGTGGTCGCGATCCGGGACGAGGCCGGGATGACCGCCGTCGCCGCCGAGGAACCGGCGATGACCATCGCCTTCAACGGCGACGGGTTCGGGCTGTCGGCCGGGTGCAACGGCGTGGGCGGCGATCTCTTCGCGCGCGACGGCGCCCACCATGTCGTCGGAGACACGTTCAGCACGATGATGCTGTGCCCCGAGCCGCTCGACCGGCAGGAGCGGCGGTTGTGGCAGGCCTTCCCCGAGGAAGGCCATTACCACCGCATCGGGCAGTACCTCTACCTGTTCGACGGGGACGGGCAGTTGAGCCTGGCGCTGTCGAAGGCCAACTGACGTCCGCCGATCGAGCGACACGCGGACGGATGCCGCGTGTCGCCGGCGCCGCGTGTCAGCGGCAGCTCAGAACCGTCGAGCCCAGCTCGGGAGAAATGCCCGGCCGGCGGGCCCCGGTCTGCGTCATCCCGAACAGCGTCTGTGGCCCGGCTGGCAGTTCTCTATACGAGCCTTGTGCGTCGGGTCCCCGGGCGTCGAAGGTCACCGCGACGTTGCGGTCCCCCCGCGTCATCAGGCCAAAATACTTGACCCCGTCGGTCGAGAGGGCGGCAAGCACCCCGTCGGCATCCCCCGGCCCGTCAACATCGGAGACCCAGATATTGCTGCCGACATGGGCATGCATCTGCCCCAGGTCACCGTTCCAGAACCCGGTCTGCGACGCGACGCCCCGCTGGGCATCGATGGCAAAGGCGCGCCCGCCCCAGAAATTGTCGAGGAACAGCGGCGGCGCACCACGACGTGTCCCGTCCCACGCCTTGAGCGCCCTGTCGGTGCTCCAGCGCCACTCGCCATCGAACCCGTCGGCGCTGTCGAGGCGGAAGCGGAAGACCCCGTTCCCCCCGCCATTCAGCTCGTTGGTGAATATCCCGCTGGCGCAGGCGCCGTAGACCCGCCCGACAAGAATGCCGCGATCGGCATAGTCCCCGATCAGGAAATACTCGTTCCCGACGATGAACTGGACGAGATCGAGCGTCCCGAAGTCCGACGCCCAGCTGCCTGCGAACGACGGGGCACGGCCGCCCGGCTCCTGCGGGGCGGGCGGAGGATCGGCGACGACCCGGCCGCCGTCGATCAGCTGGTCGGCCGCAAGGCGGACTCCATCGACGATGACCGTCACGCGCCGGGGGTCGGACACGACGATCCGCAGGATGTTGCCTTCGACGACAAACGCGTCGGCGTCCCGCGCGACCTTGCCCGTGGCGACACCGCCATTGATCACGTCCCCGCGTTCGAGGCCGATCGCATCGACGCTCTCGAGCCGGCCGGCCGCCTCGATCCGGTACTCGATGTCGTCGTCGGACTCGATCAGGATCCCGTGGTCCATTCGCGCGGTATTGTTCGACAGTGCCTGCGCAAGAAGGCCGAGCAACAGGATCGTCGCCACCGTTTCCCCCGAGTCGGCCCGCGCCGGTTCCGGGGTCGCAGGCACGAGCAACGTCGTGCAGAGCAATGTTGTCATCAGCAATTTTCGCATGGGGCCCTCCCAGATCGTGGGCCAAGAGAAGTCCCACCGTCGCGTCAAGTTTGACGCCCGGGACTGCCATTGCATCAGGAAATTGCGGACAATCGGCTATCTTTCAAAACCGAAAAGGTCCGAAAAATCTTGCCTGAATATCTTTGGGAATGACTGAAAGAATATACCCCGGAAAGCGAAGGGCATCTTTCGGCCCCGGGCCTGCCCGCGCGCGCCCTGCCCTGCTTGGCCGGAACGGCGTCAGCAGCAGGCCCGCGCCGGTCCCGTGAGCGCCCGATCCATCCCCGGATCTGTGCACAGGGCCGGACGTCCCGTCGCACCCCAGATCTGTGGACGCCCCCGCCCGGCATGGCACCAACCTCGGATAATATCTAAAGATTTCTGGACGGGCCGCCTGTGGACAAGTACGTGGATACCGTGTTTCCGGATTGTGGCTTGCCACGCCCCCATCGCTCCGCCTGCTCTGGAGCACCTATCCGGACCTGCACTTTGCTTCAACGCAAACTGGGCGCCCTCGTGGCGCCTTCTTTTTTGGCCAATCCCATCCTCGGACCAACCGGACAGCCACCGATGTCCGTATTCGACAACGGACCCCACCTTCTGGCTGAATTGACCAGATGATGTGTTTGGGTGACCCTAAGACAACACGATATGGGATCGTGACTCGCCTTGCCACGCGGCGCCCGCTCTGCCTGCTCGAGCCCGCGCTGCCCCCCATATCGTGTTCCCTGCGCAACTTGAGCGGTGCTTCGGCATCGCTCATTTTTTGCGGGATCGGGCGCGTTTCTCCAATCTGTGGAAACTGGCGGTGTCCCTGTGGATAAGTCCAAGACGCCGCACAGGTCCTCACGACAGCGCCCGGCTGCACGCCGCGCCCGGAGACCAACCCTGTCCTCTTGTCGGAGTGGTGCCCCCAGACGGACTCGAACCGCCGACCCCCTGATTACAAACTGCCGTATTGCGATTCTCTGCTTTACCCTTGGTTACGCTAAATTACTGAATTTGTTCCGACATCATTGACCGGCGAAACTCTCCCCGACTACCGATTACCCCACGGTTTCCGGCCCCGCTCTTCCATAGGGCTTCCATGAATCGGGCCGGTCCGAGGAGGTAATCGGATGCCCAAACTGACCCAGCGCAGCGTGACCGCCCTGCAGGTCGAGCCGAAGGACTATTTCGTGTGGGATGCGACCCTTCCCGGCTTCGGGGTCCGGGTGCTGCCCAGTGGGGTGAAGACCTACCAGGTGCAGTACCGGAAAGGAGCCCGCACCCGGCGCGCCGCACTCGGTCGGCACGGGACCATCACGACGGAAGAGGCCCGCGCCATTGCACGCGGGATGCTCGGGCAGGTGGCCGGGGGACTGGACCCCGTCGAGGAGATCGCGCTTGAGAGGATGGCCCCGACGATGGCCGGTCTGTGCGACCGGTTCCTCGAACTGCATGTGGACGTGCGCCTCAAGCCAGGGACGGCGCGGGACTACCGCGCGCAAATCCGGCAGCGGATCAAGCCCGCGCTTGGCTGCTTCAAGGTCACGGACGTGCATCGCAAGGACGTCGCCAAGGCTGTTCGCTATGACAAGCGACGCTATCGCCGCCGCAACCGGATCGAGATCATGTTCGGCCGCCTGAAGGACTGGCGCCGGATCGCAACACGCTACGACAGGTGCGCCAAAGTCTTCCTCTCGGCCGTCGCTCTCGCCGCAACCGTGATGTTCTGGCTTTGACCATCAATGAGTCTGGAGCCTAGAGATATCTCACCAGCGCCCACCAGCCTCAAACGGTCCCGCTTCCGGGTGTCAGGTCAGACGGCAGGTCCATGAGGAACTGTTCCGACAACGGAAGCGCCGCGGCTCCGAGGGCGCGGGCCGAGGCGCCGACGGTCCCCTCCCTCAGGTCCGGGCGATCCAGCCCCAGGAAGCTCATGCGGTCGAGGGAGGTTCTGACCGCAGCCGTCAGGTCGGAGCGCAGCCGCGGCGGGAAGGACCCGTCGATCAGGACGCAGGGCACCTCGATGACGGAGGCCGCGGCTGTGATGGCGAAGGCGATGCCGGCCGCGGCGTCCTCGATCCAGCGGGCAAGGAGGGGCGGGTCGGTATACCAGAGCTCGGGGTTCAGCCACAGTTCCTGTGCGGCGACCCCGCGCTGGACGAGCTGCCGCTCCAGTCCCGAAAGCGAGGCCACGTCGATCAGCTGGCGCTGCCCTTCGGGCGACGGCACCGGCATCGAGCCGAGCGCGGCGGCATTCCCGGTCGGTCCGGTGTGCAGCCGGTCGTTCAGCACAAGTCCGCCGCCGATGAAGTAGCCGACGTAGAAATAAAGGAAATCAGGCGGTGTGTCCTCGGCCCCGAACACCAGCTCCGCGCCGCAGGCGGCCGTGGCATCGTTCTGCAGGAACACCGGAACCGCGAGTTCCTGCGCCAGCAGAGACAACAGATCCGTCTGTCGCCACGGCTCCATTTCCGCGGGATCGACACCCAGCGGTTCGGCCCAGCTCCAGAGCTGGAAGGGAATAGCGATGCCGAGACCCGCGATGCGCCCGCGGGCCGTCGCGCTGAGCCCGTTGCGCAGGGCGGCAAAGGCCTCCACGGCAAAGGCGATCGTACGTTCCGGGGTCGGGTGCGAGTGCACCTGCACCCGCCGCGCGATGACATCCCCGAGGAAGTTGGTCAGAACCATCTCGCAACTGCGCCGGCCGACCTTCAGGCCGAAAAACAGGGCGCCGTCCCCGGCAAGGTGCATCGGGATCAGCGGTTGTCCGACCTTCCCGCGCACCGGAGCGCCCCGCAGGATCAGGCCATCCTCTTCCAGCGCGCGCATGATGACCGACATCGTCTGCGCCGAGAGCCCGGTCCGCCGCGCGATTTCGGCGCGGGCCATCGGTCCGAAGCGGCGGAGCATGGTCAGGATCAGCCGCTCGTTCTGGGCCCGGATGCCATCCGCACGCCCCGACAGAAGCGCGGTTACGGTTTCCCGTCCCTCCATGCTGCCCAATTCGCCCGGCATTGCGACCTCCCTGTCGTGGCCAAACCCTTCCCCAGTCCCGATGGCCTGTCAATAATAAACCAAGTTGATTTAATTATTGACAGGGGACTGCGACTCCGCCCAGATGGCGCTGTTTCGAGCCGCGCGGAGAGCGTGCGGCGCCACGGGAGGAGAGAAACATGACCTATTCGTTCGCGAAATCTGCCCTCATGGGCGCGACCGCGCTGACGCTGCTCGGCTTCGCAGGTGCCGCCGAGGCGGGCAGCCACGGGATCAGCGCCTGCCTGATCACCAAGACCGACACCAACCCCTTCTTCGTGAAGATGAAGGAAGGCGCCGAGGCCAAGGCCGAGGAACTCGGCATCACCCTGTCCACCTATGCCGGCAAGATCGACGGCGACGTGGAGAGCCAGATCGCGGCCGTCGAAAGCTGCATCGCCGCAGGCGCCAAGGGCATCCTGATCACGCCGTCGGATAGCCGCGCCCTGGCGCCGGTCGTGACCCAGGCGCGCGACGCGGGCCTTCTGGTGATTGCGCTCGACACGCCGTTCGAGCCGGCAGATACCGCTGACGCGACCTTCGCCACCGACAACTTCCTCGCCGGCGAGCTGATCGGCAAGTGGGCCGCGGCAACCATGGGCGACACCTCGGGTGCCAAGATCGCGCTGCTGGACCTCAACGCCTCGGAAATCTCGGTCGACTACCTGCGCGACCAGGGCTTCCTTCAGGGCTTCGGCGTCGACATTAAGGATCCGACCGACATCGGTGACGAGGACGACGCCCGCATCGTCGGCAACGACGTGACCAACGGCAACGAGGAAGGCGGCCGGACCGCGATGGAGAACCTGCTCCAGAAGGATCCGGGCGTGAACGTCGTCTACACCATCAACGAGCCGGCCGCTGCCGGGGCCTACGAGGCGCTGAAGGCCGTCGGCCTGGAAGGTCAGGCGATGATCGTTTCGGTCGATGGCGGCTGCCCGGGTGTGCAGAACGTGGCCGAGGGCGTGATCGGCGCGACCTCGATGCAGTTCCCGCTGCTGATGGCGTCGCTCGGCATCGAAGCGATCAAGACCTTCGCCGAGACCGGCGAGAAGCCGTCCAACACCGAAGGCCTCGACTTCTACAACACCGGCGTTCAGCTCGTGACCGACAAGCCGGTTGACGGCATCCCTTCGATCACCTCGGCCGAAGCGCTCTCGCTCTGCTGGGGCTGATCCCCGGTTCCGGGGACGGGGGCGCGTCCAGCGCCCCCGTCACCCCTCGGCGGCCCGGATGGTCGCCATCGCGGCGCCCGCTTGCCTGACGCGGGCCATCTGCGGCACCGTCATCCCAGGGAGGATCCACCATGACCGACACGCCTGAGAGGGGCCGTGGCGCACAGGACTACGAGTCCGTCGTCGCCCAGAGCGACACCGCCGTGGCGCGTTTCGAGGAGCGGCACCGCTCGCCGCTCGGACTTCTGCAACATATCCTGCACGGCAACCCGACGCTGGTGCCGGTCATCGTGCTGATCCTGTCCGTGGGCGTCTTCGGGATCGTGGCGGGCGAGCGGTTCTTCTCCGCCTTCAACCTGTCCCTGATCCTGCAGCAGGTGTCGATCATCGGTATTCTCGCTGCCGCGCAGACCCTGATCATCCTCACGGCCGGCATCGACCTGTCGGTGGCGGCGGTGATGGTGCTGATGTCCGTCATCGCCGGGAACCTTGCCGTCTACATGGGTGTTCCCGCGCCGATCGCCCTTCTGGTCTCCTTCATCGGGGGCACCGCGGCGGGGCTGTTGAACGGGCTGCTCGTCACCAAGGTCAAGCTGCCGCCCTTCATCACGACGCTCGGCACGTGGTCGATCTTCTATGCCCTCAACCTTTGGCTGTCGGGCGCGCAATCGATCCGCAGCCAGGACATCGACGAGCAGGCGCCGTTGCTGAAAGTCTTCGGCACCGTGATCGAGATCGGAGGCGCCCGCATCACCTGGGGATCGCTGCTGATGGTCGCCGTCTTCGTGGTGCTCTGGTACATGCTGAACAAGACCGCCTGGGGCCGTCACGTCTATGCCGTCGGCGATGACAAGGATGCCGCCGAACTGGCGGGGATCCGCACCGACCGCATCCTGATCTCGGTCTACATGCTGGCCGGTCTCGTCTGCGCCGTCGCGGCCTGGGCCTCCATCGGTCGGGTGGGCTCGATCTCGCCGCAGGCCTTCTACGAAGGCAACCTGCAGTCCATCACCGCCGTCGTCATCGGGGGCATCTCGCTCTTCGGCGGGCGCGGCTCCATCCTCGGGGCGCTCTTCGGGGCGCTGATCGTGGGGGTGTTCCAATCCGGCCTGCGCCTCGCCGGTGTGGACGTGCTCTGGCAGGTCTTTGCCATCGGCTGGCTCATCATCATCGCGGTCGCCATCGACCAATGGATCAGAAAGGTGTCGGCATGACCTCGCAGGCTCCCATTCTCACCGCACGCGGACTGGTCAAGCGCTATGGCCGGGTGACCGCGCTCGACAACGCCGACTTCGATCTCTACCCTGGCGAAATCCTCGCCGTGATCGGCGACAACGGGGCGGGAAAGTCCTCGCTGATCAAGGCGATCTCGGGTGCAATCCGTCCCGACGAGGGCGAGATCCGGCTCGAAGGCAAACCGGTCAGCTTCTCGTCGCCGCTGGAGGCGCGCGAGGCCGGGATCGAGACGGTCTACCAGACCCTCGCCCTGTCCCCGGCGCTGTCGATCACCGACAACATGTTCGTCGGACGCGAGATCCGCAAACCCGGGCCGCTGGGCAAGTACTTCCGCATGCTCGATCACCGGGCGATGGAAGAGTTTGCCCGGGAGAAGCTGTCGGAACTCGGGCTGATGACGATCCAGAACATCAACCAGGCTGTCGAAACCCTTTCTGGGGGTCAGCGCCAGGGGGTGGCGGTCGCCCGGGCGGCGGCGTTCGGATCGAAGGTCATCATCCTCGATGAACCGACCGCGGCCCTCGGGGTCAAGGAAAGCCGCAAGGTGCTGGAACTGATCCTCGACGTGCGCAGCCGGGGCATCCCGATCGTGCTGATCTCGCACAACATGCCCCATGTCTTCGAGGTGGCGGACCGCATCCACATCCACCGCCTCGGGCGCCGGCTCTGCGTGATCGACCCCAAGTCCCACAGCATGTCGGATGCCGTGGCCTTCATGACCGGCGCCAAGGAACCGGGGGATCGCGCCCAGGCGGTCGCCGAGACGGTCTGAGGCTGCTCGGACTTTAGCGCGCTCTCCCTGCCGGAGGGCGCGCCCGTCTGTCGCTATGGGCGCGCGGCTGTCTGGTGCAGTGTTCGATCAAGAGCCCGAGCTACCTGCCTCGTCCTCAGATCCGGAGCGGCAGAGCACCTACTGTCGCGCCAAAAGACCCTCGGGCTGCTGTAACGACCTTCGTTCCAACGATCCTGTTGTCCTACGCCTGTTGGGTTACATAGCAAGCGGCGGTAAGGTCTGAAGAGTCTGAACGTTCGGTCGAGGCCAAGGTGAGGCCCCGCAACCAATCCTGCGGACCGGATGACCCGCCCGACTGTCGTTATCCCTTGAGACCGATTGCGGAACGCCGCGCCTCTTTGCAGGCGCCCGGGCTTTCCCCCATCGCGCCCTGAACCGACTTCAGCGCCGGGTAGAGCGCGCGGTAGGCGGCAAGGCGGGGGTGCAGCCGGTCCCTTGCGGCGGGATCGGGGTGGAACTGGCGGCCGACGTCGGGCTTGCGCATGACCTCGTCCGGGGGACCGTCGCCCGCCGCGACCTGGGCCATCCGCGCGGCCCCGAGGGCCGGGCCGATCTCCGCTCCGGTGCTGCGTCCGAGCGTGCAGCCCGTGGTGTCGGCGATCATCTGCATCAGCAGGTCGCTGCGTGTGCCGCCGCCGATTGCCAGCAGCGCGCTCGGGCGCGTCCCCGCGGCCTCGAGCGCGGTCATGGCATCGGCGAAGGTGAAGGCGATCGCCTCCAGCACCGACCGCATCAGGCTGCCCTGCGTGGTCGTTTCGCCAAGCCCGGCGAAGCCGCCCCGGATCTCGGTATCGCCATGCGGCGTGCGCTCTCCGGTGAGGTAGGGCAGGAACAGCGGCCCGGGCGGCGCGGTTTCGGCCTCGGCCAGCAGATCGGGGATCGGGCGCCGCAGCAGGTCCGCCAGCCACGCCATCGGGCGGGCCCCGTTCAGCATCGCGGCCATCTGGAACCAGTGGCCGGGCACGGTATGGGCATAGGCATGGATCAGGCTGGCCGGGTTCGGACGGTAGTCCGGCGTGGTCACGAAGAGCTGTCCCGACGTGCCGAGCGAAATGAAGCCTTCCCCCGCCGAGACGGCGCCGATGCCGACAGCGCCCGCCGCGGCATCGCCCCCGCCGGTGGCCACCGGCAGCCCGGACGGCAGGCCCAGCTCGGCGGCCACGGTGGGCAACAGGGTCCCGGCAACCTCGGTGCCCGGGCGGATCTCCGGCAGCCAGGCAATATCGGTCGCGCTGACCTCGCAGAGCCGCTCGGACCAGGTCCGGGTGCGCTGGTCGAGCCAGGAGGTGGCCGCCGCGTCGGACGGATCGGTCACGAAGCCGCCGTGAAGCCGGAACCCGATGTAGTCCTTCGGCAGCAGGACACGGGCGATGCGGGCGTGCTCGTCCGGGGCGTGCCGGGCCAGCCAGCGGAGCTTGGGCGCGGTCAGCCCGGCCATCGGCGGCACGCCGGACAGGTCCCCGATGTCGGGGCAGTCCGCCGTCATCGCCGCGCATTCGGCCGTGGCGCGGGCGTCGTTCCACAGGATCACCGGGCGGACCGGGCGGTGGTTGGCATCGAGCAGCACCGCCCCGTGCATCTGTCCCGACAGCCCGATGCCGCGCAGGCTCGCCCGCAGTTCGGGGGCGAGCGCGGTGACCGCCGCCACGGTCGCGGTCCACCAGTCGTCACAGGTCTGCTCGCTCGCGCCCTCGAACGGGTGCGCCACGCCCAGCGGGGCGTCGGCCGTCGCCACGACATGCCCGTCCGCGGCCATCACGCAGACCTTGACGGCAGAGGTTCCGAGGTCGATCCCGAGATACATCCTGTGTGATCCTTCCCTCAACGGCGCACCGCCGTTTCTTGACGCGCGAAAACATGCCAAGTCTGTTTACCGGGGCACGGTTATGAGGCGGCGCGTTGCGCTGGTCGTGCTACCTGTTTGAATACCGCGGCGGCTTCCGTTTCAAGGGCCCTCGATGCTGTCCCATGAAGTGGTGTAGCTGGCGCTGATCGTCACCGTGATGTTCGGCGCGGGCCTGCTTGATCAGGATGCCACTGCGGGCAGGCTGATGATGGCATCATCGCCCATCGGCGCGATGGTTTCCAGCGTCATGTATCGTGCCCGCTGGACGGCCCACTCGTCGTTCTGTTCGAGGAGCAGCGCACCGACGAGACGGACGATGGCCTCATCGTTGGGAAAGATGCCGACGACATCGGTGCGGCGCTTGATTTCGCCATTCAGGCGCTCGATCGGGTTGGTGCTGTGCAGCTTGGCTCGGTGTTCCTTCGGGAAGGACATGTAGGCCAGCACGTCGTGCTCGCTGGCGTCCATCAGGTCGGCCAGCTTGGGCCAGCGCGGGCGCAACTGCTCGGACACCTTTCGCCAGGTCTCACCGGCATGGGCGCGATCGGGCTGATCGAAGGCTTGGTGGATCGCGGCGGCGACGACGGTGTGCTGGCCGCGCGAGACATGGGCCAGCGCGTTGCGCATCCAGTGAACGCGGCACCTCTGCCAGGTAGCTTCGAAGACCCGGGCGATGGCGGCCTTGAGCCCTGTGTGGGCATCGCTGATCACCAGCCTGACCCCGCCGAGGCCGCGGGCGCGCAGAGAGCGAAGGAACTCGGTCCAGAACGTCTCGGCTTCCGAAGGGCCGATGCCCAGACCAATGATCTCGCGGCGGCCCTCGGTGTTGGCGGCAACGGCGATTATGGCCGCGACCGGGACGATACGGCCGCCCTGGCGCCCCTTGAGGTAGGTGGGGCGTTGTTGCAGAACTCTAGCCGTGAAGGATTCACATCGTGAATCCATGCGGTTAGACGGGCAACATGAGCAAGCCCAAGCCCGCCCGCTACCGCACCACCAACTGGTCCGCCTACAACGCTGCGCTCAGGAAGCGCGGGTCACTGCTGATCTGGCTGGACAAGGAGATGGCTTGGCACGCGCCGCATGAGGGCCGTACGGGGCGCCCGCCGGTCTTCTCGAACGCGGCGATCCAGTTCTGCCTGTCGATCAAGGTGCTGTTCAAGCTGCCGCTCAGGCAGACCGCCGGGATGGTCGCAAGCCTGCTGCGGCTGGCGGGGCTGGACTGGCCCGTTCCGGACTACTCGACGCTGTGCCGCAGACAGAAGACCCTGAAGGTGCAGATCCCTTATCGCCGTGCCGACGGGCCGCTGAACCTGCTGGTGGACAGCACCGGCATCAAGTTCCTCGGCGACGGCGAGTGGCAGGCCCGCAAGCATGGTGTCCAGGGAAGACGCCAATGGCGCAAGGTCCATCTGGCCATGGACACCGCCACATCCGACATCCGCGCGGTCGAGTTCACCCCCAGCCGGGAAGGCGACAGCCCCATCCTGCCAGACCTGCTGGACCAGATCCCAGACGACGAAGACATCGGCACCGTGACCGCAGATGGCGCCTACGATACACGACGCTGCCACAGCGCCATCATCGCGCGCGGTGGCACCGCAATCATCCCGATCCGCAAGAATGGTCGACCGTGGAAGGAGGATTGCCCAGCCGCCCAGGCCCGCAATGAAACCCTCCGCGCCACACGCCACTACGGCCGCGCGTTCTGGAAGCGCTTGACCGGGTACCACGCCCGCAGCCGCGCCGAGGCCAAGATGCGCTGCCTCAAGTCTTTCGGCGAGCGCATCGCCGCAAGAGACCCTGACCGCCAAACCGCCGAAATCCACATCCGCGTCGCCCCCATCAACCGCTTCAATGCCCTCGGCACCGCCGAGATCGTACGCGTGCCCTGAACCTGAAGGGGAAGGGGAAAGGGGAAGTCACGCCTCAAGACGCCTTTCTGCAACAATGCCCCTCGGGGGTTGAGCTTGGTGCCACGGTTGCTGGCGGGCGAACATCCCGCGCGTCAGACGCGCCGAGCAAAGGTGCGGAGTGCCTCGGTTCGCCCGCAATTCTGCGTTGGCACCACACAGCCCTTAACTTGTATCGGCGTCCACGAAAAAAGTAGATCGCGCCCGAGGCACAGGCGGCCTGCAATGGCACATGCAGAAGACGCCCCGGGTCGGCAAGCGCAGTTTGTCGAAAGCGGGCCAACTAGTGCGCGACCTACGTATAGAAGCCTGCACGATTCGGGTTACCGAGTCTTGTGAAGCTAAGGTGTATCCACAGCTTTGTTCCGATTGTGGACACAATCACCCGACGAGGCAGCGCCTACTCTGCAAGTGGCCGCTTCACCCTTCATTGCAAATGCTGGTGCGAAGTGCTGCGCAGGCCCACCTTCCGCCCTCAGCACACCTATCGGGCAGTGCCTAGGGGGATCGAGAAGCGGGCCATGGCGAATGGCCCCGTCGGGGGTTGGACTTGGTGCCACGGTTGCTGGCAGGCCGACATCCAGAGCGTCAGACGCGCAGAGCGAAGCGAGGGAAGGTGCGGCCTGCCTCGGTGCGCCGGTTGTGACCGAGGGGACCACTGGGAAAGCAGCTGAGAGGCCGTTGAGCCGGGCACAGTGGACTCACGGGGGCGGCACAGCTGCCAAGTGGCTCGAATGCCACGAACGAACGCGCAACTTCTGCTTCCGTGACGCTTCCACAGGCGCACCCGGACCCATGCGGCGAGAAGCGGAAATCAGATTAAAATATTGATATGCAACGGTTTTAGTGGTGCCCCCAGACGGACTCGAACCGCCGACCCCCTGATTACAAATCAGACGCTCTACCAGCTGAGCTATGGAGGCACGCCGTCCTCTTGCCCGAAACCGGGCGGCGCTTCAAGCGGTCGGGAATCGGCGCTGGCCTTGGGGGAGTGGCCTGATATAACGGCCCAAACGGGCGGGCAGGCACGGACGGACATGGACATCGTGTTCCATATCGGGGCGCACAACACCGACGATGACCTGCTGGTCACGTCGCTGATGCGCGATGCCGAGGCGCTGGCGAAACGCGGGGTGCTCGTGCCCGAGCCGGCCAAGTACCGGGCCGTGCTGCGCGATGCGCTGGTGGCGCTGAAGGGCAAGCCCGCGCCCGAGGAAATCCAGGACGCCATCCTCGATACCATCCTCGAGGACTCGGAAGGCACCCGCGTCGTCTTCTCCTTCGAGCACTTCATCTGCACGCCGCAGGCGGTGTTCGAGGGCGGCGTGTTCTACGGCAAGATGGCGCAGAAGGCGTCCTGGCTGCGGAACCTCTTTCCCGACTTCCCCGTCACCTTCCAGATCGGCCTGCGCGATCCGGCGACGCTGGTGCCGGTGCTCTATGACCGGCTGCCCTCGCCGCCGCCCTTCGCCGAGTGGCTGGCCCGGATCGATCCGACCTCGCTGAGCTGGGTCAAGGTGATCGACAGCCTGCGCGAGGGCGTCCCCGACGCGCCGGTCACGCTCTGGTGCAACGAGGACACGCCGCTGCTGTGGCCCGAGGTGCTGCGCGGGCTCGCGGGCGTGCCGCAGGACATGGCGCTCCGCGGGGACGAGGCGCTGCTCGAGACGATCATGACGGGTGCGGGGCTGACGCGGATGCGGGCCTATCTCGAAACCCACCCGCCGCGCACCGCAACGCAGCGGCGGCGGATCGTGGCGGCCTTCCTCGACAAGTTCGCGCTGCCGGAGGCGATGGACGAGAGCTTCGAGCGTCCCGGCTGGGGGGCGCAGGTGATGGACGTGCTGACCGCCCGGTACGAGGCCGATCTCGGCGTGCTCCAAACCCGGGCCGGGGTCACCGCGCTGGTGCCCTGAGACCGGGCGTGCGCCTCACATGCCCAGCGCTTCCTTGTAGAGTTCGAGGATCGCTTCCTCTTCCGACAGGTCCTGCGGATCGCGCTTGCGCAGCGCGATGATCTTGCGCAGCACCTTGGTGTCGTAGCCGCGCGACTTCGCCTCGGCCATGACCTCCTTCATCTGCTCGGCGATGTCGGTCTTCTCGCGGTCAAGCTGTTCGTAACGCTCGACGAAGGACCGCAGTTCCTCGCGCGCGGCGAGGGTGATCTCGGAGACAGAGGTTTCGGTAACGTCCATGAACAATCCTCGCGGTCGGAAGGGGGCTCGGGCGTCCGGGGTAGCCCGTGCCGCAAGGCGGTGCAAGCGGCTCGGCAGGCCGCCGCCTTGTGCCGCGCGGCATCCTGCGCTAGGGCGCGGACGCTGACCCAACGGAGGCCCGAGACATGGACATCCTGATAGCCGCCGGTGCCGTGGTGACGCTGCTCGGCCTCGCCGGGCTCGTCTGGTGCATCGCCCGCGTCGCCCGGGCCCGCCGGGCCGGTCTCGACGACGCCGGGCTGCGGGCGGTGATGCAGAAGATCGTGGCGCTGAACATGGCCGCGCTCTTCGTGTCGGTCATCGGCCTCATGATGGTGGTGATCGGGGTTCTTCTGGGCTGAGGTCCGGGGACACGACCTCCGGGCCGGACACCGGGTCCTCCGCTTCCTCCTCCTCCGCCGCCTCGGCGCTCGGCATGTCCGCTTTCGGCGGGCGGTCCCGATGCAGATCGGCGAAGCGGCCGCCTTCCTCGGCCAGCCGCAGGATCAGCGCGGCCGGGGTCCAGAGCGTCGGCGCGTCGGGCACGCGCGTCTCGAGGGCCGCGACGACCTGCGCCAGCCCGATCCGGTCGGCCTGGTAGAGCGGTCCGCCCAGACCGCGCGGAAACCCGAGCCCGTTCACGGCCACGGCGTCGATCTCGGCTGGATCGGACGCCACCCCGTCCCCCAGGAGCCGCGCCCCCTCGTTGATCAGCGCCAGCAGGCAGGCCCGGGCGATCTCGTCAGGTTCGATCGGGCGCGGGGCGAGGCGCTTTTCCTCGCGCATCTCGTCGATGAGGGCAGCGACCTCGGGACAGTCCATCGCCACGCCGCCCCTCTCGGGATAGCGGTAGAAGCCCTGCCCCGCCTCCTGCCCGGTCCAGCCACGCGCCACCAGCCGGTCCGCCAGGTCGACGTAGCGCTCGGACGGGTCGCGTTCGTCCGCCGTCCGCTGGCGGCGGCGGTGGTCCCGGATCAGCCCGTCGCGGTCCTGCATCCGGCACGGCCCCTCGGCATAGCCCGCGTCCGCCAGCGCGCTGTCGATCTCGGCCGGGTTCGCCCCGTCCTCGAGCAGCAGGTCGGCGGCGTCGATCCACGCCCGGCGCAGACGCTCGAAAAGGCCCCCCTCGACATTCGCCGCCCGCACCGGCCAGCGCCGGGCGCGCCGCATCAGGGCGACGGCGGTCGCCTCGGCCCCGGGCGTCGTGTCCGGCCCCGCGATGACCTCCGACAGCGGGAACCGGTCCGGCTGCCGCGTCACGGTGATCGCCAGCGTGGTCTCGGGACGGCCGGTCTTCTGGGCGAGGGCATCGACGTCGAACATGGCGGTGGTCGAGGCGATCAGCGCCAAGGGCGCGGCCACCTGCCCGATCTTCCACAACGCCTCCGACTTCATGTCGAAGTCTTCCTCGACATCTTCGAAGATCAGGTCGGACCCTGCGAGCGCGGCCATGTCCGTGCCGGTCGCCAGCCGCTCGAGGATCACCGCCCGCCCGGTGGCGCTGGTGCGGCCCTCGACGACCTCGGCGTCGAGGGTGGCCGTTACCCGCGCCCGCGCCGCCTGCGCCGCCCCGGACGAGCGCGCGACCAGAAGCACCGGCAGCCCGGAGCGCGCGAGGGCGAGGGCGAGGTCCGGCCCGCTGCGCGGCCCCGCGACCACGGCGAGACGCGGCGCGGCCGTAATTTCGGGGGCGAGGCCCGTCATCTCGGACGGCAGGCGCGCGGCGCGACGCTCGGCGAGGAAGGCGTGGATGCGGGCGGCGGGTTCCGGGCGGTCGGCGGCCTCTGCTGCCAGCGTGCGTTCCAGGTCGAGGCCCTGCGCGGCGGGCAGCATCTGCGCCGCCTCGACACAGCGCACCAGCGCGCGCGCCGCCGCCAGCTGATCGCCGGAGAAGCGCCGCGCCAGACCGTCCCGGCGGCTGCGAAGCGCGGCCCAGTAGGCGCCCGGCTCGGCAAAGCCGTCCTCGCGCCGCATCGTCGGGCGGGGACCGCGCTTGGTCGCCACCACCGTGGCCAGGCGGGCGCGCGCGGCCTCGGCGGGATCGCCCTCGGTCACGCCGTCCACCAGCCCCATCGACAGGGCGCGCGGGGCACTGACCGGCGTGCCGGACAGCAGCAGGTCCAGCGCCGGACCCGCCCCGACGAGGCGCGGCAGCCGCTGGGTCGCGCCCCCCTCCGGCAGCAGCGCGAAGCCGAGGCAGGGCATCGACAGGCGCGTGCGCTCGTGGGCGATGCGGTCATGGGCGGCAAGCGCCAGCTCGAGGCCCGCGCCCGCCACCTCGCCCTGAAGGGCCGCGATGACCGGCAGGCGGAAGTCCTCGATCCGGGCGCAGAGCGTGGCAAGCTCGGGCGCGTCGGGATCGGGGTCGGCGGCAAGGTCGGTTCCGGCCGAGAACTGCCCGCCGCTGCCGCGCAGGATGACCCCGCGCAGGCCCCGCTGACCGGCCAGCCGGTCCAGCGCTTCGGCCAGCGCGGCCCGCAGGGCGGGCGAGAGCAGGTTGAGCGGCGGCGCGGCAAGGCACAGCGTGGCCACCCCGTCCTCGATGTCACACGTCACCTCGGGCCGGTTCTCACGCATTCCTTGTCACCACATCACCACCACGGCGGCACAGTGGCAGGCGCACGGACGCGAGGGAAGTGCGGGGAACCCCCAACGACAGCAGGCGTGACCCCTTTGGCACGGCCTTTGGGCTGTCAGGCCGGGGAGCCGGGCGGGTCGTCCTCCCAGGCGAAGGGCAGCACCGGCCCCGACAGCATCGCGGCCAGTCGGGCCCGGCGCGCGGGACACGCGGCGATGTCGGCGAGACTCGCCGCCATCCGCCGGTCGCGCTGTGCCTTGCCGTTCAGGCGCCGCGCCACCTGCCGCCCGCAGTCCGCCCGCGAGATCAGCGACACGATCAGGGCGGCAGTGCGGTCCTGCGCGCAGGTCGGCGAAGCGGTCATGGCAGCCTCCGGGCCGGGCCGGCGGATCACACCGGCATGTTGTCGAACGCGTCCTCGTCGCCCGACTCGTCCGGACGGCGGATGATCCCGGAGGCCTTGTCGAGCCGCTGCGCGAGATCGAGGAGCGCGGGCGGCACGTCGATCATCGCGTCGCGCATGTGACCGATGGCGACCGCCAGTTCGTCGGCATGGGCCGCGGCGTGCTCGGGGTCATGCTCCATCTCGCTGAGAACCTGAGAAACCTCGTCGAGGGGCTTGGTATAAAAGCTCATTTTGCGCCTCCAGCACAATCCCGGCAGAGCGGGGCATAGGGCAGAACGTCGAGACGTTCGGCAGAAATCGGGTCGCCGCAGCGCTGACAGGTGCCGAAGCTGCCGTCGGCGATGCGCGCGAGCGCCGCATCGATCATGCGGATCTCGGCCAGTCCGGATTCGCCGAGGCGCTCCAGCACCTCGTCCTCCTCGCGCTCGACCGCGCTTTCGGACCAGTCGCGCTCGGTATGCGCATCGAGCTCGTCCTCGATGCCGTGCAGACGCGTGTCCAGTTCGGCGCGGCGGGCCGTCAGGCGCGCCTGCCAGGCGGCGAGGTCATGGGGCTGCACGGTGGTCATGGCCGTCATCTCCGCGGGACTGTCCTGGGTGCGATCCCTGCCCGCCGGGCAAGGCCGGTTCGCAGGCGCGCCGTCTCCCGCAAGGTCGGTGCGCCTGCAAACCGCCGCCGAGGCGGCGGGCTTCGGCCCCTCACTCACCCCCCCGGGCGATGCCGCCGCCGCGCCTCTGCGGTGAGTTAACAAGAGCTTAAATCGCACCGTTCCGCCTTGATTCAGGTCAACGAGGGTCCACTTCGCGCACTGGGACGGGGCCGGGCAACGACGGCGTCTGCCACGCCTTCGACCCGTGCGGATTGTTGTCAATGAAAATCACCCCTTGACCCGCACAGGAAAAGACGCCAGATAGTTGACCAAGACAACTATGGAGGATGTCATGACCATCACACCACAGGCCGTGTCGCCCTCGGTCACCGCTTTCTTCGACGAAGCGACCAACACCATCAGCTATGCCGTGCGCGATCCGCAGGGCGTTGCGGTGGCGGTGATCGATTCGGTTCTCGACTTCGACTACGCCTCGGGCCGCACCGACACCCGTTCGGCCGACGCGATCCTCGCCTGGATCGCCGAGCACGACCTGCGGCTCGAGTGGATCCTCGAAACCCACGTCCACGCCGACCACCTGTCCGCCGCGCCCTACCTGCAGCAGCGCGCGGGCGGCAAGATCGGCATCGGGCACAACATCACCGTGGTGCAGGACACCTTCGGCAAGGTGTTCAACGAGGGCACCGAGTTCCAGCGCGACGGCTCGCAGTTCGATGCGCTCTTCAGCGACGGCGACAGCTTCCACATCGGCCAGCTGCGCGGCGACGTGATGCACACCCCGGGCCACACCCCGGCCTGCCTGACCTATGTCATCGGCGACGCGGCCTTCGTCGGCGACACGCTCTTCATGCCGGACTTCGGCACCGCGCGCTGCGACTTCCCCGGCGGCTCGGCCGAGGACCTGTTCGACAGCGTGCAGAGGATCCTCGCCCTGCCCGACGAGACCCGCATCTTCGTCGGCCACGACTACAAGGCGGCGGGCCGCGACCACTATGCGTGGGAAACCACCGTCGGCGACCAGAAGGCGCTCAACATCCACGTCGGTGCCGGCAAGAGCCGCGACGACTTCGTCTCGATGCGGACCGCGCGGGATGCAACCCTGAACATGCCGAAGCTCATCATTCCCTCGCTGCAGGTGAACATGCGCGCCGGCCACATGCCGCCCGCCGAAGACAACGGCGCGGTCTATCTCAAGGTTCCGGTCAACGGGCTCTGAGCCCCGCGCCGGTCCGGCGGGCCGCCCCCCCGGCCCGCCTTTCCACCCTCTTTCCCCTCTCACCCTCCGCTACAGGGATCCTTCATCATGACCATCGATCCGGACTGGATCTGGGGCCTTTTCGGCGGCCTCATCATCGGCAGCGCGGCGGCGCTCTACCTGCTCGTCAACGGGCGCATCATGGGCGCCTCGGGCATCGTCGGCGGCCTCGTCGACGGCTCGGGCTGGTCGACCTGGCGTGAGCGGCTGTCGTTCATCGTCGGCCTCGTCGCCATCCCGCCCTTCTTCGTTCCGTTCTACAGCGAGGTGAACACCAACCTGACCGGCAACCTGTGGGCGGTGATCGCGGCCGGTCTGCTGGTCGGCGTCGGCACGCGTCTCGCCAACGGCTGCACCTCCGGCCACGGCGTCTGCGGCATCTCGCGGCTCTCGCCGCGCGGCATGGCGGCGACCGGCTTCTACCTGCTGGCGGGCGGTGTCTCCGTCCTTCTCTTCAAGCATATCCTCGGAGTGGTGTGACATGCGCAACGTCTTCTCCTTCCTCTCGGGGGCGCTCTTCGGAACCGGCCTCCTCGTCTCGGGCATGGTGGACACCACCAAGGTGCAGGGCTGGCTCGACGTGTTCGGCGCCTGGGACCCGACGCTGGCCTTCGTGCTGGGCGGGGCGATCCTGCCGATGGCGATCGCCTGGCGCATCGCGGAACGCCGCAAGGTCGCCGTGCTCGGCACCGCGATCCCCGAGCGCGCCGCGCCCAAGGTCGGCCGCAACCTGATCATCGGCTCGCTGATGTTCGGCGCGGGCTGGGGTCTCGCCGGGCTCTGCCCGGGCCCGGCACTGGCCTCGATCGGCTTCGGGGGGGTTGGCGGCGCCGTCTTCCTCGTGTCTATGATCGCCGGAATGCTGGCGGCCCCGCCGATCAGCCAGGGGATCGACCGGGTGGCGCGCGCCTGACCGGCGCGCCCCTGCCCCGACCGTTTCGAAAGGAGCCCCTCCCATGGACATCCGCCCCCTCACCGACCGCTACGCCGTCAGCCCGCAGATCGACCCGCAGGACGCCGCCGCCATCAAGGCCGCGGGCTACACCACGGTGATCTGCAACCGCCCCGACGCCGAGGTGCCGGGGATGCTCCAGGCGGCCGCGATGCGCACCGCGCTCGAGGCCGAGGGCCTGCGCTTCGTGGTCAACCCGATCGACGGGCGCGGCATGGGCATCGAGACGGTCGAGGCGCAGGCCGCCCTGCTGGCCGAGGCCGACGGACCGGTGCTGGCCTATTGCGCGTCGGGCACCCGCTCGGCCTTCGTCTGGGCCTTCGCACAGGCGGGCCAGATGCCGACCGACGAGATCATCGCGGCCGGCATGGCGCAGGGCTACCCGCTCGCGGGCCTGCGCGGCCAGATCGAGGCGCTCGCGAACCGCTGACCCTGCCGCTCCGGCAGACCGGTTTCCATCAGCCCCCGCGCGGCAATCGCCGCGCGGGGGTCTTGCATTGCGGCCCTCCCGGGGGAGCCGCCGCCACGAAACCCCGCCGCCCGCCCTTGCGGCGGCCCTGAGGCGACCCTAAGACTCGAAGGCAACAGAAGACCGACCGACAGCCGATTTCCCGCGACCCCAGTTGAGGCAGAGCCGATGCACGATCCGATCGAAACCTACGCGAACACCCTCGTCCCGATGGTGGTCGAGCAGACCAGCCGCGGCGAACGCGCCTACGACATCTTCTCGCGCCTGCTGAAGGAGCGGATCATCTTCGTCAACGGCCCGGTTCACGACGGCATGTCGAGCCTGATCGTGGCGCAGCTTCTGCACCTCGAGGCCGAGAACCCGTCCAAGGAAATCTCGATGTACATCAACTCGCCGGGCGGGTCGGTGATCGCGGGCATGAGCATCTACGACACGATGCAGTACATCAAGCCGAAGGTCTCGACGCTGGTCTGCGGCCTCGCGGCCTCGATGGGCTCGGTGATCGCGCTCGGCGGCGAGAAGGGCATGCGGTTCTCGCTGCCGAACTCGGAATTCCTCGTCCACCAGCCCTCCGGCGGCAGCCAGGGCACCGCGGCCGACATCCTGATCCAGTCGCGCCACATCGAGCAGACCCGCGAGCGGTTCTACCGGCTCTACATGCGCCACACCGGCCAGAGCTACGAGACCGTCCAGCAGGCACTCGACCGCGACAAGTGGATGACCCCCGAGGAAGCCCTCGAATGGGGCCACATCGACGAGATCGTGACCAGCCGGGTTGCCCCCGACGCAGGCTGATCCGCCTCTCCGGCGCGCCCGGACCGGCCGCCCAAGCGCGGCCGTCCCCCGGGACCGCGGCGGACCGACGGGTCGGAAAACGGGCATTGCACCCCCCTGCCCCCTGTCCTACTGTCTCCGGAAGGCACGCGTCCGGGGGGTGACCTCCCCGCAGGTGCCCCCGGTGCCGGGCCGATCGGGCGGCGGCATCGACGGGGGGTACGACGGCAAGCGGGGTCCCGTCAGCGGGGCCCGAACGGCAGAAGACGCCCCGGGGTCCGGGGCAGGCACAGCGCCCTCCCCGGCGGAGGGAAAGGCGGCGAGGCAACGATGGCACAATCCTCAGGCGACTCGAAGAACACGCTCTACTGCTCCTTCTGCGGCAAGAGCCAGCACGAGGTCCGCAAGCTCATCGCGGGTCCGACCGTGTTCATCTGCGATGAATGCGTCGAGCTCTGCATGGACATCATCCGGGAGGAGACCAAGACCTCCGGGCTGAAGTCCTCGGACGGCGTGCCCAGCCCGCGCGAGATCTGCGACGTGCTCGACGACTACGTGATCGGCCAGATGCATGCCAAGCGCGTGCTCTCGGTGGCCGTTCACAACCACTACAAGCGCCTGAACCACTCGGCCAAGGCGACCGACATCGAACTGGCGAAGTCGAACATCCTGCTGATCGGCCCGACGGGCTGCGGCAAGACGCTGCTCGCCCAGACGCTGGCCCGCATCCTCGACGTGCCCTTCACCATGGCCGACGCGACCACGCTGACCGAGGCCGGTTACGTGGGCGAGGATGTCGAGAACATCATCCTGAAGCTGCTGCAGGCGTCCGAGTACAACGTCGAGCGCGCGCAGCGCGGCATCGTCTACATCGACGAGGTCGACAAGATCACCCGCAAGTCGGACAACCCCTCGATCACCCGCGACGTCTCGGGCGAGGGCGTGCAGCAGGCGCTCCTGAAGATCATGGAAGGCACCGTCGCCTCCGTGCCGCCGCAGGGCGGGCGCAAGCATCCGCAGCAGGAATTCCTGCAGGTCGACACGACGAACATCCTGTTCATCTGCGGCGGCGCCTTCGCAGGCCTCGACAAGATCATCGCACAGCGCGGCAAGGGCAGCGCGATGGGCTTCGGTGCCGAGGTGCGCGACCCGGAATCGCGCGGCGTGGGCGAGATTTTCAAGGACCTCGAACCCGAGGACCTGCTCAAGTTCGGCCTGATCCCGGAGTTCGTCGGTCGTCTGCCGGTCATCGCCACGCTGGAAGACCTCGACGAAGCCGCCCTGATCGAGATCCTCACCAAGCCGAAGAACGCGCTGGTGCGCCAGTACCAGCGGCTGTTCCAGCTCGAGGATGCCGAGCTGACCTTCACCGACGAGGCGCTCCGCGCCATCGCCCGCCGCGCCATCAAGCGCAAGACCGGCGCGCGCGGCCTGCGCTCGATCCTCGAGGATATCCTGCTCGACACGATGTTCGACCTGCCCTCGATGAGCGGCGTCGAGGAAGTCGTGGTGAACGAGGAGGTCGTCACCGCCGCGGCAAAGCCCCTGCTGGTGCATGCCGAGACCAAGAAGGACGGCGCGACGGTCGGCTGACCCGGCGCTTTCCTCATCAGGATAAAGCAAGCCCCGCCCGAGCGATCCGGCGGGGCTTTTTCGTGCCCCGCGCGCCCGGCTCAGTCCTCTTTGGCCGCCAGCACCTCGACCTCGACCAGGAACTCGGGCCGGGTGAACCCCGACACGATGACCAGCGTGCTCGCGGGCAGGTGGTCGACGCCGGCCAGCCACGCGTCCCGCGCCGCCATGTACCCGGCCATGTGCGCCCGGTCGGTGACGAAAGCCGACAGCCGCACGATATCCGCGCGCCCCATCCCCGCCCCGGCGAGGATCGCGTCGAGATTGGCGAAGCACTGCGCCGCCTGCGCCTCGGCCCCCTCGGGCAGCGTGTCGTCCGGGCGCAGGCCCAGCTGGCCCGATGTCGCCAGCCAGCGCGCGCCGGGCGGCACCTCGACCCCGTGGGCGTAGCGGGCGAAGGGCGGGCGAATGGTGTCGGGCGTGATCGGGCGCAGCATCGGACCTCCTGGAACGGACCCGGCGGACCGCACGGGCCCCGAGTCACCCGGACCCTGCCAGAGCCCCCGCCGCCCCGCCATCCCGCACCGTCGCCGCTGCAGCGCGGCACGTGGCCTGCCGGGAATGCATCCGGCCTCCCGAAAAGACTGCCCAAGATTCGATCATTCGCAAATTCCGAGGGCGGCACCGCGCGGCACAGGCTGGGCGCGCCCCGAAACGGCCCCATGCTTGTCCCAACCAACACCGGAGGACTGCATGACGACCCGCACGACTGCCACCGCCCTCGCCCTGATCCTCTCCGCCGCCCCGCTGCATGCCGAGAATGCCAAGGTGGTCTTCGGCACCAACTGGCTCGCCCAGGCCGAGCACGGCGGCTTCTACCAGTCCGTGGCCGACGGCACCTATGCCGCCTGCGGCCTCGACGTCGAGATCGTGTCGGGCGGCCCG
The DNA here is from genome assembly GCA_030425185.1 of Alphaproteobacteria bacterium. GTDB lineage: Bacteria > Pseudomonadota > Alphaproteobacteria > Rhodobacterales > Rhodobacteraceae > Dinoroseobacter. The sequence continues at coordinate 51,407 of JAUIAU010000021.1, forward strand.
CAGGTCAACAACCGCGCCCTGCTGCTGGCGGGCCGGATCGATTACCACATGGGCGGCGACATGCTGCAGGCCTTCAACGCGGTGGCCGAGGGCATCCCGGTCGTCGCCGTCGCGGCGGTGTTCCAGAAGCACCCGCAGGTCATCCTCGCGCATCCCGGCGTCGCCGACACCTGGGAAGACCTGAAGAACCTGACGCTGCTGATCGGCGACAACGGCTTCACCAGCTACTACCAGTGGATGATCGCCGCGCACGGCTTCACCGCCGAACAGCGCGAGCCCTACACCTTCAACCCCGCGCCCTTCATCGCCGACCCGCAGAAGGGCATGCAGGGCTTTCTCAGCTCCGAACCCTATGCCGTTGAAAAGGAAGGCGGCTTCGTGCCCAACGTGTTTCTGATCGCGGATGCGGGCTACTCGACCTACGCCACCACGATCGAGACCATGGCCGACACCATCGCCAACAAGCCGGACGAGGTGAAGTGCTTCGTCGAAGGCTCGATCATCGGCTGGTACAACTACCTCTACGGCGACAACACCGCCGCCAACGCCCTGATCATGGAGGCCAACCCCGACATGACCCAGGACAAGATCGACTTCGCCATCGACAAGATGCTGTCCGAGGGCATCGTCGACTCGGGCGATGCCGAGACGATGGGCATCGGCGTGATGACCGCGGAGAAGGTCAGCGACTTCTACACCAAGATGGTCGATGCCGGCGTGATCGCCGATGGCATCGACTGGCAGGCCAGCTTCACCACCGAGTTCGTGGGCTCTGGCGTGGGGATGGACCTCAAACCGGCGAACTGAGGTCCTGACGGGGACTGGCCGGGCGGTTTCTCCTCCTCCCTTCCCGCCCGGCCAGAACCCCGCTCCTTCCCCTTCTTGCAAGAACGACCTGACAATGCCCGCTGCCCCTCCTGCCCTCGAAGCCCGCGCGCCGCTCCTGACGATGGAGGGCGTGTCTAAAGTCTTCGGCGGCAATGTCGTCGCCCTGCGCGACATGACGCTGCGGATCAACGAGGGCGACTTCATCTCGCTCCTCGGCCCCTCGGGCTGCGGCAAGTCCACCGCGCTGCGCCTGCTGTCGAACCTCGCGCATCCGACGCGCGGCCGCATCCGCTGGGAAGGCGGCGCGGGCCAGAGCGACCTCGGCGTGGTCTTCCAGGAACCGACCCTGATGCCCTGGGCGACCGTGGCGCAGAACGTGTTCCTGCCCTTCCGCCTGCGCGGCAAGAGCTATGCCAGCGTGCGCGACGAGGTGCTCGAAGCCCTGCGCCTTGTCGGCCTCGAGAAGTTCCAGACCGCCTATCCGCGCGAATTGTCCGGTGGCATGAAGATGCGCGTCTCGATCGCCCGCGCGATGGTCACCCGCCCCAAGCTGATCCTGATGGACGAGCCCTTCGCCGCGCTCGACGAGATCACCCGCTTCAAGCTGAACAACGACCTGCTCGCCCTCAAGTCCAAGATCGGCTGCACGGTCGTCTTCGTCACCCATTCCGTCTTCGAAAGCGTGTTCCTGTCGGACCGGATCGTGGTGATGGCCGCGCGGCCGGGCCGGGTGATCCGGGAACTGACCGTCGACGCCCCCTACCCGCGCGGCGAGGACTTCCGCACCTCCGCCGACTATGCCGCCCGCTGCCGCGAGGCCTCGGACGCGCTCCACGCCGCGATGGAGGCCGCCTGATGCTGCGCCCCGCCTTCTTCTTGGCCCAAATACTCACCTCCGACAGCGCCGCCGGGCCGACCGACCGGCAGGGGTCCCGCCGATGAGCCTGACCGACAGCCCCAAGGCCACCAGCAAGGCCTCCGCCGAGGCCCCGATCGTCGAGATCGACGAGGACGAGCGCGCCCGCTTGCGCAGCCGCCAGATGGAGCGGATCGGCAAATGGACCCTGCCCGCGCTGGTGATGGTGCTGGCGCTGGTCGGCTGGGACCGCATCGTGGTCTGGAACGAGATCCCGCATTACATCCTGCCGGGGCCGGGCCTCGTGTTCTCGACGCTGATCGAGGACTGGGCGATGCTCTTCGACGCGCTGCTGGTGACGCTCCAGATCACGCTGATGGCGCTCGCCGTCGCGGTGGCGGGCGGCGTCGGGCTGGCGGTGCTCTTCACCCAGTCGCGCTTCGCCGAGATGTCCTTCTACCCCTACGCGGTGATCCTGCAGGTAACCCCCATCGTCGCCATCGCGCCGCTGATCTTCATCTACGTCGACAACCGCATCGCGGGGCTCCTGATCTGCGCCTGGCTCGTGGCGTTCTTCCCGATCCTGTCGAACACGACGCTGGGGCTGAACAGCGCCGATCACAACCTGCGCGACCTCTTCCGGATCTACGGCGCGACGCGCTGGCAGCGCCTGCGCTTCCTGCAACTGCCCTCGGCGCTGCCCTACTTCCTCGGGGGCCTGCGCATTGCGGGCGGCCTGTCGCTGATCGGCGCTGTGGTCGCGGAATACGTCGCGGGCACCGGCGGCATCGGGTCGGGTCTGGCGTTCCGCATCCTCGAAGCGGGCTTGTCTTATGACATCCCTGGGCTTCCTTGCGATAAGGGAGCCGCTGCCCGGCACACCAAATATGCCGGGCAGCGGCGGGGGACGGATCGAGAATGGGTCGGCCATCGTGGGCCGTGCGGTAGT
>JAUIAU010000085.1 GCA_030425185.1 Alphaproteobacteria bacterium
GCGGTGTTCCTGCCCGACGACGTCAGCCCGCAGGAGGTGCGCGACTGCCTGAACGAGGAGATCGCGCAGGCGCTCGGGCCGCTCAACGACCTCTACCGGCTGGAAGGCTCGGTCTTCAACGACGACAACTTCCACATGCAGCTCACGCAGTTCGACATGCTGATGCTGCGCCTGACCTACGCGCCCGAGCTGGCGAACGGCATGAGCCGGGCCGAGGTGGCGCAGCGGCTGCCCGCGCTCCTGGCGCGCTACGCCGCCGACCGGCCGGTGGGCGACCGGCGCGACATCGAGCGCCCGGCGCCGCGGGCCTGGATCGACGCCGTCGAGACCGCGCTCGGTCCCGGCACCAGCCCGGCGCGCCGGATCACCGCGGCGCGCGACGCGGTCCGCATCGCCGAAAGCGCGGGCCTGACCGGGGTGCGGCGCGGCTTTGCCTATTACGTGCTGGGGCGGCTCAGCCTCGCGCGCGACCCGGAACTGGCGCTGGCGAGCTTCCTGACGGCGGGCACCATCTTCCGCGAAACCCCCGGCACCGGCATCCACCGCGCCCATGTCGCGGCGCAGCTGGCCGCCTTCGCGCTGTCGGCGGGCGACGGCGGCGCGGCGCTGCGGCTCGTCACCGACGCGCTGCCCGCGGTGATGGAGGCGCAGAACGCCTCGCTGCTGGCGACGCTCCTGATGATGAAGGCCGAGGCGCTGACGCTGGAAGGCCGCCCGTCCGAGGCGCAGGCGGTGCGCCTCGACAGCCTCGGCTGGGCGCGGTATGGCTTCGGCACCGAGGCCGAGATCGGCGCGCGCCTGCGCGAGATCGCGGCGGTCACACCGGAACGGCGGGGAAGCTGAGATGTTGCCACTGATCGGGGCACTGGGCGGCGGCGCATGGGGCGCATGGATCGCGAAGAAGCGCGGCGGCGGACGGGCCGACATGGCCCAGTACGGCGCCGGTTTCGCGATCTTCTGGGGCCTGATCGGCGTCGTGGCGGCCATCTGGCTCGCGCGCTGAGGGCGCGGGGGCGATGTTCACCCCCTTCCTGATGAACCTGCGCGCGGCCGGGGTCCCGGTCAGCCTGCGCGAATACCTGGGCTTCCTCGAAGCCCTCCAAACCCATCTCGTGCTCTACGACCTCGAGGGGTTCTACCACCTCGGCCGCATCGTCATGGTCAAGGACGAGCGCCATATCGACCGCTACGACCGCGCCTTCGCCGCAAGTTTCGAGGGGCTGGAGGCGATCACCCCCGAGCAGGTGCTGGAGGCCATCGACCTGCCGCGCGACTGGCTGGAGAAGCTGGCCGAGAAGCACCTGACCGAGGCCGAACGCGCCGAGATCGAGGCGCTCGGCGGGTTCGACAAGCTGATCGAGACCCTGCGCCAGCGGCTGGCCGAGCAGAAGGGCCGCCACCAGGGCGGCTCCAAGTGGATCGGCACCGCCGGGACCTCGCCCTTCGGGGCCTATGGCTTCAATCCCGAGGGGGTCCGGATCGGCCAGGCCGAAAGCCGCCACCGCCGGGCGGTCAAGGTCTGGGACCGGCGCGAGTTCCGCAACCTCGACGACGGGGTGGAACTGGGCACGCGCAACATCAAGGTGGCGCTGAAGCGGCTGCGGAAATGGGCGCGGGAAGGGGCACGCGAGGAGCTCGACCTCGACGGCACGATCCGCGCGACCGCCGAGCACGGCTATCTCGACGTCAAGACCCGGCCCGAGCGGCACAACGCGGTCAAGGTGCTGCTGTTCCTCGATGTCGGCGGCTCGATGGACGAGCATGTGCGGGTGGTCGAGGACCTGTTCAGCGCGGCGCGGTCCGAGCTGAAGAACCTCGAACATTTCTACTTCCACAACTGCCTCTACGAGGGCGTGTGGCGCGACAACCGCCGCCGCTGGTCCGAGCAGACGCCGACCTGGGACCTGATCCACAAGTTCGGCCCGGACTGGAAGGTGATCTTCGTCGGCGACGCCGCGATGTCGCCCTACGAGATCGCCTTTCCGGGCGGCGCGAACGAGCACTGGAACCCCGAGTCGGGCGAGACCTGGCTGCGCCGCGCCCGCGGGCAGTGGCCGGGGTCCGTCTGGATCAACCCGGTGCCCGAGGCGCAGTGGAAATGGACCGAGTCGACCCGGATGATCCGCGAGATCTTCGAGGAACGCATGGTCCCGATGACCCTCGACGGGCTCAACCGCGGCATCAGGTTGCTGACGTAAGGTCTTGGGACTGCGGGCCGCGCTCAGCGCGCGGCGGCCTCGGCCATCGCGGGACGGATCGTCGACTCGAGGATCGAGGCGGTGATCGGCCCGGCGAAGCGCAGCACCACGGTGCCGTCCGCCGCGATCACATAGGTCTCCGGCACCCCGTAAAGGCCCCAGTCGATCGCGGTCCGCCCGGTCGGGTCGGCGGCGATCCCGGCATACGGGTCGCCCAGCTCGTTCAGGAAGGCCAGCGCCTTGGCCGGGTCGTCCTTGTAGTTGATGCCCCAGATCTCGACGCCCTCGTCGCGGAGCTGTTCGAGGAACCGGTGCTCGGCCCGGCACGGCGCGCACCAGCTGGCCCAGAAGTTCACCAGCTTCACGCCGTCCGCGCGCAGGGTCGCGTCGTCGAAGCCGGTCTTGTCGCCCAGCGGCGTCAGCACCATCGGCGGCGCGGGCTGTCCGGCGCGGGCCGAGGGCAGGGCGTCCGGGTCCTCGCGGAACATGCCCACGGCGAACACCGCCGCGATCGCGACGAAGATCACCGGCGGGGCGAGCATGAGGGGGTTAAGCCTGGCCATGCGGATCTGCCTTCGTGTCGGGAGGGGCGGCGCGGGCGGCGTCGCGGCGGGCCTCGATCTCGTCCAGCGCGCGTTTCACCGCCGCGTTGCGCCGCAGCGTCAGCAGGATCAGCGCCGCGAGCAGCGCCAGCGTCGCGCCCCATGCACTCAGCACATAGACGGCATAGGAGCCGAGGTCGGGCATCATGTCAGGCGAGCCTCTCGCGGGCCTTCAGCGCCATCAGGCGGCGGGCACGGATCTCGGTCCGGGTCCGCACCAGCAGGAGCGCGAGGAACAGGAAGAAGAACCCCGCCAGCGAGATCACCAGCGGTTGCCAGAACACGTCGGCGACGTTCTCCTCCTTGTCGAGCGAGAGCGAGGCGCCCTGGTGCAGGCCCTGGTTCCAGAAGTTGATCGCGTAGCGCGAGATCACCGCGAAGACCGAGCCGACGAGGCACAGGATCGAGGTCAGGTCGGCCGCGGTATCGGGGTTCTCGATCGCCGCCCAGAGCGCCATGTAGCCGAGGTAGAACAGGAACAGGATCAGGAACGCGGTCAGGCGCGGGTCCCACTCCCACCAGGTGCCCCACATCGGCTGGCCCCAGACCGCGCCGGTGATCAGCGCGATGGCGGTCATCGTCGCGCCCACCGGGGCGGCGGCCTTGGCGGCCAGCACGCTGACATGATGGCGGCGCACGACCCAGATCAGCGAGGTGATCAGCATCATCGCCCAGATGTTGATCGCCATCGTCGCCGAGGGGACGTGGACGTAGATGATCTTGACCGTCGATCCCTGCCGGAAATCGTCCGGGGTGAAGAAGAAGCCCCAGACCAGTCCGGCCCCGAGCGCGAGAACCGCCAGCCCTGTCACCCACGGCAGCAGGACGGCGGAGGTCCGCATGAACCGGACCGGATTGGCATATTCCCAGATCGACATGGCGCGGAAGGTAGGCGCTCGGGCGCGCGCGCGCAACGCCGTGCGGGGCCTTGCGGCTCAGCGCAGGTTGATACGGATTGCCGCAGCCGCCGCGAAGGGCAGCAGCGCCAGCGTCGCCAGCGTCAGCCCGGCCAGCATCGCCAGCGGCGTCGCGAAGGCCTGCCCGTCGATGGCGCGGCGCACCACCTCGGCCCCGAAGATCAGCGTCGGCACGTAGAGCGGCAGCACCAGCAGCGACAGCAAGAGCCCGCCGCGCTTCAGCCCGACCGTCAGCGCCGCGCCGAAGGCCCCGATCATGCTCAGCGCGGGCGTGCCGAGCGCCAGCGACACCAGCAGCCACAGGTAGCCGGGGCCGGGCAGGTTCAGCAGCAGCCCCAGCACCGGCGCGGCCAGGGTCAGCGGCAGCCCGGTGGTGATCCAGTGCGCCAGCGCCTTGGTGGCCACGACGCCCTCCATCGGCAGCGGCGAGACCGCCAGCAGGTCTAGGCTGCCGTCCTCCCAGTCGAGCTGGAACAGCCGGTCGAGCGACAGGAGGCACGCCAGCAGCGCGCCCACCCACAGGATGCCCGGCGCGATCTCGGCCAGCCGCCCGGTCTCGGGACCGACCCCGAACGGCACCAGCGTGACCACGATCAGGAAGAACGCGAGGCTCAGGCCGAAGCCGCCACCCGCCTTGACCGCCAGCGCGAGGTCGCGTGTCAGCAGCGCGCCCATGCTCAGAAGCTCCCGTCCAGAAACGCGTCGCCCGCCCCGGCCTCGGGGCCGCCGGTCCCGGTGTCGCGGAACGGCGTCAGGTCGAGCACCTGCGCCGCGATCCCGAGGTCGATGTGGGTCGCCATCAGCGCCAGCCCGCCCCCCGCGAGGTGGCGCGCGACCATCTCAGCGAAGAGCCGCGTGTTGGCGGTATCGAGGCTGACGGTCGGCTCGTCGAAGATCCACACCGGCCGCCCGGTCACCGTCATCCGCGCCAGCCCCAGCCGCCGCTTCTGCCCGGCCGACAGGTCGGCGGCGGGCCGGTCGAGAAGCCGCTCGAGGTCGAAGGCCGCCAGCGCCGGGGCGATGTCGCGCGTGCCGTAGGCCGCGGCCCAGAAGGCGAGGTTCGCCCGCACGCTGAGCGCCGCCTTCAGCCCGTCGGCATGCCCGGCATAGGCGATGCTGTCCTCGGGAACCTCGACGCGCCCGGCGGCGGCGGGTTGCAGCCCCGCGAGCGTGCGCAGGAGCGTCGTCTTGCCGACCCCGTTCGGGCCGCGCAGCACCAGGGCTTCGCCCGCCTCCACCGTGAAGGACACCCCGGCGAGCACCGGCAGGCCGCCCCGGCGGCAGGCAAGATCATGGACGCTGAGCCTCATGGCTCAGGCTCTAGTCGCTTCGCCGGGGGCGGGCAATGGGGCAGGGGCGTGGGCAGACGGGCGCGGCCCCGCGCTCAGAACCGCTGGGCGGCGAGGATCAGCCCCGGTCCCTCGCGCTGGACGAACACCGCGCCGTCGCCGTCGGGGGCGCTCAGCGTGACCAGCAGCGGCGCGTGGCCGTCCCAGTGGGTGACCTCCTGCCAGTGCGTCACCACGTTGGTGTAGGTCTGCACGCGGCCCGCGTTCTCGCCATGGGTGATCTCGACGGTCGATTCGGGGCGGAACAGCACCAGCACGATATCGGCCGCCGCCGGAAACGCCTCGGCCGCCTCGGCCCGGATCACCAGCCGGTCGCCCTCGCGGTCGACCCGCAGGTGAACGCCGGGATCGACCGCGCGGTGCTTCTCGATCAGGTCCACCACCTTCATCGGCTGGAAGCCCTCGGCCATGTCGAGGCCGCCGACCACCAGCAGGGGCGTGAACAGCCGCTTGCGGCTGGTCATCGGCGCGTACTGCATCTGGCGCTCGGTGTTCTCGGGCAGCGCGAAGCGGTCGCGCCAGCCCATGTAGTCCCAGTAATCGACATGCAGCGCCAGCGGCAGCACGTCGGGCCAGCGCGCGAGATCGCGCAGCATGTCGTCGACCGGCGGGCAGCGGTCGCAGCCCTGCGAGGTGAAATGCTCGATCACGATCAGCCGGTCGCCCGGATCGGCGGCGGCCGGCGCCGGCACGGCCGCTGCGCCGAGGATCGATGCGAGGGCGGCAAGAATGAGCCGCTCGCCCGGAAGGCGTGACAGAAACATGCGGTTGCCTCTCTGGTCCCGTGCAAACCTGTGCCAAGCGAAGTAGGACGTGCAAGCGGAACCTGCCAATCAAGCCTTTGCGAGCCGCGGCGCGCGTGGTTCCGGGGCCGCACCGCGCCCGCCCGCCCGGCGCGGCACGCCCCGCGACATTTTGCTGTATACCATTGCACACAACTTGCTTGATCGCCGGGCGGCCCCGGCGTTAAGAGAGCGCCAGCAGACTGAACCCGCTTCCAGGGAGAGCCATCCATGCCCATTACCGTCGGCAAAGACACCGCCAAGACGCGCAAGACCCTCACGGTGAACGGCCAGACCGTCGCCTATTACTCGATCCCGGCCGCGCAGGCCGCGGGTCTCGGGGATTTCTCGAAGCTGCCCGCCGCGCTGAAGGTGGTGCTCGAGAACATGCTGCGCTTCGAGGACGGCGGGCGCACGGTGTCGGTCGACGACATCAAGGCCTTTGCCGAATGGGCCGAGAAGGGCGGCGACAACCCGCGCGAGATCGCCTACCGCCCGGCCCGCGTGCTGATGCAGGACTTCACCGGCGTTCCGGCCGTCGTCGACCTCGCGGCGATGCGCGACGGGATCGTGGCGCTCGGCGGTGACCCGCAGAAGATCAACCCGCTGAACCCGGTCGACCTTGTGATCGACCACTCGGTGATGATCGACGAGTTCGGCAACCCGCGCGCGTTCCAGATGAACGTCGACCGCGAGTACGAGCGCAACATGGAGCGCTACACCTTCCTGAAGTGGGGCCAGACCGCGTTCGACAACTTCCGCGTCGTGCCCCCCGGCACCGGCATCTGCCACCAGGTGAACCTCGAGTACCTCAGCCAGACCGTCTGGACCGACACCGACCAGGCCGGCGAGACCGTCGCCTACCCGGACACCCTCGTCGGCACCGACAGCCACACCACCATGGTGAACGGCGCGGCCGTGCTGGGCTGGGGCGTCGGCGGGATCGAGGCCGAGGCCGCCATGCTCGGCCAGCCGATCTCCATGCTGATCCCCGAGGTCATCGGCTTCGAGCTGACCGGCGCGATGATGGAAGGCACCACCGGCACCGACCTCGTGCTGAAGGTCGTCGAGATGCTGCGCGCCAAGGGCGTCGTCGGCAAGTTCGTCGAGTTCTACGGCGAGGGCCTCGACCGCCTGCCGCTGGCCGACCGCGCCACCATCGCCAACATGGCCCCGGAATACGGCGCCACCTGCGGCTTCTTCCCGATCGACGCCGAGACCCTGCGCTACCTGCGCAACACCGGCCGCGACGAGACCCGCGTGGC
>JAUIAU010000022.1 GCA_030425185.1 Alphaproteobacteria bacterium
GCGGTTGCCGATGAACCCGTCGCAGACCCCCGCCACGACCGGCACCTTGCCCAGCCGCTTGCCCAGCGCGAAGCCGGTCGCCAGCGCGTCGTCCGACGTGGCCTTGCCGCGCACGATCTCCAGCAGCTTCATGATATGGGCGGGCGCGAAGAAATGCAGGCCCAGCACCCGCGACGGGTCGCCGACGCCCGCCGCGATCTCGTCGATGTCGAGGTAGCTCGTGTTGGTCGCCAGCACCGCCTCGGGCGGCAGCGCGGCCTCCAGCGCCGCGAAGACCGTGCGCTTGACCTCCAGGCTCTCGAAGGCGGCCTCGATCGCCAGCGTCGCCTCGCCCGCGCGGCCGTAGTCCGCGGTCACCGTCAGCGCGGCGCGCCGGGCGGCGGCCCCGCCCTCGTCGATCAGGCCGCGCTTCTGGCTCTGCTCGATGATCCGGCCGACATTGGCCTCGGCGCGGTCCACGCCCGCCGCGTCGGTCTCCAGCAGCACCACCTTCAGCCCGGCGTTCAGCAGGCCATAGGCGATCCCCGCCCCCATCGTGCCGCCGCCGACCACCGCGACCGTCTCCAGGAGCGCGGGCGTGCCGCCGCGCCAGGCCCGGCCGCGCGCGGCGCGCTCGGCGAAGAACATGTGCCGCAGCGCCTTGGCCTGCGCGCCCTGCCGCAGCGCGAGGAACGCGGCCCGCTCGCCCGCCATCCCCTCGGCCAGCGGCAGCGCCAGCCCGGCCTCCACCACCGCGACGGCGCGCAGCGGCGCGACCTGCCCGCGCATCTTCGCCTCCGCCGTCTCGCGCGCGGCGGCCAGCAGCGCGGCGTCCGCCCCTGGCGGGTTCAGGTCGCCCACCGGCACCAGCGTGTCGAGCGCCTCGCCGTTCAGCATCTCGGCCCAGCCCAGCGGGTCCTCGTCCACCGCGTGCACCAGCCCGAGGTCGAGCGCCCGGCCCGCGTCCACCGGCTTGCCGGTCACGATCATGTCCAGCGCCGGTCCCAGTCCGATCAGGCGCGGCAGCCGCTGCGTGCCGCCCGCGCCGGGGATCACGCCTAGCGTCACCTCGGGCAGGCCGAGCTGCGCCTTCGGCCCCGCGACCCGCGCCCGGCAGGCCAGCGCGATCTCGCAGCCGCCGCCCAGCGCCACGCCGCCGATCACCGCGATCCACGGCACCGGGCTGGCCTCGATCCGGTTCAGCACGTCGGGCAGGTGCGGCTCGACCGGGTCCGCGTCGAATTCGCGCGCGTCGGCCCCGGCGGCAAAGGCGCGGCCCGCGCCGGTCAGGATCACCCGCTCCAGCCGCTTTTCCTCGGCCCAGGCCACCGCCTTCAGCAGGCCCGCCCGCGTCGCCGCCCCGATGGCGTTGACCGGCGGGTTGTCCATCTCGACCCGGCCCACCCGGCCCTCGGCCCACATCCGTACCGTCATTGCGGTTCTCTCCCGTCGTCCTGTCCGTGATCCGGCGTCGGCCTCAGCCCGCGTCCGCCGTCAGAAATCCGCGCTCCGCGATCAGCGCCAGAAGCTGCTCCAGCGAGGCGTCCACCGACCGCCCCGCGGTGTCGAGCTGCGCCAGCGCCTGCTCGTAGAGCACCTCGCGCGAGCGCAGGATCGAGCGCAGCTGCTCCATCGCCTCCGGGTTCCCGGCCATCGGGCGCTCGTCGCCCTGCGCCCGGACCCGCGCCATGTGCTCGTCCGGCGAGGTCCGCACCCAGATCGTGTGGAAATGCCGCAGCAGCAACTGATAGGTCTCGGGCTCGGCCACGATCCCGCCCGCGACGGCAAGGATCATCGTGTCATGGGTGGCGATGATCCGGCTCAGGGCCTGGTGCTCCAGCTTGCGGTAGCCCTCCTGCCCGTAGAGCGCGATCACCTCGTCGACCGGCATCCCGGACTGCTCCTCGATCTCGCGGTTCAGCTCGACGAAGGGAATCCCCAGCCGCGTGCCCGCCATCGCGCCCAGCGTGGACTTGCCCGCACCGCGCAGGCCGACGAGGCAGATGCGCCGCGCGCGCTGCGTCTCCGGCGGCTCTGGGCTGAGCAGGCGCAGCACTTGTCCCCGCACGTCCGAGGTGGCGCTGCGGTAGAGGTCCGCGACCCGCAGCACCTCCGAGGACCACGGGTCCTCCTCGCCCAGCAGCCACTCGATCCGGTGGTCGAGCGCCATCGCCACGCGCTGCAACAGCCCGATCGAGATGTTGCCCTCGCCCGCCTCCAGCTGCGCGAGGTAGCGCGGCGACACGCCCGAGATGTCCGACAGCACCCGGCGCGGGATGCCCTTGCGCTCGCGCGCATGGCGGACCCGCTCGCCGACCCGGCGGATCAGCGCCTGCACCGCCGCATCGGCGGGGCTGCCGGTGCCGCCCGGATCGGTCTCGCCCCGGAAATTGGTGATCTCGGTCATGTCCCGCCGGTTTATGAATTATATTGCACAAAGCTAGCGGGCGTGCGGGGCCAAGGCAACGGGTTTCGCGGGGGTCTCAGGCCGGATCGGGCACCAGCAGCGGCTCGACCAGCGCCCGGATGTCGGGCGGCGCGGGCTGGGTCACGAAGTCCGGCGCGACGATGAAGACGCAGACGAAGCGGCCCTCGAAACAGGTCACGCCGTCCTGCCGCCCGATCACCCGGAACGCGATCGACGAGGTGCCCAGCCGCGTCGGCGCAACCTCGCAGCGCAGCCGGTGGCGCGGGGTGACGGGCGCGCGGAAGTCCATCGACAGGTGGACGAAGGGCGTGCCCAGCTTGCGGTCGATCTCCATCTGGAACCAGCCGTCGCCGCCGAGGTGATGCTCCCACCAGGCGTCGATGGCCTCCAGCGCGAAACCCGGGATGTTGCCGGTGTACGCGATCCGCGCCGGGTCGCAGTCGCCCCAGCCGACGCGGATCTCGTGGACGAAGGGCGCCGCCCCCTCAGTAGGTCTCGACATGGTAGCGCCCTTCCGACCGCATCACGTCGCGCAGCGCCGACCAGCTTTCGCCCATGCTCTCGGCGATGCTGGTGAAGGCCGCCTCGATCCCCTCCTCCATGCCGCGCAGCCCGCAGACATAGACATGGGTGTTCGGGTCGGCGAGCAGGTCCGCCACCTGTTCCTCCTCGGCGCGGATGCGGTCCTGCACGTATTCCTTCGGCTTGCCCGCCTCGCGGCTGAACGACAAGTGGGATCGCAGCAGGGTCTCGGGCACCTTCTTCAGCGGCCCGAAATACGGCAGGCTGTCGGGCGTCCGCGCGCCGAAGAACATCACCATCCCGCCCGAGGCCGCGCCCAGCGTGCGCTGGCGGCGCATGGTGAAGGCGCGCATCGGGGCCGAGCCGGTGCCGGTGCAGATCATCAGCAGCCGCGCGTTCGGATCGTCGGGCATCAGGAAGGTCGCGCCGAACGGGCCGGTGACGGAGACCTCCGCCCCCTTCTCCAGGTCGCAGAGATAGTTCGAGGCGACACCGCCCGCCTCGCGCTTCACGGTCAGCGACAGGTTGTTGTAGTTCGGCCGCTCGCCGTCGCGCGGGCTGGAGACCGAGTAGAGCCGCGGCAGGTGCGGCTTGCCCGCGGCATCGGTGCCCGGCGGGATGATCCCGATCGACTGGCCCTCCAGCACCGGCATCGGCTGGCCGCCGAAGTCGAGGATGATGTGGCGCACGTCATGCTCGGGGTCGCGGGTCAGCGCGTAGTTGCCGACCACCTTCGCCACCGCGGGCTTTCCCGCTGTATAGAGGTTGATCGAGGGCTTGGCCGCCGTCGCGGGCGCCTTCGCCTTGCCGCCCGCGCCCTTGTGCGCGTCGGCGAGCAGCGCCGCGACCGCCTCGTCCATCGCCTCCATGTGGTCGGTGTCGCTGCCGGCGGCGATCTCGGCCTGCTCGGGCAGCTCGTCCCAGGAATACTGGTCCTCCAGCGAATAGGCGGCGTCGCGGCTCTCGACCACCCGCCACTCGTCGATCGAGCCGGTCGGGCAGACCGGGATGCAGGCCATGCATAAGTTGCAGGTCTCGGCATTGACCACGACGTTGGTGTCGTCGTGCTCGATGGCGTTCTCGGGGCAGGTCATCTCGCAGGTGTAGCAGCGGATGCAGATTTCGGGGTCGATCAGGTGCTGCTTGAAGGGCTTGTTCACGGGTCTCTCCCTGCCCGGTGCGCGCCGTCCGGCCGCCGGGGTGTCTCGGTCCGCGCCGTCACCGGCCCGGCGGGTGTCTCGGAAAGGGTCGGGCGGCTCAGCCGCGGCCGACGAGGAGGTCGGGCAGCACCAGCGCCTCGATCAGCGCGGGGCAGAGCCCGGTGCAGCCCGGGCAGCCGACGCAGGGCTCGCGCAGCCCGGCGATCTCGCGGGCCAGCGCCTCGGTGCGCGGGGCATGTCCGGTCTTGCGGTCGATCATCATCGCGGGTCTCCCAGGGCGGCCACGGCCGGTCCGGCACCGGGCGGGACGACCCCGCCCGGTGCCCGAGCCTATCACGCCATGTGCAGCTTCACATACTCGAAATCGCCCGGCTTGTTGTCGATGCCCACCTTCGGCGGGGCGATCCACGAGGCGTATTTGCCGGGCTCGAAGCAGGGCTTCATCAGCGACTGGATGAAGTCGCCGTCCGCCTTGGTCGGCAGCCAGTCCTTCGCCTTGGCGTCCCACTCTTCCTTCGGGATGATGTTGCCCTCCGGGTCGACGCTGACCGCCGAGAAGATGCCGATCTGGCGGTGGAAGCCTTCGTGCGGCAGCTTGAGCTGGAAGTCGATCCCGGCCTTCTCGATGATCTTGTTCCAGCGGCCCACGCCGCCCGAGGCGTCGCGCACGTAGTCGTCGCGCAGCCGCATGTTGATCGCGGTCAGCGCCGGGACCTCCTCGTAGACGATCCGCCCGCCCTGCACCTGCGCCACCTTGTAGGTCGCGCCGGTCAGCCGGTGGTCGTCGTCGATCCGGCTTTCCATGTAGCGGCCCTTGATGCCCGCGTTGAAGGCATTGGCCGCGTTGGTCGACACCTCCTGCCCGAACAGGTCCAGCGACAGCGTGTAGTGCAGGTTCAGCTTCTTCTGGATCGTCGGCAGGTCGATGACGCCGAGGTTGCGGATCTTGTCGGTGTCGTAGGGATCGGTGATCCCGGCCTTGTTCATCGCCTCGACCGTGGCCTGGATCGTGCGGCCCACGCCGGTCTCGCCCACGAACATGTGGTGCGCTTCCTCGGTCAGCATGAAGCGGCAGGTGCGCGACAGCGGGTCGAAGCCCGACTGCGCCAGCGATTCAAGCTGCATCTTGCCGTCGCGGTCGGTGAAGTAGGTGAACATGAAGAAGGACAGCCAGTCCGGCGTCTCCTCGTTGAAGGCGCCCAGCATCCGCGGCGCTTCCTCCGAGCCCGACGAGCGGCGCAGCAACTCGTCCGCTTCCTCGCGGCCGTCGGCCCCGAAGTACTTGAACAGCAGGTAGACCATCGCCCACAGGTGGCGGCCTTCCTCGACGTTGACCTGGAACAGGTTGCGCATGTCGTAGAGCGACGGCGCGGTCAGCCCGAGGAAGCGCTGCTGCTCGACCGAACCCGGCTCGGTGTCGCCCTGGATCACGATCAGGCGGCGCAGCATCGCGCGGTATTCGCCGGGCACTTCCTGCCAGGCCGGCTGGCCGGCATGCTCGCCGCAGGGAATGCGCCGGTCCTCGACCTGCGGCGCCAGCAGGACGCCCCAGCGGTATTCCGGCATCTTCACGTAGTCGAACTTGGCCCAGCCCTTGGGATCGACCGAGACGGCGGTGCGCAGGTAGACCATCGACTTCTGGAAGTTGCCGGGGATCAGGTCGTTCCACCAGTTGATGTAGCCGGGATGCCAGCGCTCCAGCGCCTTCAGCACCTTCTTGTCCGACGACAGACCCACGTTGTTCGGGATCTGGGTGTCATAGCTGACGTTGATCAAATCGAGCATGGTTTTCTCCCTAGAGGGGCCGTGCGGACACGCACCCTACGCTGTCATTCGGTGCGGGGCGCGCGCGCGGACGCGCACCCCCGGTCGTCACACGCGCTCCATCGCGTAGTCGCCGCGCTGGCCGGTGCCGTAGCGCTGCAGCGCGCCGTCCTTGCCGACCGCGTTCGGGCGGTTGAAGATCCAGTTCTGCCAGGCGGTCAGGCGGCCGAAGATGCGGGTCTCCATCGTCTCGGGCCCGGCGAAGCGCAGGTTGGCCTCCATCCCGGTCATCGCGTCCGGGCTGAACGAGGCGCGCTCCTCGAGGAACACGCGGATCTCGTCTTCCCAGTCGATGTCGTCGTAGACGAAGGTCACGAGGCCCAGCGCGTCGGCCACCTCGGCCTCGAGATCCTCGCCGATCCGCGCCTCGATCTCGGCCAGCCGCTCGTCCTCGTCGAGGAACCGGGTCTGCAGCCGGGTCAGGCCGTTGCCCATCGGGTAGCGCCCGAAGTTGGCCGCCGTCAGCCGCAGCGCCGCGCTCGGCCGGTTGTCGCCCTCGAACTCGCCGTCCATCATGTAGCTGCGGTCCACCGCCCACAGCAGCTCGGCCAGCATGCCCGCGTAGCACGAGCCGTGCTCGACCAGCGCCACGAGGCTGCGCGAGGTCACGTCGATCCGCTTCAGCACGCGCTTCCAGTATTGCAGCACCTCGTTGGCCAGCCAGTAGTCGGCATTGGCCAGCAGCAGCGCCTCGTGCGCCGCGACCCGCTCGGGATCGCCCTGCGTGCGGAACACCAGCGTGCCCAGTTCCATCTCGTTCAGGCGCAGGTGCAGGATCGCGTCGTCCAGTTCGCGCGCCAGCCGCAGCATCCACGCCTGGTCGCCCATCGCCTCGAACGCGGCCATGTCGGCGGGCGCGTCGGCGTCCGGCCCGGTCAGGGTGATCGTCGCGCGCCGCCCGGCGCGGTCCACCGCGACCTCGACCAGCGAATAGCTGACGCTGCCGTCCTCGGCGATCGTCTTCGCCAGCGGGGTCAGCGCGATGCCCTTCGCCACGTCGGCCTTGGCCGAGGCGGCGGCGAACTCCCGGGCGCGCTCTGCCACGGTCTCGTCGAACTTCGAGTTGGGGATCACCTCGTCGACCAGCTTCCAGTCCTTCGCCTTGCGGCCCTTGATGCCCTCCTCGATCGAGCAGAACACGTCCGCGAGGTCGCGCCGCACCTTGCGCTTGTCGGTGACGCGGGTCAGCCCGCCGGTGCCCGGCAGAACCGCCAGCAGCGGCACCTCGGGCAGCGCCACGGACGAGGACGAGTCGTCGGTCAGCATGATGTGGTTGCAGGCCAGCGCCAGTTCGTAGCCGCCGCCCGCGCAGGCGCCCTTGACCGCGCAGATGTATTTCTGACCCGAGTCTTCCTCGGCCGCCTCGAAGGTGTTGCGGGTCTCGTTGGTGAACTTGCAGAAGTTGACCTTGTGGCTGTGCGCCGCGCCGCCCAGCATCCGGATGTTGGCCCCGGCGCAGAACACGCGGTCCTTGCCCGAGCGCATCACCACCACCTTGACCTCCGGATGCTCGAAGCGCATCCGCTGCACCACGTCGGCCAGCTCGATGTCCACCCCGAGGTCGTAGCTGTTCAGCTTCAGCTGGTAGCCCTCGAAGAGCCCGCCGTTCTCGTCCACGTCCATATAGAGGTTGGCGACGGGGCCGTCATACTCGACCCGCCAGTGGCGGTATTTCGAGGGGTCGGTCTGGAAGTCGATCAGCTTCGTCATGGCGGGCACTCTTTCCGAGGTCAGTGTCATTGATGTGCACTTTAATGCAAAAAGTTGACCCTGTAAACAGCTTCCCGCGCCCGGCGCGTGACCCCTTATCTAGGCTGATGCCCATGTAATCAAGAAGTTTTGCCCCGGGGGCCGGCATTTTTCTGCCGGACCGCACGCCCCACAGATGCAACATAATGCACTATTCAGCCGAATCGCGCCGCAACCGGGCCAGATCCGCCGCCAGGGCCGCGCCCGGCAGGCCCAGCGGCAGCGCCCCCGGCCCGCCCGCCTGCGCCAGCAGGGCCTCGGCCATCCCGCACAGCCGCCGCACCGCGCGGGGCCGCCCCATCCGCGCCTTCAGCGCCGCGTTGGCAAGCTGGATCACGCCCTGCACGGCGGCCTTCTCGGGCGAGCCGTCGCGGGCCGCCATCCAGACCGCCTCCAGCACCTCGTGACATTCCCAGAAATACCCGTCGCGATAGAGCCGCAGCCCCTCCGCCAGCGCGGCCGAGGCCGCCAGCGCCCCGGCGTCCATGCCGGGATGCACGCTCGCCTTGACCGCGTCGAACGCCCCGTCCGGCGGGCGGGGCGTCACGCCGGGGATGTAGGGCGGCCTCACGCGCCCTCGGGCAGGGCCGCCTCGATCCGCGCCAGCCGGGCACAGAACTCCGACACCCCCGCCAGCACCGCCTCGGGGCAGTCCTGGTGCGGGGCATGGCGGCAGCCGGGCAGGATCAGCGTCTCGACCGGCGCATAGCTGCGCGTCTCGATCTCGGCGATCTGCGCCAGCGTGCCGTACTGGTCCTCTTCGCCCTGGATCGCCAGCACCGGCACCCGCAGGTAGTCGATGACCTCGCCGACATGCCAGGCCTTGAACCCGGGATCGAGCCAGGCGTCGTTCCAGCCCCGGAAGGTCGCCTCCGGGTCGGCATGGTGCCGCGCCATCCGGTCCTTCAGGTCGGTCGTGGCAAAGGCCTGCCGCGCCCGCGCGATCTCGGCCAGCCCCATCGGCTCGGTGAAGAAATGCGGCGCCATCAGCACCAGCCCGCGCACCCTGGGGTCCGCCACAGATCCGGCGTGGATCGCCGCGATGGTCGCCCCGTCGGAATGCCCCATCAGCACGGTCCGCTGCACGCCCAACGCGTCGAGCACGCCCGGAAGCACATCGACCGCCTCGCGTGTCATGTAGTCGAGCGGGCGCGGCAGCTCCGCCGGGTCCGAGAACCCGTAGCCCGCCCGCGAATAGGCCGCGACGCCCCAGCCGGTCGCCGCCGCCAGCCGCTCGGGAAAGTCCCGCCACAAACCGAGCGAGCCCAGCCCCTCGTGCAGCAGCACCAGCGTCGGCGCGGTCTCCGGCCCCGGCCCCCAGGTCCGGACCTCCAGCCCGCGCCCGCCGACGGTGATCCGTCCGACCTGCCCGCTCCAAACCGTCATGCCGAGGCCCGGAGCTTGAAGCGCTGGATCTTGCCGGTCGCCGTCTTCGGCAACTCGTCCATCACCTCGATCCAGCGCGGGTACTTCCACTTGCCGATCTTCTCCTTCACGAACTCGCGGATCGTCTCGCACTCGGCCGCGTCATGGCCCTCGCGCAGCACGACATAGGCCTTGGGTTTCTCCAGCCCGTCCGCGTCGCGCCACGCGACCACCGCCGATTCCAGCACCGCCGGGTGCGCCGAGACGGCCTGCTCGATCTCGAAGGGCGACACCCAGATGCCCGACACCTTGAACATGTCGTCGGTGCGCCCGCAGTAGACGTAACGCCCGGCGGCGGTGCGCTCGTACTTGTCGCCGGTGCGGGTCCACTCGCCTTCGAAGGTCGTCCGGCTCTTGCCGCGCTGGTTCCAGTAGCCGTCCGCGGCCGAGGCCCCGCGCACCAGCAACTCGCCGACCTCGCCCGGCGCCACCTCGGCCCCGTGCTCGTCCACCAGCCGCACCTCGTAGCCCGGCACCGCTACGCCCGACGTGCCGTATTCCACGTCGCCCTTCCGGTTCGACAGGAAGATGTGCAGCATCTCGGTCGAGCCGACCCCGTCGAGGATATCCACCCCCCACAGTGCCTGCCACTGCCGCCCGACCGCCGCCGGCAGCGCCTCGCCCGCCGAGATGCACACCCGCAGCGGGGCCTCCGGCCTGTCGTGCTTCTCCCAGTAATGCTCCAGCGCCGCATAGAGCGTCGGCACCCCGCAGAAGACCGTCGGCCGCTCCGCCCCGAGGATGGCCGAGACCGTGTCGGGCGTGGGCCGCCCGTTGAACAGCACCGTGGTCGCGCCCACCGCCATCGGGAAGGTCATCCCGTTGCCGAGGCCGTAGGCGAAGAACAGCTTCGCGACCGAGAACACCGTGTCGCCCTCCTCGACGCCCAGCACCTGCGCGCCGTAGGTATCCGCCGTCGCCTTCAGCGCGGCATGGACATGGCGCACGCCCTTGGGCCGCCCGGTGGACCCGGACGAATACAGCCAGAACGCGCATTCGTCGCCCGAAACCGCCAGCGTCTCGCGCCCCTCGGCGCCCGCCAGGAAGGCCGCGTAGCCCGCCGTCCCCTCGGGGGCCGCGCCGCCGATCACCACGACCTCGCGCAGGTCGGGGGCCGCGGCCAGCGCAGGCTCCACCACAGGATAAAGCTCGTGGCTGACGAACAGGATCGCCGCGCGGCTGTCGCGCAGGATTTCCTCGTAGACGCCGGTCGCCAGCAGCGTGTTCAGCGGCACCGGGATCACGCCGGCCTTGAGCGCGCCCCAGAAGATCACTGGGAACTCGACCTGGTCGAGCACCAGCATCAGCGCCCGCTCCTCGCGCCGGATCCCGGCCCGCGCCAGCGCGCCCGCCATCCGCGCGCTTTCATGCGCCAGCTGGCCATAGGTGAGCTGCCGCTTCTCGCCGGCCGCCTCGCGGAAGGCGGTCTTGCCCGCGCGCCCCTCGCCCAGATGACGGTCCACGAACCACGCGGCGGCGTTGCCGGTCTCGGTCATGCGAATTCCTCCCCTCGCACGCGCCCCCTCCGCCCCTCTCCTCCCGGGCGGCGGGGCGGATTGTCGTCGCGGGCTCAGCGCCCGGTGAACTCGATCGCGCCCTCGGGCAGCAGGTAGAGGACGTGGGCATCGCCCCCCTCCACCGTCGGATGATGGTCGCTGCCGGGCGGATAGACGTACCAGCCGGGCGGGAAGCCGTCGAAACGCGGCGCGCCCTCCAGCGGCAGGATCGCCCCGATCTCGCCCGTGGTGTGGACGTGGTGCGGACCCTTCACGTCCTTCATGCGGACGACATCGACGCTGAACCGCCCCGCCGCGGCCCCGGGCTTGACGGCGCGGCCGAACTTGATGCCGCCCGCCTCGCGGGCCATCAGCCAGCCGTCGCGCTCGCCCTCGGCACAGAGCGCCGCCAGCCGCGTGAAGACCGGCCCGCCCTCGGGAAAGGTCGCGTTCAGGTGATCCGCCAGCGCCGCGTCGAGCGGCCGCTCCCCGATCGCCCCGGCAATCTCGCCCACCAGTGTCTCGAACTCCGCGCGCGACATCGGTCCCTCCCCTGCGTCAGACTCGGCTTATGCTGTATAATGCAAAAGACGATCCGCCATGCAAGATATATCCACCCTCATGTTGCACTTTAATGCACCATTCCGACGTTCAGCCCACCCGGATCAGCACCGCCATCGCCGAGTCGCCCGCCGCGCAGCCCTGGAACAGGCCGGTGCCTCCGCCGCGCATCTCCAGCTCCTCGATCAGTTCCATCATCCCGCGCAGGCCGGTCGGCCCCTGCGGATGCCCCCAGACCAGCGAGGAGCCGAAGTTGTTCATCTCCCACCAGTCGATCCCGAAGGCCCGCGCGAAGGCGATGTCGTTCACCGCGAAGGGGTTGTGCGACTTGATCGCGTCGACCTCGGCGATCTCCAGCCCGGCCTGCGCCAGCGCCGCGCGCGTCGCCGCGATGGGGGCGGCGGGCATGTAGCCCTTGTCCTCGCGCGCCTGCGCCACCGCCAGCACCTGTACCAGCGGCCCGCCGGGCGCGATCTCGCGCGCCCGCTCGGGCGTCTTCACCACGATCATCCCCGCCGCGCCGTCCGCCGGGTGGGTCTGGCCCGCGAAGGTCACCGTGCCGCCGGGGACCACCGGCTTCAGCGCCGCCATCTTGGCGGGATCGGCGGGATGCACCCCCTCGTCGCCCTCCAGCACGGCGACGGTGCGGCGGAACTTCGCGTCCGGCACCTCCAGCCGCGCGGGCATGTAACGGCGCTGGAACGCCCGGTCCTGCGCCAGCGCGGCCTGGTACTGCGCGAAGCGCTGCGTCACCACCTCGTGCTGTTCCTCGGTCCCGATCCCGTCGCGCGCGGCGACGTTCTCGGCGGTCGTGACCATCGCCCCCTTCGCCCAGGGATCGAAGTTGAAGCTGCCCAGCACCCAGTCCTCGGCCGTGCCGGTGCCCCCCGGCCCGCCGGGCGCGGGGTAGTAGACATGCGCGCCGTTCGACGTCCGGTCGCCCGAGGCGATCAGCGCCACCTCCGAGCGTCCCGCCGCCATCTCACCCAGCGCGGTCGCCAGCAGGCGCGGCCCGGTCGCGCAGGCCTGCGTCACGGTCGGCCCCGCCAGCCCCTCGGCCCCGATCAGCGCGGTGAACCACGGCGTCGCGTAGAAGCAGTTCGGCTGGATCACCGTCAGCCCGTAGGCCGCGAAGTCGAAGACCTCCGGGGCGATCCCGCGCTCGGCCAGCGCCGCCTTCGTCACATGCGCCGCGAACTCGATCGAGTGCAGGTGCGCCAGGCTCCCCTGCCAGCGGGCGAAGGGCGTCGACCAGTAACCGCCATAGGGAATGTAGCTCATGGCCGGATCACCGCCGGGTCGGCGTCGTCATAGAGCCGCGCCAGCAGCGCCGCCCGGTTCGTCAGCAGCTTGCGGAAGTTCAGATTGCCCTTCGCCGTCGCCTCGCCCGCCGCGATCGAGGGCGGATCGGCCAGCACCAGCACCCGCGCCACCCGGCGCGAGGCCCCGGTCTCGGTCTGCTCCGCCAGCCGCGCCCGGATCGCCGCGTGCAGGCTCTCGCCCAGCAGCGCGCCGTCGGCGGCCTCGGTCGGATGCTCGGCCAGCGCGCGGGCCGAGGGCACGATCATCAGCCCGACCTCCATCCGCTCGGCCCCGCACGGGACCACGTCCTGCGCCAGCCCGCCCAGCCGTCCCAGCCAGTCGAGCCGCATCGCCCCCGCCTTGACCCAGGTCCCGCTCGCCAGCTTGAACTCCTCCGCGATCCGGCCCTCGAAGCGCAGCCCCTTCGTCATGTCCTCGGGATCGATGAAGCTCATCGCGTCGCCGGTGATGAAATAGCCCTCCTCGTCGAAGGCCTCCGCGGTCTTCTTCGGGTCGTTGACGTAGCCCGGCGTGATGTTCGGCCCGGCCACCCGGACCTCGTAGCGGCTGTCGTCGGCGGCATCGGGCACCAGCTTGACCGTCACCCCGGTCATCGGCACGCCGACGATCCCGGCGCCCTTGGCGGGCACGTGCTGGATCAGGCAGGCGGGCGCCGTCTCGGTCAGGCCCCAGGACGAGGTGAACAGCGGCACGTTGCCCCGCACCTCGCGGGCCATGTCCTCCAGCGCCGCCCAGACCTCCTGCGGCAGCGAGGCCCCGGCATAGAACAGCATGTCGAGATCCTCGAAATACCGCCGCTTCAGGTCGGCATCCTCGCGCATCGCCGCCAGCACCTGCGCGAAGCCCACCGGCACGTTGAACGCGATGGTCCCCGTGGTCAGCGCGAGGTTCTCCAGCGAGGTCTTCACCAGCGGCGGCACCGGTTTGCCCGCATCGACGTAGAGCGCGCCGCCATTGGCCAGCATCATGTTGAAGTTGTGCGACCCGCCGAAGACATGGTTCCACGGCAGCCAGTCCACGATCCGGGGCGGCCGCGCGCGCAGGAAGGGCAGCGCGTCCGCGATCTGGGTCTGGTTGGCGCACATCATCCGCTGCGTGGTCTGCACGCCCTTCGGCAGCGAGGTCGAACCCGAGGTCATCAGGATCTTCGCCAGCGTGTCGGGGCCGACCGTCGCGTTGGCCGCGTCCACGTCCGCGCGCCCGCCCTTCAGCAGGTCGTCGAAGGGCACGAGGCCGCCCCCCGCGCCCCGCGTCACCACCCGGTCGAGGCGCGCGATCTCGGGCAGCGCCAGCGCCTCGGCATAGGTCGCGCCGTCCTCGGCATAGACCATCCCCGGCCGCACCAGCCCGATGCAGTGCAGCAGCGTCCGGTGCGCCCCCGGCATCAGCGCGTATTGCTCCGCCAGCGGCATCGTCGGGATGCCGACATGCTGGGCCGCGAGCGTCAGCAGCCCGTGGTTGACCGAGTTCCCCGACAGGATGGCAATCGGCGTGTCGGCCCCCAGCCCCCGGTCGAGCAGCGCCGCGGCGATGGCCTCGACCATCCCCAGCGCCTGCGCATAGGTCACCTCGCGCCAGCCCGCGCCCGACCGCTCGGCCAGCAGGACCGCGTCCGGCGTCTCGCGCGCCCAGTCGCGCAGCCAGTCCGTCGTGCAGCGCGCCACCCGGCCCATCGGCCAGCCCGAGCGCAGCAGGATCGTCCCGTCCGGGCGATCCTCGCGCTCGACCTTGTGGGCGCGGTAGTTTCCGATGTCCGACCCGTGCATGGTCCCCTCCCTCGGTTCAGCTCTCGCGGCGCGTGCGCGGCCGGTTCTCGATCCGCGCCAGCGCCTCGAACAGGACCCGGCGCTCCTCCGCGCTCAGGTCCGCCGTCATGTCCGCCTCGTGCGCGTCGACCGCCGCGCGGGCCGCCGTGCAGACCCGCACGCCCGCCTCCGTCGCGCGCAGCGCATAGGCCCGCCGGTCCTCGGGGGCCCGCCCCCGCTCGACCCAGCCGCGCCGCTCCAGGTCATCGATCAGCGCCACCACGTTCGGCCGCTCCAGCGCCAGCGCATCGGCGAGCTGCGCCTGCCGCAGGCCGGGGTTGTCCACCACGACCGCCAGCACGGAAAAGGTCAGCATCCGCAGCCCGTGGGGCTCCAGCACCCGCGTCACGTCGGTCTGGATCGCGTGGAAGGCGCGCTTCATCACGTAGCCGGAATAGACCCGCAACGCGCGGTCGGTCGCCTCGGCGGGCGGGGCGAGGCCGTCGGCGGCCAGCGGGGCGCTCAGCGGACGTCCCATCGGCCCCTACCGGAACACCGGCGCGCGCTTGTCGAGGAAGGCCCTTAGCCCCTCGCGCGCGTCGTCCGAGGTCTGCGCCAGCGCCGCGGCGAGGCTCTCGGTGAACAGCCCGTCCGACCGGCTCATGTCCCCGATCCGCGCCACCGCCTGGATCATCATGTAGTTCGACAGCGGCGCGTTCCCGGCGATCTGCCGCGCCAGCTCCAGCGCGCGCGGCAGCGCCGCGCCCTCGCCGACCACCTCGTGCGCGAGGCCGAGGCGCAGCCCCTCCTCCGCGCCGTAGCTGCGCCCGGTCAGCATCATCTCGGTCATCCGGTCGGCCCCGAGGATGCGGCCGACCCGCACCGTGGCCGAACCGCCCACGAAGATGCCGCGCCGCCCCTCCGGCAACTGGAACATCGTCGAGGGCTCGGCGATCCGCACATGGGTCGCGGACGCCAGTTCCAGCCCGCCGCCGATCACCGCCCCGAACATCGCGCTGACCACCGGCAGGCCCGAGTACTGCACCCGGTCCAGCACCGAATGCCACCAGCGCGAATGGTGCATGCAGCCCTCGGCATCCCGCGCGACATGCTCGGACAGGTCGAGCCCGGCGCAGAAATGCCCGGCCGTGCCGGTCAGCACGATCACCTTGGTGCCTTCGGGCGGGGCCGCGAAGACCCCGTCGATGGCCGCCAGCAGCGCGTCCGACATCGCGTTGCGCTTCTCCGGCCGCCGCATCGTCAGGACGGTCACCGGGCCGTCGGTCTCGACGGTGAGCAGCGTCTCGGGCATGGGCTCCTCCCTCCCTTGGCCGTTATACCCCATAACCTTTTCGGCACGGCTCCCCCCGCGCCCCGGTCCGGCCGCCGCCTCCCCGCGACGCCCGGACCGTGCGTGTCACCACGGGATCAGGAACAGCGTGATCGCCGGGAAGGCCACGAGGATCGCCACCCGGATCAGGTCCGAAGCGACGTAGTAGAGCACCGCCTTGTAGGTCTCGATCATCGACGTGGCCCGGTCCATCGCGTTGATGATGAACAGGTTCATGCCCACCGGCGGGGTGATCAGGCCGACCTCGACCACGATCAGCACGAGGATGCCGAACCAGATCGCGGTCCGCTCGATCTGGATCTGCTCCAGCTGGAACGGCGTGATCCGCAGCCCCAGCGCCTGCAACTGCTCGCGGCTCAGCGTCAGGCCCGCGTCCAGCGTCTCGCGGATCGAGCCCAGCATCGCGTCCGTCATCCCCTCGGGCAGCCCCGCGTTCAGCACATCCATCGCCCGGTGGTAATGCAGCTGCTCCATCGTGATCAGCCCGAAGTCCAGCGCCGAGATCACCGGGAAGAAGATCGGCACCGTCAGCAGGATCATCGACAGGCTGTCCATGAAACAGCCGAAGATCAGGTAGAGGACGAGAATCGCGATCAGCACGACATAGGGCGAGAAGCCCTGCGCCACGACGAAGTCCGACAGTTGCTGCGGCACCTGCGTCAGGGCGAGGAAACCGTTGTAGAACGCCGCCCCCAGCACGATGAAGAAGATCATCGCGGTCGAGCGCGCGGTCGCCGTGAAGCTGTCGCTCAGCGTCCGCAGCGTCAGCCCGCCGTTCGCCCAGGCGATGATCGCGGTGCCCAGCGCGCCCACCGCCGCGCCCTCGGTCGGCGTGAAGATCCCGCCGTAGATGCCGCCGACCACCGCGATGAAGACCAGGAGCACCGGCCACACGTTGACCAGCGCACGGAAGCGGTCGGCATAGGGCATCCGCTCGCGCGTGCCGGCCGAGCCGGGGTTGATCCGCACGTAGATCGACACCGCGATCATGTAGCCCAGCGCCGCCAGCAGGCCGGGCACGAAGGCCGCGAGGAACAGCTTGGCGATGTTCTGCTCGGTCAGGATCGCGTAGATCACCAGCACCACCGAGGGCGGGATCAGGATGCCCAGCGTGCCGCCCGCCGCCAGCGTCGCGGTCGAGAACCCGCCCGCGTAGCCGTAGCGCTTGAGTTCCGGCAGCGCCACGCGGCTCATGGTGGCTGCGGTCGCCAGCGACGAGCCGCAGATCGCGCCGAAGCCCGCGCAGGCCCCGATCGCCGCCATCGCGACACCGCCCTTGCGGTGCCCCAGCCAGCCCTCCGCCGCCTTGAACAGCGCCTGGCTCATGCCGCCGAGGGTCGCGAAATAGCCCATCAGCAGGAACATCGGCACGATGGACAGCGAGTAGTTCGAGAAGGTCGTGTAGCTCTCGGTCTTCAGCCGGGCGAGCGCCATGTTGGTGTCGCCGGTCACCAGCCAAAGGCCGACGAAACCGGTGACGAACATCGCCAGCCCGATCGGCACGCGCAGGAAGATCAGGAGCAGCAGCGCCGGAAACGAGTAGATGCCGATCTCGAGGTTGCTCAATGGTCCGCTCCGCCCTCGGAGACCGCGATCTCGCGGCCCGTCACCAGTTCGATCAGGCGCACACCCGCCACGTAGACCCCGATCAGCGCCGCCACCGCCGAGGCCGCGAAGGCCGCCGCGTAGCCCCACCAGATCGGGTATTGCAGCAGGAGCGAGGTCTGCCCGTTGTCGATGTTGCGC
This sequence comes from Alphaproteobacteria bacterium, assembly GCA_030425185.1. GTDB lineage: Bacteria > Pseudomonadota > Alphaproteobacteria > Rhodobacterales > Rhodobacteraceae > Dinoroseobacter. Next base: position 17,310 of record JAUIAU010000022.1, read on the forward strand.
TGCATGCCCTGTTCGAGCTGCATCGCGATGATCACCAGCGCCACGGCGAAGACGGCGTCGATGACGAATTGCAGCGCCCGGATCTTCCAGCCGGTCAGCCCGTTGGTGAACACGTCGACCGTGGCATGGCCGGCGGTGATCTGGCACAGCGGGATGAAGGCGAAGATCGCGAAGGCCATCCCGGCCTCGACCATCTCCACGTCGCCCTTCACCGGCCCCACCCCGAAATCGAGCAGCGCCTGCGCCAGGCCGGGGACCGCGCCCATCACGGCGTCGGCATGCAGCATCGCGCTGCCGGTGCGCCCGAGGATCGACAGGCAGGTGATGATGATCAGCAGCGACAGGACGATCCCGCCCAGCATCGCCATCGCGCGGGCGAGTGCCGTTAAAACTCGGTGCATGAGATACCCCGTCTCGGTCGGACCGCGCGGGTGGCGGTCGGCGTCCGGCCCCGGAAGGAAACCGGGCCGCGGCAGGGTGCGCCGCGGCCCGCGATCACGTCAGGCTCAGTTGTTGGCTTCGTACTCGGCCATCAGGGCCCGGGCCTCGTCGATCAGCACCTGGCCGTCGATGCCCTTGCCCTTCATGTCCTCGACCCACGAGGCGTAGATCGGCTGCACGATGGCTTCCCACTCGGCGGCCTGCTCCTCGGACACGGTGAAGATGTTGTTGCCGAGGTCGACCGCGATCTGCCGCGCCGGGCCGTCCGCGTCGGCCTGGGTGCCGCCCGCGAAGATCGAGAACTCGAGGCCCGAGTTCTGGTCGATGACCGCCTTCAGGTCATCGGGCAGCGACTCGTAGCGATCCTTGTTCATCGCCAGCACGAAGGTCAGGTTGTAGAGGGCCGGACCGTCGAACTCGGTGTGGTTCGACACCAGCTCCGGAACCTTCAGCGAGGTGGTGACTTCCCACGGGATCGTGGTGCCGTCGATGACGCCCTTCGACAGGGCCTCGGTCACGGCGGGCACCGGCAGGCCGACCGGCTCGGCGCCGACGAGGGTCAGAAGCTGGTTCACGAGGCGCGAGCCGCCGCGGATCTTCATGCCCTGCAGGTCGCTCGGCACGGCGACCGGCTCGTTGGTGTGGAACATGCCCGGGCCGTGCACCCAGGTCCCGAGGATGTGGACGTCCTTGAAGTCGTCGTCCTTCATCTGCTCCTCGAAGATCTTCCAGTAGGCGTACGAGGCCGCGCGGGCATCCTCGACCATGAACGGAAGCTCGAAGACCTCGGTGCGCGGGAAGCGGCCGGGGGTGTAGCCGACCACGGTCCAGACCACGTCCGCGATGCCGTCGATCGCCTGATCCATCAGTTCGGGCGGGGTGCCGCCGAGCTGCATGGACGGGTACCGCTCGACCTTGATGCGGCCGTTCGAGTCGCGCTCGACGTTGTCCGCCCACACGTCCAGCACCAGCTTCGGCACGTTCGCCTGCGCCGGCAGGAACTGGTGCAGCTTGAGCGTCACCTCCTGCGCCAGCGCCGAGGTCGCCGAAACGCCGGTCATCAGCGCGGCGACAGCCGCCGCGCCCACGACTCCGAGAACAGTTCTGCGCTTGGTCATGATGGTCCTCCCTGTTGACCTTCGCTTTAGCACTATAATGCCACTCTAGGCATAAGGCGCATTATAATGCTACTCATTCTTTCGTGCGCACCGCCCTCCACTGCGGCCCGCTCGAATCCCTGACAGATCGGTATGATGCATAACCATTATGCCTTGTCACCGATTTTCCGTCCTGCCCGGCCCCGTCATGCGGCGCGCCCGCCGCGCGTCTCGGCCGAGACCGCGCCCTCCAGCCCGGTCGAGCCGTAGAGCCAGTCGATCTGGTCATACCACTCTTCCGCCGTGCGCGCGCGCATCACCGCGTTACGCAATTCCGCGTGCGCGCCCGCCGGATGATACACGTGCTGGCCGATTTCACGAGACTGGAGTTGCACCCGCGCCGTGCGCAGCCGCCGCCGGTCACGGTAGCGGCCCAGCGCCGCCTCCAGGTCGCCGCCCGCCGCCAGTTCCTCCGACAGGCACACCGCATCCTCCATCGCCATGCAGGCCCCTTGCGCGAAATACTGCAACATCGGGTGCGCCGCGTCGCCCAGCAGCGCCACCCGCCCGTCGGTCCACTCCAGCACCGGGTCGCGGTCGCACAGCACCCAGAGCTTCCAGTCCTTGCCCTTCTCGATGATCTGCCGGGCGACCGGGCTGACATGCTCGAAGCCCTTGCGCACCTCGTCATGGCTGACCGGCTTGCCCGCCACCGGCTCGGGGGCGTCGTTGTGGTAGGTCACCACGAGGTTGAACAGCTTCCAGCCCGACAGCGGGTAGTGGACGATATGGCACTTCGGCCCGGCCCACAGCGTCGCCGCGTTCCAGCGCAGGTCCTCGGGCATCTCCTCGACCGGGATCACGCTGCGATAAGTGGTGTGTCCCGACACGCGCGGCGCGCCGTCGCCGACCAGTTGCTGCCGGATCGCCGACCACAGCCCGTCCGCCCCGATAAGCGCCCGGCCGCGCACCGTGCTGCCGTCGGCCAGCACCGCCTCGGCCCCGGTCCCGTCCTGCCGGTAGCCCGTGACCCCGCTGTTGACGCGCAGCTCGACCAGCGGATGCGCCTCGCAGGCACGCAGGAACACCCCGTGCAGGTCGCCGCGATGCACCACGGCATAGGGATTGCGGAAGCGCTCGCGGAACCGCGCGTCGAGCGGGATGCGGGTGATCTCCTCGCCCGACAGCGCATCCATCAGGCGCAGGTTGTCGATGTAGACCGCCATCTGCCGCGCCGCGTCGCCCACGCCGAGATAGTCGAAGGCGTGAAAGGCGTTCGGCCCCAGCTGGATGCCCGCACCGATCTCGCCCAGTTGCGGGGCCTTCTCCAGCACGATCGAGGCGATCCCCTTGCTGGCGAGGCCGATGGCCGTCGCCAGCCCGCCGATCCCGCCGCCCGCGATCACGATCCGGTCGTCGCTCATCTCTCAGCCCTCCGCATCGGGTTGTCTGGCCGGGTGCGCGTCGGCAAAGGCGGGAAGCTCCGCACAGGCCGCCGCGATGGCCGTCAGGCGCGGCAGCGCGCCGGTTTCGACCTTGAAGCGCGCCGCCGAGAACATCTGCGGCACGAGATAGACCTCGGCCATGCCGGGCGCGTCGCCGAAGGCGAAGCGCGTCGCCGGACGCCCGGCCAGCAGCGCCTCGCAGGCCGCGAGCCCCTCGCCGATCCAGCGCTGGCACCATGCCTCGACCCCGGCCTGGTCCTGGCCGTAGGTCTCGCGCAGGTAGGACAGCACCCGCAGGTTCTGCAACGGATGGATCTCGCAGGCGATGGCGGCACAAAACGCCCGCACCTGCGCCCGCTCGACCGCGCCCCGCGGCAGCAGCGGCGGGTCCGGATAGACCTCCTCCAGCCATTCGAGGATCGCGGGCGACTGCGTCAGCAGGTCGTCGCCGGTCTTAAGCACCGGCACCAGCGCCTGCGGGTTCATCGCGCGGTAGGCGTCGGTCTTCTGCTGCCCGCCGTCCTTCACGAGATGCACCGGGTGAAAGTCCGCCGTCAGCCCCTTCAGCCCCAGCGCGATGCGCAGCCGGTACGAGGACGAGGACCGGAAATAGCCCCAGTATTCCATCACGCGGCCTCCCCCACGGTCAGCGTGACGGGCGCCAGCCCGTCGATGCCGCCCTCGATCCGGTCCCCGGCGACGACCGCGCCCACCCCGGCGGGCGTGCCCGTAAGGATCACGTCCCCCGGCCCGAGGTGATAGTACCTGGACAGGTCCGCGAGGATCGCGGGCACGTCATGGATCAGGTCGCGCAGGTGGGCGTCCTGCTTCACCGTCCCGTTGACCGACAGGTGGATCCGCCGGTCGCCCAGCGCACCGACCTCGCCCGCGCGGGTCAGCGGCGCGAAGACCGCCGACGCCTCGACATCCTTGCCCAGGTCCCACGGCCGCTGCTTGGCCCGCGCCGCCAGTTGCAGGTCCCGCCGCGTCATGTCGAGCGCGCAGCCATAGGCATAGACCGCCGCCTCCGCCTCGGCCCGGCTCGCCCGGAACAGCGGCGCGCCCAGCACGACCGCCAGTTCCATCTCGTAGTGGTAGTTCTCCGTGCCCGGCGGATAGGGCACGACCGTGCCCCCCGGCACCGCCGCCTGCGGCGACTTGGTGAAGTAGAACGGCGCCTCGCGGTCCACCGCCACGCCCATCTCGGCGGCATGCTCGGCATAGTTCCGGCCGACGCAGAAGATGCGGTGCACCGGGTAGGCCGCGTCCTCGCCCGCGACGGGGATGCTGCGGACCTCGGGCGGCGCGAACAGGTACCCGCTCATCGCGCGCGCTCCTCGTAATAGCCCAGCTTCTCCTGCAGGGGCCGGTCGTGGATGCGCACGAGGAAGGCGTCCTCCGTCGCGGTATGGGTCAGTTCGGCAAAGACCGGCGCTGTGAAGGTGTCCTTCGGCCCCCACGCGAAGCGCTGCCCGTTCACCACGCTCTCGCCGCGCCCGGCGACGACGTGGAACGCCTGGCTGGCCGAGCGCAGCGGCGGCGCGCTGGTCACCCCCGCCGGCAGGTGCATCGCGGTGAACCCCAGCGTCGGCAGCACGTCCGCGCCGGTCTCGGGGTTGATGTAGTCAAGCTCCGCCACCGGGTCGCCGCCATGCGCCGCCAGCGCCCGCAGCGCCGCCTCGGTCCGCGCCCAGGGGTAGCGGATCAGCGGGTAGCGCCGCGCCTGCGCCGCGCGCTGCCGCGACGGCACGAGGCCCGCGCTCAGGTATTCCACCGCCGCCGCGTCGGGACGGTTGCGCTGCGCCTGCAACGGTCCCTCGACCGCGTAGGAGCCCTCCAGCTGCACGAACACCGGCAGGTCGAGCGCATCGAGCCAGATCACCGGCTCGGTCCCCTCGTGGCCGTGGTCGTGCCAGTCGCCGCCCGGCGTCAGCACCAGGTCGCCCGCCTGCATCGGCAGCTTCTCCCCGTCCACGACGGTGTAGCCCCCTTCGCCCTCGACGACGATCCGCACGGCGGACGGCGTATGGACATGCGCGGGTGCGGTCTCGCCGGGCAGCAGCAACTGCATCCCCAGGTAGATCGTCGCCGTCGCCTGCATCGCCCCAGGACCCCGGCCCGGATCGGACAGCACCAGCACCCTGCGCTCGGCCTTCTCGACCGGCGTCAGCTCGCCCGCGCGCATCAGCAGCGGCCGGACCGCGTCATAGGCCCAGTGCCCCGGCTGCGTCACCGGCTTCGGCGCGCCATGCGGCAGCACGTTGCGCATCATCGGCCACAGGGGCGCGACCCCGGCGGCGGTCATCGCCGCGCGGTAGTCCTGCGGCAGGTCCTCCAACGTGCCCAACTGGCCCGACATCGCGCATCCTCCTCCTGTCAGCGGTTAATGATAAGCATGCTTATGATATGCACACTTGTCAATCCGCAAGCCGCCCGCCACTCTCGCGGGCGACGGAGGGGTCCCGAAATGGACAGCATCTACACCATGCCCGGCCACCTGATCCGGCGGCTGAACCAGATCTCGGCCTCGGTCTTTGCCGAGCGGATGAAGGCGGCGGGGCTCGACCTGACCTCGGTGCAGTTCGCGGCGCTGGCCACGCTGGGCGCGCATCCGGGCCTCGACCAGGCCACGCTTGCGGGGCGAATCGCCTATGATCGCGCCACCATCGGCGGGGTGGTCGACCGGCTGGAACAGCGCGGCCTGCTGACCCGCGAGGTGTCGCCCCGCGACCGCCGCGCCCGCGTGCTGTCGCTCACGCCCGAGGGCCTCGCCCTGCGCGACCGCCTGATTCCGCTGGTGCGCGCCATGCAGCCCGACCTGCTGCCCGGCCTGACCGAGGCCGAGCGCGCGCAGTTCGTGGCGCTCGCCGCCAAGGCCGCCGAGGCCGGCAATGCCCTCAGCCGCGCGCCGCTGGTGCGGCCCGAGCCCGAGCCCGGCACCGAACACGTTACCGAATGATCCCATCATCCGTCCTCCCGTAACAAATCCTTGCCACGACTCGCTTCGCCAAGTAAACCCCAACCGAACGGTCGGTAAAAAACGACCGAGGAGGAGACCATGGACGCCTTTGTCTGCGACGCCACCCGCACGCCCATCGGCCGCTACGGCGGCGCGCTGTCGTCGGTCCGCGCCGACGACCTCGCCGCCCTGCCGATCGCGGCCCTCATGGCGCGCAACCCCTCGGTGGACTGGGCGCAGGTCGATGACGTGATCTACGGCTCGGCCAACCAGGCCGGCGAGGACAACCGCAACGTCGCGCGCATGGCCGCGCTGCTGGCGGGCCTGCCGGTCGGCGTGCCCGGCACCACGGTCAACCGCCTCTGCGCCTCGGGGATGGACGCGGTCGGCCTCGCCGCGCGCGGGATCAAGGCGGGCGACTACGACCTCGCCATTGCGGGCGGCGTCGAATCGATGTCGCGCGCGCCCTTCGTGATGCCCAAGGCCGACGCCGCCTTCACCCGTGCCAACGCCGTCTACGACACCACCATCGGCTGGCGCTTCGTGAACCCGAAGATGAAGGCCGCCTACGGCACCGATTCGATGCCCGAGACCGCCGACAACGTCGCCGCCGACCACGGCATCAGCCGCGCCGACCAGGACGCCTTCGCCGCCCGCAGCCAGGCGCGCTGGGAGGCCGCCCAGAAGGCGGGCCGCTTCGCGGACGAGATCACCCCGGTGACGATCCCGCAGAAGAAGGGCGACCCGGTGATCGTGGACACCGACGAACACCCCCGCCCCGGCACCACCGCCGACAGCCTCGCCCGGCTGCGCGGGGTGAACGGGCCGGACCTGACCGTGACCGCCGGGAACGCCAGCGGCGTGAACGACGGCGCGGCGGCGCTGCTGCTCGCCTCCGAGGCGGGCGCCCGGACGCATGGCCTGACGCCGATGGCGCGGATCGTCGCGATGCAGGCCGCGGGCGTGCCGCCCCGGGTGATGGGCATCGGCCCGGTCCCCGCCACAGAGAAGGTGCTGGCGCGAACCGGCCTCACCATCGGGCAGATGGACGTGATAGAGTTGAACGAAGCCTTCGCCAGCCAGGGCCTCGCCACGCTCCGGGCGCTTGGCATCCCCGACGATGCCGCGCACGTGAACCCGAACGGCGGCGCCATCGCCCTCGGCCACCCGCTCGGCATGTCGGGCGCGCGGCTGGTGCTGACGGCGGCCTACGAGTTGAAGCGACGCGGCGGGCGCTACGCGCTCTGCACCATGTGCGTCGGCGTGGGTCAGGGCGTCGCCCTGATCCTGGAACGGGTCTGACGGATCCGGACCGCAGGAATGACAGGGGAGGCACTCTGAGATGTACGCACAGATGATCCAGTCCGAAGCCACCGCCGAGGACCCCGACAAGCTCGCCGCCTTCGAGGCGCGCATCGCCGCCGGCGAGAAGATCGAGCCGAAGGACTGGATGCCCGCGGGCTACCGCAAGACGCTGATCCGCCAGATCGGCCAGCACGCCCATTCCGAGATCGTCGGGCAACTGCCGGAGGGCAACTGGATCACCCGCGCGCCCACGCTGGAGCGCAAGGCGATCCTGCTCGCCAAGGTGCAGGACGAGGCGGGGCACGGCCTCTACCTCTACTGCGCCGCCGAGACGCTGGGCGTCAGCCGTGACGAGCTGACCGAGATGCTGCTCGACGGGCGGATGAAGTATTCCTCGATCTTCAACTACCCGACGCTGACCTGGGCCGACATGGGCGCGGTGGGCTGGCTGGTCGACGGCGCCGCGATCATGAACCAGGTGCCGCTTCAGCGCACCAGCTACGGCCCCTATTCCCGCGCGATGATCCGCATCTGCAAGGAAGAGAGCTTCCACCAGCGCCAGGGCTACGACATCATGATGAAGATGGCCTTCGGCACGCCCGCGCAGAAGCGCATGGCGCAGGATGCCCTCAACCGCTTCTGGTATCCCGCCCTGATGATGTTCGGCCCCTCCGACAAGGAGAGCGTGCATTCCGCCCAGTCGATGGCGTGGAAGATCAAGATGAACACCAACGACGAGCTGCGCCAGAAGTTCGTCGACGAGACCGTGCCGCAGGCCGAGTACCTGGGGCTGACCGTGCCCGACCCGGACCTGAAATGGAACGAGGAGCGCGGCCATTACGACTTCTCCGAGCCGGACTGGTCCGAGTTCTTCGACGTGCTCAAGGGCAACGGCCCCTGCAACGCCGACCGCATGGAAGCCCGGCAGCAGGCCTGGGCCGAGGGCCAGTGGGTGCGCGACGGGCTGATGGCCCACGCCCGCAAGCGCGCCGCCCGCCGCGTCGCGGCCGAATAGCCCGCCCCACACGCGCCCTGCCGCAACGAAGGGAAACAGCCGATGAGTTCCGTCAACCCGGGGGCCCTGCCCCAGTCCGACGAGGCCCAGCCGAAGAAGCGCAACGAATGGCCGCTGTGGGAAGTGTTCATCCGCGGCCAGCACGGCATGAGCCACCGCCATGTCGGCAGCCTGCATGCGCCCGACGCCGACATGGCGATCCGCAACGCCCGCGACGTCTACACCCGCCGCAACGAGGGCGTGTCGATCTGGGTCGTCGAGGCGCGCCACATCGCGGCCTCCTCGCCCTCGGACAAGGGCCCGCTCTACGAGCCCTCCGAAAGCAAGGTCTACCGCCACCCGACCTTCTACGACATTCCCGACGAAGCGGGGCACATGTGATGACCGCGCCCGCTGCCTGCCCCGATCCCGCGCTCTTCGAGTTCTGCCTGCGCATGGGCGACAACACGCTGGTTCTCGGCCACCGCGTCAGCGAGTGGTGCGGCCACGCCCCGGTGATCGAGGAGGACATCGCGCTCGCCAACACCGCGCTCGACCTGATCGGCCAGACCCAGCTCTGGCTCGGCCTCGCGGGCGAGGTCGAGGGCGCGGGCCGCTCCGCCGACGACCTCGCCTTCCTGCGCGACGCCTGGGACTTCCGCAACCTGCTGCTGGTCGAGCGCCCGAACCGCGACTTCGGCCACACCCTGCTGCGGCAATGCCTGTTCGACGCCTGGCACCTGGAAATGCTGACCGCGCTCTGCGGCTCCTCCGAGCCGCGCGTCTCCGAGATCTCCCAGAAGGCGGTGAAGGAGGTCAGCTACCACCTCGAACGCTCCGCCGACACGGTGATCGGCCTCGGCGACGGGACGCCCGAAAGCCACGCCCGGATGCAGGACGCGCTCGACCGGCTCTGGCCCTACGTGGGCGAGGCCTTCCTGCCCGACGCGATCGACGCCGAGGTGGCCGCCCGCGGCATCGCCCCCGACCCCGCCTCGCTGCGCGCGGGCTTCGACGCAAGGATCGGCGCGATCCTCGCCGAGGCGACGCTCAGCCTGCCTGACAGCCGCTTCGCGCACCAGGGCGGCAAGACCGGTGTCCGCCACACCGAGGACCTCGGCCACATGCTGGCGACGATGCAGTTCCTGCAGCGCGCCTATCCCGGCGCGACCTGGTGAGACGGCCATGACGCAGGCGCGGCCCTCCGAGGACCAGATCCTCGCCTGGCTCGACCAGGTCCCCGACCCCGAGATCCCGGCGATCTCGCTCGTGGACCTCGGGATCATCCGGGCGGTGACCTGGGCCGGCGACACGCTGGAGGTGACGGTGACGCCCACCTACTCCGGCTGCCCCGCGACCAGCGTCATCAACATGGAGATCGAGCGCGCGCTGCGCGAGAACGGCATCGCGTCGCTGACCCTGAAGCGCCAGCTCGCCCCGCCCTGGACCACCGACTGGCTGTCCGAGAAGGGCCGCGCCAAACTTGAAGCCTACGGCATCGCGCCGCCGCAACCGGCGGGCGGACCCGAGCGCTGCCCGCACTGCGGCGCGGCGGAGGTCGAACGGATCAGCCAGTTCGGCTCGACCCCCTGCAAGGCGCAGTGGCGCTGCACCGCCTGCCGCGAACCCTTCGACTATTTCAAGTGCATCTGAGAGGCCCGGCATGGCGCGCTTCCACCCCCTGACCGTCACCGCCGTCGAGAAGACCATCCGCGACGCGGTCTGCGTGACGCTGGAACCCGAGGACCCCGCCGCCTTCGCCTTCCGGCCGGGACAGTACCTGACCTTCCGCCGCGACTTCGACGGCGAGGAACTGCGCCGCTCCTACTCGATCTGCGCCGGGATCGACGACGGACGTCTGCAGGTGGGCATCAAGCGGGTCGAGGGCGGGGCCTTCTCGACCTGGGCCAACGAGGCGCTGCGCCCCGGCGACCGGCTGGAGGCAATGCCGCCGATGGGCAGCTTCCACACCCCGCTCGATGCCGCGAACGCGCGCCACATCCTCGGCTTCGCGGGCGGCTCGGGCATCACGCCGCTGCTGTCGATCGTGAAGTCGGTGCTGGCGCGCGAGCCGCGCTCGCGGGTCACGCTGGTCTATGCCAACCGCGGCGTGAACACGATCATGTTCCGCGAGGAACTGGAGGACCTGAAGAACCTCCACCTCGGGCGGCTGAACGTGATCCACGTGCTGGAACAGGACGCGACCGAGATCGAGCTGTTCACCGGCCGCGTGGACGAGGCCAAGTGCGAGGCGCTCTTCCGGCACTGGATCGACCCCGCCGACGTCGACCTCGCCTTCATCTGCGGCCCGGAGCCGATGATGCTGGGCATCGCCCGCAGCCTGCGCGCGCACGGGCTCGACGACGCGCAGATCCGCTTCGAGCTCTTCGCCTCCGGCCAGCCGGGCCGCCTGAAGGCGCCGGTGGCGGGCTGCGGCGCGGCGGCGGGCGGCGCCGGGACCGAGGCGCGGATCACCCTCGACGGCGCAACCCGCACGGTCCGGATGGAGCCGGGCCAGACCCTGCTCGACGCGGCGCTCGCGGGCGATCTCGACGCGCCTTACGCCTGCAAGGCCGGGGTCTGCTCGACCTGCCGCTGCAAGGTGATCGAGGGCGCGGCCGAGATGGCGGCCAACCACGCGCTCGAGGATTACGAGGTGGCACGCGGCTACGTGCTGTCCTGCCAGGCGGTCCCGACGACGGACCGCATCGTGGTGGATTACGACCAGTGAGCGAGACCATGGACATAGAGCGCTACCTCGCCGAAGGCGGACGGGTGACCTCGCCGCAGGGCCTGCCGCCGCGCTACCGCGCCGAACTGCTGCGGCTGATGGCGACCTTCGTCGACTCGTCGCTGGCGGGCGCGGCGGGCTTCGCCGACATCATCAACGCCGCCCCGGGGATCGAGGCCCGCATCGCCGCGGCGAAGATCGTGCTGGAAAAGACCGACCACGCCGGGCGCGTCCTGCGGGTGATGGCCGATTTCGGCGCCGACACCGCCCGCTACGCCACCCACCACCCCTGGACCGGCCGCCTGCCGCGCAGCGCCCCGCCCGAGGCGCGGCTCGACACGCCCGACCAGCGGCTGTCGGTCTTCGCCTTCCCGCTCGACGGCTGGACCGACGCGGTGGTGATGAACCTCGTGATGGGCACGGCGGCGGGTGTGCAGATTGACGACCTGGTGCAGGTCTCCTACCAGCCGCTGGCGGAAGCGGTCCGCGAGATCGCCCCGCGCGAGGCGCGCCACACCGGCCTCGCCGCCGAGGGGCTGGCGCAGGCGCTGGCGCGCGGCGACCGGGACCGGGTCGCGGCCTCGCTCGCCTACTGGACCCCGCGCGTGGCACAGGGCTTCGGCTCGGGCCGCCCCGAGCGTCTGGCCCAGCTCACCCGCTTCGGCCTGCGCCACACCGCGCCCGAAACCCAGGCCGCCCGCTGGCGCGCGGCCCTGGCGCAGGCGCTCGCCCCGCACGGGCTCTCCCTGCCGGGCTGACCGCGCCCTCCTTCTTCTTGGGCGAAATACTCCGGGGGGCGCGCGCCCGCACGGGCGCGCGGCGGGGGGCAGAGCCCCCCGGTCCGGCCTGCGGCCGGAGCGCTGCGCGCCTGAGTATTTGGACCAAGAAGAAGAGGGGGCCGGGTGCTCAGGGGCGGATGCCGCGCACGCCGCCCAGCACCATGTCGCAGACCACCCGCGCGTAGGCGCGCCGCGCCTCGGCCCCGGCGCGGCCGTTCCACATGTAGAACCAGTTGAGCATCCCGTAGACCGACATCGTCGCCGCCCGCAGCGCGGCGCGGTCGGCCAGCGCCTCGGGCGCCAGTGCCTGCAGGATGCCGGACATCTGCTCGACCAGCTCGCGCTGGATGCCGCGCAGGGATTCCTGCTGCTCGGGCGCCAGCATCGGGATGCCGGAGGACTGGATCTGATGCTTGTGGTCCATCCCCTGGTAGGCGAGCAGCGTCTCGGTCACCACCGCGCGCAGCTGCGCTTCCGGGTCGAGCCCCGACAGGTCGAGGCCGATCACCCGGTCGCGCAGTTCGGTCAGGTAGGTGTCGAGGATGTCGTAGAGCAGCGCGTGCTTGCTGTCGTAGTAGTGGTAGATGTTCGCCTTCGAGATCCCCGCCTCGGCGGCGATCCGGGCCATCGAGGCGCGCTCGAACCCCTCGGTGGCAAAGACCTTGGCCGCCGAGGCCAGGAGCCCCATGCGCTTTTCGTCGTGGTCCCGTGCGATGCTGCGCGCCATGGCCCTCAGTCCTTCGGCCGCTTGTCCACCAGCCGCACCGCCTTGCCCTCCGAGCGCGGCACGCCGCCGGGCGGGGTCACCGTCACCGCCACCGAGATGCCGATCACGTCCTTGATCCGCTTGCCCAGCGTGCGGCCCAGCGCGGCGCGGGCGGCCTCGTCGGCGTGGCCCGGCAGCGCCTCGGCATTGACCTGCATCGCGTCCATCCGGCCCTCGCGGTGCAGCTCGATCTGGAAATGCGGCGCGAGGCCGGTGGTGGCCAGCACCTGTTCCTCGATCTGGGTCGGGAAAACGTTGACACCGCGCAGGATGATCATGTCGTCGTTGCGCCCGGTGATCTTCTCGATCCGCCGCATGCTGCGCGCGGTGCCCGGCAAGAGCCGGGTCAGGTCGCGGGTGCGGTAGCGGATGATCGGCAGGCCTTCCTTCGTGAGCGTGGTGAAGACCAGCTCGCCGAACTGCCCGTCTTCGACCGGCTGGCCGGTCACCGGGTCGATGATCTCGGGGTAGAAATGGTCCTCCCAGACATGCAGGCCGTCCTTCGTCTCGACGCATTCGTTGGCGACGCCCGGCCCCATCACCTCGGACAGGCCGTAGATGTCGACGGCGTGCATGTCGAAGGCGGCCTCGACCTCGGCGCGCATCGCGTTGGTCCAGGGCTCGGCCCCGAAGATGCCGACCTGCAGCGACGTCTCGCGCGGGTCGCGGCCCTGGCGGCGGAACTCGTCGAGGATGTTCAGCATGTAGGACGGCGTCACCATGATGGTGGTGGGGCGGAAGTCCTCGATCAGCGTCACCTGCCGGGGGGTCATGCCGCCCGAGACAGGGACCACCGTGCAGCCCAGCCGCTCGGCCCCGTAATGCGCGCCGAGACCGCCGGTGAAGAGGCCGTAGCCATAGGCGATGTGGACGATATCGCCGGGCCGCGTGCCCGACGCCCGCATCGAGCGCGCCACGAGATCGGCCCAGTTCGAGATGTCCTGCGCGGTGTAGCCCACCACCGTGGGCTTGCCCGTGGTCCCCGACGAGGCATGCACCCGCACGATCTGCTCGCGCGGCACGGCGAAGAGGCCGAACGGGTAGTTGTCGCGCAGGTCGCTCTTCTTCGTGAAGGGGAACTTCGCGAGATCGGCGAGGCAGGTCAGGTCATCCGGGTGGACGCCGGCCGCCTCGAACGAGGCGCGGTAGAACGGCACGTTGTCGTAGGCGTGGCGCAGCGACCATTTCAGCCGGTCGAGCTGCAGCGCGGCGATCTCGTCGCGCGAGGCGATCTCGATCGGATCGAGGCTCTCGCGGGCCGGTGTCAGGTCCTTCATGGCGTCTCCCCCTCGTCGAAAAGCTGTCCCTTGATCGTGCGCGAGGCGCCGCGGAATTCCGCCACGGTCACGCCGTCCTGGTTGGTCACGGTCACGTCGTAGAGCCCGCTGCGCCCGGCGCGGGAAATCTCGCGCGCGGTGGCGGTCAGCCGGTCGCCCGCGCGGGTCGGCGCGAGGAAGGTGATGGTGTTGTGCTGCGCCACCGTCACCTGGTTGCGGCTGTTGCAGGCAAAGGCGAAGGCGCTGTCGGCCAGCGAGAAGGTCACCCCGCCGTGCCCGATGCCGTGGCCGTTGCACTGGTGCGGCTGGAGCGTCATCGCCAGCGTCGCGGTGCCCTCGTCGACCGACAGGATCTCCATCCCGAACCACGCGCTGGCCCGGTCGTCGGACCACATCGCCTGCGCCGCGCGTTCGGCGCGCTCACGGGGCGTCATTCGGGCTGTCCCGTGAACTGCGGCGCGCGCTTGCCGAGGAAGGCCGAGACCCCCTCGGCATAGTCGGGCGTGCGGCCGCAGAGGCGCTGCGCGGCGGCCTCGTGGTCGAGCTGCGCGTCGAGCGTGTTGGTCGCGGCGGCCTGGATCGACAGCTTGGTCTGCCCGAGGCCCACGGTCGGCCCCGCGGCCAGCCGGGCGGCGAGCGCGCGCGCCTCGTCCATCAGCCGGTCGTCGGGCAGCGCCTGCCAGATCAGCCCCCAGTCGGCGGCCTGCCGGGCCGGCAGCGGCGTCGCGGTCAGCGCGAGGCCCTTGGCGCGCGCCTCGCCCAGCAGGCGGGTCAGGTGGTACGAGCCGCCCGCGTCCGGCGACAGGCCGACCTTCGAGAAGCTCTGGATGAACTTCGCGCTCTCGGCCGCCAGCACGATGTCGCAGGCCAGCGCCACGTTCGCCCCCGCCCCGGCGGCGACCCCGTTCACGGCGCAGACGACGGGAAATTCCAGCGACCGGATCAGCCGCACCAGCGGGTTGTAGAAGGTGGTCAGGGTCACGCTCAGGTCGGGCGGGCCGTCCATCTTCGCGGGGTCGCGGTCGCCGAGGTCCTGCCCCGCGCAGAAGCCGCGCCCGGCCCCGGTCAGCAGCACCGCCCGCTTGCCGCCGTCGCGGGCCGCGCCCAGGGCCGCGACCAGGGCGCGGTGCATCTCGTCGTTGAAACTGTTCAGCTTGTCGGGGCGGTTCAGGGTGATCTCCACCCAGGCCCCGTGATCGCTGACCGCAATCGTGTCGCTCATCGCGTCTCTCCCCCGGCCCCTCCCGGCCGTCGCGTTCCAGCTTGCATAAACCGACCGGTTGGTCAATATTGCTCGCGCATCGGATGCGGGGAGGGCATCATGGGCTTCGATCTGAAGGCGCTGCCGGACGGGTTCACCGACGACCCCTACCCCGCCTTCGCCGCGCTGCGCGAGACGGCACCGGTCTGCCCGCAACCCGACGGCTCGATGGTGATCTCGCGGCACGCGGACCTCGACCGCATCTACCGCGACACGACGACCTTCATCTCGGACAAGACCCGGGTGTTTGCCCCGAAGTTCGGGACGGGCACGCCGCTCTTTGCCCATCACACCACCTCACTGGTGTTCTCGGACCCGCCGCTGCACACGCGCGTCCGATCGGTGATGGTGGGCGCGCTGACCCCGCGGGCGCTGGCGGCGATGGAGCCGGCGCTGGTCGCGCTGGTCGACGGGCTGCTGGACGAGCTGACCGAGGGCTGCGACCTGATCGAGGGCTTCGCGGGCGCGATCCCGATCGAGGTGATCGGCAACCTGCTCGGCATCCCGCGCGACCGGCGCGCGCCCCTGCGCGGCTGGTCGCTGGCGATCCTCGGCGCGCTGGAGCCGGTGCTGAGCCCGGCGCAGATGGCGGCGGGCAACGCCGCCGTCACCGAGTTCCTCGACTTCCTGCGCGAGATCGTCGCCGACCGCCGCGCCCGTCCCGGCAACCCCGAGACCGACGTGCTGACGCGTCTGATCGCCTCGGACGAGGGCGGCGGGCTCAGCGAGGCAGAGCTTCTGCAGAACTGCATCTTCATCCTGAACGCGGGCCACGAGACGACGACCAACCTGATCGGCAACGCGCTCTGGCTGCTCGACCGCGACCGCGCCGCCCGCGCGCGGCTCTTGGCCGATCCCGGCCTGATCCCCGGCGCGGTGGACGAGGTGCTGCGCCTCGAAAGCCCGAACCAGTTCGGCAACCGGCTGACCACCGCCCCGATCACCCTGCACGGCGTGACGATCCCGGCGGGCACCGACCTGCACCTGTGCATCGCGGCCGCGAACCGCGACCCGCGCGCCTTCGACGACCCGGACGCCTTCCGACCCGAGCGGCGGCCGAACCGGCACCTCGCCTTCGCGGGCGGGCCGCACACCTGCGTCGGCTTCTCGCTGGCGCGGATGGAAGGGCGCATCGCGCTGGCCCGGTTCCTCGACCGCTATCCCGACTATGCCCTGCGGCCCGGCGCGCGACGCAGTCCGCGCATCCGGTTCCGGGGCTTCACCCACCTGCCCGTGGCGCTGGCGCGCCCGACCGAGAGGACATGACCCATGACCGTTCATCCCGTCTCCAGCTTCGTCACCGGCCGCTGGCTGCCCCCCGGCGCGGGCGCGCGTCCCATCGCCAGCGCGATCAGCGGCGCAATCATCGCCGAGGCCGGGAACGACGCGCTCGACACCGCCGCGATGCTGGCCTTCGCCCGCGAGCGCGGCGGTCCGGCCCTGCGCGCGATGACCTTCCACGACCGCGCCCGGATGCTGAAGGCGCTGGCGCAGCGCCTGAACGCCCACAAGCAGGTGCTCTACGATCTCAGCTTCGACACCGGCGCGACCCGCACCGATACCATGATCGACGTGGACGGCGGGATTGGCACGCTCTTCGTCTATGCCTCGAAGGGCCGCCGCGAGATGCCGGACGGCCATGTCTATGTCGATGGCGCGCCCGAGGTGCTCAGCCGCGACGGCAGCTTCCTCGGGCTGCACGTCTGCACCCCGCTGCAGGGCGTGGCGGTCCATATCAACGCCTACAACTTCCCGGTCTGGGGCATGCTGGAGAAGCTCGCCCCCACCCTGCTGGCCGGCGTGCCCGCCGTGGTGAAACCGGCGACCCAGACCTGTTACGTCACCGAGGCCTGCGTGCGCCTGATGACCGACAGCGGCCTCCTGCCCCAGGGCGCGGTGCAGCTGGTAGCGGGGGGCCTCGGCGACACGCTCGACCAGCTGACGATGCAGGACGCGGTCGGCTTCACCGGCTCGGCGGAGACCGCGCTGATGCTGCGGTCGCGCCCCTCGATCCTGCGGCAGGGCATCCGCTTCGTCGCCGAGCAGGACAGCCTGAACGCCTCGCTCCTCGGGCCGGATGCCGCGCCCGACAGCCCGGAGTTCGACCTCTTCATCAAGGAAGTGGTGCGCGAGATCACCACCAAGGCGGGCCAGAAATGCACCGCCGTGCGCCGGGTGCTGGTGCCCGAGGCGCATGTCGAGCCGGTGATCGCCGCGCTCTCGGCCCGGCTAGCGAAGACACCCATCGGCGACCCGCGCGACGAGGCCACGCGGATGGGCGCGCTCGTCAGCCGGACGCAGCGCCGCGACGTGCTGGAGAAGGCCGCGATCATCGGCGCGGAGGCGACGCGGGTCTACGGCGACCCTGACGCCTGGGCCGAGGACGCGGGGGCCTACTGCTCGCCGCTGCTCTTCCACTGCGAGGCCCCCGATGCCGCGGCCCGCGTCCACGACACCGAGGCCTTCGGCCCGGTCTCGACCGTGATGGGCTACCGCGACCTCGACCACGGGCTGGCGCTGGCGAACCGGGGCGAGGGCAGCCTCGTCGCCTCGGTCTTCACCCATGACCCGGAGGTGGCGCGCGCCGCCGTGCTGGGCTCGGGCGCGTTCCACGGGCGGCTCTACATCTCGAACCGCGACACCGCGAAGGGCGCGACCGGGCACGGCGCGCCGATGCCGCACATGGTCCACGGCGGGCCGGGCCGCGCGGGCGGGGGCGAGGAACTGGGCGGCATCCGGGGCGTCATGCACTACATGCAGCGCACCGCCGTGCAGGGCAGCGCGGACATCCTGTCGGGGATCACCGGGACCTGGGTGCCGGGGGCCGCGACCACCGCGCCCGAGCGTCACCTGTTCCGCCACCGCTTCGGCGAGATCGCCCCGGGGATGAGTCTGACCACCGCCGAACGCGAGATCACGCTGGCCGATATCGAGCACTTCGCCCATTTCACCGGCGACACCTTCTACGCCCACATGGACGAGGCCGCCGCCGCGCGGAACCCGTTCTTCCCGGGCCGGGTGGCGCATGGCTACCTGCTGCTCAGCTTCGCGGCGGGACTGTTCGTGGACCCGGACGAGGGGCCGGTGCTGGCCAATACCGGGATCGAGGCGCTCGGCTTCCAGAAACCCGTGGTCCCCGGCGACCGGCTGAAGGTGCGGCTGACCGCCAAGCAGAAGACCCTGCGCACCGCCGAGTACGGCGAGGTGCGCTGGCACGCGACGCTGCTGAACCAGGATGACGAGCAGGTGGCGGAGTA
The DNA here is from genome assembly GCA_030425185.1 of Alphaproteobacteria bacterium. Classification (GTDB taxonomy): domain Bacteria; phylum Pseudomonadota; class Alphaproteobacteria; order Rhodobacterales; family Rhodobacteraceae; genus Dinoroseobacter. Next base: position 35,622 of record JAUIAU010000022.1, read on the forward strand.
CACGCTGCTGACCATGGTCGCCGTCTGACGCGCACGCCCCGCCCCGGCGCGGCGGCCTGCCGGGGCACCGCGTCGGGGTTCTGTCGCTCGCGGGGGGGCCCTCGGCGGGGCGGGAAACAAGGGGAAGCGGCGCCGCTTCGCGCGGTGCGATCCCGATGCGCCGGGCGTCTGGAAGCCACCCTGGCGCCTGTCCTCGGCCGGTTGCCCGGCCTCGTTGCCAGCGATGCGGACCCGGGATGACCCCCCGGGGGAAGCACCTGAGTGCGGGAACTTGCCAAAGGTCCCCGCGTGATCGATCGGCAGCGGGTGTAGCGCGGAGACGGTTAACGGTGCGTGACAGCACCGTGCGCTGCCTTGTATCAAGCGCCATGCCGAGCGGACCCCATACCCCCCATGCCATCGACCTGCTCCTGATGGGCGAGACGCCGCGCGTCTGGTCCTTCGTCGTGTCGCTCTTCGGCGACCTTGCGCAGGGGCCGGGCGAAAGCCTGTCGGGCGTGGTGCTGACCCGCCTTGCCGCCGGGGCCGGGGTCAAGCCCGAGGCGATGCGCGTCGCGCTCCACCGGCTCAAGCGCGACGGCTGGCTGGTCAGCGAGCGGGCCGGGCGCCTCAGCCACTACCGCCTCAGCGAGACCGGGCGCGCGCAATCCGCCGCCGCCACTCCGCGCATCTACGCGACCGAGGGCGTGCCGGGCGGCCTGTGGCACGTGCTGGTGGCGGGCGATGCGGCCGGCGCGGCGGTGCTGACCGACCTCGCGGCGGAGGGGGCCTATATGCAGGCGGGGCCGATGGTGCTGGCCGGTCCCGGCCCAGCGCCCGACACCGGCGGCGTGCTGCTGGCGGTCGAGGGGCAGGCCGCCGCCCTGCCCGACTGGCTGCGCGACCTCGTCTGTCCGCCCGACCTCGTGGCCGCCTGCGCCCGGCTGACGGCGGCCCTGACGGCGGCCGAGGCGCTGCTGCCCGGCGAGACCGGCCCGCTCGACCGGGCGATCCTGCGCGGGCTGGCGGTCCACGGCTGGCGGCGGCTTCTGCTGCGCACGCCCGCCCTGCCCGACGCGGCCTTTCCCGACTCCTGGCAGGGCCCCGCCGCCCGCGCCGCGCTCGCCCGCCTTCTGGCCCGCCTGCCGCGCCCCGACCTGGGCGAGGTCGAGGCCGAGGCGCTGGGATAACCCCTCAATACAGCCCGTAATACTCGCGCTGCTCCCACTCCGACACGGTGTCGAGGTAGCGCGTCCACTCCGCGCGCTTCAGCGTCGCCAGCCAGCGCGGCACCTCGGGGCCCCAGGCCTCCGGCCAGAACTCGGAGGCCCCGAACGCCTCCAGCGCCGCGCCCAGCGAGCGGGGCAGCAGCACCGCGTCACTGCAGTAGGGGTCCTCGACCGGGGCGGGGGCGGCGAGACCGCGCGCCACGCCGTCGCGCCCGGCGGCGATCTGGGCCGCGAAATACAGGAACGGGTTGGCCGCCGGTTCGGCCACGCGGTTCTCGATCCGGCTGGCCCCGTCGCCGGGGCTCATCAGCCCCCGGATCATCGCGCCCTTGTTGTCCCGGCCCCACTGGATGCGGTCGGGCGCCAACTGGAACGGCTGGTAGCGCTTGTAGCCGTTCACCGTGGGCGTCGAGATCAGGCAGGTCTCGGCGGCGCGCGCGAGAAGGCCCGCGATCCAGCCCGAGGCGGTGTCGGTCAGCCCCTCGCCCCGGGGGGTAAACAGGTTCTCGCCGGTGTCGATGTCGCGCACCGACTGGTGCAGGTGCCAGCCCGAGGGCAGCACGTTCGGCAGCGCCGGGCGGCACATGAAGCTGGCGTGCAGGCCCATCCGGCGGCAGGTCTCGCGCGCGGCCCAGCGGAACAGCACCATGGTCTGCGCCTGCGTCATCGGGTCGGCGGGGTCGAAGGTGACCTCGGCCTGGCTGGGACCGAACTCGATCTCGACCGAGCGGACCGCCAGCCCCAGCCCCTGCGCGGCGCGGCGGATGGCGTCGAGCGCCGGTTCCATCTCGTCGTATCTGGTCTCGGTCAGGTACTGGTAGCCCTGCGCGTAGAGCGCGGTCTCGGGCGGCGCGCCGGGCAGGCCCGCGTCGGTGTGCGCGAGGCGCGGATCGGTGACGCGGTGGATGTGGAACTCGACCTCCAGCCCGAAGGTCGCCGCCATGCCCTGCCGGGCCAGCGCGGCGGTTTCCGAGGCCAGAAGCGACCTCGTGCAGAACGGCATCGCGCTGCCGTCCTTGTAGCGCAGGTCGCAGAGCATCCAGCCGGAATGCGGCGACCACGGCAGCACCCGGAAGGTGGCGGGGTCCGGGATCATCAGGATGTCGCCCGCCCCGTCGAGCAGGCCGCCGCCCACCCCCGGCCCGCCCTGCCAGACCGGGAAGACGGTGCGGTGCGAGGTGTCCTTGAGCAGAAGGGTCGAGGTCATCGCCAGCCCCGACCGGAAGGCCGAGGCCAGCGCCCCGGCGGTCAGCGCCTTGCCGCGCAGGATGCCGTGCTGGTCGACGAAGGACAGCCGGACGGTTTCGAGCCCGCGCCGCTCGACCTCCGCCAGCACGTCCTCGGCGGCGGCGAGACGCGCCGCGTCGTAGAGACCGAGACGGTCGGTCAGCCCTCCGGCGAGGCGGGTCATTCCGCCGCGACCCCGGTCCAGGCGCAGGGCGCGCGGCGGGCGGCGTCGGCCTCGCGCCACAGGCGGTCCCAGTCCGCGCGCGGGCCGATGGCGTCGATGGCGACGGGGCCGGTGACCCCGGCGGCCGCGTCCCCGCGCAGCGGCAGCGCGTAGAGATCGCCGGCCTCCGCCGCGTCGATGGCGGCGCGCAGCTTGCGGCGGTAGGCGATGATCGCGACGTCGGTCTTGCCGAGATGCTCCTGCGTGCGGTCCTGGATCGCGCCCATGCTCTCGACCGCCCACTGGTCATGCACGTTGATGTCGAGGCCCATGCCCGTGTAGGTCTCGCGGGCCTGTTCCTCGGGGTCGTAGCCGTAGGCGTTGCGCTTGTTCTTCAGCGGCGCGTAGTCCGGCAGGCGGTGCTCCTTCAGCCGCTGCGCGCGCATCACCTCCTTGTTCACCGGGGCGCCGAAGCTGGTGAACATCGCATACCAGTAGCACGAGGTGTCATCGATCGGGACGTGCCACTGGGTGATCGTCATCTCGCGGCTCATCGGGATGCAGATCGCGGTCGGGAACACCTGGTTGGTGACGCGGACATGGCTGCGCCCGTCCTCCATGTGCCGCAGCGCGGTCAGCCGCAGTCCGTGCGGCGCCTCGTCCACCCGGATCTCGGGACGCGGGTAGTCGCGCAACAGCTTGGTCATCGGGATGTCGGTGGTCGCGGCCTTGTCGCGGAACTGCTTGCCGTAGCTGTCGGACGGGTCCTCGTCCTGCAGGAAGCGGTGCAGGAAGCTGGCATGCGCCGGGTCGATGCCGACCTCCATCGCCTGCAGCCAGTTGCATTCCCACAGCCCCTTGAAGGCGAAGACATGGGTGTCGGGCGCGGTGAAGCAGTCGAAGGCCGGGAAGGGCGGCGGCGTGCCGGGGCCCATGTAGGTCCAGATGATGCCGTTCTTCTCGACGACCGGGTAGCTCCGGGCGCGGATCTGCTCGTGCATCCGGCTGCCTTCCGGCTCGCCCGGCTGCTCGACGCATTGCCCGGAGCGGTCGAAATGCCAGCCGTGGAAGGGGCAGCGCAGGCCGTTGTCCTCGAGCCGCCCGAAGCACAGGTCCGCGCCCCGGTGCGGACAGGCGCGCTGGATCAGGCCCAGCTTGCCCTCCTGGTCGCGGAAGAGCACCAGGTCCTCGCCCATCAGCCGCACCGGCGCCACCGGGCGCGGCCCCGAAAGCTCGTCGCTCAGCGCGGCGGGCGTCCAGTAGAGGCGCAGGACGGCCCCCGCCCCGGTGCCGCCCTCGACCCGCGTGATCCGGTCGTTCAGCTCTTGCGAGATCACGCTGTCCCCCGTTAGTCTGATGTTCGATTATCGCGCAGATGCGTCTTTATCCAACAGGCTGAGGCCCCTCGCCCATGCTGTCAAGAGCCTCCGACGGTCCCCCCGGCATCGCGCCCGGCGACATGTCCCTGAGTTTCCTCAAGGGGCTGACGGTGCTGAAATGCTTCGACGCCGAGACGCCGCAGATGAGCATTCCCGAGATTGCCCGGAAATCCGGCCTCGACCGCGCGGTGGTGCGGCGGCTGGTGCTGACGCTGGTGCATCTCGGCTACGTCCGCGCCGAGGGCAGCCGCTACGCGCTGACGCCGCGCATCCTCGTGCTGGCGGGCGGGTTCCTGCAGGGGCGGCGGATGGGACTGGCGGTGCAGCCGGTGCTCGACGCCTTCGCGGTGCAGATCGGGCGGCCGCTGGTGCTGGCGATGCGCGACGGGACCGATGCCGTGCTGGTGGCGCAGGCGCAGTCGCTGGCAGTGCCGCCGCGCCTCGGCTTCACGCTGGGCAGCCGGTTGCCGCTGGCGGAAAGCGCGCTGGGGCGGGCGCTGCTCGCGGGCGAGACGCCGGAAGCAGCCCGCGCGCTTTGCGCCGCGCTGGGGACCGGGGACGAAGGACTGAGAGCGGTCGACGCGGCCCGCGCGAGCGGCATCGCCACCGCGACCGGGCTGGTCGAGGCGGGCGTCTTCGGGGCCGCCGCGACGGTCGCGGGCGCGTCGGGCGATCTGGCGGCGGTCGGCTTCTCGGTCCATGCCTCCGAGGGCGCGCCCCCCGACCCCGCCGGCCTGCTGACGGCGGCGCGCGCGCTGGCGGCGCTGCTGTAGCCCCCCCCGCCACACGGACCGCCCATCCGTTCACCATCCTGCGCAGCCGCGCGGCAGGACCTGGCCCCCGCGCGTATCCGGTTGCGACACAAAGCGTTTCCGGCGCGGTCGCGGGTTGCGCCGTAGCGTCCCCCGGGCTTAGCCTTTCGACGGTCAAGGGATGGGGACCCCGGGGGAGCGGACATGCATGGGACGTGGGAACCGCTGACCGTCGAGGAAGCCGCCGTCTTCTTCAACGAGCAGAAGCTCTACTCGCGCGAGATCTACGATCCGGCCCGCACCAGCCTGGAGAAGGCCGCGCTCGATTTCGCGCCGGGCTACTTCCTGATCCGCGCGCTGTTCCGGCCGCAGGCGGTCCGCATCGGCGGCAAGGAGATGCGCTTCGAGAAGCCGGCCCGCAGCTACCTGCTCTACAATCCCGAGGCGCGGATCTCGAAGGGCAAGATCATCCCGCTGAACAACGGCTCGGACTCGATCCGGCTGGCCGCCGCGCTGATCCGCCCCGAGATCACCGCCGAGACGGTGGCGAGCTACACCCAGTTCTTCGGCCTGATCTCGGAGGGGCCGGACGGCCCGTTCCACTTCCTGACCTCGACCGACCAGATCGACTGGGCCGCCGACCTGACCCAGCCCGAGCGGCTGTACCTGATCGGGGTGCTGGGCGCGCGCACCCCGGTGCAGGCCGACGGGCGCGGCTTCGACCTGATGATCCGCGAGGACGAGAAGCCGCTCTTGGGCAAGGTGTTCTACTTCTCGATCCCCGCCGCCTATGCGGGCAAGCTCTTCTCCTGCGACATGACCCTCAGCGCGGACGGCGACATCCGGATGGATGACGACTGGCCCGCGCCGACGCTGCGGATGGACCCGGTGCGCAACCCGGCGCTGCCTGCCTACCACCGCATCCGGCCGACGGACGCGCTGCGGCGGCACATCGCGCTGCGGCGGACCGTGCTCAGTGCGCGGGCGCTGGCGCAGCTTCTGGCGCAGCTCACCATCAACGTCGCGGGCCTGCTGATCGCGCTGGCGGGGCTGCTGATGCTGGCCGACCTCGGGATCGGCGCGGTCCGCCCGGACTGGTCGGCGGCGCTGAACGGCTGGCTGCTGTCGCGCGACTGGGCGCTCTGGACGATCCTCTGGGCCGGGGTCGGCGGCGTGCTGTTCCAGGCCGTGCTGCTGGGGATGCTGGTCTTCGCGGGCTACCACGCCCGGCACCGTCCGTGGTGGGGCGAGCGGATGATCAACCGCGTCGCCGCCGCGATGCGGGCGGGGACGCAGAACGGCACCCGGCGGGTGCGCGCCATGCTGCGGATCGGCACGCTGGAGATGCTGCGCGTGCTGGTGATCTGGGCGCTGCTGCTCTTCGCGCTGGAGGGGCTGACCGGGCAGGGCGTGACCGGCGCGACGGCGCTCGGGCTGCGCGACGCCTTCGCGGTGACGGTGGACCAGGTGCTGGCCTATGTCCTGCGCGGCGAGGACCTGCTGGGCCTGCGCGCCACGCTGGAGGGGTTCGCCGCCCGGACCTTCGCGATGCCCGAGGGGCTGGGCGAGGCCGGGCAATGGCTGAAGACGGTGGCGGCGGTGGTCACGCCGCTGTCGGTCTCGGTGGCGCTGGGGCGGGTCTGGCGCTGGTCGGCCCCGGACTGGAAGCTCCGGACCTGGCGGCCCGAGATCAGCGGTCCGCACTGGGCGCGCGCCATCGCCCATGTCCTGCCGGGCGAGGCGCTGAAGCGCGCCTCGGAACGGGCCGTGGTGCGGGGACCGGTGCCGCTGCGGCTGACTCAGGCCGAGCCGGAGGGCGGACGCGCCGCGCCCGTGTCGGAGCCCGTGCCGGTCTCGTCGGACTCCTCGTCGTCCTCGACCAAGGGGATCGCGTAGGAGCCGGTCAGCCACTTGCCGAGGTCGATGTCGGCGCAGCGGCGCGAGCAGAACGGGCGGTAGGCCCGGTCGGCGGGCTTGTCGCAGATCGGGCAGGCAGGCGTGTCGGTCATGGCGTCCAGAGCCGCGCGAGGGGCGCGCGGTCGCGTTTGCGTTGCAGCTCGAAATTGCCCAGCGGGGTCCAGCCCGCCAGCGCGGTTTCCGAGCCATCCTTGCGGAAGGCGGATTTCAGCGCGTCCTCGATCCGCTTGCGGTCGCCCTTGGGGCTGGGGGCGAAGTCGATCACCGCCTGCCCGCCGAGCCCCATCAGGCGCAGCGCGCGCGGCAGGGCGCGGGCGGCGGCGAGGTTGGCCTTGAGCCCCGCGGCGGGCGAAGTGTCGCCGCCGGTGTTGACGTCGACCGCGATCAGGGCGCGCGTCGCCTCGACCACCATCGTGCCGCCGCCGGGCAGCGCGGTCACGCCGGACAGGACGTCGTCCAGCGCCTCGGCCACGCCCATGTCGGCGAAGGCGCCGTCGCCCTCGACCACCTCGTCGGGCAGCGGCGCGGCCCAGTCGCGCCAGGCCAGTTCATGCGCGTCGGGTGCCGCGACCAGCAGTTCCGGGTTGCCCCCGGCATCGGCCAGCACGGCCGTTGCGAGGTCGCGCATCGCCACGATGTCGTCGAGGATCTCGTCCTCCGAGGCCAGTTCGGCGGCGCTGCGCAGGATCAGGCCCATGTCCTCCGGGGCCTCCTCCATCGCCTCCTCGGCGAGGATGCGCAGCGCGCCGCGCATCTCCTCGTCGCGGATCGAGCGGGCCACGTTCAGCCCCGGCGCGCCCGGGGTGACGATGGCATGGCGGCTCTTGAACAGCAGCCGGTCGGTCAGCGGCACCGCCTTGCCCGGCTCGGCCACGCCCGAGACCTGCACGAGCAGCGCCTGTCCGTCGCTGAGGCCCTTGGTGCCGCGCAGGAAGCCCGACAGCCCGTCCGGCAGGCGGACGGTCGTGCCGCCCTGCCCCTTCATCGGCCGGTCGAGCCGCCCGCGCAGGATCGCGCCGACGCCGGGTCCGTCCGTCTCGGGCGGGTCGATCAGGACATCCTCCAGGACCCCGTCCACCATCAGCGCGGCGGCGGCGCGGCCGTCGCCCAGCCGGTCGAGGATCACCACGCGGCCTTTCATGCCAGCACTCCCGCGCCGCGCAGAAGCTGCGCCGTCTCGGCCAGCGGCAGGCCCACGACGGCGGAATAACTGCCCTGCATCCACGGGATGAAGGCCGAGGCCGGTCCCTGGATGCCGTAGCCGCCCGCCTTGCCCTGCCAGTCGCCGCTGGCGATGTAGGCGGCGATCTCGGCCTCGGAGAGGCGCTTCATGCGCAGCGTCGTGACCACGTCGCGGGTGCGCAGGCCGCGCCCGTCGCGCAGGCAGAGCGCGGTCACCACCCGGTGCCGCCGCCCGGAGAGCGCGCGCAGGAAGACCCCGGCCTCGGCGGCATCGGCGGGTTTCCCGAAGATGCGGCGGGCGGTGTAGACGGTGGTATCGGCGGTCAGCGCCACCTCGCCCTCGGCCAGATCGAGCGCCTCGGCCTTCTCGCGCGCCATGCGGCGGCAATAGCGGCGCGGCTCCTCGCCCGGCGCGGGGGTCTCGTCGATATCCGCCGGGCGCACCGCGTCCGGGGTCACGCCGATCTGGGCGAGCAATTCGAGGCGGCGCGGGCTGGCCGAACCGAGGATCAGTCTGGGTCGGGGGGTGGTCATCGCGCCTCGCTCATCGGGGGCCGGAGCCCCGCTGACGCGCGGCCCGCGCGGCCCCGCGCGCTTACTTGAAGCGGTAGTTGATCCGGCCCTTGGTCAGATCGTAGGGGGTCATTTCCACCTGAACCTTGTCGCCGGCCAGAACCCGGATGCGGTTCTTCCGCATCTTGCCTGCCGTATGCGCGATGATCTCATGGCCGTTTTCCAGCTCGACCCTGAACGTCGCATTCGGCAGGAGTTCCTTCACGACGCCGGGGAATTCGAGCAGTTCTTCCTTGGCCATGGTCACTCCATCGTTGCATTTCGCCCCGCATCGCAGGGCGCGCCACTAAATGCGCCCGAATCACCGGCTTTTCAAGGCTGCATCTGGCCTCAGCCCCGAATCGTGACGGGGGCGTTGCGGGCGGCACTTTCGGGCCAATGGCGATGGTTCAGCACCTGCCCGTCCGCGCGCACCGCCGCGATGGCGGCGCGGTCGGCCTCGGCCACCACCCAGCCGGGCGCATCCATCGCGCCCTCGGCCAGGACGCCGGTCGCGGGAAAGCCCCGGTCGGGGGGGCCGTAAATCGCGGCGGCGCCGTGGTTCTCGTCCACCGCCGGGCACCAGGGCGCGTCGCCCACGGTGGGCGACTGCACGACGACGCATTGCCCCTCCAGCGCGCGGGCCATGGCACCGACCCGCACCCGCCAGTAGCCTGCGAGTGCGTCGGTGCAGGAGGGGACGAGCAGGATCTCGGCCCCGGCCTCGGCCAGCGCGCGGCCCAGCAGCGGGAACTCGGCGTCGTAGCAGATCAGCACGCCGATCCGGCCCAGCGCGGTGTCGAACAGCGTCAGCGGCCCGCCGGGCGAGACGTCCCAGTGCTCGCGCTCGAACCGGGTCATCACCTGCTTGTCCTGCGCGCCCAGCAGCCCCTCGGGGGCGAAGAGCCGGGCGCGGTTGACCCATCTGCCGTCCGCCCGCACCGGAGCGGAGGCGGCGAGGATATGCACCCCGTGCCGCGCCGCGAGGTCGGCATGCAGCGCGTCGGCGGCGGGGATATGGCGGGCGACCGCGCCCAGCGCGCGGGCAAGGTCGGCGGCCGCCTCCGGCCCGTCGAGATGCGCCAGTTCCATCGCGCCGTACTCGGGAAAGACCAGCAGGTCCGCCCCGGTCGCCGCCCCGCGCGCCACCCAGTCCGACAGCTTGGCGGCGTAGGCGTCCCAGTCGGCCAGCGGGTCGAGCGGATAGGCGGCGGCGGCGATCCGCACGGGGGCAAGGTCGGCGCTCACAGCGGACGGCTCCAGAATTGCAGGGGCTTGCGGGTCTGGGCGGCCTCGCCGAGGTCGGTCCAGGCGAACTGCGCCACCACGCCCGGCAGCGGCGCGTAGCCGCGCGCGCGCCAGAACGGCTCCAGCGACCGGGCGGCGGCGGGGCGCAACGGGTGGTCGTCGGGGCGGATCACGGCGCAGAAGCACGACAGCGTGCGCCCCATCTCGCGGGCGGCGGCCTCGCGCAGGTCGAAGAAGCGGTGCCCGACGCCCTGCCCGCGATAGTCGGGCAAAAGCACCGACTCGGCACAGTAGAAGGCCGTCGCAAGGTCGATGCCGGTCCCGGCGAAGGCGGACGCGAACTCGTCCGCGTGATCCTCCATCGGGGTGCCGGTCGCGGCCCCCACCAGCCGCGCGCCGTCGAAGGCGCCGATCAGCACGGCATCGGGGCTGTCGGCATAGACCGCGAGATAGCGTCGTTCGTAGTCGAGCGAGCCGTCATAGAGATAGGGCCAGTCGCGGAACACCGCGATCCGCAGCCGGGCCACGTCGTCGAGGGCCGCGGCCGCCTCCGGCCCGGTCAGCCGCCGGACCGCCAGGCTCATGCCGAGACCTGCCGGATCCAGTCGGCGAGGTTGTAATGGGTCGAGACGCGGGCAATCCGCCCGTCGCGCAGGGTGAAGAAGCTGCCGATCGGCAGGACATAGGCCTGCCCGCGCGCCTCCGGCAGGCCGTCCTGCGTGGCGAGATAGGTGCCGTGGATGACGAACTCGGCGGCGAAGCGGTCCGGCGCGTCCCCCGCGAAGATCACCAGGTCGCGGGCCTCCTCGCGGTAGGCGGTGCCCATGCCCGCGTTGAAATCGGCGAAGGCGGCTTTCCCGTGCCGGGTCTCGCCCTGGTTGACGTGGTGGACGAGGTCCTCGGTCACGCAGTCGAGCATGCCCGCGCCGTCGCCGGCATTGAAGGCGTCGAAGTAGCGGCGGATCAGGGCGTGGGACATGGCGGCTCCTTTCGGGTCTGGAAGCGGGCCCGGGGATCAGGCGGCGCGCGGCGGGCCGAAGCGGGCGATCAGCCGGTCATGGATCTGGTCGCGGGCCTGGCGGTAGGCCGCCAGCTTGGCCTCGCGGGTCTCGCCGATCCCGGCGGGGTCGATGATCGGCCAGTACTCGACATCGAGGTGGAAATAGCGCGTCAGTTCCAGCGCGTGGCGCTGGCTGGCGGGCGACAGCGCGATGACGAGGTCGAAGCCCGACAGGTCGTCGCCCCATTGCTGCATTTCCTCGAACGAGCGCACCCGGTGCCGGTCCAGCTCGACGCCCAGTTCGTGGCAGACCGCGACCGCGAAGCCGTCGATCTCGCGTTCGGACTTCACCCCGGCCGACTGCACGTAGGCGGCGTGGCCGTAGAGTTTCTTCATCAGCCCTTCGGCCATCGGCGAGCGAATCGAATTGTGATCGCAGCAGAACAGGACCGAGCCGGGCAGGTCGGCGCTCACCGCGCGCCCCCGAAATGCAGGACCGAGATCAGCGTGAACAGCCGCCGGGCGGTGTCGATGTCCACCTCGGCCTTGCCTTCGAGCCGCTCCTGCAGGACGCGCGCGCCTTCGTTGTGGATGCCGCGCCGGGCCATGTCGATCGCTTCGATCTGGCTCGGGGGCAGCTTGCGGACCGCGTCGTAGTAGCTTTCGCAGATCTGCCAGTAATCCTTGACCACCTGCCGGAACGGCCCGAGCGACAGCAGGAACTGCCCGGCGGGAGCCTCGTCCTCGGTCGCGATGTCGAAGACCAGCCGCTTGTCGCGGATCGCCAGCGTCAGCCGGTAGGGGCCGGCGGGCGTCTCGCGCCCCTCGCGGGCGGGCAGCACGAAGGAGTTGTCCTCGAGCAGGTCGAAGATGGCCACCTTGCGCTCCTGCTCGATCTCGGGCGTGGGCGGCGGCAGCGCGGCGTCGTCGATGGCGATGTGGCAGATGCGGGTCATGCGGGGTCCTCGCCGTCGTTCAGCCGGTCGAGCCGGGCCTGCACCGAGAGGCCGTGCGCCTCGAGGCTTTCGGCGGCGGCGAGCGTGGCGGCGGCGGGGCCGATGGCGCGCAGGCTGCCGGGGGTCATGCGGGCCAGCGTGGTGCGCTTCATGAAGTCGAGCACCGACAGGCCGGAGGAGAAGCGCGCCGAGCGCGCGGTGGGCAGAACGTGGTTCGGTCCGCCCGCGTAGTCGCCGATCGCCTCCGGGGTCCACGGCCCGAGGAAGATCGCCCCCGCGTGGGTGATCCGGGCCGCCAGCGCGTCGGGGTCGGCCACGCAGAGCTCGAGGTGCTCGGGCGCGATGCGGTCCGACAGCGCGGCGGCCTCGGCCAGATCGCGCACCGTGATGACCGCGCCGAAGTCGCGCCAGCTCGCCCCGGCGATGGCGCGGCGCGCCAGCGTCTGAAGACGCTTGTCCACCGCCGCCGCGACCGCCTGCCCGAAGGCGGCATCGTCGGTGATCAGGATCGACTGCGCGCTCTCGTCGTGCTCGGCCTGGCTGAGCAGGTCCAGCGCGATCCAGTCGGGATCGTTGTCGCGGTCGGCGATGACGAGGATCTCGGACGGGCCCGCGATCATGTCGATGCCGACCTGCCCGAAGACCCGGCGCTTGGCGGCGGCGACATAGGCGTTGCCGGGGCCGGTGATCTTGTCGACCGGGCGGATGGTCTCGGTGCCGTAGGCCAGCGCGGCGATCGCCTGCGCGCCGCCGACCCGGTAGACCGTCTCGACCCCCGACAGCCGCGCCGCGAGCAGCACCAGCGGGTTCGCCACGCCGTCGGGCGTGGGCACGGTGACGACGAGGCGGCCGACGCCCGCCACCTGCGCCGGGATCGCGTTCATCAGGACGGAGGACGGGTAGGACGCCAGCCCGCCCGGCACGTAGAGGCCCGCGGCCGCGACCGGGGTCCAGCGCCAGCCCAGCTCGGCGCCGGTCGGATCGGTCCAGCGGGCATCCTCGGGGCGCTGGCGCTCGTGGTAGGCACGGATGCGCGCGGCGGCGAGGTCGAGGGCCGCGCGGTCGGCGGCGGACACCTTGGCGATCTCGGCGTCGATCTCGGCCTCGGAGAAGGCCAGCCGCTCGGGCGCGAGGCGCAGGCGGTCGAAGCGCTCGGTCAGGGCGATCAGGGCGGCGTCGCCCCCGGTGCGGACCTGCGCGATGATGTCGGCCACGGCGCTGTCCACGTCCGGACTGTCCTCGCGCTTCATCGACAGCAGCGCGGCGAAGGCGGGTTCGAACCCGGGATCGGCGGAGGACAGGAACTGGGGCATTGGCGGCCTTTCTGCGCGGTCCGCTTCGACATAGCGGGGCGCGGGGCCGGTCTCAAGGTGGCGGGGTGTTGCGGGGGCCAAGGGCGGGGGCGGAAGGGCGCGGGACGCGGCGGGTGTCGGCGGCGGGCCGAGGCGCGCGCCCTTCCGCGCGCTGGGTGGCGGGCAGGCGCTGTGGGGGAGCTGTGGCGCGGTCGGAGCCGTCCGCGCATTACCAGTGACGCCCGCGCCCGGGTTTGAAGGGCGCGTGGCGTGGCGGAACCCGGCGGCGAGCGGTCTCTCGCGCCCTTACCCTAGCCCTCCGGATGCTCCGGCGCGCGGCCCGAGGGGGCGGCATAGGGGCGGGTCACGTCGCGCAGGGTGACCTCCAGCGTCTCGACCGACAGGCGCAGCGCGCCGTCGCCCGCCAGCGTCAGCAGCACGGTGCCGGTGCCGTCCTCGCCCGGCTCGAACCCCACCGACAGGAGCGACAGCACGGTATCGGCATCGCCGCGCGGCACACCGAGGCTGGCAACGCCCAGCACGTCCTCGACCGCCAGCACGGACTGCACCCGCTCGACCGGGCGGCCCCGGCGCAGGGCGGCGGGGTGGTCCTCCCAGCGGAAGCGGTTCAGCAGCACGGCGAAGCGGCGGTGGGTGCGGTCCCAGCGCATCTCGCTGGCCGGGAACACCGCGTCCTGCACCAGCGCCGACAGCACCGGCAGGTCGTCGGCCGCGAGGGCCTTGAGGCGCAGCGGGCGCTCGGCGCCGTCCTCGAAGCGTGCATCCCCGGTCATGCCGCGCGCACCCGTTCGATCTTCGCGCCGCAGTTGCCCAGCTTTTCCTCGACCCGCTCGTAGCCCCGGTCGAGGTGATAGACCCGGCTGACGACCGTCTCGCCCTCGGCGGCAAGACCCGCGAGGATCAGGCTGACCGAGGCCCGCAGGTCGGTCGCCATCACCGGCGCGCCCTTCAGGCGCGGCACCCCGGTCACCGTCGCCGTGCCGCCGTGGACGTCGATCCGCGCGCCCATCCGGATCAGCTCCGGGGCATGCATGAAGCGGTTCTCGAAGATCCGCTCTTCCAGGACACTGGTGCCCTCGGCGGTGCAGAGCAGCGCCATCATCTGCGCCTGCAGGTCGGTCGGGAAGCCCGGGAAGGGCTCGGTCACCACGTCGACGGCCCGGACCCGGCCGTTCTTCCGGGACACGCGCAGGCCGGTGGGCGTCTCCTCGACCGAGACCCCGGCGGCGTCGAGCTTCTCGGCGAAGGCCGCCACCAGGTCGAGCCGTCCGCCCAGCAGTTCCACCGACCCGCCGGTGATCGCGGGGGCCAGCATGTAGGTGCCCAGTTCGATCCGGTCGGTGACGACGGGGTGCGTCGCGCCACCCAGCGCGGTCACGCCCTCGATGGTGATCGTGGGGGTGCCCTCGCCCTCGATCCGCGCGCCCATCTTGCGCAGGCACTGGGCGAGGTCGACGATCTCCGGCTCGCGCGCGGCGTTCTTCAGGACCGTGGTCCCGACCGCCAGCGTGGCCGCCATCAGCGCGTTCTCGGTCGCGCCGACCGAGACGAAGGGGAACTCGACGACCGCCCCGCGCAGGCCGCCCGCGGGCGCGGTCGCATGCACGTAGCCGTCGCGCAGGTCGAGCGTCGCGCCCATCGCCTCGAGCGCGCGCAGGTGCAGGTCCACCGGGCGCGCGCCGATCGCGCAGCCGCCGGGCAGCGAGACCTCGGCCTGCCCGAAGCGCGCCAGCATCGGCCCCAGCACGAGGATCGAGGCGCGCATCTTGCGGACGATGTCGTAGTCGGCGCGCAGCGTGTCGATGTCATGCGAGGACAGCGCCAGCACCCGGCCCTCGTTCAGCGCACTGACCTCGGCCCCGAGCGAGCCGAGCAGCTGCGTCATGGTGCGGATGTCCGACAGGCGCGGCGCGTTGGTCAGCGTCAGCGGCTGGTCGGTCAGCAGGGTCGCCGGCATCAGCGTCAGGCAGGCGTTCTTCGCGCCCGCGATCGGGATCGTGCCGGTGAGCGGGGTGCCGCCCGTGATGTGTATCTGGTCCATACCCCTGCCCTTCAGGTGTCGCGGGTCGCGGCGGTGTCCGGCCCGTCTTGTGTTTCGTCGCGGCGGTCCGGCGCGGCGGTGACGTCCCCGTCGGTCCGCGCCCGCGCCTGCGCCTTGCGCCGCCCGAGGTTCGCCTTCAGCGCAGCCTTCAGCCGGGCTTCGCGCGTGTCGGCGGAAGCGGCGGGGCGGCGGCGGTCGGAGGGTGTCTCGCTGGTCACGGGGGTTCTTTAACGCAGGGGCCAAAACGCGTCCAGATTGCCCTTGCACCCTCGGGCATTTGATCGTAAACGCCCCCCCACGACGCGACGGACATCGCTCCGACGGTCCCCGGCGCTGCTGTAGCTCAGTGGTAGAGCACTCCCTTGGTAAGGGAGAGGCCGACAGTTCAATCCTGTCCAGCAGCACCATTTTTCCCGTTCTTCACGACCTGACCGGCGTGTGCGCGCGCGGGACTGTCCTGCGTTTTCCTCTCAAGCCTGCCCCCCCTGTCGCGCGGTGCGTCTCAACCGTCGCCGCAGGGGTTGGGCCGGGCGGCGGGGTGCGGCAGAGTGGAACGGACAGTCCCGGAGGCCCCGATGCGCTTTGTCCCGAACCGGTTCCGTGCCGGCGCCCTGCCCTTTCCCGGCCTCGACGCGATGCCGTTCCCGGCGGAGGACGCCGCCGCGGTGATCGCGCTGCTGGCGCGCTGCCCGGCGCATGGGGTCACGCCGCTGGCGGCGGCGCCGGACCTCGCCCGCCGGGCGGGGGTGGCGCAAGTCCTGGTGAAGGACGAGCGCGGGCGCATGGGCCTCGGCAGCTTCAAGGCGCTGGGGGCCGCGCACGTGATCGCCGCCGACGCGGTCGCGGCGAACCCGGAGGCCCCCGAGGGCGCGCTGGCGGGCACGACCTATGTCACCGCGAGCGCGGGCAACCACGGGCTGTCGGTCGCGGCGGGCGCGCGGGTCTTCGGCGCGCGGGCGGTGGTCTACCTGTCCGAGGCGGTGCCGGAAGGCTTCGCGGAGCGGCTCCGGGCGAAGGGGGCCGAGGTGCGCCGCGCCGGGGCGACCTATGAGGACAGCATGGCCGCCGCCGCCGGGGCCGCGCAGGCCGAGGGGATGGTGCTGCTGTCGGACAGTTCCTGGCCCGGCTACAGCGATAAACCGCATGGCGTGATGGCGGGCTACCTCGCGCTGATGGCCGAGGTGACAGCCGAGATCGCGGAGCCGCCCACCCATATCTTCGTGCAGGCCGGGGTCGGCGGGCTGGCGGCGGCGGTCGCGGCCCACGCCCGGCGGGTCTGGGGCAGCGGGCCGGTGATCGCCGTGGTCGAGCCCGCCGCCGCGCCCGCGATCTTCGCGGCCATCGCGGCGGGGACCTTCGTGCGGGCCGAGGGGCCGGTCTCCAGCATGGGGCGGCTCGACTGCAAGGAGGCTTCGCTCATCGCGCTGAAGGGGCTGGCGCGCGACGCCGACCTGATCCTGACCGTGACCGAGGCCGAGGTCGCCGCGGCTATGCCGGTGCTGGCGGCGGCGGGACTGGCCACCACCCCCTCGGGCGGGGCCGGGCTGGCGGCGCTCTTGGCGCTCGACCCCGAGACGCGGGCGGCGCTAGGGCTGACCGAGACCGCGCGGGTGCTGGCCTTCCTCAGCGAGGGACCGGAGGAATGAGCGCCCCGGCGCGCGGCTTCCCCGAGGACGAGTTCCGCGCGCGGGTGCGGCGGGCGCAGGCGGCGATGGCGCAGCGGGGCCTCGACGCGCTGCTGCTGACGACCGAGGCGGAGGTGCGCTACGTCACCGGGTTCCTGACGCGGTTCTGGGAAAGCCCGACGCGGCCCTGGTTCGTGGTGCTGCCCGCCGCGGGCGACCCGGTGGCGGTGATCCCCTCGATCGGGGCGGCCCCGATGGCGGCGACCTGGCTCAGCGATATCCGCACCTGGCGCGCGCCCGATTACGGCGACGACGGGATCGGGCTGCTGGCCGACACCCTGCGCGAGGTCGCCGGGCCGGGCGCGCGGGTCGGCCATGCCTCGGGGTTGGAGACGCACCTGCGGATGCCCGCCGACGACGTGGCGCGGCTGGGCGCGCAGCTGGCCCCCGGCGCCCTCGTCCCGGACGGCGGGCTGATCCGGGGCCTGCGCGCGGTGAAGTCGCCCGCCGAGGTCGCCAAGATCGAACACGCCTGCGCCATCGCGGGCCGGGCCTTCGCGCGGGTGTCCGAGATC
>JAUIAU010000201.1 GCA_030425185.1 Alphaproteobacteria bacterium
GTTGCGGCTGCGTCGGCGTCAATCAGGCTCTGGGCGGCCTGCGAGGCGCTCACCTCGGCGGCGTCCTCGGAGGTCTTGGCATTGCCTGCGGAGACGAAGGCTTCGGACGCCTTCGCGACGGCCGTGGTGGCGGCGTTCTGGGCGGCGGTCAGGTCTGTGCCGAACGCCTCAAGGGCGGTGGTCCCGGCCTCGATCGCCTCCTGCGCCGTGATCATCTGGTCATAGGTCGCGTAGGCAGGCAGGTCGACGTAGGCGGTCAGGCCATCGCCGATCTTGTTGACGCCGGTGTCGGTCTCGAAACCGAGCTCGCCCTCGGATAGGACCGGGTTCGCCTCGGCCCACTCGGCCGCGGTCCCCCGACGCATCTGGATTTTGGCGAATACGGTGCTCATGGGGCTTCTCCTGCGATGCGCCCGTCAATGGTGCGGGCGGCCGGGTCTGGGGTCACACCGCCGCAGTCGATGACCGCGAGGTCGGTGTAGTCGGTGTCGGGGCTGCCGCCGTCGAGGATTTGCGGGACGTAGGGCACCTCGATCTCCACGACCGAGCGGCCGGCCACCCGGAAGGGCGACTTGCCGAAGTAGACGACGCCAGTCATGCGGTTCCCCTTGTAGACGGTGACGTTGACGGGATCGCCGCCCTCCGCACGCAGCCACACGGAGCGGAACGGCTGGATTTTCTGGACGAAGTAGAGCCCGGCAACGAGGGTGTAATTGGTGGTTTCAACGGGTGGCGCGTACTCGAAGCCCACGTGGACCCGGACGCCGCCCTCGCCGTTGACGACGATCGAGGCGGACGAGACGCTGAACGAGACCTGCGTCCATTCCTGATCGGTGAGAGTGTAGCTTTGCGCATCCACGGCGACGGGTCCTCCGGTCGATTGTGTGTCAGGGCCGCCAGCCGCACAGGCGCTCCCCGATCTCGTTGTGGGCGACGATCTGCGCGAGGGTGCCGTCGGTCAGGACGTCTGCGCGGGACGGCCGGATGGGCTCGGCCCAGTCGCAGGCATCCCGGTAGCGCCCCGGGTCAATCGCGCATCCAGCGGTCAGCACGAGCGTCGAGGTCAGCGCCATCAGCGTTGCGAGTTTCACTGCGCACCTCCTTGGCGGTCTGCATTGAGCGGACGCGGGCATCGGCCCGGCGGATGATGTACTCGGCCGC
>JAUIAU010000086.1 GCA_030425185.1 Alphaproteobacteria bacterium
CGCGCGTGCCTTACGCCTTTCCGCCCGGTGGCCTGCCCGACCCGGACGCCGATCCGCTGGGCAGCGCCATCTTCACCGAGGCCTATGCCCTGATCCCCGCCGACACGATGCGCGACATCGTCACGAGTTTCCTGCCGAACTGGCAGGGTCACCGGCTGTGGGTGCTGGCGCGGCCGATGACCGGCTTCGCCGAGACCTTTGCGCAATACGCGGTCGAGCTGACCCCGGGCGGCGGCAGCGCCGAGCCCGAGCCCGACCCCGACGCGCAGGCGGCGCTCTTCGTGGCCGAAGGCAGTTTGCAACTGACCATCGGGGCCGACCGGCACGACCTTGTGGCGGGGAGCTTTGCTTTCCTGCCGGCCTCCGCGCCGTGGTCGATCTGGAACACCGGCGACGGGCTGGCGCGGTTCCACTGGATCCGCAAACGCTTCCAGCCAGTCAAGGGCCTGCCCGCGCCCGACCCCATCGTGACGCACGAAACGCAGGTGGCCGCGGTGCCGATGCCGAATGCGGGCGAGAGCTGGATGACCCAGCGGTTCATCGACCCGCTCGACTTTCGCTACGACTTCCACGTCAACATCGTGAACTTCCTGCCCGGCGGACGGATCCCCTTCGCCGAGACGCATGTCATGGAACACGGGCTCTACGTGCTGCAGGGCACCGGGAAATACCTGCTGAACCGGGACTGGGTCCATGTCGGACCGGGCGATTTCATGTGGCTGCGCGCCTTCTGCCCGCAGGCCTGCATCGCCACCGGCGAGGTACCGTTCCGCTATCTGCTCTACAAGGACGTCAACCGGCATCCGAGCCTGGCGCCCCTGACATGAGCGACCGGACGATCCGTACCGTGCCGCTGACCGCGGAGGCCTTCGCGCCGTTCGGCGACGTGCTCGAGGTGACGGGCGCCCCCGACCGGTTGATCAACCAGGACCTGTGCGGACGCTACCACGACCGCGCGCGGCTCGACTTCGGGACCGACGGGCGGGCGGGGATCAGCCTCTTCGACGCGGTCCCGCGCGCGCTGCCCTACACGCTGGACCTGGTCGAGCGGCATCCCGAGGGCAGCCAGGCCTTCCTGCCGATGACCGAGGCCCCGTTCCTGGTGATCGTCGCGCCGGATGCAGGCGGGGTCCCGGGCACGCCGCGCGCCTTTCTGACTGCCCCCGGGCAGGGCGTGAACTACCACCGGGGCACGTGGCACGGGGTGCTGACGCCGCTGTCCGCGCCGGGGCTGTTCGCAGTCGTGGACCGGATCGGGACCACGCCCAACCTCGAAGAACACTGGTTTGCCACCCCCTGGACGGTCGTGACCTGAGGGAGTGGACGCAGGCCCGCGCCCGACCTAGACCTGCGGACGGGAGAGGGCGACGCCAGACCGGAGGGGCCGGGCCGCTGACGCAGGAACGACAGGCGAGCCTCGACGGGCTCAGGACCGTGGCCATCCTGATGGTGACCGTTTACCACTATGCATGGTTCTGGACGCCGACCGGGCGTGGCGACGCGCTGTTACCCTATGGCGATGCGCTGGCGTGGCTGCCCTTCGCGGCACAGGGGCATCTGGGCGTCAATCTCTTCTTCATACTGTCGGGCTTCGTGATCACGCTGAGCCTCGACCGGGAGCCGGCAGCTTCGCGCTGCGCCGCCTGATCCGGCTCTGGCCGGGCCTGCTGATCGCCGGGGCCCTGACATGGGGCGCGGTCACCGTCTTCGGGCCGGACAGCCTGCGCCGCAGCGGGGCGGAAACGCTGGTCAGCCTCGTGTTCTTCCCGCCTGCCTATATCGGGCGACTGCTGAATGAGGGCGATTGGCAATGGCTCGACGGGGCCTACTGGTCGCTGTGGACCGAGGTCCGGTTCTACGCGCTGGCGGCGCTCTTCCATTTCGCGACGCGCGGGCGCTTCGTGGCGGCGTGGACCCTGTTCGCGCTGGCCTCCGCCGCCGTCCTGGTCGCGGCCCAGTCCGGGGTCGGCGGCGCGGACGCGGTGTCGCGGCTGCTCTTCGCCCGGTATCAGCCGTTCTTCACCGGAGGCATCGCGCTTGCCGTGCTCGCGCGGGGCGGCGGCTGGCCCGCGGTGCTGTTGCTGATCGCGTCGGCGGGATGGGCCGCCGGGATCGCGGCTCTTGAAGCCGCGCCGACCGCCGAGATCCTGCTGATCCCGCTTCTGTTCGCGCTGGCCGCGACCGCCACGCTGATGCCGCGCTGGCTGCCGGTCCTGGCAGCGCGTCCCGTCGCCCTGATCGGGCGGGCGAGTTACCTCTACTACCTGCTGCACCAGAGCTTCGGGATCGCGCTGCTGACCGGCACCGGCCTCGGCGCGCCGGGTCCGGCCATCGCGGCGATGCTGGCGGTGCAGGCGGGCGTCCTCGCGCTGTCGGTGGCGCTGCATGTCTGGGTGGAGGTGCCGGTCATGCGCCGTCTGCGGCGGCGCCTCGCCGCCTCGGAACGTCCCGAGGGCGGGGTGCCCTAGGCCACGTCCCCCGCAAGCACGTCGGCGACCAGCGCCGGAAGCGCCGCGAAGTCGTCGAAGGCGGCGGCATGCGGAATCCCGGAGACCGGCGTCTTGCGATACCCCTCGGTGAACAGCAGGAAAGGCACCTCGGCCCGCACGGCGGTTTCGGCATCCACCTCGCTGTCCCCGACATAGATCCGGGGCATCGGACCAAGCGCCGCGAAGGCTGCCATCAGCGGCGCGGGGTCCGGCTTGCGAAGCGGCAGGCTGTCGCCGCCCCAGAGCGTGGCAAAGACCGTGTCGAGACCGAGATGGGCAAGAACGCTTCGTGCGGGACCTTCGGGCTTGTTGGTGCAAAGGCCCAGCCGATGTCCCTGCCCCGCCAGCGCCGCAAGCGCGTCGCGGACACCGGGATACACCTCGGTCAGGTCATGCGCCGTCTCGTAACGGGCGACGAAGGCGGCCAGCAACTCGGCCTGCAACCCGTCCGGCAGACCCCGGGCCGCGCGCATCTTCGACACGAAAGCGGGCGCACCGTTGCCTACGAAGCTGCGGGTTTCGGCCAGCGTGATCGGCGCCGCGCCGACCTCGGCCAGAACCGCATTGGCAATGGCCCGGATATCGGGCGCGCTGTCGATCAGCGTGCCGTCGAGGTCGAAGACGATGGCGGCGGGAGAGGTCATGTCGCGGGCTCCTCGGGACGCAGGTCAGCGCCCGGGGTCGGGCGCAGGAGCCGGACACGATCAAGGGGGGATGGTAGCGGAGGAGGGACTTGAACCCCCGACACGCGGATTATGATTAGATCGCACCTTATTTAAATGCATGTTTACAATGACTTAGCAGCTTGGTTTCGCGGCGTGCTACAAAGTGCGCTACGGGACACAGTGCGGACTTCATAAACACTGTGTTTATCTCAGTAAACCACAACAGTGTGTCTGAACACAGTGTTCTGAAACAATGGTGGACACCTGCGATTGATAACCTCGCATGAACAGCAGAACATGAACCCACGACCATACAGCTCACAACGCTAAAGGGCTACGCGACGACGCAGATCAGAAGCCTGCTCTTTCTGATGATATCGTAAATCTAACATGTTCGCAGAGCCTTGTGGCCATGGCCTGTGCCGCCTCAGAAATCCCACCTCAGGCTGTAGTCGAGGCTGGGCGCGGCGCGCACGGCCCCGGAGACGCCGAGCTCCGAGCGGCCGTTGCGGTCATCGAAGTACCGGATATGGCGGACCCGCAGCCCGGCGGAGGTCGCGCCGTTCAAGGCCTCGCCGTCCAGCTCGACACCGGTTTCGCGGCTGCCGTCGCCGTTGGCCACGAGGATCTCGAACCCTGCCCGGACCCCGCAGGCCTCGGTCAGTACGGTCCCGGTCCCGCCGTCGCAGAACACGCCGGGCGTGAAGCTGAGCGAACGGCTCTTGTCGGCGCTGGTGCTGGTGAAGTCCGCTTCCGTGAAGGCCCGGACCAGCACCTGGTTGTCGAGCGCCACCGACCCGGTCTCGGTGACGGTGCTGTCCGTCGCCTCGACATTCGCGCGTGTCGGCATCGCGAAGGCGAGGTCCACCCCGCCGCGCAGGCCGACCGGCATCCCGCCGACGTCGATCTCGCCCGACAGCGCCGCCCCGGCATAGGCCGCGGCATAGCCGTAGGTGCCCTCGGCGACGATCGGGGTATCCCGGGCGAAGGTCAGGCTGAACGCATGCCGGCCCAGTCCCAGCGCGAGGTAATGCTCGCCGACCAGGTCTTCGTTCAGGCGCGTCGCCCCGTAGACCCCGAAGGACAGACCGACCCCGCTGATCCGGTCGCTCGATCCGCCGATATCCGGCAGGTTCAGGTAGGCCGAGACGAAGCGCCCGCGGATCTTGTCGTCGCCCTCGCGGCGCTCCCGCAGGTAGGAGCCGGAGAAGCGCAGGGTCGTCTCGCCGGTCTCCGAGGTCCGGATCCGCCCCGCGGTCTCGACGATGACGCGCTCGTCGCGGATGCAGTCGTAGTAGTCCTCGTTCGTCTGGAGGTTCAGCACCGCCGACCCGTTCCGGTAGAGCGCATCGCCGTTGGGATCGAGCTGCCCCGGACCCCGGCACTGGGTGTCGGCGACCTCGCCGGCGCGCAGCCGGTCCCCGGCATCGCTGGCGAAGCCGCTGATCTCGCGCGAGGTGTCGCGGACCGTGGCGCGCAGATCCTGCTCCAGGCGCTGCTTCAGCTCGTCCTCGATGGAGGCGATCAGGCGGCCTTCGTAGATCGAGATGGCCGGCAGGGTCAGCGGCAACCCGTCCATGACCGGATCGGCCGAGGTCACGGTCACCGTCGGGGTACAGCTGTGGTTGCCCTCGTCCACGTCGTCCGGGATGGCGAGGATCGTGATGTCCTGCGCCACGTTCCAGTTGTCCGGGGTGAAGGTGATCGTCGTCGGCGAGACCGTGCACTGCCCGTCGCCCGCGAAGGTGAGCGTGACGTTGGCCGTGGGCTGGCTGGACAGCGTGAACCCAAGCGCGCCGGGATCGCCGCCTTCGCTGGCCACGAGGTCGAGGGACTCGACATTGATGCCGGTCGCGCAGTTCTCGAGCGGGATGTTGTTCGCCATCACGTTCGGGTCGCCGGCCTCGATGTCGAACACCGTGTAGAAGGTCGGGTTCGCCGCCAGCGAGAAGTCGGCGAGATACCCGGTGGAACCGGTTTCGGTCGAGCCGATGAACGCGGGGTCATCCGGCAGCAAGGACGTCACGTCGAGCGGGTTGGTCGACACGAGGCGCGTCGTGCTGGGGATGCCCCGGGCGGGATAGGTGACCTGCATCGTGTAGCGCCCGGCGGCGGTCGCATACCACTGGTAGAAGCCGTTCGTGCCGTCGAAGTCGATCACGACATTCGCGCTCGATCCGCTGGCGTCGGTCACGCTTATCGTGCCGCCGGTCAGGATCCGCCCGTCCTCCTGGCAGTAGAAATAGCCGGTCGGGTCATAGTCGCCGGCATCGGCAATGCCGTCGCCATCGCGATCGGCGGTCGGGGATTCGAGGCTGTCCACCGCGCCGTCGTTGTCGTTGTCGGTCAGCCCGATGTTGTCCGAGGCCGAGACCGAGCTGGCCAGAGGCGCCGCGTTGCCGGTCGCCACGTTGGGATTTACCGGGAAGCCAGAGGCCGTGGACAAGCGGAAGGTCACGTCCACGACGATCTTGTCATAGGGCGCGAAGGTCGTCCCGGCGGGCAGCAGGGCGGTGTCCGTGCTGCCGTTGAACCCGGCATTCAGGGTGATCCCCGCCGGACCCGACACCTTCGTCGGCGCCGCGACCAGCCCGATGAAATTCGCGGCGCCGAGATAGGCGACGAGGTCGTTGACCAGCGTGACCGAGGTCAGGGCCGTGGCCCCGTCATTCTCGAGCGAGATCCGGAAGGTCGCGACGTAGCGGGTCGGAAACTCCCGGTCGATGGTCATCCAGTCATGCGTGATCTTGAGAGGGGCCTCGATCACGTCGGCTTCCGTCAGCTTCACCTCGATGGCGACGGGGTTGGTCCCGTCGGTGACCGTCACGGTCAGGGTGTGGAGGTTCGGCAACGTTTCGTAGTCGTTGCCTGCGGCGAGGACCCCGGCGGCGGTCAGCGTGATCCCGCCCGTCGTCGGGTCGATCTCGAACCAGGGGGTTCCGCCGCCCGGGTCCCCCGCCGTGATGCTGAAGGTCAGCGGGTTGCCGTCCGCGTCGGTGGCCGACACCGTGCCGAGGGTCGTGGTGTCGGTCGCGCCTTCGACGTAGTTGAAGCTGTAGGACGGATTGCCGCCGCCGTCGGTGGCGTTGGTGCCGATGAATACTGGGGCGGTGTTCGTTGTGAAGGCCACCGTCGCGGTATCGGTGATGGCAGTGCCTGCCAATGTGCCGCTGATTGTGGCTGTCCCTGCTGTGGTCGCGGAGGTCAGGGTGGCTGTGTAAGTGCCGTCACCATTATCGGTGACAGCGCTCAGCGTTCCCAAAGTCGTGGTCAGGAGTACAGTTCCGCCACTGGTGGTCAGGTTGTTGCCATTGGCGTCTTTGAGCTGAACGGTGACGGTCGAGGTTGTTGTGCCATCGGCAGCGATGCTGGTTGGGCTGGATGTGATCGTCGAAGTAGCCACATCTGCCGCGGCCGTTGTGAAGGCCACCGTCGCGGTATCGGTGATGGCAGTGCCTGCCAATGTGCCGCTGATTGTGGCTGTCCCTGCTGTGGTCGCGGAGGTCAGGGTGGCTGTGTAAGTGCCGTCACCATTATCGGTG
>JAUIAU010000202.1 GCA_030425185.1 Alphaproteobacteria bacterium
GACAGGAGCAAAGCATGAGCTGGGATCAGTTGGAAAACGAGGTCAGTGGCGACTTCTACAAGATGAACATCGGCGACAGCGGAGAGATCCAGCTGACGACCAAGGACCCCGAGATCTTCACCAAGACGTGGCCCGACGGGAAGCAGGACCGGCAGATCAAGTTCGAGGTGGTCGACATGCGCGACCCCGATCGGGCGATCAAGTCCTGGGACATGGGCGTCCGTCGTGCGCTGCCGCTGTCGGAGCTGCGGCGCAATCTCGCCGCGAACGGCATCGACATCTGCGACCGGCGGCTGGCCGTGTCCGTCGAGGCCATGAAGCACCCCACGCGGCCCGGCCAGCGGATCGGCGTGCTCAACGTCAAGGACCTGGGCGCCGTCGGCGGCGCTGCGCCCGCTCCGGCCCCCGCACCCGCGCCCGCCCCGGCGCCCGCCCCCGCACCCGCGCCCGCCCCGGCGCCCGCGCCCGCCCCCGCCCCCGCCCCCGCGCCGGTCAACGTCGCGTCGGACATGGAGCGCCAGGCGCTCGCCGCGATCCAGGCCAGCAAGACGCAGGCCGAGGTCGATGGCGTCTACGCCAACCTGTACCACGCGACCACGGACGCCGACGCCACGCTGCGCGCCCAGGTCTACGAGTGGACGCAGCAGTGGCCCGACATCGACGTGCCGTTCTAGGGCTGCAGCAGCTGCCGTCGTCGCCGCCGTGGGTTCGCCCCTGGCGGCTTCGGCGGTGTAACCACGGGAGGACGGTATGACGACGATCGAGCAGGTGACCCGCATCGCAGGGCGCGTTCCGTGCGGCGAGGCGTGCGAGTGGCTCGCCACGCAGACCGACATGCGCGCCGCGTGGCGCAACTGCGAGCGCGCCGACTGGCTACTGTGGTTTGCGGGGTATGGCGGCGTCGACCGCGCGGAGCTTGTGTTGGCCGCGTGCGACTGCGCCGAGACTGCGCTGGCGCATGTGCCTGGGGGCGAGCATCGGCCGCGCGTCGCGATCGAGACGGCGCGCGCTTGGGCGCGTGGCGACGCGACGCTGAATGAGGTTCGACGAGCCGCCGCCGACGCCGCAGAAGCCGCTGCCGAAGCCTACGCCGACACCGCCGAAG
>JAUIAU010000203.1 GCA_030425185.1 Alphaproteobacteria bacterium
TGCTCAAGCGGTTGCGCGGCAAGGGCCTCGTTGGCTTAAGCGGTCGCCTGTACCACCTGACGCCGGACGGGGTCGCGGAGCTTGAGCGCGTCGAGCGGGTCGAGGGGTTGGCGGTGGCGTCGTGAGTGCGGATCTCAGGCTCGGGCGGTGGCAGGACGCGCTTGCGGACGTGGGGGAGGTCGACGCGGTCGTGTGCGATGCGCCGTATTCTACTCGGACACACGACGGCCACGGCGGCGCAAGGTCGGACCCACGGTACGAGGCGACGGGGTCCAAAACAGAGCGCCGCGCCATCAACTACGACGGTTGGACGCCCGCCGACGTGTCCGCGTTCGTCGAGTCGTGGGCGCCACGCTGCCGCGGCTGGTTCGTCACCATCACCGACCACATCCTCGCGCCTGCGTGGGAGGCCGCGTTGACCGACGCGGACCGCTACGTCTTCGCGCCCCTGCCGTGGGTCGCCAAGGGTTCGCGCGTGCGCCTTGCTGGTGACGGCCCGTCGTCGTGGACGTGTTGGATCGTGGTCGCGAGGCCGCGCACGGGAACCGACCGCAACGGGCGACCATATAGCAAGTGGGGCACGCTGCCGGGCGCTTACGTCTACACAAGCGATCGCGGCGGGCACATCGGCGGCAAACCTCTAGCCCTCATGCGCGCCCTTGTCCGCGACTACACGCGCCCCGGCGACATCGTGTGCGACCCGTGCGCGGGCGGGGCGACGACGCTGATCGCGGCGCACCAAGAGGGGCGGATCGGCATCGGCGCGGAGATGGACCCGGAGACGCACGCGCTCGGGTTGCGGCGGATTGAGCGCCACACGCAACAGGCGGATTTGTGGACGCAGTTGGAGCAGCAGAAGGGCGAGGCGTCGCAGGGCGCGTTGACGCTGGAGGCCGAGTGATGGGCAAGAAGTCGCGAACGAAGGGCGCCGAGTTCGAGCGAGAGATCGCCAACCTGTTCCGCCAGCACTACCCCGAAGCCCGACGCGGCGGTCACGACCAAGCAGGTCCGGCCGGCGCGCCGGACGTGAGCGGAACGCCCTGGTGGATCGAGTGCAAGCGTTACCGAGAGGTGACGCAAGCCATCGTTG
>JAUIAU010000087.1 GCA_030425185.1 Alphaproteobacteria bacterium
GCGGCACGGGCCTCGGGCGCGGGTCCGGTGGCGGCAGCGAGGGCAGCGCGCAGGTCGGCGGCGGAGAGGGGGGCGGCGGTCTCGGGCATCGTCTCGTCCGGTTGCGTTTCGTTGCCGGTCACACTACCGCCTTTCGCAGCGACGTCTTGCGACAAATGGGACCGGACGATGAGCGGCAACGACAGCACCGTGCGGACCGCCGACCTGGCGCTGGCGGTCGGGCTTCTGACCCGTTTGCCGGTGCCGGTCGATGCGGATCTGGCGGCGGCGCGCGGGGCCCGCGCGGCCTGGGCCTGGCCGCTGGCCGGGCTGGCGGTGGCCGGGCTGGCCGCCCTGACCGGGACCGTCGCGCTGGCGCTCGGCCTCCCGCCGCTGGCGGTCGCCGGGCTGGTCCTCGGCACCCAGATGATGCTGACGGGCGCGCTGCACGAGGATGGCCTCGCGGACTGCGCTGACGGCTTCTGGGGCGGGCACGACGTGGCGCGGCGGCTGGAGATCATGAAGGACAGCCGGATCGGGGCCTATGGCACGCTGGCGCTCGGGGTGATGCTGCTGGTCCGGGGCGGGGCACTGGCGGCGCTCGCCGACGCAGGGCCGGGCGCGCTGGCGGCAGGGTTGCTGGCGGCGGCCGCGCTGTCGCGGGCCGGGATGGCGGCGCTGATGCACGCGCTTCCGAACGCGCGCGGCGGCGGGCTGGCGGCCCGTGTCGGGGCACCGCCCCGCGCGGCGGTCGTCCTCGGCGGCGGCCTCGCACTGGCGGTGGCCGTCCTCGCCGCGGGCGGGCCCGGGCTGATCGCGGCGGCGGTCGCGGGCGGGGCGGTTCTGGCGGTCGGGCGCATCGCGCGGACCAAGATCGGCGGGCAGACCGGCGATGTGCTGGGGGCGGCGCAGGTGGTGGCCGAGACGGCGGCGCTGCTGACCTTCTGCGCGCTGCCCTGAGGATGGAAAAAGGGCCGCTCCTGCGAGCGGCCCCAGTCGGTCTTCACGAGGTAAATCGTCTTGGTTCGTGTGCGGCTCACGCCGCGCGGGATACCAGCACCTGATCCACGTGTTTCTGGGCGCCGATTTCGTCGAGACCGTTCACCGCGGCCACTTCGCGCGTCAGACGCTCGAGCGCGGCTTCGTAGAGCTGACGCTCGGAATAGCTCTGCTCGCGCTGGTCGTCGGCCCGGTGCAGGTCGCGGACCACCTCGGCGATCGAGATGAGATCACCCGAGTTGATCTTCTGTTCGTATTCCTGGGCCCGGCGCGACCACATGGCGCGCTTCACCTTCGCCTTGCCCTTGAGCGTCTCCATCGCCTTCGAGACGATGTCGGGGCTCGACAGGCTGCGCATGCCCACTTCGGTGGCCTTGTGGGTCGGCACGCGCAGGGTCATCTTGTCCTTTTCGAACGAGATCACGAACAACTCCAGCCTGATCCCGGCGATTTCCTGCTCCTCGACCGATACGATCCGGCCCACGCCATGCGCGGGATAGACGACGTAATCGTTCGGGCGGAAATCCTGGGACGACTTGGTCTTGCTCATTCATGTCACTCCATGTCAGGGGCGACGCAGCGCAAGCGGCGAAGAAGCCATTCCGGTTACGGGGGCAACCGGCATAACTGTTTCGCTGTCTCGGGGTGACCGGGCGGGCAGGCAGCACCGACCGGAGCGCGCGCGTCTCCGTCTTGTGTGACAGAGATGTATCAAAAAACGGGCAGGTTTGGAAGATGGCGCGTCCGTGAGGACGCAAACCCGTTGAAATCAGGGGATTCGCCCCCTGTCAGCCCCGGCAGGCGGGGTGCATCTTGCGCCATGTCATGGCAGCCGGCGAACGAATCGGTCGGTCAGCCGCCCTCGCCCGGCGCTTCCGAGAAGTATTTGTCCAGCTTCCCGGTTTCGCCGTCGCGGTCTTCGGCTTCGGGCAGCGGGTCCTTCTTGGTGATGATGACCGGCCAGGCCTCGGAGTACTTCCGGTTGAACTCGACCCATTTTTCCATGTCCGGTTCGGTGTCCGGGCGGATCGCATCGGCGGGGCACTCCGGCTCGCAGACGCCGCAGTCGATGCATTCGTCGGGATGGATCACCAGCATGTTCTCGCCCTCGTAGAAACAGTCCACGGGGCACACCTCGACGCAGTCGGTGTACTTGCAGGCAATGCAGTTGTCGGTGACGACATAGGTCATGGAAGAGGTCTCGGTCGTTCGGTCATTCGCTTGGCGGTCGGGCCCTGACTATGCCAGCCCCCCGCCCCTTGCAAGCTGTCAGGACAGCTCGCGGGGATGGGTCGCAGGACCAAGACCTGTCAACTTAAGTTGACAACATGGACCCGCAAGTCAAGCGGAACTGTCAGACTTTATTGACGCACCCGTTTCGGCGTCGAGGTCCGTGTAGTGCGCCTGTGCCTCGGGGGCGGGACCGCGGCGCTCGGGCAGGCCGGTGACGCGCAGGACGCGCACCCGCCCCGCCAGCACCACGGTCAGGGTATCCCCGGCCCCGACCGCCGTTGCGGGCTTGCGCACCGGGCGGCCGTTGACCCGCACCTTGCCGCCCGCGACGATCTCGGCGGCGAGGCCGCGCGTCTTGCACAGGCGCGCGTGCCAGAGCCACTTGTCGAGCCGCTGGGTCGGGCGCGGTGCCTTGGACACGCCGCCCTCAGTCGCGGGTCTTCAGCCCCATCAGCGCGGCGGCGAAGGGGTTGTCGGGGTCGATCGGCTTCTCGCGCTTGGGCGGACGGGCCTCGAACTGGCGCGGCTTGTCCTCGCGCGGGCCGGGCTTGCCGCCCTTGCCCTTGGGACCGCCCTTGCCGCC
The DNA here is from genome assembly GCA_030425185.1 of Alphaproteobacteria bacterium. Classification (GTDB taxonomy): domain Bacteria; phylum Pseudomonadota; class Alphaproteobacteria; order Rhodobacterales; family Rhodobacteraceae; genus Dinoroseobacter. The sequence goes on from JAUIAU010000087.1 coordinate 2,795, forward strand.
CTTGCGGTCGCCCCGGTCGGGCCGGTCGCCACGCGGCCCGGACCCGCCCGGCTTGCCCTCGCGGCGCGGACGATCGCCACGGCCTTCGCCCTGGCCCTGGCCCTGGCCGTCGCGGCGGCGGTTGGGATTGCCGCGCGGACGCGGTGCCCAGCGGAACGTGTAGAACACCTCCATCTCGGGCGCAGGGGCGTCGGCGTCGGCCGGCGCCTCCGCATCGGGCTGCGCCTCCGCCGCCGGTGCCGCCTCGGCGGCCTCCGGTGCCGCGTCGGCGGCGCTGTCTTCCGGTGCTGCGGCGTCCTCGCTCATCTCGGTCGCCTCGGGGGCGGCCGGGACCGGCTTGACCTTGGCGCGCTCGCCCTTCTCGGCGGCGTAGCCCAACCCGGCCATCAGGTCGGCGAACTGCTCCAGCGTCATGCCGGTGATCGACAGCATGTCCGGCGTCGCTTCGAAGCCGCCGCGCGTGTCCGAGCCGCGCAGCAGGTCGGCAAGCCGCTCCAGCATGTCGATGCGGATCGCGCGGGTGCCCGCGAGGCGGTACCCGGACATCGTGTAGACCTCGGACGCGACATCCTCGATCCGGGGAATCGTCACGAGGCCGGCCGGCGGGGCCTCCGGGAACACGTCGAGGCCCTGGTCGAGCGACCACAGCACCAGCCGCAGCCGGGTCGGCGCGGGCTTCAGGAGCGCGGGCAGGAAGATGGTGAACTGGCCGAAGCGCACGCCGTGCTTGCGCAGCGCGGCGCGGGCGTCCTGCTCCAGCGCCTTGACCTCGGAGGCGACGGCGTCGCGCGGGATCACGCCCAGCGACTCGACCAGCCGGAACGCGAAGCCGCGCGCGAGACCGGTCAGGGCCTCGTCCCGGCTCATCGCCAGCAGCGGCTCGAACAGCGCCGAGATCTTGCGGTCGATGAAGTGCTGCAGGCGGCGGGTGACCTTCTGCGCCACGTCCGGCCCGGCCTCGTCATCGACGAAGGCCTGCACGGTCGGCCGCAGCGGGTCGGCGCCCTTCACGAGCTTGCCGACGGCGGCCGAGCCCCACATCAGCCCGCCCTGTTCGGTGAAGTCGAACTCGGTGTCGGGCCCATTGTAGAAGCGGTCGGCGCGCAGGTGGAACTCGGGGGCGAGCGCGGCCACCGAAGCGGCGCGCAGGGCGCGGGCTTCCTCCGTCGTTGCGGACTTGTCCTGCCGGAAGCGGAAGCCTTCGAGGCGACCGATCAGCTCGCCCTCGACCATCACTTCGCCCTTGTCGTTCACATCAGCCACCAGGCTCTCCTTCTGTTTCAACCGGCGGAGGAGGACGCTCGTCCGCCGATCGACGAATTTTTCCGTCAGACGGGCATGGAGCGCATCGGACAGGCGGTCTTCTACAGCGCGGGTCTCCGCGCGCCAATGGCTTTCATCCGCAACCCATCCCGCGCGTTGCGCGACATAGGTCCACGTCCGGATATACGCGAGGCGCTTCGACAGGGTGTCGATATCGCCGTTGGTCCGATCGATCCGGGCGATCTGCTCGGCGAACCACGGCACGGGCACCTCGCCCTGGTCGTGCAGGAAGCCGAAGATGCGGGTCAGCAGCGCCGCGTGCTCGCCCGCAGAGATACCCCGAAAATCGGGGATGCGGCAGACATCCCACAGCAGGCGCACGTCGCGCGGGTGGCTCAGGCGGGCGGCGACCTCGGCCTGCGCGCTGAGTTCCTTCAGCGCGACCAGGTCGTCGGCGTCGCGCGCCCGCACCAGCCATTCATTCTGCGGCGCGGCCTCCAGCGAGGAAATCAGGCGCTCGACCGTGCCGAACTCGAGCCGGTCGTTGCGCCATTGCAGGCGGCTGATCGGGGTGAAGCGGCTGTCCTCGATGGCGGCGACCACCTCGTCGTCGAGCGGGCGCGCCTCGCCGGTCACGCCGAAGGTGCCGGGCACGACGTGGCGCCCGGCCCGGCCCGCGATCTGCGCCAGTTCGTTCGGCGCAAGCGGCCGCATGCGCCGCCCGTCGAACTTCGACAGCGCCGAGAAGGCGACGTGGGTCACGTCGAGGTTGAGCCCCATCCCGATGGCGTCGGTGGCGACGAGGTAATCCACGTCGCCGTTCTGGTAGAGATCGACCTGTGCGTTCCGGGTGCGCGGGCTGAGCGCCCCCATCACCACGGCGCAGCCGCCCTTCTGGCGGCGAATCAGCTCGGCGATGGCGTAGACCTGATCGACCGAGAAGCCGACGATGGCCGACCGCGGCTTCATCCGGCTGATCTTCTTCGATCCGGTGTAGCTGAGCGTCGAGAACCGCTCGCGCCGCACGAACTGCGCCTTCGGCACCAGCGCCGCGATCGCGCCCTTCATCGTCTCGGCGCCGAGGAACAGCGTCTCGTGCTGGCCGCGCGCGTTCAGCATACGGTCGGTAAAGACATGGCCGCGTTCGGGATCGGCACAGAGCTGGATCTCGTCGATGGCGACGAAATCCGCGCCGATCTCCTGCGGCATCGCCTCGACGGTGGCGACCCAGTACTGCACCCGGTCGGGAACGATCCGCTCCTCGCCGGTGACCAGCGCCACGACGGAGGGACCGCGCAACGCGACGATGCGGTCATAAACCTCGCGCGCGAGCAGGCGCAGCGGCAGCCCGATGACCCCGGTGCGATGCGCCAGCATCCGTTCGATGGCGTAATGGGTCTTGCCGGTGTTCGTCGGCCCGAGAACCGCAACGATCCGGCCGGGCGCGGCCCCGGTGCCTGTCATGCCTCGCCCCTTCCGGCGGCCGGGTCAGGCGTCCTGCCCGCCCACCTCTCGCTCGAGCCGTTCCAGCGCCTCTTTTAGGTCCGGGCGGTGGGGATGTATAGCGGCGGCCTGACGGAAGGCGCGCAGCGCCAGCTCCGGGCGGTTCATCTCGGTCATCAGGATGCCGAGGCCCTGCCAGGCCGCGAAATGGCGCGGCTCCAGTTCCAGCGTCTTGCGGACATCCGACAGCGCAGGCCCGATCTGCCCCGCCGCGAAGAAGGCCGTGGCGCGGGCATTCCAGGCCTCGGCAAAGTCCGGCGCGTGGTCGATCAGGGCCGAGAAATGTTCGATGGCCTCGTCGTACCGGTCGGCATCGAGGGCCGCGCGCCCGCGCCGCAGCAGCAGGTCCATCGCGGGCGAGCCGCTGTCGGACAGGACGCGCACGATCTGGCGCTCGACATATTCCCATTCGGGCAGTTCGGGCGCTTTCAGCCGCTCGAAGAGGTCGTCGAGTTCGTCCGCCATCGCCGCCGGAGCGGTCAGCAGGGCAAATGCCGTCACGGCACTGTTGAGGAAGCGGAGCACAACTCTCATCATGGGGCAGAGTGTAACGCTGTGGCCGCCCTTGGCGAGTCCCCGCGCGATCACAAGGACCGGAACGGACTACAGAAAGGCACAAGATGAGCGACGTGGTGAACAAGGCCGTGGAAATCCTGTCGGAGAAGCTCGGCAGCTTCGACGGATCGGTCAAATTCGTGATCGAGGACGAAGGCGCGATCATGCTGGACAGCTCGGGCATCCGGGCCGGCGACGAAGCCGCCGACTGCACCCTGACCGCCTCGTCCGAGACCTTCCAGGGCATCCTCGCGGGCAGCGTCAACCCGACCTCGGCCTTCATGACCGGCAAGCTCAAGCTGGACGGCGACATGGGCCAGGCGATGCGTCTCGGCAGCGTGCTGAGCTGACCGACGCCGCGCCATACCGGGCCGATCTGGCCCTCGCCCCCGAGGGCACCCGC
>JAUIAU010000088.1 GCA_030425185.1 Alphaproteobacteria bacterium
TCGCGCTCCAGCAGCGCCACCGGGGCATCCTCGGGCGCGGTGTAGCGGAACAGGTCGCCCGAGCGCAGCAGGCGGTCGATCTCGGCCCGGGCCTCGGGCGGGATCGGCTCCGCGTCGTAGGTGTTCGGCGGCTGGATCGGACTGGCCTGCATCACGTTCATGTTCGGTTTTCCTGAAATCCCCATTCGGAAAACCTGTAGCATCCTTTCTGTGACTGCGCCATGACAGGCGCTGTCCCCGGCCGCGGATCGGCGGTCAGATGCCCAAGCGGTCGCGCAGGCTGAACCACGTCATCGCCAGCGTCAGCAGCGGCGCGCGGGCGCCCGATCCGCCGGGGAACGGCGGGATCGGCAGCGTCCCGAAGAGGTCCAGCCGTTCCGCCTGTCCCGCGACCGCCTCGGCCATGACCCGGCCCGCGAGGCCGCTGAGGGCCACGCCATGGCCCGAGAACCCGCCCGCCGCCAGCGTCGTCGGCCCCAGCCGGGTGACATAGGGCAGGCGCGTCATGGTGATGCCCAGCGTGCCGCCCCAGTGATGGGTGATCTCCACGTCGGCCAGCGTCGGGAAGAGGCGCAGCATCCGGGCCCGGAGTGCGGTCAGGATGTCGCCGGGGAAGCCGATGGAATAGCTCTCGCGCCCGCCGAACAGCAGGCGCTGGTCCTCGGACAGGCGGAAGTAGTTCACGACGAACTTCGAGTCGGCCACGGCGATGTCGCGGCGCAGCACCTCGGCCGCGCGGTTCCCGAGGGGCGCGGTCGCCGCGATGAAGCTGTTGATCGGCATGACGCGGGCGGCGTAGCGGCGGTCGAGGTCGGGCAGGTAGCCGTTGCCCGCGAGGATGACGTGCCCGGCCTGGACCGTGCCGCCCGGCGTCACGAGCTGGGTCCCGTCGATCCGTGTCACCTCGGTCGTCTCGTGGATGACGGCCCCGGCGGCCTCGGCGGCCCGGGCGAGGCCCTGTGCATAGCGCAGCGGGTGGATGTGCCCGGCGCCCATGTCGAGCACGCCGCCCTCGTAGACCGTCGCGGGGCAGATCGCGCGGAAGGCGTCGCGGTCGAGATACTCGGTCTCGTAGCCATAGGTCGCTGCCAGCCAGTCGGCGTAGCGGCGGTCCTCGTCGGCCCCGGCGCGGGTCCACTGGCCATGCAGGACGCCGGGCGTGTAGCGCGCGTCCGGCGCGTGGCGGGCGGCGAGGTCGCGCAGCAGCGCCTTGCCGTCCTCGGCGAGGTCCCACAGCGCGCGGGCCTGTCCGTCGCCCAGCTTTGCCGCGAGCCATTGCTGGTCCTTGTTGAAGCCGCTGCCGACCTGCCCGCCGTTGCGCCCCGAGGCGCCGAAGCCGGCGCGGTGCGCTTCGAGCACCCGGACCGAATAGCCGCGCTCGGCCAGCGTCAGGGCGGCGGTCAGGCCGGTGTAGCCCGCCCCGACGATCGCCACGTCGCAGCGCACCGCGCCGCGCAGCGCCGGGCGCGGGGGCACGGTCGGGGCGGAGGCAACATACCAGCTGTCCGGCAGGCTGCCCGGCGGGTCGTTCCGGTAGAGGGCCTTCATCTCAGACGTTCAGGAGCAGATGCTCGCGCTCCCAGGGGCTGATGACCTGCAGGAATTCCTTGTGCTCCAGCGCCTTGACCGCGCGATAGACGCGGCAGAACTCGGGGCCGAGCACGTCCTGCATGGCGGGGTTCTCCTCGAAGAGATCGAGCGCCTCGCCGAGGTTGCGCGGAATCGCCTCGTCGCCGGCATACGCGTCGCCCTTGAACTCGGGGCCCGGCTCGATCTGTTCGACCAGCCCGAGATACCCGCAGGCGAGCGAGGCCGCGATCCCGAGGTACGGGTTGCAGTCCATGCCTGCCAGCCGGTTCTCGACCCGCCGCGCGGAGGGGTCCGAGACCGGGACGCGGATGCCCGTCGTGCGGTTGTCGCGGCCCCATTCGAGGTTGATCGGCGCGGCGAAGTCCGGGACGTAACGGCGATAGCTGTTCACGTAGGGGGCCAGCAGGGCGATCACGCTGGGCAGGTGGCGTTGCAGGCCCGAGATGAACCAGCGGAACTCGGGCGTCTCCGAGCCGTCCTCGGCGACGAAGATGTTGCGCCCCTCGCGGTCGACGACCGAGTGGTGAACGTGCATGGCGGATCCCGGCTCGCCCTCGATCGGCTTGGCCATGAAGGTGGCGAAGCAGTCGTGCCGCAGCGCGGCCTCGCGGATCAGCCGCTTGAAGAAGAAGATCTCGTCGGCCAGCTTGACCGGGCTGCCGTGGCGCAGGTTGATCTCGATCTGGCCCGCGCCGCCTTCCTGCGTGATACCGTCGATCTCGAGACCCTGCGCCTCGGCGAAGTCGTAGATGTCGTCGATGACCGGGCCGTACTCGTCCACCGCGCTCATCGAGTAGGCCTGCCGGGCCGCGGCCCGCCGTCCGGTCCGACCCATCGGCGGCTCGATCGGCAGCGCGGGGTCTAGGTTACGGGCGACGAGGAAGAATTCCATCTCGGGCGCCACGACCGGTTTCCAGCCGCGCTCGGCGAACAGGCCCGCGACGCGCTTCAGCACATTGCGCGGGGCGATCGGCATCGGGCGGCCCTGCTGGTCCTCGATGTCGTGGATGACCTGCAGCGTCCAGTCGGCGGTCCAGGGCGCGGGCGAGGCGGTCGAGAAGTCGGGCTTCAGGATCATGTCGGGCTCGGTGTAGCCGTCGGTGGCGACATCGGCCCAGTCCCCGGTGATCGTCTGGAAGAAGATCGAGTTGGGCAGGAAGAAGTGCGACTGCCGGGCGAACTTGGCGGCGGGCATCGCCTTGCCGCGCGCGATCCCGGCGAGGTCGGCGACGATGCATTCCACTTCGTCGAGGCGACGGCCCTCGAGGTACGCGCGCGCCGGGCCGGGCAGGTTGTTCAGGAAGGTGTCATCCATGGGCGGCGCTCCGCAGCGGTTCGGCCGCGACCGCGGCGCGGAAATGCGCGGCGATCTCGGCAGCGATGCGCGCGGCATCGGTCGGCAGGGCGCAGTCGGCGGCGGCCTGTTCCATCATCGGGCGCGGATAGGTCGGCATGTCCTTCCGCACGTCCACGTAGATGCGGATCATCTCGGGGCTCAGTTCCGGGTGCGGCTGGAGCGTGAAGACCGTGTCGCCGTAGCGCAGCGCGGCGGCCTCGGTGAAGTCATTGCGGGCCACGACACGGGCGGCGGGGGGCAGTTCGACCACCTGGTCCTGATGCCAGGCGTTCAGGGCGATCTCGCCCAGCCCGTCGAAGTCGTACGTGCGGCGGCCGACGGCCCAGCCGCCGGGGAACTTGACGACCTTGCCGCCAAGCGCCTGCGCGATGATCTGGTGGCCGAAGCAGATGCCGACCATCGGCACGGCGGCTGCCCAGGCGCGGCGGATGAAGTCCTCGAGCGGCGGAATGAAGGCGTGGTCCTCGTAGGCGCCATGCTTCGAGCCGGTCAGAAGCCAGCCGTCGGCGTCCTCGACCGACGCGGGAAAGTCCATGTGCTCGACGTCCCAGACCTCGAAGTCGAAGCCGTAGGGCGCGAGCAGGCGGATGAACATGGCATCGAAATCCCCGTGCCCCTCGATCACCTCGGGCAGGGTTTGGCCGCACTTCAGCAGACCGATTTTCATGGGAAGATCCATTGTTGAGATGCCGCCAAGCTAGGCGCTCGACGGAGGGCGCACAAGGGGGCCGCGGGCGGCCCGGACGCCTCAGACGGTGTCGAGATAAAGCTCGATCTGCTCCTGCGGGCTGATCTGCGCGACGTAATGCAACTCCTGCCGCTTGGTGGCGAGGTAGTTCTCGATCAGCTGGGCGGGCAGGATGCGGGGCATCACGGGATCGGCCGCGAAGGCGTCAATTGCGTCAGACCACGTCGCGGGCATCTGCGGCAGGTCGAGGGCGTAGGCATTGCCGGTGATCGGGGGCGGCGGCTCCAGCGCGTCCTCGATCCCGGTCAGCGCCGCGCCCAGCACACCGGCCAGCAGCAGGTAGGGGTTCACGTCGCCGCCCGCGCTGCGGTGCTCGATCCGGCGCGCGGCACTCGCCCCCGAGGGGATGCGGATCGCCGCCGTCCGGTTCTCATAGGCCCAGGCGATGCCGGTGGGGGCGTGGGCATCCGGCACCAGCCGGTCGTAGCTGTTGGCATGGGGCGCGAACAGCAGCGTCGAGCCCGCCAGCGCCCTGAGGCACCCCGCCACGGCCTGCCGCATGGTTTCCGAGCCCTGCGCGGTTCCGTCGTCGAAGACGTTCCGTCCCGCTTCGTCCAGCACCGAGAAATGCATGTGCAGCCCGTTGCCGGAATAATCCTCGTAGGGCTTCGCCATGAAGGAGGCGGCGAAGCCGTGACTGCGGGCCAGCCCCTTGACCAGCATCTTGAAGAGCCACGCGTCGTCGGCGGCCTTCAGCGCGTCGGGGCCGTGCATCAGGTTGATTTCGAACTGCCCGATCCCGGCCTCCGAGATCGCGGTATCCGCGGGAATGTCCATCGCCTCGCACGCGTCGTAGAGGTCGGTGAAGAAGCGGTCGAAGGCGTCTAGCGGGCGCAGGGCCAGCGTCTCGGCCCCCTGTCGGCGCTTGCCGGAGCGGGGCGAGGGCGGCACGCGCAGGGTCTTGGTCGAGTCGTCGATCAGGTAGAATTCCAGCTCGACCGCGACCACGGGCGTCAGGCCGCGCGCCTTGTAGCGCTCGACCACCCGGGCCAGCGCGTGGCGCGGGTCGCCGTCGAAGGGGCGGCCATCCTCGTGGAACATCCAGATCGGCAGAAGCGCGGTCGGGGCGTCGAGCCAGGGCATCGGGACGAAGCCGCGCTCGGTCGGGCGCAGGATGCCGTCCGGATCGCCCGCCTCGAACACCAGCGGGCTGTCGTCGATATCCTCGCCCCAGATGTCGAGGTTCAGGACCGAGAACGGGAAGCGCGTGCCCTCGGTCGTGACCTTGCGGGCGAAGCGCACCGGCATCCGCTTGCCGCGGGCCTGTCCGTTCAGGTCGGCGGCTGCGACACGGATCGTGCGCACCTCGGGATGGTCGTCGAGCCAGTCTCTCATGGGGGTCTAGCGCAGGATCTGCGGCCTCAGGGCCAGGCGCGGCCTCTGGGCAGGCGCGACATGGCGGTTGAGCCGACGGTTCACCAGCCCGAAGATCCCGATGATCACGAGGGTCAGCAGGATGAAGTATCCCGCCACGATCGGATAGGGCACGAAGGGGTTGAACGTCTTGTCGGCGAAGTAGTTGGCGTAATAGAGCGCGTCGCCGCGTTGCTGGAAGGCCGGGAAGCCCGAGAAGAACACCAGCGTCGTGGCGTGGAAGAGAAAGATCGCCTCGTTGGTATAGGCGGGCCACGCGAGCCGCAGGAGCGTCGGCCACACGACGCGGCGGAACCGCGCCCAGCCCGACAGGCCATAGGCATCGGCGGCTTCCAGGTCGCCCTTGGGCACCGAGCGCAGCGCGCCGTAGAAGATCTCGCCCGAGTAGGCGGCGGTGTTCAGGAACAGCACCAGAAGCGCCCCCGTCGCCGCCGAGGTCATCACCGCGTAGATGTCGTTCTGCTGCTTCAGCGACTGGAACAGGAAGTAGGCGAGGAAGAACTGGATGAAGAGCGGCGAGCCGCGGAAGATGAAGATGAACCATTCCGCGGGCTTGCGCAGCAGCGGGTTGGCCGCGTTCTTGCCGAGGGCCACGGCGGTGGCCAGGAAGAACCCGAGCACCAGCGCCAGCGTGCCGAAGTAGATGTTCCAGATCATCCCCGATCCGATCAGGGTGACCTGTTCGCAGAGCGTGAAGTCGCTGCGGGGCAGGAGCCGCTCGCCGATGCCGATCGCGCGCAGGCCGTAGTCCTGGATGGTCTGCAGGCAGCTCATGTCGCGGCCTTCCGCATCGCTTCGCCCGCCATCGTGGCCTGCCCGTGGCTGAGGCGGCGGGTCAGGCGGCCTAGATAGACCTCGGAGATCCGGGTCATCGCGAGGTAGAAGACCAGCAGCACGAGGAAGTACCACAGCCGCCAGTCGCCGTGCGGATAGGCGGTGAACTGCGGGGTCTTGGTGCCGCCGAGCTCACGCGCCCAGTAGACGATGTCCTCGACCCCCAGCAGGAACAGCAGCGGCGTGGCCTTGATGAGGATCATCCACAGGTTCGACAGGCCCGGCAGTGCGTAGGTCCACATCTGCGGCACGAGGATGCGCCAGAAGGTCTGGCGGTGCGACATGCCGTAGGCCTCGGCGGTTTCGAGCTGGGCGCGCGGGACCGCCTGCATCGCGCCGTAGAGCACGTTCGCGGCAAAGGCGCCGAACACCACGGCGAAGGTGAACACCGCCAGCAGGAAGTTGTAAATCTCGTGCCAGATCTGCGGCGCCGTCGAGAGCGGCAGTTTTGCCGCCGGGCAGACGATGAAGTTCGCCCCCTGCCGGATCGGGTCGGTCCAGTCCGGGCAGAGCGCCTGGTGGCGCAGCCATTCGAGGCCCTGGTCGAGCGCGATCACGAAGAACAGGAAGAACGCGATGTCCGGCACGCCCCGCACCATGGCGG
>JAUIAU010000089.1 GCA_030425185.1 Alphaproteobacteria bacterium
GGGAGACGAGATGACACGCAAGCTATTCGGCACCGACGGGGTGCGCGGCCGCGCCAACACCGATCCGATGACCGCCGAGATGGCGCTGCGGCTCGGGGCCGCCGCCGGGCGCTACTTCCGCCGCGACGGCTCGGACACGCACCGCGTCGTGATCGGCAAGGACACTCGGCTGTCGGGCTACATGCTGGAGAACGCGCTGACCGCCGGCTTCACCTCGACGGGCATGAACGTGCTGCTGCTGGGGCCGATCCCGACCCCCGCCGTGGGCCTGCTGACGAAGTCGATGCGGGCCGACGTCGGCGTGATGATCTCGGCCAGCCACAACCCGCACCATGACAACGGGATCAAGTTCTTCGGCCCGGACGGCTTCAAGCTGAACGACGGGGCCGAGGCCGAGATCGAGGCGATCCTCGACGGCGAGATCACGCTCGCCAAGCCCGAGAACATCGGCCGGGCGCGCCGCATCGACGACGGCGTCGGGCGCTATGTCGAGCGCGCCAAGGGCACCTTTCCGAGCGACCTGTCGCTGGACGGGCTGAAGGTCGTGATCGACTGCGCGCATGGTGCCGCCTACAAGGCCGCGCCCGAGGTTCTGTGGGAGCTCGGCGCCGAGGTGATCCCGATGGGCATCGCGCCGACCGGCACCAACATCAACAAGGGCTGCGGCTCGACCGACACCGCCGCCTGTGCGAGCGCGGTGATCGCGCATGGTGCGGACGTCGGTATCTGCCTCGACGGGGACGCCGACCGGATCATGCTGATCGACGAGACCGGGTGCGTGGGCGACGGCGACCAGTTGATGGCGCTCCTGGCCTGCGGCTGGGCGCGGTCGGGACGGCTGTCGGGCGCGACGCTGGTTGCCACCGTGATGTCGAACCTCGGGCTGGAGCGGCACCTCGCGGGGCAGGGCATTGCACTGGCGCGCACCGCCGTCGGCGACCGCTACGTGGTCGAGGCGATGCGGGCGGGCGGCTACAACCTCGGGGGCGAGCAGTCCGGTCACATCGTGATGACCGACTACGCCACCACCGGGGACGGGCTGCTGGCGGGGTTGCAGTTCCTCGCCGAGATGATCCGCAGCGGCGAGCGCGCCTCGACCCTGCTGTCGGTCTTCGACCCGCTGCCGCAGCTTCTGCGCAACGTGCGTTACGAGGCCGGGGCCGATCCGCTGTCGGCGGACGCGGTGCGCGCGGCGATCGCGGCGGGCGAGACCCGGCTGAACGGCTCCGGGCGGCTCCTGATCCGCAAGTCGGGCACCGAGCCGCTGATCCGCGTGATGGCCGAGGCGGAAGATGCCGACGTCATGGAAGCCGTGGTCGGCCAGATCTGCGCCGCGGTCGAAGCCGCGGCCTGAGGGGGCGCGCGGCACGGGCGCGCCGCGACCCGGTCCCTTGCGGGACCAGGGCCTCCGGCGGGAGTATTTCGGCCAAGAAGAAGGCCGGTGCGTCCTACCACGGGCCGGGGCGGCGCTCCTCGCTGAGCAGGACGTTGGCCTCCAGTTCGCCGACGCCCGGCAGGGTCATGATCCGGCGACGCAGGACGCGTTCGAAATCCGACAGGTCGCGCGCCACCACCCGCAGGCGATAGTCGTAGGCCCCGAGCACATGCTGGACCACCTGCACCTCGGGGATGGCGCTGACCGCGCGCTCGAAATCCGCGACCGAGGTGCGGCCCTTGGTGGCGAGCTTGACGCCCAGGAAAACGGTGACGCCGAAGCCCAGCTTTGCCGGGTCGAGGCGCACCCGGCGGCGGGCGAGCACGCCGGCCGCCTCAAGCCGCCGGATGCGGCGCCACGCGGCGGGCTGGCTGAGCCCAAGGGCGCGGCCGAGGGCCCCGGCGCTCTGCCGCGCGTCGCGGGCGAGCGCCCGGACCAGCGCGCGGTCGGTATCGTCGAGGTCGAGGCTCACAGCGGCAGGCCCTCGCCGTCCTTGATCGTCGAGATCAGCATCAGTTGCTCGATGTCCTGAAGATGCGGCAGGGTCAGGATGCGGGTGCGATAGACCTCGGTGTAATGGGCCATGTCGCGCGCCAGCACGTTCAGGCGCACGTCCACCCGCCCGAGGAAAGTCTGGATCTCGGTCACCTCGCGCACCGCGCGGGCCGCGTCGAGGAACCGGTCGAAGGCATCGGGCCGGGTCTTGTCGAGGGTGATCCGCAGCGACACCTCGACCGCCCAGCCGAGCGCCCGCCCGTCCACCACCGTCTCGACGCCCTGCAGAACGCCCGCCTCGGTCAGTTTCTCGAGCCGGCGCCAGGCGCTGGCGGCGCTGATGCCGGCGCGCTCGGCCAGTGCGGCATTCGACAGGTCCGGCTCGGCCTGCAGGTGCCGCAGCAGGCGGCGGTCGATGTCGTCGAGCATGAATGCTCCGGTATATGAGTGTTTGGCGAATGAGTTTTTCGCCCTTTGCCCGAAATCCGCGAGAACGGCAATGCTTTCTCGCCGGATTGGGCGCATGGTCCGCCCACACAGAAACCGGAAAACGGAAGGGAGCGCCACGATGCGCGTCTATTACGATCGCGACTGCGACATCAACCTGATCAAGGACAAGAAGGTCGCCATCCTCGGCTATGGCAGCCAGGGCCATGCCCACGCGCTGAACCTGCGCGACTCGGGCGCCAAGCACGTCGTCGTCGCCCTGCGCGAGGGCTCGCCCTCGGCGAAGAAGGCCGAAGGCGAAGGTCTGCAGGTCATGGGCATCGCCGAAGCGGCGGCCTGGTGCGACCTGATCATGTTCACCATGCCCGACGAACTGCAGGCCGAGACCTATCGCAAGTACGTCCACGACAACCTGCGGGAAGGCGCCGCGATCGCCTTCGCGCACGGGCTGAACGTGCACTTCGGCCTGATCGAGCCGAAGCCGGGCGTCGACGTCATCATGATGGCGCCGAAGGGTCCGGGCCACACCGTGCGCGGCGAATTCACCAAGGGCGGCGGCGTGCCCTGCCTCGTCGCGGTTCACCAGGACGCGACCGGCCGGGCGCTGGAACTGGGCCTCAGCTACTGCTCCGCCATCGGCGGCGGCCGCTCGGGCATCATCGAGACCAACTTCAAGGAAGAGTGCGAGACAGACCTCTTCGGCGAGCAGGCCGTGCTCTGCGGCGGCCTCGTCGAACTGATCCGCATGGGCTTCGAGACGCTGGTCGAGGCGGGCTATGCCCCCGAGATGGCCTATTTCGAGTGCCTGCACGAGGTGAAGCTGATCGTGGACCTGATCTACGAAGGCGGCATCGCGAACATGAACTACTCGATCTCGAACACCGCCGAGTACGGCGAGTATGTCTCGGGTCCGCGCATCCTGCCGTACGACGAGACCAAGGCCCGCATGAAGGCCGTGCTCGACGACATCCAGCAGGGCCGTTTCGTGCGCGACTGGATGCAGGAATGCTCGGTCGGCCAGCCGTCGTTCAAGGCGATCCGCCGCAACAACGACGCGCACCAGATCGAGGCCGTCGGCGCCAAGCTGCGCGAGATGATGCCCTGGATCACCGCCGGCAAGATGGTCGACCGCGCAAAGAACTGATCCCCGGATCCTGCCGGCCCGGCGCGCATCCCGCGCCGGGCCGGTTTCCCCGGCCTGCCGCGCGTTTCCGATCCGCGCGGGGCCCGGACCCCGTTTCCCGTCGAAACCCCTTTGATCTTGCGGCCTGCCGGGGCTACCTCCCTCCCGACCCGAGAGGAGAGAGACCCGATGACCGCCCTTCTGCCCCACGTCGATCCTGACGGCCTGCTGGAATACTCCGTCGTCTTCACCGACCGTTCGCTCAATCACATGAGCAAGAAGTTCCAGGGCGTGATGCGCGACATCTCCGCCATGCTGCGCGAAGTCTATGCCGCCGATGCCGTGGCGCTGGTGCCCGGTGGCGGCACCTACGCGATGGAGGCCGTCGCGCGCCAGTTCGCCGAAGGGAAGAAGGCGCTGGTCGTGCGCAACGGCTGGTTCTCCTATCGCTGGAGCCAGATCTTCGAGGCCGGTGGTTTGCCCGCCGAGGCCATCGTGATGAAGGCGCGCCAGACCGGCAACACCAGCCGCGCCCCCTTCGCCCCCGCGCCGATCGAAGAGGTGACCGCCCGGATCCGGGCCGAGCGTCCGGACGTGGTCTTCGCGCCGCATGTCGAGACCTCAGCCGGGGTCATCCTGACCGACGCCTACATCACCGCGCTGGCCGAGGCCGCGCACGAGGTGGGCGCCCTGATGGTGCTCGACTGCATCGCCTCGGGCTGTGTCTGGGTGGACATGGCGGCGACAGGCGTCGACGTGCTGATCTCGGCCCCGCAGAAGGGCTGGAGCGCCCAGCCCTGCGCCGGTCTCGTGATGATGTCGGCCCGCGCCGAGGCGAAACTGGCCGAAACGGCCTCGTCCAGCTTCGCCATCGACCTGAAGAAATGGCGGGCGATCATGAGGGCCTACGAGGACGGCGGCCACGCCTATCACGCCACCATGCCGACCGACGCGCTGGTCGCCTTCCGCGACACCATGGCCGAGACGCGCGACTACGGGTTCTCGCGCCTGAAGGAAGCCCAGTGGGCACTGGGCGACGCGGTGCGCGGGCTGCTGGCGGCACGCGGGGTGCAGTCGGTCGCGGCAGAGGGCTGGGGCGCGCCCGGCGTGGTCGTCAGCTACACCGACGATCCGGAGATCGCGACCGGACGGGCCTTCCTGCCGCACGGGATGCAGATCGCGGCCGGTGTGCCGCTGGAATGCGACGAGCCGGCGGATTTCCGGACCTTCCGCATCGGGCTCTTCGGGCTCGACAAGCTCTATGACGTGGACGGCGCCGTGGCGCGCCTGGAGGCGGTGCTCGACAAGGTGCTCTGAGCGGGGCGTGTTCCCCGTGATACGCAAAAGGCCGCCCCACGGGGCGGCCTTATCGATCCTGCGAGAGGGTGCTGCGTCGTCAGCTGATAATCTCAGCTGGCGATGCGTTCCTCGAAGCTCTTGGCGATGAAGGTCGGCACGTGGTCGCCCATGCCCACGATCTTGGGGCCGCGGTCGTCACGCCGGTCGCGGCGCGGACGGCGCTCGTCGCGCGCGCTGCGGTCCGGTTCCGGGGCGCTGGCGGCCTCGGCCACGACGGGCTCGACGGCGGCGGGCGTCTCGGCGACCGGCTCGTTCGGTTCGGTCCGGGCGCGGCGCGGACGGCGCTCGCGCTTCGGCCGGGCTTCGCCTTCGGCCTCGGCCGGTTCGGCGGCGGGGGCCGGCTGACCGCCGGGCGGGTCCATGCGCGGGATCGCCTGCTGCACCAGCTTCTCGATCGCGTCGAGGTATTTCTCGTCCGAGGGGGCGCAGATCGTCAGCGCGCGGCCCTTGCGCCCGGCGCGGCCGGTGCGGCCGATTCGGTGGACATAGTCCTCCGAGTGCGACGGGACGTCGAAGTTGAACACGTGGCTGACCGCCGGGATGTCGAGGCCACGCGCGGCCACGTCGGAGGCCACGAGGAAGCGCAGGCTGCCGTCCCGGAACCCGTCCAGCGTCTTCATCCGCTGGCTCTGCTCCAGGTCGCCGTGGATCGGCGCGGCGTCATAGCCGTATTTCTTGAGCGATTTCGCCACCACGTCCACGTCCACCTTCCGGTTGCAGAAGATGATGGCGTTCTTGCACTCGGTGCCTTCGGCGTCGATCAGCGCGCGCAGCAGGGCGCGTTTCTCGGTCGCGGCGCGGTCCCGGCGGCTCGGGCGGAACAGGACGAGGTTCTGCGCGATGGTCTCGGAGGTCGTTGCGGCGCGGGCGACCTCGATCTTCTCGGGGGCCGACAGGAAGGTGTTGGTGATCCGCTCGATCTCGGGGGCCATCGTGGCCGAGAAGAACAGCGTCTGCCGGGTGAAGGGTGTCAGCTGGAAGATCTTCTCGATGTCCGGGATGAAGCCCATGTCGAGCATCCGGTCGGCTTCGTCGACCACCATGATCTGAACGCCGGTCAGCAGGAGCTTGCCGCGCTCGAAATGGTCGAGCAGGCGGCCCGGCGTCGCGATCAGGACGTCCACGCCCCGGTCGATCAGCAGGTCCTGTTCCTTGAACGAGACGCCGCCGATCAGCAGCGCCTTGGTCAGCTTGGTGTGCTTGGCGTAGACGTCGAAGTTCTCGGCCACCTGCGCGGCCAGTTCGCGCGTGGGCGCCAGCACGAGGCTGCGCGGCATCCGGGCACGGGCGCGGCCCTTGGCCAGCAGCGTGATCATCGGCAGCGTGAAGCTCGCGGTCTTGCCGGTGCCCGTCTGGGCGATCCCGAGCACGTCGCGCCCTTGCAGCGCGGGGGGGATGGCCCCTGCCTGAATCGGGGTGGGGGTTTCGTAGCCGGCTTCTTCAACCGCTTTCAGAACCTTCGGATCGAGGTTCAGGTCAGCAAATTTGGTCATGTGCGTCCATGTCTGCGGCCGGTCCCCATGACCGGGCCTGAGAGTCTGGGACGCGATTTCCGGGCGCCCCGCGGCAAGTCCCCTCCTAGGGGTTGTGGCGGGAGATAGGTCAAAACACCATCCGAGTCAATCGGCGCGCCGCGCCGCGGCGAG
>JAUIAU010000204.1 GCA_030425185.1 Alphaproteobacteria bacterium
GCGAGGTTCGCCTCCATTCGCCGGTCGGCCACAAGGCGCAGGAACAGGAAGTTCACCAGCGTCATCGCGAGCCCGACCAGCGTCAGCGGGACGTTGTAGGTCAGCAGAACGAAGCCGAAGGCGACCATGGTAAACACCCCGATGATCGCGCTCGTCAGCTTGCTCGCGATCAGCCCTACTAGCGCGTCGTTGATTCCCGTGCGCGCCACGACCTCGCCCACATAGCGCTGCGCGAAGAAGTGGTAGGGCAGCTTGAGCATGTGGCGGACGTACCGGGCCTGGAGCCGCGCGGCCATCGACATCTGCATCCGCCGCACGAACAGCCCGTTCAGCGCCTGTCCCGTAAGCTGGAACAGCAGGGTGGCCGCCATGAACAGCAGGATCGGGCGCAGCCAGCCGGGATTGGTCCCGACGATCACCTCGTCCACGATGATGCGCGTGTAGGCGGCGGCGGCGATGCCGGGAAAGATCCCGATCGCCCCGCAGATCATTAGATAGACTAGGGCGCCGCGCGCGCCCTCGGTCCGGTTCCAAAGCGCAGGCAGGACGGCGGGGCGCGCGCCGCCCTTCTCGAACTCCGGTCCGGGCGTCATCACAAGCGCGACGCCGGTGAAGCCCTCGTCGAACTGGCGCCAAGTGACGCTGCGATGCCCGACCGCGGGGTCGTTCAGCGTCACATGCGTGGTGTTCCAGCCCTCAACCACGAGGAAGTGGTTGAACTCCCAGAACACGACGAAGGGCAGATTCACGCCTTTAACGCTCTCAACGCCCTTGGAGTATCCCTTCGCGACCATGCCGTAGCGCCGCGCCGCGCGGAGCACGTTCGCCGCCTTCGAGCCGTCCCGGGAGACGCCGCATTGCCGCCGCAGCTCCGCCAGCGGGACCCAGCGTCCGTGATGGGCGAGCATCGCGCCGAGCGCCGCCGCGCCGCACTCCGCCGCTTCAAGCTGCTGGATGAAGGGCGTCTTCACCCGCGCCGCGCGCTTCGGATAGGCGGGCTTGGCCTTCGCGTCCGAAGGGGCGAGCGGGGAAGAAGCGTCGGCGGTCGTGGCGGTCATTGGGCG
>JAUIAU010000090.1 GCA_030425185.1 Alphaproteobacteria bacterium
GGGTCAGCCGGGCACCCTGCCCCTCGACATGCGCGAGCAGGTCCAGCCGCACCGGCACCGCCAGTTCCGCCGCCGCCGTGGGCGTGGGCGCGCGCCGGTCCGAGACGAAGTCGATCAGCGTCGTGTCAGTCTCGTGTCCCACCGCCGAGATCAGCGGGATCCGGCTCGCCGCCGCCGCCCGCGCGACGATCTCCTCGTTGAACCCCCAGAGGTCCTCCAGCGAGCCGCCGCCGCGCGCCACGATCAGCAGGTCGGGACGCGGGATCGGCCCGTCCTCGGGCAGCGCGTTGAACCCGGCGATGGCGCGGGCGACATCGGGCGCGCAACGCTCGCCCTGCACCGCGACCGGCCAGACGAGGACATGGCGCGGAAAGCGGTCGCGCAGCCGGTGCAGGATGTCGCGGATCACCGCGCCCTGCGGCGAGGTCACGACCCCGATCACCCCGGGCAGGAAGGGGATCGGCCGCTTGCGCTCGGCCGTGAACAGCCCCTCGGCGGCCAGCGCGGCCTTGCGCTTCTCCAGCATCGCCATCAGCGCGCCGACCCCCGCGGGGGCGACATCGTCGACGATCAGCTGGTACTTCGACTGACCGGGAAAGGTGGTCAGCCGCCCGGTGGCGATGACCTCCATCCCCTCCTCGGGCTTGACCGCCATCCGCGCGACGCTGCCCTTCCAGCTGACCGACGCGAGCACCGCCTTGTCGTCCTTCAGGTCGAAATAGAGATGCCCCGAGCGCGCCGGGAACACCCGGCCCACCTCGCCGCGCACGCGGACGCGGCCGAAGGCGCCCTCCAGCGTGCGCTTCACCTCGCCCGCGATCTCGGAGACCGAGAATTCGGGCGCGTTGCCGCCCGGCTGGCCGCCCGCGCCGGGCTCGTCGTCGATCAGGTCCATCATGGCGGCACCCTAGCCCGGCCCGCGGACGGCGAAAAGCGCCGCCTGTCTTGTGCCGCCCCCGGCTTGGCCCTAGACCCGCCGCGACAGGGACGACAGCGCAGGGGGCGTCGCCATGAACATCCTGATCCTCGGCAGCGGCGGCCGCGAGCACAGCCTCGCCTGGGCGGTGGCCCAGAACCCCAAGTGCGACCGGCTGATCCTCGCGCCCGGCAACGCGGGGACCGAGGCGCTGGCCGAGAACGCCGCGCTCGACATCCTCGACGCCGAGGCGGTCACCGGGTTCGCCGTCGAGAACGCCATCGACCTCGTGATCGTCGGCCCCGAAGCGCCGCTGGCGGCGGGCGTCGCGGACGCGCTCCGGGCGGCGGGCGTGCTGGCCTTCGGCCCCTCCGCCGGGGCGGCGCGGCTCGAAGCCTCCAAGACCTTCACCAAGCAGGTCTGCGACGCCGCCGGGGTGCCGACCGCGGGCTGGGCGCATTTCACCGAGGCCGCCGCCGCCCGCGCCCATGTCGCGGCGACCGGCGCGCCGATCGTGATCAAGGCCGACGGCCTCGCCGCGGGCAAGGGCGTCACCGTGGCAATGACCGAGGCCGAGGCGCTCGCCGCCCTCGACGACATGTTCGGCGGGGCCTACGGCGCGGCCGGGGCCGAGGTGGTGATCGAGGAGTTCATGGCGGGCGAGGAAGCCTCGTTCTTCATCCTCTGCGACGGCGAGGCGGCGCTGCCGCTCGGCACCGCGCAGGACCACAAGCGCGCGGGCGAGGGCGACACCGGCCCCAACACCGGCGGCATGGGGGCCTATTCCCCCGCGCCGGTGCTGACCCCGGCGCTGCAGGCGCAGGTGATGGAGACCATCGTGCGCCCGACACTCGCCGAGATGGCGCGGCGCGGCACGCCCTACACCGGCATCCTCTATGCCGGGCTGATGATCGCGGACGGGCGCGCCCGGCTCGTCGAATACAACGTCCGCTTCGGCGACCCGGAATGCCAGGTGCTCATGATGCGCCTCGGCGCGCAGGTGCTCGACCTGATCCTCGCCGCCGCCGAGCACCGGCTGGAGACGGCGCAGGTGCACTGGGCCGACGACCACGCGCTGACCGTGGTGATGGCGGCCAGAGGATATCCCGGCGCCTACGGGAAGGGCAGCGCGATCCACGGCCTCGACGCCCTGCCCGAGGACAGCCACCACATGGTGTTCCACGCCGGAACCACCCGCACCGAAACCGCGCTCACCGCGACCGGGGGGCGGGTGCTGAACGTCACCGCGCGCGGCGCGACCCTCGCCGAGGCCCGCGACCGCGCCTATGCCCTCGTCGACCGGATCGACTGGCCCGAGGGCTTCTGCCGCCGCGACATCGGCTGGCGCGCGCTCTGACGCGCCCCCGTTCTTCTTGGACGAAATACTCCGGGGGTGCGGGGGCAGCGCCCCCGCTCCGACGCGGGCCGCCCCCGCGCGCCCTCAGGACAGCGGCGCGTTGGTGCAGACCACCGGCTTGTCGGTGATGTCGCTGACCTGCTGCACCTCGCCCGTCCTTGGCATCAGCACGAAGAGCGTCGTGTCCCGGCGCAGCGTCAGCCAGCAGTGCTCGACCCCCGGCTCGTCGTCGTAGAGGAAGCAGAGCCGCTCGTCGCGCACCTCGACCCGGCCATAGGCGCAGCTGCGGTCGGCGCGGGCCCAGACCGTGCGGGTGCGCGACAGGAATTCCTCGATCCCGACCAGCTCTCCCGTCGGGTAGGTGCGGAAGGTCAGCGTCCGGCCGTCCGCCGCATCGAGGAACTCACCGGGGGCGATCCGCTCCTGTGCGGCGGCGGGCAGCGCCAGCAGCCCGAGGAGCAGCGCCGCGCGGATCATTCGCAGGCCAGCGCCGCGGCGACCGCCTCCGGTCCGGTGAAGGGACCGACCGTCTCGGGCACCAGCGCGCCCGCGTCCAGCCGCACCGCGACCACCCGGCTCCAGTCGCCCGAGGCCGCGACGATCTCGGGCCCGGCGCCGCAGTCACGCAGGCCGCCGGTGATGAACGCCTCGCCGATGCGGTGATTGCTGAGGCCCGGCAGGGCGGCGATCTCGGTCATCTCGCCGTCCGCGTAGCGCCAGAGCCGCAGCGTCTTCGCCAGGTGCGGGCGGTCGACATAGGCGACCTCCATCCAGCCGTCGCCGTCGAAATCCGCGACGCCGACCGGGGCCAGCCAGCGGAAGCGCTGCCCGATGAAGGGCGTGGCGGCGACGAAGCCGGTCTCGTCATAGACCGCCAGCCGCGCGCCGAGGGCGGCATCGGACTCGACCACCACCACCTTCGGCAGGTCATCGGCGTCGATCGGCCAGAGCCGGGGGGCGAGGTCCTCGAAGACGCGATGTTCGGGCAGGCGGATCACCACCTCGTCGATGCGCGTCGCGGCGCAGCCCTGGCAGCGGTCCACCGTCAGCACCAGCGCGCCCCATTCCTGGTCGTCGCCCAGCACCCCGTGCGGGTAGCGCCCGGTCGGCTCGGCGAAGCGGGCGGCGGTGATCACGTCGGGCGGGGTCGCACCGGCCGCCCCGGCCCAGAGGCCGAGCGCCAGGGCAAGGCCCCGCCCGGAACGCATCAGATCTGTTTCTCGGGCATCTGCACCACGAGCCCGTCGAGCGCGTCGGTGACCTTCAGCTGGCAGGTCAGGCGCGAGCGGGCCGGATCGGGCTGGAACGCGAAGTCGAGCATGTCCTCTTCCATGCTTTCCTTGTGCGGCAGTTTCGAGACCCAGTCGGGGTGCACGTAGACATGGCAGGTCGAGCAGGCACAGGCGCCGCCGCAATCCGCCTCGATCCCCGGAATGCCGTTGTCGCGCGCGCCTTCCATCACGGTCAGCCCGTTCGGGACGTCCACGACATGCTCGGTGCCGTTGTGTTCGATATAGGTGATCTTCGCCATCGTCGGCTCCTGCCAGGTCTGGGGTTATAGGGCGATGTAATCCGCCGCGCCCCGAATGGAAAGACTTGGACGCGGCCCGGGTTTTGTTCTATCTTCGTTCTCATGCCGGATCCCGTCTTTCCCCCCGACCCCAGCGCCGCCTTCGACCCGATCACCCGGCCGCCGCCGCCGCCGCCGCGCCCGCCCGCCTGCGTCCCCGCCCGCCGCGTCGAGGAGGTATCGGACAACGCCCGCCTCGCGGTCGCGGGCCTCGTGCTGGTGCGCCAGCGCCCGGGCACCGCCAAGGGGGTGATCTTCGTGACGCTGGAGGACGAGACCGGCACGGTGAACGTCGTGGTCTGGAAGGCGGTCTACGAGCGCTTCCGCCGCGCCGTGATCGCCGGGCGGCTGCTGAAGGTGACCGGGCGGCTGCAACGGGCCGAGGGCGTGACCCATGTCGTCGCCGAGGAGATCGAGGATCTCTCGCCGCTGCTCGACCGCCTGCTGGAGCCGGGCTTCACCCCCGCGCTCTGCCGGGCGGGCGACCAGCCCTGACGGCCCCGCCCCGGCAGGCTTCCGAAACCGCCACGCTTGCGCTATTCTCGGCCCCGACAAGACCCCGGACCCAACCGGAAGGCCGAGCAGTGACCAGACCCCTCCTCGCATGGACCGCGCTCGCGGGCCTCGCGGCGTGCCAGAGCACGCTGCCCGCGCCCGACGTCATGCGCCTCGCCGAGCCGGAGCCGGGCATCGTGCGCGCCACCGAGGGACCGCCCGGCGCCGCGCCCGACAGTTGCTGGGGCCGCGACGTGACCCCCGCCGTGATCGAGACCGTCACCGAACAGGTGATGCTGCAACCCGCCGAGATCGCCAGCGACGGGACCGTGCTGGCCCCCGCCGTGTTCAAGACCGAGACCCGGCAGCGGATCACCCGCGAGCGCACCGAGATCTGGTTCGAGGCCCCCTGCCCCGAGCGCATGACCCCCGGCTTCATCGCTTCGGTACAGCGCGCGCTCGCCGCCCGCGGCTTCCACCGCGGCGCGGTCACCGGCGAGATGGACGGCACCACCCGCCGCGCGATCCGGCGCTACCAGCAGACCGAGGGGCTCGACAGCGCGGTCCTCTCGCTCGCCGCCGCGCGCCGTCTCGGGCTGGTCGAGGTGGACCCCGCCACCCTCGACTGACCCACGGGCAAGCGAAACGGGCGCCCGAAGGCGCCCGCTCCCGGCCGGTCGCAAGACCCGGCCCTGTCAGTCGTCAGCGGACCGCGGTCATTCGTCCACGGTCAGCGCCACGAAGCGCGGCTCGCCGGCGCGGCGCACCAGCAGCAGGATCGACTTCCGCCCCGCGTCGCGGGCATCGGCGATCCGGTCCTCGAGATCGGCCGGGGTCGACACCGGGCGCTGGCCCGCCTCGGCGATCACGTCGCCGACCTGCAGGCCCTTCTCGGCCGCTTCCGCCGCCGGGTCGACCGCGGTGACCACGAGGCCGTCCTCGTTGCCGCCAAGGCCCAGCTCGTCGCGCAGCGGTGCGGTCAGCTCGCTCAGCTGCAGGCCCAGCACGCTGCCGGTCTCGGGCTGCATCTCGGTCGCCGGGGCCGAGGCGGGAATCGTCCGCTCGGCTTCCTCGCGGCGGCCCAGCGTCACCTGAAGGGTCTGGGTCGAGGCGTCGCGCTGCACGACCACCGGCACGGTGGCGCCGACATCCGAGTTGCCGACGATGCGGACCAGTTCGCGGGTGTCGGTCACGTCCTGCCCGTCGAAGGACAGGATCACGTCACCGGCCTGCATGCCGGCCTCGGCCGCCGGGCCTTCCGGCACGTCCGACACCATGACGCCCGCCGCGCTGGCGAGACCCAGCGCCTCGGCCATGTCGGGGGTGACGTCCTGGATGCGGACGCCCAGCCAGCCGCGGCGGGTTTCCCCGAACTCCTTCAGCTGGTCGATCACGCGCGTCGCGACCGCCGAGGACATCGCGAAGCCGATGCCGATCGAGCCGCCGTTCGGCGACAGGATCGCGGTGTTCACGCCGATCACGTCGCCGTCCATGTTGAACAGCGGACCGCCCGAGTTGCCCCGGTTGATCGCGGCATCGGTCTGGATGAAGTCGTCATAGGTGCCCGACAGCGCGCGGTTGCGCGCCGAGACGATGCCGGCCGAGACCGAGAAGCCCTGGCCCAGCGGGTTGCCCACGGCCATCACCCAGTCGCCGACGCGGGCGGCGTCGCTGTCACCGAACTGCACGAAAGGCAGCGGCTCGTCGCTGTCGACCTTCAGCAGCGCGAGGTCGGTGTTCTTGTCGGTGCCGATCACCTCGGCGTCGAGCACCTTGCCCGAGAAGAACTCGATCGAGATCTCGTCGGCCTGCTCGATGACGTGGTTGTTGGTGACGATGTAGCCGTCCGCCGAGATCACGAAGCCCGAGCCCAGCGCGTTCGAGCGCCGCTGCGGGCGCTCGCCCTGGCGGCCCTGCTGGCGGTCCATGAAGTCGCGAAAGAAGTCCTCGAGCGGGCTGCCTTCGGGAACCA
>JAUIAU010000091.1 GCA_030425185.1 Alphaproteobacteria bacterium
TCGAGGGCCCGAACTTCGAGTTCGCCACCGAGACCCGCGAGGAGCTGTTCTACACCAAGGAAAAGCTGCTCGCGAACGGCGAGCGCTGGGAAGCGGAGATCGCCCGCAACCTCGCCATGGACGCGCCCTACCGATGAGCGACAAGGCCCAGAACCCCTTCGAGGCGCTGATGGCCCAGTCGATGGAACTGGCCAAGGCGTTCAACCCCGCGCTGGAGCACTTCCAGATGGGGCGGCTCGACCAGATGTTCCCCACCATGCCGAAAGACATGATGGAGATGATGTTCGGCAACACGTTCAACGTCGGCGGCCTCGATGCCAAGACCCGGCTCTTCGTGGTGCTGGGGGCGCTGATCGCGCAGGGCGCGCAGGCCGAACCGCAGATCAAGCTGACCGTTCGCCATGCCCTCGAAGCGGGCGCGACGGAAAAGGAACTGGCCGAGGTCGTGGCCCAGATGTCCGTCTTCGCCGGGGTCCCGGCCATGATGAAGGCGATGGAGCTGGTGCGCGCGACGATTGCCGAAACCGAGGGGAACGCCTGATGGGACTGGCCGATCTGACCTTCTATGCCTTCGCGCTGACCGTCGTGGTCGCCGGGCTTCTCGTCACTGTCAGCCGCAACCCGGTGCACTCGGTGCTGTGGCTGATCCTTGCCTTCCTGTCCTCGGCGGGCCTGTTCGTGCTGCTCGGGGCCGAGTTCGTGGCGATGCTGCTCGTCATCGTCTACGTCGGCGCGGTCGCGGTGCTGTTCCTCTTCGTGGTGATGATGCTCGACGTCGACTTCGCCGAGCTGAAGGCGGAGATGGCCAAGTACATCCCGCTTGCCGCGCTGATCGGGGTGATCCTGCTGATGCAGTTCGCGCTGGCCTACGGCACCTGGACCTACTCGGACGGGATCGGCGCGCGGCTCGCGGCGCCGACGCCGGACGCCGCCGAGATCCACAATACCGCCGCGCTGGGGCAACTGGTCTACGACAAGTACATCGTGATGTTCCAGGCCGCCGGCCTGATCCTGCTGGTCGCGATGATCGGGGCCATCGTGCTGACGCTGCGCCACCGCGTGGACGTCAAGCGGCAGGACATCCTCGCCCAGATCTACCGCGATCCGAAGAAGGCGATGGAACTGAAGGACGTGAAGCCGGGGCAGGGGCTCTAAGCCTGCCCGCGCCGGTCCGGACCCGGCGCGACACGAGACGGGAACGACACGAGGCGGCGCACCCCGCGACGGGGCCGGGCCGCAGAGAGACGGACGGACGGGCATGAGACCCGGAGGGACGACATGATCGGATTGGAACATTACCTGACGGTGGCGGCTGCGCTGTTCGTCATCGGCATCTTCGGCATCTTCCTGAACCGGAAGAACGTCATCATCATCCTGATGTCGGTCGAACTGATGCTCTTGGCGGTCAACATCAACCTGGTCGCCTTCTCGCACTTCCTCGGGGACCTCACCGGGCAGGTGTTCACGCTCTTCGTCCTGACGGTGGCCGCCGCGGAAGCGGCCATCGGCCTTGCCATTCTCGTCTGCTTCTTCCGGACCCGCGGCACGATCGCGGTGGAAGACGTCTCGAACATGAAGGGTTGAGGACATGGACACGCTTGCAACCCTCATCCTCTTCTCGCCGCTGGTCGGCGCGCTGCTCGCGGGCTTCGGCTGGCGCGTGCTGGGCGAAACCGCCGCGATGTGGCTGTCCACCGGCCTGCTGTTCTTCGCCTGCCTGCTGTCCTGGATCGTGTTCCTGACCTTCGACGGCGAGAGCGCGCAGATCGTCCTTCTGCGCTGGATCGAGAGCGGCACGCTGGCCACCGACTGGGCGATCCGCCTTGACCGGCTGACGGCGATCATGCTGATCGTGGTCACCACGGTCTCGGCGCTCGTGCACCTCTACAGCTTCGGCTACATGGACCACGACCCGCAGTGGCGCGAGGGCGAGACCTACAAGCCGCGTTTCTTCGCCTACCTGTCCTTCTTCACCTTCGCCATGCTGATGCTGGTGACCTCGGACAACCTCGTGCAGATGTTCTTCGGCTGGGAGGGCGTCGGCGTCGCCTCGTACCTGCTGATCGGCTTCTACTACCGCAAGCCCTCGGCCAACGCCGCCGCGATCAAGGCCTTCGTGGTCAACCGGGTCGGTGACTTCGGCTTCGCGCTCGGCATCTTCGCGCTGTTCTTCCTGGTGGACTCGGTCAACTTCGACCAGATCTTCGCCGCGGCACCCGAGCTCGCGGAAACGCAGGTCAGCTTCCTCTGGACCTCGTGGAACGCCGCCGAACTGGTGGCGGTGCTGCTCTTCATCGGTGCGATGGGCAAGTCGGCCCAGCTGATCCTGCACACCTGGCTGCCGGACGCGATGGAAGGCCCGACCCCGGTGTCGGCGCTGATCCACGCCGCGACCATGGTGACCGCGGGCGTGTTCCTCGTCTGCCGCATGTCGCCGATCATGGAATTCGCGCCCTACGCGACGGGCTTCGTCGTGGTCCTCGGGGCCACCACCGCCTTCTTCGCGGCGACCGTGGGCCTCGTGCAGAACGACATCAAGCGCGTGATCGCCTATTCGACCTGCTCGCAGCTCGGCTACATGTTCGTGGCCGCGGGCGTCGGCGTCTACTCGGCGGCGATGTTCCACCTGTTCACGCACGCCTTCTTCAAGGCCATGCTCTTCCTTGGCGCGGGCTCGGTGATCCACGCGATGCACCACGAGCAGGACATGCGCAACTACGGCGGCCTGCGGAAGAAGATCCCCTACACCTTCGCCGCCATGATGATCGGCACGCTGGCGATCACCGGCGTCGGCATTCCGCTGACCCACTACGGCTTCGCGGGCTTCCTGTCGAAGGACGCGATCATCGAAAGCGCCTTCGCGGGCGGCGAAGGTGTGGCCCGCTACGCCTTCTGGATGCTCGTCATCGCGGCGGCCTTCACCAGCTTCTACTCCTGGCGGCTGATGTTCCTGACCTTCTACGGCACGCCGCGCGGCGACAAGCACACGCACGAGCATGCACATGAAAGCCCGAAGGTCATGCTGGTGCCGCTCGGCGTACTGGCGCTGGGGGCGATCTTCTCGGGCATGGTCTGGTACAACAGCTTCTTCGGCCACACCGACCAGGTCGCCAAATTCTACGGCATCCCCTATGCCGAGGCCGGGGCGCACGGCGCTGACGCCGGGCATGGCGAGACGGCCGGGCATGGCGAGACCGCCGCCGCTGACGCAGGCCACGGCGCGGCCGCACCGGCTGCCGAGGGCGAGGCCGCGGGCGAGGGCGCGCACCACTACGTCTTCGCCGGAACGCCGGGGGAGGGCGCGCTCTACATCGCGCCCGAAAACACCACCCTCGACGACGCGCACAACGTGCCGAAATGGGTCAAGGTCAGCCCCTTCATCGCCATGCTGCTGGGCTTCGCGGTGAGCTGGCTGTTCTACATCCGCGCACCGCACCTGCCTGGCGCCTTCGCGCGCAACCTCTGGCCGGTCTACAACTTCCTGCTGAACAAGTGGTATTTCGACGAGATCTACGACGCGATCTTCGTGCGCCCGGCGCGCTGGCTCGGGGCCTTCCTGTGGCGGCGCGGCGACGGCAGCGTGATCGACGGCGGGATCAACGGGCTCGCCATGGGCATCGTGCCCTTCTTCACGCGGCTCGCGGTCCGGGCGCAGTCCGGCTACCTCTTCCACTACGCCTTCGCGATGGTGCTGGGCATCACGATCCTCGTCACCTGGATGGTGCTGGGACAGGCGACCGGGGCTGAATAATGGACAACCTGCTCTCCTTCATCACCTTCCTGCCGCTGGTCGCGGCGCTGATCCTCGCGCTGTTCCTGCGCGGCGATGACGAGGCCGCCCGGCGCAATGCCAAGTGGCTGGCGCTGGTCGCGACCACCGCGACCTTCCTTCTGTCGCTCTTCGTGCTGACCGGCTTCAACGCCGCCGACACCGGCTTCCAGTTCGTCGAGGAGCACCCCTGGATCCTCGGCCTGACCTACAAGATGGGCGTCGACGGCATCTCGGTCCTCTTCGTGATGCTGACCACCTTCCTGATGCCGCTGGTGATCGCTGCCTGCTGGGAGGTCCAGACCCGCGTCAAGGAATACATGATCGCGCTTCTGGTGCTCGAGACGCTGATGCTCGGCGTGTTCTGCGCGCTGGACCTCGTGCTGTTCTACCTGTTCTTCGAGGCGGGCCTGATCCCGATGTTCCTGATCATCGGGATCTGGGGCGGCAAGGACCGCATCTACGCGGCGTTCAAGTTCTTCCTCTACACCTTCCTCGGCTCGGTCCTGATGCTGGTCGCGATCGTGGCGATGTACATCGACGCGGGCACCACCGACATCCCGACGCTGCTGGCGCATTCCTTCGGCACCGAGACGCTGACCATCGGCGGCGTCCACGTGCTGGGCGGGATGCAGACGCTGCTGTTCCTCGCCTTCTTCGCCTCCTTCGCGGTGAAGATGCCGATGTGGCCGGTCCACACCTGGCTGCCCGACGCCCACGTCCAGGCACCGACCGCGGGCTCGGTCGTGCTGGCGGCGATCCTGCTGAAGATGGGCGGCTACGGCTTCCTGCGCTTCTCGCTGCCGATGTTCCCGGTGGCCTCGGACATCCTCGCGCCGCTTGTGCTGTGGCTGTCGGCCATCGCCATCGTCTACACCTCGCTGGTGGCCCTGGCGCAGCAGGACATGAAGAAGCTGATCGCCTACTCGTCGGTCGCGCACATGGGCTATGTCACCATGGGCATCTTCGCCGCCAACCAGCAGGGCATCGACGGCGCGATCTTCCAGATGATCAGCCACGGCTTCGTCTCCGGCGCGCTCTTCCTCTGCGTCGGCGTGATCTACGACCGGATGCACACCCGCGAGATCGACGCCTACGGCGGTCTCGTGAACCGGATGCCGGCCTACGCGCTGATCTTCATGCTGTTCACCATGGCCAACGTCGGCCTGCCGGGCACCAGCGGCTTCATCGGCGAGTTCCTGACGCTGATGGGCGTGTTCCAGGTCAACACCTGGGTCGCCGCCGTCGCCACCACGGGCGTGATCCTGTCGGCGGCCTACGCGCTGTGGCTCTACCGCCGGGTCGTGATGGGCGACCTGATCAAGGAAAGCCTGAAGTCGATCACCGACATGACCGCCCGCGAGCGCGCCATCTTCGCGCCGCTCGTCGTGATGACGCTGCTGCTCGGGGTCTATCCCGCGCCGGTGCTCGACGTCATCGGGCCGTCGGTCGGGAACCTGATCGCGGGCTACGACACCGCCGTCGCGGCCTTCGAGCCGCTGACCCAAGTCGCCGAAGGGGGCAACTGACATGACCGGGGCCGATATCTCCACGCTGCTTCCCGAGATCGCGCTGGCGATCTTCGCGATGGCCGCGCTGCTCTGGGGCGTCTACACCGGCAAGGACCGCACCGCGCCCGTCCTCGTCTGGATGACCTCCGCCGTCTTCGCGGCGCTGGCCGCGTGGATCGCGCTGAACGGCTCGGGCACCAACGCGGGCTTCGGCGGCCTCGTCGTCGATGACGGCTTCGCGCGCTTCGCCAAGGTGGTGATCCTCGTCTCGGCCGCCGCCGTGCTGGTGATGAGCCAGGACCACATGCAGAAGCTCGGCATCCTGCGCTTCGAATACCCGATCCTGATCGCGCTCTCGACCGTCGGCATGATGCTGATGGTCTCGGCGGGCGACCTGATCGTGCTCTACATGGGCCTCGAGTTGCAGTCGCTGGCGCTCTACGTGGTCGCCGCCCTGCACCGCGACGACGCGAAATCGACCGAGGCGGGCCTGAAGTACTTCGTTCTCGGCGCGCTGTCGTCGGGCATGCTGCTCTACGGCGCCTCGCTGACCTACGGCTTCGCGGGCACCACCGAGTTCGCCGGCATCATCGCCGCCGCCTCCGAGACCGAGCACCTGCCGCTGGGCCTGCTCTTCGGCCTCGTCTTCCTGATCTCCGGCCTCGCCTTCAAGGTATCGGCCGCGCCCTTCCACATGTGGACGCCCGACGTCTACGAGGGCTCGCCCAGCCCGGTGACCGCCTTCTTCGCCACCGCCCCCAAGGTCGCGGCGATGGGCCTCTTCGCACGCGTCATGCACGACGGGTTCGGTGGCGTGGTCGCAGACTGGCAGCAGATCGTGGCGCTCCTGTCGGTGCTGTCGATGTTCCTCGGCTCGATCGCCGCGATCGGCCAGCGCGACATCAAGCGCCTGATGGCCTATTCCTCGATCGCGCACATGGGCTTCGCGCTGATGGGCCTCGCCTCGGGC
>JAUIAU010000092.1 GCA_030425185.1 Alphaproteobacteria bacterium
GACACGACGCTGATCGACTTCGTCTCGGACCGGCGCGCGCCCACGCCCACGGCGGCGGCGGAACTGGCGGTGCCGGTGCGGCTGGACCTGCTCGCGCATGTCGAGGGGCAGGGTGCCCGGCTGACCCGCGCCGCGGGGCAGGCCGTGGCGCTGCGCGCGCAGCGGCTGCGCGACTTGGGCCGGGCGCTGCCCCGCCTCGAGGAACTGATCGACCGCCCGGCGCAGCGGCTCGACCTCCTGTCCGACCGCCTGGAGCGGGCGATGCAGGCGCGGCTCGACCGGCCCCGGCTGCGGCTCGACAGCTACGGGGCGCGGCTGCGGCCGCAGGCGCTGGAGCGGCTGGTGGCCGACCGGGGACAGCGGCTGCGCGAGCGCGGCGGGGCGCTCGACCGGGCGCTGGCGGGGCGGACCCGGCAGGCGGCGCGCGATCTGGCGGGGCTGGGGGGAAGGCTGCGGGCCGAGACCCTGCTGCGCCGCCGGGCACAGGCCGAGGGCGAGCTGGCGCGGCTGGTGCAGCGCTTCGGGCGGGCGGGCACGACGCAGGTCACCGGCTGGCGCACGCGGCTCGAGGCGCTCGACCGGATGCGCCAGACGCTGGGTTATACCGAGACGCTGAAGCGCGGCTTCGCGGTGGTCTACCGCGCGGATGGCGGGGTCGTCACCCATGCGGCGGGGGCGCAGGGGGCGCTGGAGATCGAGTTCCAGGATGGCAAGGTGCCGGTCGCGGCGGGCGGTGCGGCCCCTGGCGGGGGCTGCGGTGGCGGCCCCCGGACGAAGCCGAAGCCGCCGGAGCAGGGCAGCCTGTTCTGAGGGCTCAGACGCCCACGTCCGGGCCGGTGCAGGTCAGCGGCGTGCGGTTGTGCCCGACCATCGTCAGGTCGTCGGCCGGGTCGGCCCCCAGCACGCGGGCGCGGATCTTGCCGCCGTCGTCGAGGAACTCCCAGCAGATCGGGCCGCTGTCCTCCTGCCCCTCGTAGGTGAAGCAGATCGCGTCGTCGGGGCCGGGGCTCCAGGTCCCGCGCTGGCATTCGCCGCCGAGGAAGGACCAGACCACGCTGCGGTCGCGGCGGTACTCCTCCGCGCCGTAGGGCTGGCCGGACTGGCTGTAGAAGATCGTCTTGCCGGTCACCATCGCCTCGAACGCGTCGACCGTCAGGCGCTCGGCGGCGAGCGCCGGGGCGGACAGCAGGGCGAGGGCGAACAGGGTGGCGGCGGGGCGCAGGGCGAAGCGGCGGGTCATGGTGCGAAGTGTCGCGATGCACCGCGCGCTTGGCAAGGGGGCCTCAGGCGGGTTCGGTCATCCCGCCGCGCAGCTGCGCCTCGAGCGGCGGCACCGCGGCGGCGAGGCTGAGGCGCTCCAGTTCCCGGCCCATCACGCGTTTCCACAGCGGCGGAATGCAGGCGATGCCCGCCATGATCGGCAGGCTGTAGGGCAGAACCGGGCCCTCCGCGCCCTCGGGGCGGCCCAGTTGCGGGAAGGGCCGGGTCGGGTGCAGGTGGTGCTCGGAATGCAGCGGCGCGTTCAGCATCATCAGCCGGGAAAAGGCGTCGGGCGCGTTCCAGCTGTGCTCGGGGCCGACGGGTTCGTAGCGGCCGTCGGCGAGGCGCGCCCGGCGCAGGCCGTAGTGCTGGACATAGTCGCTGGTCAGCAGTTGCGCCGAGGCGAGCAGGCCGAGCGCTAGATGCGCCGCGATGCCGCCCCAACCGCCGATCGAGGCCGAGGCGGTCAGCGCCAGCGCCGAGAAGAGCCCGTAGCCCCAGAACGGGTTGCCCGCGCCCCAGACGGCCGCGCCTTTGCGGCGCAGGCGCGCGACCTCGACCCGGAGGCCGGCGCGGAACGACCCGATCCAGGCGCGCGGCAGGAACCGGTAGAGGCTTTCACCCTCGGCTGCGCTGTTCGGGTCGTCGGGCGTGGCGACGAAGCGGTGATGCACCGCCGGATGCGCCGAGGCGTGATGGCCGAAGAAGAGCGTCGCGTAGACCACGCGGCCCAGCACGTTCGGCAGCGCGCGGCCCTTGTGGATCAGTTCATGCGCGTTCGAGCAGGATATCTGGCCGAAGATCATGGCCACGGCGGCGAAGAGCGCGACCTGCGCGGGCTGGTCCAGCCCGGTCGCGTTCGACAGCCCGAGGATCGTCACCGGCAGCAGCACGAGGTGCAGCACCCCCAGCACGATCGGCAGCGCGTCGCTTTCCACCTCGACATGGCGGCGGTCGAGCACGCGCGGCAGGCTGAGGTCGATCAGCGGGACCACCAGCGCCATGTAGCCCAGCGCCGCCCAGGCCGCCCAATGGATGCCCAGCCCGGCGGCGAGCGCCAGGGCGATGGGCAGGACGGAGGCGAGGACGAAATGGCTCATGAGTCTCAATCTAGAAGCGAAGCGCGGCAAGACTGCGGCAGAACTCTTGACGAATTCCGACAAACGCGGAGGTTGTCCACAGGGTCGGCGGGGGCTTGCCGACGAGGAGGGCCGCGTGGGCGATCTCTTGCCGTTCTGGATCGGGGCCGCGCTGGCGCTGGTCTTCCCGCTGCTCGGGACGGGCAGCTGGGTCGCGTCCGCGGTGAAGACCGGCTCGGTGCTGGCGCTGGCCGTGGCGGCCGCGCTGGCGGGCGGGCCCGGTCTGCTGGTGCTGGCGCTCGGGCCGAGCGCGCTCGGGGATCTCGCGCTGTCGCGGCCGGGCGAGCGGATGTTCCTCGCCGGGGTCGCGGCCTTCGGGGCGGCGCATGTCGTCTATACGTGGCTCTTCCTCGGCCTGCCCGGGCGGCTCGACCCGTTTGCCTTCGACGCGCTGCGATGGGCCGGGCTTGGCGCGCTGGTGCTCCTGCTGGGCATCGGGGCCGCGGTGATCGTGCCGCGTGCCGGGGCGCTCCGGGTCCCGGTCGCGGTCTATGTCGGGCTGATCGGGGCGATGGCGCTGGCGGCGCTGCATCTCGCGCCCGGTCTCGGGCCGGCGGTCGCGGGGGCGGCGCTGTTCGTGGTCTCGGACCTCTGTCTCGCGCTCGAGCGCTTCGTGCTCGCGCCCGGCGGGCGCGCGGCCCGTGTCTGCGGGGCGGTCGTCTGGCCGCTCTACTGGCTGGGACAGGCGGCGATTGCGCTGGGCGTGCTCGGCCTGCCCTGACCCCCGCGCCGAACCGCCCGCTTCCCTCCGGACCCGCCGCGCATTAGGTGAGAGGGGGAGAGACCCCGGAGGCCCCATGTCGTTCTTCAAGAAGCTCAAGGACCGGATGTTCCGCTCGTCGTCGCAGATCGACGAGGGGCTCGACGCGATCGTCGGCGAGGCGGCCGAGGCCCCGGCCCCCGTCTCGGCCCCCGTGGTGCCGGAGGCCCCGGGCCTCGTCGGTCGCCTGATGGGCGGCAGCGCGCCGCGCCGGGTGCTCGACGACGCGATGCTCGAAAGCCTCGAGGAGTTGCTGATCCAGGCCGACATGGGGGTGGAGACCGCGCTGAAGGTCACCGCCAACATCGCGGAAGGGCGTCTCGGGCGGAAGCTGTCGGCGGCCGAGATCAAGGACCTGCTCGCCGCCGAGATCTCCCGCGTGATGGAGCCGGTCGCGCGCCCGCTGCCGCTTTATCCGAAGCGCCCGCAGGTGGTGCTGGTGGTGGGCGTCAACGGGTCGGGCAAGACGACGACCATCGGCAAGCTCGCCAGCCAGTTCAAGGCCGCGGGCAAGTCGGTGGTGATCGCGGCGGGCGACACGTTCCGCGCCGCCGCCGTCGAGCAGCTCACGGTCTGGGGCGAGCGCGCCGGTGTCCCGGTGCTGACCGCGCCCGAGGGATCGGACCCCGCCAGCCTCGCCTTCGACGCGATGACACGCGCGCAGGCCGAGGGCGCGGACCTATTGATGATCGACACCGCCGGGCGGCTGCAGAACCGGGCCGACCTGATGGAGGAGCTGGCCAAGATCGTCCGCGTGATCCGCAAGAAGGACCCGGACGCGCCGCACAACACGCTGTTGGTGCTCGACGCGACCACGGGGCAGAACGCCATCAGCCAGGTCGAGATCTTCCGCAAGATCGCCGATGTCTCGGGCCTCGTGATGACCAAGCTCGACGGCACCGCGAAGGGCGGCGTGCTGGTGGCGCTGGCCGACCGGTTCGGTCTGCCGATCCATGCCATCGGCGTGGGCGAGCAGATCGACGACCTGCAACCGTTCGACCCCGACGAGTTCGCGCGCGCCCTGACCGGCGCGGCCGGCTGAGCGGAGACGCCTGCGGGTGAGCGACTGGTTTCTCGGCCTCGAAGGCACGCCCTTGGGCGAAACGCTGGCGACCGCACTGGCGCTGATGGCGGCGTTCCTGCACGCGCTCTTCGGGGCGTTGCAGAAGGGGCGGCATGACCCTTGGCTGTCGCGCGGCGCCATCGACGGCTGCTACGCGCTGATCGCGGCCCCCTTCGCGCTGTTCGTCGTGCCCTGGCCCGAAGCGCACATGTGGCCGATCTTCGCGGGGATGATGGTCATCCACGTCGCCTACAAGGTGTTGCAGGGCATGGCCTACATGCGCGGGGCCTATACCGTGGTCTACCCGGTGGTGCGCGGCACCGGGCCGCTCTTCGCGGTGATCGGGGCGGGTCTCGTCTTCGGCGAGCATTTCACCCTCGTCCAGTGGCTGGGCATCGCGGTGCTGCTGACCGGCATCTTCGGGCTGGCGGGCTACAACCTGCGCACGGTCACGCTCGACCGCGACCGGATGGTGCCCGCGCTGGGCTTTGCGGTGGCGACGGGCCTCTTCGTCGCGCTCTACACGACCTTTGACGCCTACGGCATCCGCGCCACGGCGGACCCGTTCACCTTCCTCGCGTGGTTCTTCTTCCTCGACGGGCTGGTGTTCCCCTGGGTCGCCCTGCGCCGCTGGCACGGGATGGCCGACCGCCCGCCGGTGGTCCCGCTGCTGCAGCGCGGCCTGCTGGGGGCCTTCGTGGCCTTCGGCAGCTTCGGCGCGATCATGCTGGCGACGCGGCTCGACGACGTGGGCGAGGCGGCGGTGCTGCGCGAGACCTCGACCGTCTTTGCCGCGCTGATCGGCTGGCTGGTGCTGCGCGAGCCGGTCGGCCCCCGCCGCGCCGCCCTGATGGCGCTGATCGCGGCGGGCGCGGTGATCGTCGAGAGGGGGGGGTAGCGCCCCCCGCCCGGCACGCGCCCGCTTGCCGCTGGGGCGCGCGCAGGCTAAGTCGCGCGTCATGTCCGATCCCAAGCCCCTGTCCCCCGGCCTGAAACTCGCGCTCGATCTCGGGCCGGTGCTGCTGTTCTTCGTCACCTATCTCTGGGTCAAGGACGACACCTTCACCCTCGGCGGGCGGGAGTACTCCGGTTTCATCGTTGTGACGGCGGGGTTCGTGCCCGTGCTGCTGGCCTCGATCGCGCTGATCTGGAAACTGACCGGCAAGGTCAGCCGGATGCAGGTGGTGACCGCCGTGCTCGTGGTGGTCTTCGGCGGGCTGACGGTGCTCTTCAACGACGAGTCGTTCTTCAAGATGAAGACGACGCTGGTCTACGGCCTGTTTGCCGCGCTGCTCGGCGCGGGGCTGCTGCGCGGGCGCTCGCTGCTCGCCTGGGTGATGGAAGAGATGATGCCGCTGACCGAGGAGGGGTTCTTGATCCTCACCCGGCGGCTGACCGCGATGTTCGCCGCGATGGCGGTGGCGAACGAGGTGATCTGGCGCACCCTGCCGACCGAGACCTGGGTCAAGATCGAGACCTTCGCCTTCCCGGCGGCGCTGTTCGCCTTCTTCATGCTGCAGGGCAAGCTCTTCGAGGCGCACGGCACCGAGGAGGCCGGGGAAAAGGACGCCTGAGCGGCGTCCTGCCCCACGCGGCTCAGAGCTGCTCGACCGTGACCTTGGCCCCGTAGAACGCGATGTGCCCGGCGATCTGCGCCACGGCTTCCTTCGGCTCTTCGTAGGACCACGCGGCATCGGCGATCGTGTTGCTCTTGCCGACCACCGAGTAATAGCTGGCCTTGCCCTTCCACGGGCATGTGGTCGAGCTTTCGGTGCGGTCGAGGAAGCTCATCGCCACGTCGTCGCGCGGGAAATAGATCACCGGGGCCAGATCCCCCTCGGTCAGTTCCAGCGCGTTCGACGATTCGGCGATCACTGCCCCGGTGGTGCGGACGACCCAGGTTCCGGGCGCGTTGCGGATCGTGATGTGCTCGGCCATGGTGTCCTCCGGAAACTGTTGTGACTGCTTAGCCGCGTGACCATGACAGAGCCATGACGGAAAGGCTAGGCCCGCCCCCG
>JAUIAU010000093.1 GCA_030425185.1 Alphaproteobacteria bacterium
TGACCGGCTGTAGATTTTCACCTATGCGTGCGTCCGTAGCTACTGCGGATTTCAGTGTAGCAGCTTGAATCTAAAGCGCTTTCAGGCGCACGCAACCTTTCCCGCCGTTTTGGACGAATAAGGCGGGCTGAAGCGTGTCGGTAAGCTTCTTGGAACAACGGTACACAGCGCGTGATCTTGTCTCGCAGTTCCGCCATACGCCCGTAGGGTGCGTGCTCGCACGCACCGCATCGAAACGGCTCTAGTCGTCGACCTCGGATCACAGCTCTAGCGGGGGAGGATGGTACCGCCTCCCTGGCTTGAACAGGGGACCTCCGGATCCACAATCCGGCGCTCTAACCAACTGAGCTAAGGCGGCACTGTCGGGCGGATTACCGTCCCCTCCCCGCGATTGCAAGAGGGGTTTGACAGGGCCGCGCCGCGTCGGCCGCGGGCCGGGTCAGGGGGCGGCGAGGTCGCGCTCCCAGGTCTGTTCGACCAGATCCACGCCGAAACTGGTGACCGGCACCGCCTTCGTCAGGGTGAAGCCGGACCGGGCATAGAGGCGTCCGGCGGCGCGGTGGCTCTCGTGGGTCCAGAGCACCATGCGCGTGTAGCCTGCCGCCCGCGCGAAGGCGAGGCAGCGCTCCAGCATCGCCGGGGCCAGCCCCATCCCGCGCGCCGAGGGCTCCAGCCAGAAGAGCCGCAGCTTGGCCACGCCCGGCGTCCCGCTGTCCACGCAGAAGATCGTGCCGAGCCGCACGCCCGCCTTCACGGCGACCCAGGCGCGCTCCCGGGCCGGGTCGCGGGCGGTCAGGTAGTCCGACAGGATGCGGGCCACGAGCGGTTCGAACCTGGCATCGAAGCCCTCTTCGGCGGCGTAGAGTTCGGCATGGCGGGCGATGATCCAGCCCGCGTCGCCCGGTTCGAGGTCGCGATAGACCACCTCGGCCCCGGTCGCGGCCGGGTCGCCGAGCGCCAGCCGCAGGCGCTGCACCGCCTCGCGGGTGCGGGCGGCCTCCGGCCCCGGCACAAGGGTGTCCACGTCGAGCGCGCCAAGCGCCGCTGCAAGCTCCTGCCGGTCCATCGTCTGTCTCCCTCGGCCCTGTCGGGCACCCTTGCGCGCGCAAGCCCGCCCCGCAAGTCCCCTGCCGCGCTTCCCGCTTGCCCGTCTGCGCGCAGGGCGCTACCCCCGTTCCACATCGCGGCGGGAGCACGGACATGGGCATCGACAAGCAAAGCGACATTTCGGCCAACCTGCAGATCGGGCCGACCAGCCTCGGGATGGTGCGCATCTACATCGAGGCCGAGGGCGTCGAGTTGCCGCTCGACTTCGAGCCCGAGGAGGCCGAGGAGATCGCCGAGGAACTGCGCGCCGCCGCGGCCCGCGCCCGCGCCGCCACCCCCCCGAAGAAGAAGCGCTGAGGCCGCAGGTCCCGGGCATTTCCCGACCCCGCGCCGCCGCCGCGTTGACATCGTGCGCGACGCGGTGCAGGTCGCGCTCCGACATGAACCCGCAACCGGGCGTTCCGTGGGCGCCGAACCGACGAGGAGAGCCGACATGGCCGATATCTCTCTCACCTTTCCCGATGGCAACAGCCGCAGCTATCCCGCCGGTGTGACGCCGGCCGAGGTCGCGGCCGACATCTCGACCTCGCTCGGCAAGAAGGCGATCAGCGCGCAGGTGGACGGCGCGCACTGGGATCTCGCGTGGCCGATCGAGCGCGACGCCGCCATCGCCATCAACACGATGAAGGACGAGGCGCCCGCGCTGGAGCTGATCCGGCACGACTTCGCCCATGTCATGGCCCGTGCCGTGCAGGAGATCTGGCCCGACGTGAAGGTCACGATCGGCCCGGTCATCGAGAACGGCTGGTACTACGACTTCGATCGCGCCGAGCCGTTCACGCCCGAGGATCTCGGGCAGATCGAGGCGAAGATGAAGGAGATCATCAACGCCCGCGACCCGGTCCGCACCGAGGTCTGGAGCCGCGCCGACGCCATCGCGCATTACGAGAAGACCGGCGAGCCCTACAAGGTCGAGCTTGTCGAGGCGATCCCGGACGACGGCCAGCCGATCCGCATGTACTGGCACGGCGGCTGGCAGGATCTCTGCCGCGGGCCGCACCTGCAGCACACCGGGCAGCTGCCCGCCGACGCCTTCAAGCTGATGCGCGTCTCGGGTGCCTACTGGCGCGGCGACTCGAACCGCGCCCAGCTGCAGCGCATCTACGGCGTGGCCTTCCAGAACCGCGAGCAACTGAAGGACTACCTGACCTTCCTCGAGGAAGCCGAGAAGCGCGACCACCGCCGCCTCGGCCGCGAGATGGACCTGTTCCACATGCAGGAAGAGGCCCCGGGACAGGTGTTCTGGCACCCGAACGGCTGGACGATCTACACCACGCTGCAAGATTACATGCGCCGCCGCCAGCGCGCGGGCGGCTATGTCGAGGTGAACACGCCGCAGGTCGTCGACCGCAAGCTGTGGGAGGCCTCGGGCCACTGGGAGAAGTACCATGAGAACATGTTCATCGTCGAAGTGGACGAGGAGCATGCCCGCGAGAAGGCCGTGAACGCGCTGAAGCCGATGAACTGCCCGTGCCACGTGCAGATCTTCAACGTCGGTCTGAAATCCTACCGCGACCTGCCGCTGCGGATGGCCGAATTCGGCTCCTGCAACCGCTACGAGCCCTCGGGCGCGCTGCACGGCATCATGCGGGTGCGCGGCTTCACGCAGGATGACGCGCACATCTTCTGCACCGAAGAGCAGATCGAGAGCGAGACCAAGCGCTTCATCGACTTCCTGTCGGCGGTCTACAGCGACCTCGGCTTCCCCGCGTTCAAGGTCAAGTTCTCGACCCGCCCCGACGTGCGCGCCGGATCGGACGAGGTCTGGGACCGTGCCGAGGCGGCGCTGCTGTCGGCGACGCGCGCCGCCGGGATCGAACCCGAGGTGAACCCGGGCGAGGGCGCCTTCTACGGCCCCAAGCTGGAGTTCGTGCTGACCGACGCGATCGGGCGGGACTGGCAGTGCGGCACGCACCAGGTGGACTTCGTGCTGCCCGAGCGGCTGGACGCGGTCTATATCGGGCAGGACGGCGCGAAGCACCGCCCGGTGATGCTGCACCGCGCGACGCTGGGCAGCTTCGAGCGCTTCATCGGCATCCTGATCGAGGAGCACGCGGGCAAGCTGCCGTTCTGGCTGGCCCCGCGCCAGGTCGTCGTGGCCACCATCGTCTCGGAGGCCGACGACTATGCCCACGAGGTGGTCGCCGCGCTCCGGGCCGCCGGGGTCCGGGCCGAGGCCGATACCCGCAACGAGAAGATCAACTACAAGGTCCGCGAGCATTCGCTGGCCAAGGTGCCGGTGATCCTCGCCATCGGGCGGCAGGAGGTCGAGGCGCGCTCGGTCAGCCTGCGCCGTCTCGGCGAGAAACAGAGCAGCGTCGTGACGCTCGACGCGCTCGTGCCGGAGCTGGCCGCCGAGGCCACGCCGCCCGACCTGCGCTGAGCCTCAGACCGCGTTCAGTGCCGAGACGATATCGGTGACGACGCGCACGTGCTGTCCGATGGGCAGCGCGGGCGCGACCGTCGCGGCGCCCGTGCCCCCCAGCAGGACCGGCACCCTGTAGGGCAGCCGGTTCAGCGCGTGAACGAGGGGCGACAGGCGGCCCGGCCGGTCTTCCACGCTGACGGTCAGGCCGACGACCTCGGGGCGCAGGCGGCTGATGGCCTCGACCACGTCCCGTTCGGGACGGTTCAACAGCAACTCGATCTGCCAGCCCGACTGCCGGAACGCCTCGGCCGCCAGGACGACGCCGAGGCTGTGGGCCTGACCGGGCAGGGCGGCGAAGACGCCGACACGCGGCGCGCCGGCCCGCGTCACGGGCACCGGGCGGCGGGCATAGGCCTGGTTCAGGCGCAGGATCTGGGTGATGGCGACCGAGACCTCGGCGAAGGACAGCGCGTCGGAATCCCACTTCCGTCCCAGCAGCCGCGCCGCGCTGCCGAGGATGCCGTCCGCCACCTGCGCATAGCTCTGCCGCCGGGCGGTGCGCGCGCGCAGAAGGTTTCCGGCCGCCACGGCGTCGCCGGACACCAGCAGGGTGCAGAAGCTTTCGAGGAATTCGGGCGACGGCGCGTCGGGCAGGACCCCGGCCCGGTCCGCGACACGGGCCAGAACGGCACGGGCCAAGGCCTCGACCGCGTCGCCGTGCAGCCCGTCATGCCGTGTCCAGTCCCTGTGCGGGTCGTGCCCGCCCCGGTCCTTCATCGCGACCCTCCGCGCCGCGCTCTCCCCTTCGCGACGGCCAGAGCCTGCCCCGACTCACCTCGGGGTTGCAAGGGGAGCCGCGGAACAGACCGCCGTCAGAGGTCGCGCAGAGCCGATACGATGTCCGTGACCACCCGCACCTTGCGCTCGGCGGGAAGGGCTGCGGCCAGCTTCGCGGCGCCCTGTCCCCCCAGCAGGATGGTGACCGGCACGGGGAGCCGGTTGACCTCCCGCACGAGGAAACCGATCCGGGTCGTCCGGTCGCTTCCGCTGACCGTCAGGCCCAGCACCTCGGGCCGCAGCCGGACCACGCGGTCGAGGATGGTGCGCTCGCGCTGCTCCAGGATCATCTCGATGTGCCAGTCCCGTTGCCGGAAGGCTTCCGCCGCGAGGACGATACCGAGGCTGTGCCCTTGTCCCTCGATCGTCGCGAAGAGCGCCACGCGCTCGGCGTCGCTGCGGCTGATCGGGACATGGCGCCGGGAAAACGTCTGGTTGAGCCGAAGGATCTGCGAGATGGCCACCGTCACCTCGGCGAAGGACAGCGTGTCACTCTCCCATTTCCGGCCGAGGGCCCGGGCGGCCGCGCTGAGGACCTCGTCCGCCAGTTCCGCGTAGTCCGCGCGCCACGCGATCCGCGAGCGCAGCAGCGCCTCGGAGGCGGCATAGTCGCCCGACACGAGAACGATGCAGAGCCGGTCGATGAAATAGTCGGACGGGCCGTTGCTGCGCGACCGGTCGGCGACCCGGTCGAGGACCGCCCGGGCAAGGCTCTCGACCTCGCGTCCGGGCGTGCTGTTGCTCCGCCTGTCATCGCCGGAGTCCATCATGCCCGTTCCTCCAGCGCCCTGACGGGCGTCCCCCCAGACGCATGTCCTGCCGTTGGCACACGCGTTGGGGTCGTGAAATGGGCTGCCGGACACCGGCGTCAAGCGCCGGTGACAAATCCTTTGTCCGAAATACGTTACTTTGGTGTGTCCGGGGCCGGGGCCGCCAGGACCAGCAGGCCGCCGAGCGCCGCCATCACGACCGGGAACATGGTGAACACGTTGAAGCCGAAGGCGAGGACCATGCCCGCCGCCGACACCAGCATCAGGCCGCCGCCGAGCCAGCGCTGAGAATGGGCCATCGCGCCGCCCGCCAGCGCCAGCACCGGCGAGACCAGTGAGACCGCGCGGATCAGCTCGACGTTGCTGACCTGCGAGAAGACCTGGTCGGCGCCCTGCACTTCGGTCGAGATCCAGTCCACGAAGACCGTGTAGCCCGCCGAGAAGAACCCCACGAGCATTCCCACCAGCACGGCCACGATGCCGAGGATCAGTCCCGCGTTGCGCATGTCGCTCTCCGTTCCGCGTCTCCTGCGAGGGACATAGGCAAGGACGCGCCCGGGCGGAACCCCGGACCGGCGGGGAACCGGGCGCGCAGCTTCCCCGTCAGTGCCCCAGCGCCGCGCGGACCGCCGGGGTCCAGCCGAGGTGCAGCGCGCCCTCCGGCGTCTCGATCACCGGGCGCTTCATCAGGGCGGGATGCGCCGCCAGCAGGGTGGCGGCATCGCCCGCGCGGGTCGCCTCGTCCAGCCCGCGCCAGGTGGTCGAGCGGCGGTTCACCAGCTCGTCGCCGAAGGCATCGAGGAATCGCGCCAGCTCGGCCGCCGTCAGCGGCTCGGCGCGCACGTCGCGCAGGGTGCCGCCGGTGGCCTTCACCGCGGCGCGGCAGGTATCGCAGGTCTTCAGCCCGTGAATGATCATTTCGTGGTCGTTCCTTCCTGTCCTGCCCGAATAACGGGCCGCACCCTACGACCCCTCTTGCTTTTCGCAATGGCTGCTTCACCATTCTTTATCGTGAAGACCGACTTCTACGGACCGCGTCCGCCGTCGAGGCAGCCGGAATGAGAATGGAAGACAAGGCTGCACCACCCCGCCGCATGGTGCGGGCGGGTAAGACCAAGGAGAGACGCGGAACATG
>JAUIAU010000023.1 GCA_030425185.1 Alphaproteobacteria bacterium
ACGGCGAGGCCGACGCCGCGCGCATGGTCATCGCGGGGACCGTCAAGGGCACCGTCACGGCCGGCGACCTGTCGCTGCGCGGCACGGCGGATGTCGCGGCCGACGTGGTGTGCGGCACGCTCGCCATAGAGAGCGGCGCCACGATCACCGCCAGCGTGCGCTGTGCCAAGCCGGTGGCCGAGGCCCCGTCGCTGGCCGCCAGCGCCTGATCGGGTGCGGCCCTTTCTCGTCCTGCAACTGCGGCCCGAGGACGAGGCCGCGGACGCCGAATTTGCGGCCTTTCTCGACAAGGGCGGGCTCGCGCCCGGCGAGGTGCTTCGCATCCGGCTCGACCGCGAGCCGCTGCCTGCCGGTCTGGACCTGACCGCCTTCGCCGGGATCATCGTCGGCGGCGGCCCGGGCTGCGTCAGTGACCCGCCCGCCACGAAAGACCCGGTCGAGGCCCGGATCGAAGTCGAGATCCTCGGCCTGATGCCACAGGTGCTGGCGCAGGACATCCCCTACATGGGCTGCTGCTACGGGCTGGGCATTCTCGCCACCGCGCTCGGGGG
Organism: Alphaproteobacteria bacterium; assembly: GCA_030425185.1. GTDB lineage: Bacteria > Pseudomonadota > Alphaproteobacteria > Rhodobacterales > Rhodobacteraceae > Dinoroseobacter. The sequence continues at coordinate 552 of JAUIAU010000023.1, forward strand.
CGAGGTGTCGAAGGCCCGCTACGGCGAGCCGATCGGCGCGGTGCCCTGCCGCCTGACCCCCGAAGGCGCGGCCGATCCGCTGCTCGCCGGACTGCCCGGGGACTTCAAGGCGCTCGTCGGCCACAAGGAGGCTGTGCAGAGCCTGCCGCCCGGGGCCGTGCACCTCGTCGAGGCGGGGCCCTGCCCGTTCCAGATGATCCGTGCCGGGCGCAACGTCTACGCCACGCAGTTCCACCCCGAGGCCGACGGGCCGGAGTTCGCGCTGCGTATCCGGATCTACCGCCACAAGGGCTATTTCGACCCCTCCGAGGCCGACGACCTGACCGCGCGCGTGCTGTCCGAGACCGTCACGGTCCCGGCGGCGATCCTGCGCGGCTTCGTCGAAAGATACCGGGCCGGTGTCGCCTCCGAGTGATCCGGCGACAGGGCTCTCCCGTAAACTTTCCGAAACCCGGTTGGTGAACCGTGGCCGACGCCCTAGCTGCAAGGGGCGCGACAGGATGGAAGGATCAGCCCCCGATGAACATTCATGCCCCGGACCTGAATCGTATGCCCGAGACCCGCGAGGCCGAGGACGCGCTGCGTCTTCTGCGCCGCTGGGCCGCGTCGGCGAGCCCGTCCGAGATCGCGGCCCTTGAGCCGGGTCTCGCGCGGCTGCTGCCCGGCCGCCCGGTTCCGGACTACCCCGCCCTCGCGCGCGCCTACCCCGAGGATTTCGTGGTGGACAACGCCTACAAGGACAGCCTGCCCGACCTGCAGAACGGCCCGGCCTCGCTGATCAAGGGCGCGCGGCGGCAGATCCAGCATGTCGGCATTTCCAACTTCCGGCTGCCGATCCGCTATCACACCCGCGACAACGGCGACCTGACGCTCGAAACCTCGGTGACCGGCACGGTCAGCCTCGAGGCCGAGAAGAAGGGCATCAACATGTCCCGCATCATGCGCAGCTTCTACAAGCACGCGGGCGAGACCTTCAGCTTCGAGGTGATCGAGGCCGCGCTCGACGCCTACAAGGCCGACCTCGAGAGCTTCGACGCGCGCATCCAGATGCGGCTGTCCTTCCCGATGCAGGTCGAAAGCCTGCGGTCGGGCCTGTCCGGCTGGCAGTACTACGACATCGCGCTGGAGCTGGTCGAACAGGCCGGGGTGCGCAAGAAGATCATCCACCTCGACTTCGTCTATTCGTCGACCTGCCCCTGCTCGCTGGAGCTCAGCGAACACGCCCGGCAGTTCCGCGGACAGCTGGCGACCCCGCATTCGCAGCGCTCGGTCGCGCGCCTGTCGGTCGTGCTCGACCCGAGCGCGGGCTGCCTGTGGTTCGAGGACCTGATCGAGATGGCCCGCGCCGCGGTGCCGACCGAAACGCAGGTGATGGTCAAGCGCGAGGACGAACAGGCTTTCGCCGAGCTGAACGCCGCCAACCCGATCTTCGTCGAGGATGCGGCGCGGCTCTTTGCCGAGCAGCTTCAGGCCGATGTGCGGGTCTCGGATTTCCGCGTGATCGCCAGCCACCAGGAAAGCCTGCACAGCCATGACGCGGTCTCGGTGCTGACCGAGGGCGACACCTTCGCCGCCGAAAGCCTCGACCCGCGACTGTTCCAGTCGCTGTTCCACATCGGCTGAGGCCTGTGTCACCGCCTTCGCGGCGCAGCGGTCCGTCCGCTGCCCGCGGCCCGGGGCCACGATCCGACCAGACCCGGATCGTGGCCCCGTTTGGATTCAGGGGGTCTCGCCCGGCCCAATATCGGGCGTGAACGGATCCTGCAGCGGATCGAAGCCCGGCTCGACAACGTTGGTCTTCGACGCGAGGTAGCGCCGGTTCGAGACGACCATGCCGCGCAGGGCGACGTAGCTGTCCGCGCTCTCGTACAGGACCTCGTCGATCAGCGGTCCCGACAGGTGACGCGCCGCGACCCGCGCCGCCTGTGACGCCGTGCTGGCGAACCGGGTCTGCGCCGGGGTCGTCAGCAGCCATTCCGTCGCCGCGAGCGGGCCGAAGAGCGCGGCCGAGGCATAGGCCCCGACATGGTCGATGGTCATGCCCGGTCCGCGCAGCGGGGCCTCGGTGTAGACGCCCTCCGGCAGGCCCCAGCGGCGCAGGGTTAGGCCGAAGTCGGTCGGACGGTGCGGCAGCCCCATCTCGCGCGCCGGGTCCAGCATCCCGCCCAGTCCGAAGATCGTGTTCGCGCCGAAGCGCAGCACGCTGTGGATCGCAAGCTCCCCCTCGCCTTGCAGCAAGTGGTTTACCGCCACGACCGGCAGGCCGAGGTTCTGGGTCACGTTCAGGCTGGCGCCGGTGAACGGCGTCGGTGCCAGGGCCCCGTAGACCGCCGCGAAGGGCCGCATGACCACCCGGTCGGTCAGGCGATTGGCCTGATGCACGACCCGGTTCGCCGGCTCCAGCGGATCGGGAATATCCTCGCCGGGTGGCGTCGCACAGGCGGTCAGGGCCAGTAACCCCGCTATGAAGGCAGTGCGCCGCAGGGCGCCGCCGGGTCGTCTCATGTCATCCCCCTTCGACTCAGCGTCGTCAGAAGACACGCGATCCTGCGGTGAGTAAGGGCTTGCACCCCAACGGGTAGTGGATGATTGAGTCGCGTGCCTGCCCAAACACACGCCTTTTGAAGGGGTTGGCCTTTGTCCCTAGCTGTGCTCCTCGGCCGCCACGGCGGCGAGGGCGCGATTGTAGGCCTTCAGCGCATCGATATGGAACACCGCCCCGAGCAAGCGCGGCGGGCGTTCTTCGGTGGCCGGAATCACGACGGGCAGGAACCCGGCGTCGGTCCGGTCGAGACGCGGCAGGGCGCTTTCGAGCGTATCCGACGGGGTCAGGAACCGCCCCTCCGCGATCAGGTCGAGGCAGGCGTCCTCGGAGGCCGCGCGGGCGTGACCCACCGGGCGCATGATGCGCCCGACCCCCAGCGTGCAAGGGACCCAGGCCTGCGGACCGGCGGCGACATGCACGTCGCGGCGTTCGAGTTGCGTCAGGAAGAAGGACCGGTCCACCAGCCGCGAGGCCAGCGCCGTGGACAGCGACACCGCGACCATCACCGCAAGGCCGGTCTGCCAGTCGCCCGTCAGTTCGAACACGATCAGCGTGGTCGAGATCGGCGCCCCCAGCACGGCGGCGGCGACCGCGCCCATGCCCGCCAGTGCGTAGAGCGTTTCCGACCCCGAGACCTCCGGGAAGATCCCGGTGGCGACCTGCCCGAACGCGAGCCCGACGAGCGCGCCGACCATCAGCGAGGGCGAGAACACCCCGCCCCCCATCCGGCCCGCCATGGTGATCGAGACCGCGACGACCTTGAGAATCGCGAAGACGATGGCCTCATGCAGCAACAGCGAGCCGGTCAGCGCCTGGCTGGTGGTCTGGTAGCCCACGCCGATGATGTGCGGGAAGGCGATGGCAAGCGCGCCGAGCATCGCCCCCGCGACCGCCGGGCGCAGCCAGCGCGGCAGGCCGAGCCGCGCCTGAACATGGGCGCCGAAGTCGTCTGCCCAGAAGATCGTCCGCATCAGCACGACCGCCACCAGCCCCGACAGCAGGCCCAGCATCAGGAAGGCGGGCAGCTCGACGTAGAACCCGAGCGCGCCGCCATCCGGGGGCAGGCTGAACTCGGTGATGTCGCCGAACTCGAGCCGGTTGATGACCGTGCCCGCCGCCGACGCGATCACGATGGGCGCGAAGGCATGCACCGCGAAATGGCGCAGGACCACCTCCAGCGCGAAGAGCGCCCCGGCGATCGGAGCGTTGAAACTGGCCGAGACCGCCGCCGCGACGGCACAGCCCAGCAGGTCGCGCCCGGTGATGCCATCGGCATGCAGCCGCTCGGACACCCAGGTCGAGATCAGCGCCGCCAGATGGACGACCGGCCCTTCCCGGCCGGTCGAGCCGCCGGTGGACAGCGTGATGAGCGAGGCCAGCGCCGAGGCGATCCCGGCCTTGCGCTCCACCCGCCCCTCGCGCAGGGCGGCGCCCTCGATCACGTCGGCCACGCCGCGGACCCGGCCATCCTCGGTGAAGAGGTGCAGGATCACCCCCACCGCCAGCCCGCCGAGAACGGGAACGATCAGCAGCCAGTACCACGGCAGGCTTTCGGCGTGGCTCGCCATCGCGCGCACGTCGTCGTTGGCATAGGCCCAGCTTTGCAGCGCAGTGATCCCCTTGCGGAACAGGAGCGCCGCGACGCCCGCCGCGACCCCGACGGCCAGCGCGATGAACCAGAACTGGATCTGGCTGGGGCCGCGCGTCCGGACGAGCACGATGCCCCGGCGGGTCGAGCGGGCCAGCGCCCGGGCCTGTGCCTTCAGAAGATCGCGTGTCCGGTCCGCCACCGGCTGTCCTTCCCGTCAGGGTGCCCCGCCGAAACGCCGCGCCCGGCGGCGATCCCTTGGGGGGCAGTCTTAGTTGAAACCCATATCTTGGGAAAGCCCCGCCCTTTGTGCGGGCTCAGGCGCCAAGCAGCTCGCGGGCCTGGGCGCGGGCGGCCTCGGTGATGCGGTCGCCGGACAGCATCCGGGCAATCTCGTCCACGCGCTCGGCCACGGCCAGCGGCACGACACGGCTGCGCGTCTCGTCCCGCTCGACGGATTTCTCGACCCGCCAGTGATGCGCCCCCAGCGCCGCCACCTGCGGCGAGTGGGTCACGACCAGCACCTGCGCGCCCTCGGCCAGCGCCTTGAGACGCTTGCCCACGGCATCCGCCGTCGCCCCGCCGACGCCCCGGTCGATCTCGTCGAAGATCAGGGTCATCGGCTCCGAGCCCTCGGTCAGGCAGACTTTGAGGGCCAGCAGGAAGCGCGACAGCTCGCCGCCCGAGGCGATCTTGTTCAGCGGACCGGCGGGGGCACCGGGGTTGGTCGCAACGGTGAAGGTGACGCTGTCCTGCCCTTCCGGCCCCGGCGCGGCAGCGTCGATCACGGTCTCGAACCGGGCGCGCTCCATCTTCAGCGGGGCCAGTTCGCCCGCCATCGCCGCGTCGAGCCGCGCGGCGGCGTCGCGCCGGGCGGCGCTCAGGGCGGCGGCGGCGGCGGTATAGGCGGCATCGGTCGCGCGCAATGTCTCGCGCAGGCGGGCCAGGTCGCCCTCGCCCGCGTCGAGCGCGGCAAGCCGGGTGCGCAGGTCCTCCGCGAAGGCCCCCAGGTCGTCCGGGTTGACGCCATGCTTGCGGGCCAGCCCGCGGATCGCGAACAGCCGTTCCTCGATCCGCTCCAGTTCCAGCGGATCGAAGGCCAGACCTTCGAGCGTGTCCTCGACGCCCGACACCGCCTCGCCCAGTTCCACGAGCGCGCGGTTCAGCGCCTCCAGCGGCGCATCGAGATGCCCTTCCGCCTTGTCGGCAACGCCTTCCAGCCAGCGCACGGCGTCGGTCATCATCCCTTCCGCTCCTTCGCCGGTCAGCGCGTGATGGGCCGCCCGGATGTCGTCGCGGATGCGCTCGGCCGACTGCATCAGCCGCCGCTGCGCGTCGAGGGCGGCCTCCTCGCCGGGTTTCGGATCGAGGTCATCGAGCTCGGCGACAGCATGGCGCAGGAAGTCCTCGTCGGCGGTCGCCTTCTGCAAGGCGGCCTCGGCCCGGTCGACCGCCTTCGCGGCGGCGGCGCGGGCGGACCACGCGGCGCGGGTGGCGTCCAGCGGTTCGGACAGCCCGGCATAGGCGTCAAGCAGGCGGCGGTGGCCCTTCGGGTCCAGAAGCCCGCGATCGTCGTGCTGGCCGTGCAGTTCCACCAGCGTCTCGCCGAGCGCGCGCAGCAGGGTCGCCGTGGCGGGACGGTCGTTGACGCGGGCGGTGCGGCGGCCCTCGGCGGTCAGGCTGCGGCTGACAAGGATCTCGCCGTCCTCGACGGCGATTCCCGCCTCGTCGAGCACCGCGATGGCCGGGTGACCCTCGGGAACCTGGAACACGGCCGCAACCTCGCCCCGGTCGGCCCCGCTGCGCACCAGGTCGCCGCGCCCGCGCCAGCCCAGGACGGCGCCGAGCGCGTCGAGCAGGATCGACTTGCCCGCGCCGGTCTCGCCGGTGAGCACGTTGAGACCGGGCTGGAACTGCAAGTCCAGCCGGTCAATGATGAGGATGTCCCGGATGTCGAGACTGACGAGCATTCCCGCCCCCGCTGCGCCGCTTGCATCTACCGGTTTCTGCACCGCGCCCAAGGCGGCGGCAAGGACCTGTCGTCAGAGCCACTCGCCGCGGATCATGCGCCGGTAGACCGTGCGCAGCCAGCCCTCGCCCTGGGCCTCCGGCGCCAGTTGCCGGGCGGTCAGAAGCTTGTAGCCGTCCTCGTACCACTGGGTGGCCTGGAAGTTGTGACCGAGGATCGCGCCCGCGGTCTGCGCCTCGTCCGTCAGGCCGAGCGACAGGTAGGCCTCGATCAGGCGGAACAGCGCTTCGGGCGTGTGGCTGGTGGTCTCGAAGTCCTCGACCACGACGCGGAACCGGGTCACGGCCGCAGTGAAGTGCTGCCGCTTCAGGTAATACCGGCCGATCTCCATTTCCTTCGCCGCTAGGTGGTCGAAGGCAAGATCGAACTTCAGCATCGCCGAGCGCGCCCACTCGCTGTCCGGGTAGCGCTCGATCACGACGCGGAGCGCCTGCAGCGCCTGGAAGGTCAGCCCCTGGTCACGGCCGATCTCGTCGATCTGATCGTAGTAGCTGAGCGCCAGCAGGTACTGGGCATAGGGCGCTTCCTCGTCACCCGGGTAGAAGTCGAGGAACCGCTGCGCGGTGGCGCGGCTCTGCTCATAGTCCCGGTCGCGGTGATAGGAATAGGCCTGCATGATCAGCGCGCGGCGGGCCAGTTCGGAATAGGGGTATAGCCGCTCGACCTCGCCGAACAACTCGGCGGCGTCCGCGGGCTTGCCCTGCTCTTCCAGGGTATACTCGGCGCGGTCGTAGAGTTCGCGGGCGGAGAAGGATTCGAGGGGGCGCCGCTCGTTGCGGAAGGCTTCCGTCTGGCCGCAGGCCGTGACCGTCAACGCCAGTGCCACAGCCCCAAGGACCGGTTTGATCCGGAAATTCGCTTTGCCCGACCGCTGCATCCGCCCCATGTCCTTTGTCCGTCTCGCAGAAGCTGTGCCGCCTCTTGCGCGATGGTCTAGCACAGAAAATTTTTACGCAAAACGCCTGTCGTTGCGTTTTTCCACAGGCGTGTCCGGTCAGGCGACCGCAGGAAGATCGCCCCGGTGGAGCCCGGCACCCGGCAGGCGGGCGGCGGCGGCGGAATCGCAGGTCTCGAGCCGCATCGCCAGCGGGTCGGCGAAGAGCGCGCGCAGCAGCTTGTTGGTCAGCGCGTGCCCGGCACGGTGGCCCGAATAGCGGGCCAGCAAGGGCGCACCGGCCAGCGCCAGGTCGCCCAGCGCATCGAGCATCTTGTGGCGCACCGCCTCGTCGGCATGGCGGAACCCGCCGGGGCTGAGCACCCGGTCGCCGTCCACCACAACCGCGTTGTCATAAGTTCCGCCGAGCGCGAGGCCCCGGGCGCGCATCGCGTCCACGTCGGCCTGGCGGCAGAAGGTCCGGCTGTCGCACAGTTCGCGCACGAAGCTGCCGTTCGCGAGGTTCAGGGTCTTTTCCTGCCGTCCGATGGCCGGATCGGCGAAATCGATGTGGAAGGCGATCTCGAGCTCGTCCGCCGGGTCGAGACGCGCAACCGCGTCGCCCTGGCGCACTTCGACGGGACGCAGGACACGGATGGCGCGCGAGGGCGCGGCGAGGGCCTTGATGCCGCGCTCCATGATCGCCGCGACGAAAGGAACCGCGCTGCCGTCGAGAATGGGAGCTTCCGGCCCGTCGAGGTCGATCAGGGCGTTCTGGATGCCGCAGCCCGCGAGCGCGGCCATCAGGTGTTCGATGGTCGAGACCGAGACGCCGTCGGCATTCTCGATCCGGGTGCAGAGGGAGCTGTCGGTGACCATGTTCCAGCGCGCCGCGATCATCGCGTCGACGCCGGTGACATCGGTACGGCGGAACCAGATCCCCGTTTCGGCGGAGGCCGGGTTGATCACCATCTGCACCGGAACCCCGGAATGCAGGCCGACACCCTTGACGCGGATCGGAGCTCTGACCGTCTTCTGCACGGATCACCCTCTTCTTGCACCGCACGGAGCGGCGGCAGCATTGCGGAAAGCCGGTCCGGACTGATCTCGTGCAGTTCTGTCCGGCGTTTCCGGGCCATCCCCCAACGGCCCTGCAAACTCCCTAACGCCGGGGCGATCACAGTCTCAACTCAATCTTTACTACCGCGTGAAACATCCCCCCGAGCGATGCGCAAAGAATCGCCTAGGACATATCGAACACGTCAGAACAAGTTGATTTAAAAGGAAAAAACCGCCCCGAAACGGGGCGGTTCCTCGGTAGTCTGATGCCGGCTTTAGTTCGCCTGTCGGCGCAGGAAGGCCGGAATTTCGACGCGGTCGTCTTCGTGCTCGTCACGGGGCGCCGGGGCCTCCGGACGCAGGCGCGGCTGTGCTGCGGCAGCCGGTCGCACCGGGCGGGCCGTCGGGGCCGGCTGCGGCTCGGCAGACTGGCCGGTCATGCGCCCGATCAGCGAATTGATCCCGCCGAAGCCGCGCTTCTCGGCCTGGGCCGGGGCCGCCGGGCGGACCGGATCACGCTCCTCGGCCTGGGCGCGGGTCATGCTGGCCGCCTTGCGCAGGCGCTCCATCATCGCCGGGTCGGGCACGCCCGCCTGGCGGGGTTTCGGGGCGACGAACTCTTCCCCGCGCTGCGGCGCGGCGGCGGGCGGGTTGGCCGGGCGCAGGCTCGGGCGATGCGCGGCGGCTTCCGGACGGTAGACCGGCTCGGGCAGGTCCATCGCGGGCGCTTCCGGGACATCGTCCCACCCGGCATCATCGGCGGTCTCGTAGCCTGCCTCGGCATCGAAGGACGCGAGGTCCTCGACCGTGGTCGGATCGTAGGCGGCATGGGCCACCTCGCTCTCGTAATGCATGGCCGGCTCGGGCTTCGGCTTGTAGACCGGCTCGGGCACGTCCTCGACCGCGGGACGGCGGTTGACGACGTCGTCGCGCGAGCGGCGCAGCGGTGCCGGCTCCGAGCGTTGCACGGCGCTGGCGTCGATCCCGGTCGCCACGACGGACACCCGCATGGTGTTCTCCATCGTGGTGTCGAGCGTCGAGCCGACGATGATGTTGGCGTTGTCGTCGACCTTGTCGCGGATAAGATTGGCCGCCTCGTCGAGTTCGAACAGGGTCAGGTCGTAGCCGCCGGTGATATTGATCAGGACGCCCTTCGCGCCTTCCAGGCTGATCTCGTCCAGCAGCGGGTTCGCGATGGCCTTCTCGGCGGCCTCGCGGGCGCGGTCCTCGCCAGAGGCCTCGCCGGTACCCATCATCGCCTTGCCCATCTCGTCCATCACCGCGCGGACGTCGGCGAAGTCGAGGTTGATCAGGCCCGGCTTGACCATCAGGTCGGTCACGCCCTTCACGCCCTGGTAGAGCACGTCGTCGGCCATGCTGAACGCTTCGGTGAACGTCGTGCGCTCGTTGGCGAGGCGGAACAGGTTCTGGTTCGGGATGATGATCAGCGTATCAACGACCTTCTGAAGGACCTCGATGCCCTCCTCGGCCTGCTTCATCCGCTTCGCGCCCTCGAACTGGAAGGGCTTCGTCACCACGCCGACGGTCAGCACGCCCAACTCGCGCGCAGCTTGCGCGATGATCGGCGCGGCGCCGGTCCCGGTGCCGCCGCCCATGCCGGCGGTGATGAAGCACATGTGCGCGCCCGCGAGGTGATCGACGATCTCCTCGATGGTTTCCTCGGCCGCCGCGGCGCCGATGCTGGGACGTGCGCCTGCCCCGAGACCCTCGGTGACCTTGGCACCCATCTGGATCCGGGCCTTGGCCCGCGAGCCCTGCAGCGCCTGGCTGTCGGTGTTCGCCACGACGAACTCGACGCCTTCGAGCTGCTTTTCGATCATGTTGTTGACGGCATTGCCGCCCGCGCCGCCGACACCGAAGACGGTGATCCGGGGACGCAGTTCATGCGTTTCGGGCATCGTGAGATTCAGTGCCATGTCTGCTCCGCCTTGCTCTGTCGAGGCGCCTTGTTCCCCGGCGCGTATCCTTCTTGACTCCGCACCCTACGATACTGTGGCCCGACCGTCACGCAAAAACCGAAATATCCACACGAAATCCGGCAATTTTTCGCCGCATATCAGCAGCATCTGGACTTCATCCCCAGATGATGTGCGAAATGGACAACCCGGAGCAATTCTGATCGCTCCGCCGGTTCGAATTGTCCAAGCCCCCTGCCGCTCCGGCCGTCACCAGTTCTCGCGAACCCAGCGCGCGGCCCGCTTGAAGAGCCGGCCCGACTGCCGTTCGAGGGGCATTTCGAAGTCCCACCACTCGTCCTGCGGGTGTGCCGCCCACAGACACAGCCCGACAACCGAGGCAAAATCAGGGCCGGTCATCGCCTGCGGCAACCCGCGCACGCGCAGCGGGCGACCGACGCGGATCTGCGGCCCCAGGATCCGGGCCGCCAGCGCGTCGAGGCCGGGCATGGCGCTGCCGCCACCGGTCAGGACGATCTGGCGCGACGGCAACTGGTCGAAGCCCGCCGCGTCGAGCGAGGCACGAACCTCCTCGAGGATCTCTTCCATCCGGGGCCGGATGATCCCGATGACCTCCGAGCGCGACACGCGGCGGCGGTCATGTTCCCAGTCGCCGGTCTCGGAGGTGATCTCGATCATGTCGCGGTCGTCGCGCCCGGTGGCGACGAGGCCGCCATAGAGCGTCTTGATGCGTTCTGCGAAGAGCTGGCTCACGCTCAGCCCCTTCGACAGGTCCGAGGTGATGTGCTCGCCGCCGAGCGGCACCGCATCGGCGTAGATCATGTGCTTCTTCAGGAAGACCGAGATGCCGGTGGTCCCGGCCCCGAAATCGATGCAGGCGGCGCCCAGTTCGCGCTCGTCCTCGACCAGCGCCGACAGACCCGCGGCATAGGCCGAGCTGGCCACACCGGCCAGTTCGAGGTCGCAGCGCCGCACCGCGTGCGCCAGGTTCTGGACCGAGGCCTGCCCGACCGTCAGCAGGTGCATGTCGGTCGCAAGCCGCGTGCCGGTCTGGCCGCGCGGGTCGTTAAGCCCCGACCGGTGGTCGAGGGCGAAGTTGACCGGCTGGGCGTGCAGGACCTCGCGTCCGTCCCCGATATCGGGCATCTCGCAGGCGGCCAGCACGCGGGCAATGTCCTGTTCCGAAACCGCCTCGCCGTCGAGCGCGATCTCGCCCACCAGCCCGTAGCTGCGCGGCCCGGCGCCCGAGAAGCAGGCGATGACGTGGTCCACCCGCGTCTTGGCCATCTTCTGCGCCGATTGCAGCGCGGTGCGGATCGCGCGCTCGGCCTCGACCATGCGGTCGATCTCGCCGAAGCGGACCCCGCGCGAACAGGTCGGCGCCGCGCCGATCACCCGGAACCGGGTCTGGCCGGCCATGCTGCCGACGGTCTCCGAGTCCGACAGCTGGTCCGGCCCGTCGAAGCGCAGCACGAGGCAGGCGATCTTGTGCGTCCCGATGTCGAGAACCGCCACGATGCCGCGCTGCATCGCCGCCTGCCGCATCATGCGCATGGCGCGCTGCGCCTGGTAAAGATCGCTCATCCGTCTGCCCCCCGTTGCTCTTGCGCCGCCAGCCGCATCTCCAGAAGCCGGGACTTGGCTTCCGGGCTCAGACGCAGCACCGGCCGGCGCGGGTTCCGCATGTCCACGGCCACAATGTCTCGATCCAGCAGGTCCTCGGCGCCCTGCGCCGCCAGCACCCGCTGCAACTCGCCGACCGGATTGGCCTCCGGCAGCTTCAGACGCGGACCTTCCCGCAGGACGAGGTCCCAGCGCCGCTCGCCGATCCGCACCAGTCCGCCCAGCCGCGCGCCCAGCGGGGCGGCGGCCTCCAGCAGCGCCAGCGCCTCCGGCACTGCGGCATCGACCCCGTCGCCCACCAGCAGCGGCAGGTCGGGCGGGGTCGCGCCCGCCGGCACCTCGCCGACCCGGTGGCCCTCGGCGTCGAGGATCTCCAGCGCCTCGCGGCCCTGCCACAGGACGGCGGGCGTGCGCTCCTCGATCTGCATCTCCAGCACGCCGCCGGGCCGGATCGCGACCCGGGCCGAGGCGACGGCGTCCAGTTCCTCGACCCGGTCCGCAAGCTGGTCGAGGTCGAGATCGAAGGACGACACCGGGAAGTCGAGGCCGACCACCTCCTGCACGTCCTGGCTGAGTTCGTCCGAGACGCCCGGCATCACCATGACCCGGACCTGGAATTCCTCGCGCTCGGCGATCTGCTGCCGCAGGTCGAGGAAGGTCAGCACGATGGTCTCGGTGGTGCGCGGGTTGGACAGATAGTAGCCCAGCGAGAAGGCCAGCGCGAAGGCGGGAATGCCGACCCGGATCAGCGACCGGATCAGCGGCGTCAGCCAGAGGCGGTGCAGCTTGTAGGACAGGCGCGACGGCGCCGGGTCGGGGCGCGCGGCGGGTTGCGGGCGCCTCAGCGGTTGCACGAGGCGTCCTCCACGATCCAGCGGCAGAGCGCCCCGAACGACAGCCCCGCCACCTGCGCCTGCTCCGGGCTGAGCGAGGTCGGCGTCATCCCCGGCTGGGTGTTGGTCTCGAGCAGGAAAAGCCCGTCGAGGCCCCGGCTCTCGTCCCAGCGGAAGTCGGTCCGGCTGATGCCCCGGCAGCCCAGCACCCGGTGCGCCGCGCGGGCATAGTCCATGCAGGCGTCGAAGACCGGGCGCGGGATTTCGGCGGGGACCACGTGGCGCGAGCCGCCGGGCTTGTATTTCGCGTCGTAGTCGTACCAGCCGTCGGTCAGGATGTCGGTCACGGTCAGCGGCTGGTCGCCCTTCACGGTCACCGTCAGCTCGCGGCCCGGAACGTAGGTCTCGACCATCAGCCGTTCGGGCAGCGCGGGGTCCAGCCTCGGCGGACCGTTGGCCGCGTCATGGACGAGGTAGATGCCGACGGACGAGCCTTCGTTGTTCGGCTTGACGACATAGGGCGGGGCCATCACGTGCGCGGCCTCGATCTCGGCGCGGCGGAACAGGCCGCTCGCCACCACCGGCAGTCCGGCGGCCGCGTAGACGTCCTTCGAGCGCGCCTTGTCCATCGCCAACGCCGAGGCCAGCACCCCTGAATGGGTGTAGGGCAGGCCCAGCCATTCCAGCAGGCCCTGCACGCAGCCGTCCTCGCCCCAGCGCCCGTGCAGGGCGTTGAAGACGACGTCGGGCTTCGCCCGCTCCAGATCGGCCACGAGGTCCAGCCCCGCGTCGATCTCGACGACCTCGATGCCTTCGCTCCGCAGCGCCCGCGCGCATTCGGCCCCCGAAACGAGGGACACCGCGCGTTCCGCCGACGGGCCGCCCATCAGCATCGCAACCTTGGGGTATGTCCTGCTCGACACCGCCCGCCTCTGTATATGCCGGCCCGTTTGTCTGGGCCTTGTCATCACTGCCGGGCTGTTGCGCCCGGACCGCCTGTTATCTCGGGGCCGGTTCGCCGACCCTCATGACTTCCCAGTCTAGCGACAGACCGGAGGTTTGGAAAACCCTTTTCCGCACGGATTCGCCCAGCGCCTCCAGATCGGCCGCCGTCGCCCCGCCGGTGTTGACGAGAAAGTTCGCGTGCTTCTCGCTCATCTGCGCGCCGCCGCGCCGCGCGCCCTTCATGCCCGCCTCGGTGATCAGCTTCCACGCCTTCAGATCGTGGGTGTCGTCCGCCCGCCCGGTCGAGGAAAACCCGGCCGGATTGCGGAAGGTCGACCCGGCCGTTCGGTCCTTCACCGGCTGGGTGGCGTCGCGCTTCGCGAGTTGCTCGTCCATCCGGGCCGCCAGCGCCTCGGGGTCGCCCGCCCCGGTCTCGAACACCGCCTCCACCAGCACGGACCCGCGGGGAAGCGCGCTCGACCGGTAGGCGAGGCCAAGCTCCGACGCAGGCACCACCTCGACGGCACCCGTCCGGTGCACCAGCGTCACTTCCACGAGGTGGTCCGACACGTAGGACCCGTAGCACCCCGCGTTCATCGCCACCGCCCCGCCGATGCTGCCGGGAATCGTCCGCAGGAAGGTCAGGTCGCGCCCCGCCTCCGCCGCCCGGCGGGCGACATGGGCGTCGAGCGCCGCCGCCCCGGCCCGCACCCGGCTGCCCTCGACCGCGATCCCGTTGAAGCCGCGCCCGAGCCGGATCACCGCCGCCCGGAGGCCCCCGTCGCGCACGATCAGGTTCGAGCCGACCCCCATCGGGAACACCGCCCGCGCCGGATCGAGCCCGGCGAGGAAGGCCCGCAGGTCCTCGCGGTCGGCGGGCTGGTAGAACAGCGCCGCCGGTCCGCCGACCCGGAGCCAGGTCAGGTCGGCCAGGGGGCGGTTCGCGGTCAGGGTCCCGCGCAGGTCGCTCATGCCCGCCGCCCCCGCCGCACGAGATGCCCCGCGCCATAGCCCAGCAGCGGCGTCCCGAGGATCAGCGCCCAGAGCCCGATCAGCACCGGCGCGCCCAGCGCCGCCAGCGTGTCGGAGGTGTCCTGCAATTGCGCGCGGGCATCCCGCAGCACCAGCACGGCGAGGCCCAGCCACAGCCCCGCCGCCACGAGCCGCAGCCGCGCGGCCCCGAGGGCGGCAAAGATCACCGCGAGGCCGGCCAGAACCGCCCACAGGATCATGCCCGGCCCTCCGGCTTCTTCTTGGCAAAAATACTCACGGCGCGCCGGATCAGAAAGCGCAGCGGCCAGCGCAGCACCGAGGCCATCGCCAGCGCCACGATGAGCACCACCCACCACGGATAGGCGAGCCCGACCCACACCAGCAGCGGCAGCCCGGTCGCGATCAGAACGATTGCCCCCGGCCAGTGTGCCCGGCGCGGCGCGAAGCCGATCCCGGCGGCGACCAGCGCCCAGACGCAGGCGGCGGTCAGCGCGCCCATCTCAGCCCCCGAGCCGCGCGGGCAGCGCGTTGGCCCAGGCGCTGATCGTGCCTGCGCCCAGGCAGACAACGATGTCGCCGGGCCTCGTCTCGGCCCGCACCAGCGCCTCCAGCGCGTCCTCGCTCTCGACGGCCAGCGCATGCCGGTGGCCGTGGGCGATCAGGCCGCGCACCAGGTCATCGCGCGACGCACCGGGGATCGGGGTCTCGCCCGCGGCATAGACCTCGGCGATCCCGGCCACGTCAGCCTCGTTGAAGCAGGCGCAGAAGTCGTCGAAGAGCGACGACAGCCGGGTGTAGCGATGCGGCTGGTGGACCGCGATCACCCGCGCGCCTGGGGTATCCGCCACCGCCTGCCGCGCCGCCTTCAGCACGGCGGCGATCTCGACCGGGTGGTGGCCGTAGTCGTCGATGATGGTGACCCCGTTCACTTCGCCGACCTTGGTGAAGCGCCGGTTCACGCCCTTGAACCCGGCCAGCGCGGCGCGGATCGCGTCGCCGCTCATCCCGAGGTGCCGCGCCACCGCGACGGCGGCCAGCGCGTTCGAAACATTGTGATTGCCCGGCATCGGCAGCGTGCAGTCCGCGATGACGGCGCCTTCTTGGTTGAGGGCGATGTCGAAGCGCGCCACGCCGCCCGCGTAGCGCAGGTTGACCGCGCGCACGTCGGCCTGCGCGTTGAAGCCGAAGGTCACTACCCGGCGGTCGGTCAGGCGGCCGACCAGCGCCTGCACCTCGGGGTGATCGGTGCAGCAGACCGCGAGACCGTAGAACGGGATGTTCGAGACGAAATCGGTGAAGCCCTTGCGCAGGTTCTCCAGCGTGCCCCAGTGCTCCATGTGCTCGGGGTCGATGTTGGTCACGATGGCGATGGTGGCGGGCAGGCGGTTGAAGGTGCCGTCCGACTCGTCGGCCTCGACCACCATCCATTCGCCGGCCCCGGCCCGCGCGTTCGAGCCATAGGCATGGATGATCCCGCCGTTGATCACCGTCGGGTCGATCCCGCCCGCGTCGAGCAGGGTCGCGACCAGCGTCGTCGTCGTGGTCTTGCCATGCGTGCCCGCGATGGCGACGTTCGACTTCAGCCGCATCAGTTCGGCCAGCATCTCGGCCCGGCGCACGACGGGCAGGCCCCGGCGGCGGGCTTCTTCCAGTTCGGGATTGCCCGGCTTGATCGCGGAGGAGATCACCACGACCTCGGCCTCGGCGAGGTTCTCGGCCGCCTGCCCGATGAACACCCGCGCGCCGAGGCTCTCCAGCCGCTCGGTGATCTTCGAGCCCTTCAGGTCCGAGCCCTGCACCGTGTAGCCCAGCGTGATCAGGACCTCGGCGATGCCCGACATGCCGATGCCGCCGATGCCGGTGAAATGGATCGGGCCGAGCTGCGTCGGAAGCTTGGTGGCGGTGGCGGCGCGGGCGGCGGCAGCGGCGTTCATCGGTCTCGGTGTCTCTCTCGGGTCACGGGGTCTGAGTCTCGGGGCCTATCACGCCTGCGCCGAAAGTGCCTCGACAATCTCGACGAGCCGCTCGGTGGCATCGGGCCTGCCGACCGACAGGGCCGCCTGCGCCATCGACGCGGCCGCCGCGGGTTGCGTCAGCACGCTGGCGACATGGCCTGACAGCATCTCGGCGTCGAGCAGGCTTTCCGGGATCAGGATGGCCGCGCCCGCGTCCACCATGCCGCGCGCGTTGGCGGTCTGCTCGTTCCGGATCGCCCCGGCATAGGGGATCAGGATCGCGGGCCGTCCGATCACCGTCAGGTCGGCCACGGTCGAGGCCCCGGACCGCGCGATCACCAGCGTCGCCGCGGCAAGGCGCTCGGGCACGTCGTGGAAGAAGGTCTCGACCTCGGCGCTGATGTCGGCCCGGGCATAGGCGCGCATCACCCGGTCGACGTCCTCGGGCCGGGCCTGATGCGCCACCGCGAGCCGTCCGCGCAGGTCCTCGGGCAGGCCCGCGAGCGCCGGGGGCACCACGTCCGACAGGATCCGCGCGCCCTGGCTGCCGCCGAGAATCAGCACCCGGAGCGGCCCGTCCCCGGGCGGCTGGTAAGGCACGCCCGCCCGCGCGCGGATCGCCGCGCGTACCGGGTTGCCGGTCGGATGGCCGGTGACGCCCTCGGGCAGGGCCGTCGGCCAGGTGCCGCAGGCCACCACGTCCACCCGACGCGCGAAGACCTGGTTCACCCGTCCCAGCACGCCGTTCTGTTCATGCAGCGCGCGCGGCAGGCGCAACAGCCACGCCGCCCCCATCGCCGGGATCGCCGGGTAGCCGCCGAAGCCGACCACGACCGCCGGGCGATCGCGTCGGAACCGCCGGAGCGCGCCCAGCACCCCGCCCAGCACCCGCAGCGGCACCAGCGCCTTGGCCAGCACGCCGCCCCGCGCGAAGGTGGCCGAGGCCAGCACCTGCACCTCGACCGCCGAGGGAAAGCCGCCGGTGTAGCGGGCCCCGCGCGCGTCGGTGGTCAGCGTCACCCGCCAGCCCTTCGACAGCATCGCCTCGGCCAGCGCCTGCGCCGGAAACATGTGCCCGCCGGTGCCCCCGGCCGCGATCACCAGCAGGGGCGCGGTCATCGACGCGCCTGCCGCCGCTGGAAGATGTCCTCGATGTCGCCGCGCGGGCGGGTCCGGGTAAAGGCCAGCACCAGCCCCATCGCGATGCCGGAGGCGACCAGCGACGAGCCGCCGTTGCTGATGAAAGGCAGCGTCATGCCCTTGGTCGGCAACAGGCGCACCGCGACGCCCATGTTGATGAAGGCCTGCGCGCCGAACATCAGCACGAGGCCCGCCCCCGCGAGCCGGATGAAGATGTCGCGCTCGGCCCGGAGACGCAGCAGGCTGCGGGCCACGATGAAGGCGAAGAGGCCCAGGATCACCGACACCGCGAAGAAGCCGTATTCCTCGGCGGCGACCGCGATGATGAAGTCGGTATGCGCATCGGGCAGCGTCCATTTCACCGAGCCCTCGCCGAGGCCCGCGCCGAAGAACCCGCCCGAGCGGATCGCATCGGTGGCGTAGCCGATCTGCGAGCGCGGATCGACCTCGGCGGCGAAGTAGCCGTCGATCCGTCCGGCGAAGTGGTCCGACATGCCGTAGGCCAGGACCCCCCCCGCGGCCGCGAGGCCGAGCACGAGCACGAGCGGCACGATCGAGGCCCCGGAGAGGTAGAAGAGCACCAGCCAGCCAGCCAGCACCAAGCTCGCCTGCCCGAAGTCCGGCTGCAGCGCGAGGAGGCCGACGACGAGGAGGGTGACGGCGAAGGACGCGAGCTTGCCCGGCGGCCCCTTGGGATCGTAGCTCGCCGCGATCAGCCAGGCGCTGAAGACCAGCATCCCCGGCTTCACGAATTCCACCGGCTGCAGGGTCATGCCCGGAAGTGCCAGCCAACGCACCGCGCCCTTGCCGAGATTGGTGCCGACGACGGGCAGCGCCAGGAGCCCGAGCAGCGCCAGCGCCAGCAGGGTCAGGGCGAAGCGCCGCGCGGTTTCGGGCGGCTGCATCGACAGGACGAACATCAGCGTGAAGGCAACGCAGCCGTAAAGGGCCTGCCGCTCGACGTAGAAGAACGGGTCCTTGCCGGTGCGCTCGGCGAGCGGGGGGGAGGCGGCGAAGCCGAGGAGCAGGCCGATCGCGAACAGGAGCAGGATCGCCACGATCGTGGGCTTGTCCACGGTGCGCCACCAGCGCGGAAGAATCGCCTCGTTGGGCTGCGGCACGACCGTGCCATAGACCATTTCCGTCATGGGGTTACCGCCTCGACTGCCTCGGACCGCCCGGTTTTCCGGGTCTCGTGGGGCGAGCATACCGCAGCCGGGCGCGCCGCGCTACCCGCGCGTTCCGCCTGCGCGAGCGGGCGCCGACGGGGCCCGGGGGGCCATCGGTACAACGTCGGTATCGCGTCGGTGCGGTGTCGGTGCGCCGCCCGAGGGGGGTCCCTTGCCCGGCCTGCGGCCGGGGCGCTGCGCGCGTGAGTATTTGGGCCAAGAAGAAGGGGGGGCTCAGCCCCCGGCCAGCAGCGCGCGGACGCGGGCGGTGAAGTCGTCACCGCGCTGTTCGAAGTTGTCGTACTGGTCGAAGCTGGCGGCGGCGGGGGCGAGCAGCACGGTCTCGCCCGGTTCGGCCTCGGCCGCGGCGCGGGCAACGGCGGTCTCCATCGTGGTGCAGACCTCGGAGGGCATGTCGCCAAGTTTCAAGGCGAAGGCCGCCGCCTCGCGCCCGATGACATAGGCCTTGACCACGTTGGCGCGGCCCTCGCCCAGCCCGTCGAGGCCACCGTCCTTCTCGAGCCCGCCGCAGATCCAGCGGATCTTCGCGAAGGCCGCCAGCGCCTTGGCGGCGGCGTCCACGTTGGTGGCCTTCGAGTCATTGACGAAGCGCACCCCGTTCCGTTCGCCGACGATCTGGCTGCGGTGCGGCAGGCCCGCGAAGCTGGCGAAGCCCGCCTCGATCTCGCGCGGGCCGAGGCCGAGCGCGCGCGTGGCGGCGAAGGCGGCACAGGCGTTCTGGTGGTTGTGCGCGCCCGGCAGGCCCGCGATCGGGCGCAGGTCGATCGAGGCGACCTGGCGCCCCTTGCGCCACTCGGTCAGGAACCCCTTGCGCGCCTGCACCAGCCAGCCCGGACCCGACAGCCGACCGGTCGAGATCCGGATCACCCGGTCGTCGGCCGGCCCTTCGGCGAGCTGGTTGGCGAGGTAGCGGCCTTCGGCCTCGTCCACGCCGATCACGGCCCGGTCCGGCCCGCCCTCGGCGAAGAGGCGGCGCTTGGCCGCGAAATAGCCGCCCATCCCGCCGTGCCGGTCGAGATGGTCGGGCGAGAGGTTGGTGAAGACGGCGATGTCCGGCGTCAGGGCGCGGGCGAGGTCGGTCTGGTAGCTGGAGAGTTCCAGCACAACCACACCGCCGTCGCCGGGCGGGTCGATGTCGAGCGCGCCGCGCCCGATGTTGCCCGCGAGTTGGCTCGCGCGCCCGGCCCGGGTCAGGACATGGTGGATCAGCGCCGACGTGGTGGACTTGCCGTTCGAGCCGGTGACCGCGACGACGCGCGGGGCGGTGTCGAAATCGTCCCAGTCCGACGTGGCGAGCGAGCGGAAGAACAGGCCCACGTCGTTGTCGACGGGCACGCCCGCCGCCATCGCGGCCGCGATCACCGGGTGCGGCGCGGGATAGAGATGCGGGATCCCCGGCGAGACCACGAGGGCGGCGATGGTGCTCCAGTCGGCGCGGGTCAGGTCGTGAGGTGCCAGGCCCTCGGCCTCGGCCGCCGCGCGCCCGGCCGGACCGTCGTCCCAGCCCAGCACCTCGGCGCCGCCGGCGGCGAGCGCGCGCGCCGCGGTCAGCCCGCTGCGCCCGAGGCCCAGAACCGCGATCCTCTGCCCCTCGAAACCGCGCACCGGGATCATCTCTGCCGCTCCTCTGCCGCGCGCGCCTGAAGGAGCCGCACCGCGCGGTCGGCGTCGGCCTCCGGAACGAAGATGTGGTCGTGCCGCGCCACCGCGATGACGTTGCAGGGGATCGCGGCGGCGGTCAGCACCGCGGCCACGGAGGCCGTCAGGCCGACGCCATCGAGGGCGGAGCGGACGTGCAGCGTGATCTGCGCCATCGGCAGGTCGGTCGCCAGCCCCTCGGCCCGGGCGAGCGCGTCGGACAGCACCAGCGACGGCCCCTCCGGTTCGGCCATCATGGCCAGGGCCCGCGGGGCGAGACCGGCCGCGCAGGCCGGGTCATCCAGCGCCACGAAGTGCCACAGGCCGGGCTGGCGGCGCGGGTCCATGCCCGCGATCATCGCACGGGTGTCACGGACCGGGGCGCTCATCTGACCTTCAGGGTCGCCAGGCCGATCAGGGCGAGGATCAGCGAGATGATCCAGAACCGGATGACGATCTGCGGCTCCTGCCAGCCCTTCTTCTCGAAATGGTGGTGGATCGGGGCCATCAGGAACACCCGGTTCCCGGTCATCTTGAAATAGGCGACCTGGATGATGACCGACAGCGCCTCGACCACGAAGAGGCCGCCGACGATGGCCAACACGATCTCGTGCTTGGTGGCGACCGCGATCGCCCCGAGCGCGCCGCCCAGCGCCAGGCTGCCGGTGTCGCCCATGAAGACGGCGGCGGGCGGTGCGTTGTACCACAGGAAGCCGAGGCCGCCGCCGATCAGCGCGGCGGTGAAGACGAAGATCTCGCCGGTGCCGGGCACGTAGTGGACGTCGAGATACTCGGTGAAGTCGACCCGGCCCACGGCATAGGCGATGACGCCCAGCGTGCCGGCGGCAATCATCACCGGCATGATGGCCAGCCCGTCGAGCCCGTCGGTCAGGTTGACCGCGTTCGCGGCCCCCGCGACCACCAGCATGCAGAACGGGATGAAGAGCCAGCCGAGCCAGATCAGCGTGTCCTTGAAGAAGGGCAGCGCGAGGTAGTTCGACAGCTCGGGCGGGTGCATCCAGGACGAGGCGATCCCGGCGATGGCGGCGATCAGGAAGCCCAGCGCGAGACGCAGCTTGCCCGAGAGCCCGTCATGGCTGCGCTTGGTGACCTTGTGATAGTCGTCGGTGAAGCCGATCAGGCCGAAGCCGACGGTCACGAAGAGCAGCACCCAGACATAGCCGTTGTCGAGCCGCGCCCAGAGCAACGTCGCCAGCACCAGCGCCGAGAGGATCAGCAAGCCCCCCATCGTGGGTGTGCCCTGCTTGGTGACGAGGTGCCCCTCGGGGCCGTCCGTGCGGATCGGCTGGCCGAATTTCTGCTTGCGGCGCAGGATGTTGATCAGCGGCCGTCCGAACAGGAAACCGAAGATCAGCGCGGTGAAGAACGCGCCGCCCGCGCGGAAGGTGATGTAGCGGAACAGGTTGAAGAGGTCGCCCCCGTCGGAAAACCCGGTCAACCAGTACAGCATCTCACTCGGCCCCTTGCCCGTTGTCCCCACCCGACGTCCGGGCCTGCGTCGCGTGCCCCAATTTCCTGAGCGCGTCAACGGCGCGGGACACCTTGCTGCCCTTCGATCCCTTGACGAGCAGGATGTCGCCCGGACGGATCAGGGTCTTGAGCACGGGCAGGAGATCGTCCACGGCCTCGACCCTCTGGCCGCGCCGGTCCTCGGGCAGCGCGTCCCAGAGGTGGCGCATCCGGGGTCCGACGCAATGCACGAGCGCGATGCGCTCCATCGCCGGGTGAAGGGCGAGGTCGGCGTGCAGCTGCGCCTCGGTCGGCCCAAGCTCCAGCATGTCGCCCAGGATGGCGACGCGGCGGCCGCGGATCACGTTGCCCTGCCCGTCGCGCGGCTGGACCTGCGCGAAGACGTCGAGGGCCGCGGCGAGCGAGGCGGGGTTTGCGTTGAAGGCGTCGTCGATCAGCGTGACCACCGCCGCGTCGTCGTCGGGGTCGAGGACGAGGCGTTCGCGGGTGCCGCGCCCCTCGGGCGGGACCCAGTCCGACAGGCCGAGCACGGCGCGCACGAGGTCTGCGCCGAGCGCCTTGCAGGCGGCGAGCACGCCGAGCGCGTTCATCGCGTGATGCGCGCCGGGACCGCCAAGCTTGAAGAGGATCGGCAGGTCGCCCGCCTGGGCCTGGGCCTGCACGCTGTCCTCGGTCTGCTGGACCTGCCCGAGCCGCCAGTCGGCCGTCTCGGAGGTGCCGAACATCACCCGCTCGACGCCCAGCACGCGGGCGTGGTCGACGAGGATCGGCGTCGTGGCGATGTCGGCGTTGAGGATGGCAACCCCCTGCCCCGGGGTCAGGCCGTCCATCAGGCTGGCCTTCTCGTGCGCGATGCCCTCGATCGACTCGAAGGACGCGAGGTGGGCAGGCGCGACCGTGGTGATCAGCGCGACATCGGGCCGGGCGAGGCGCGACAGCGGGGTGATCTCGCCAGGGTTGCTCATGCCGATCTCGATGACGGCGAAGGCGGTGTCGGCGGGCATCCGGGCGAGTGTCAGCGGCACGCCCCAGTGGTTGTTGTAGCTGGCCTCGGCGGCATGGGTGCGGCCCTGCGCCGAGAGGGCCGCGCGCGCCATCTCCTTGGCCGAGGTCTTGCCGACCGAGCCGGTGATCGCCAGCACCCGCGCCCCGGTCCGGGCCCGCGCGGCGCGGGCAAGGCCGCGCAGCCCCTCCAGCACGTCGGGAACCAACAGCAGCGGCGCATCGGCGGGCACGCCCTCGGGCACCCGGCTGACGAGGGCGGCGGCCGCGCCCTTGTCCAGCGCCTGCGCCACGAAATCGTGCCCGTCGCGCACATCGGTCAGCGCCACGAACAGGTCGCCCGGGACCAGCGTTCGGGTGTCGATCGAGACGCCGGTGGCCGTCCAGCCCCCCGGTCCGCTGCCCCCGGTGGCGGCCTGTGCGTCGGCGGCGGTCCAGAGCGCGCTCATGGCAGCCGCCCGTCGAGCGCGGCGATGGCCACGCTCGCCTGTTCCACGTCATCGAAGGGATAGACGGTGTCGCCGACGATCTGGCCCGACTCGTGGCCCTTGCCCGCGATCAGAAGCACGTCGCCCGGCCCCAGCGCGTCGACGCCGCGCAGGATCGCCTCGGCGCGGTCGGGCACCTCGGTCGCCTCGGGCACCTCGGCCCGGATCGCGGCGCGGATCAGCGCGGGATCCTCGCTGCGCGGGTTGTCGTCGGTGACGAAAATGACATCGGCGTTCTCGCGCGCGGCGGCCCCCATCAGCGGGCGCTTGCCGCGGTCGCGGTCGCCGCCCGCGCCGAACACCAGCACGAGGCGGCCCAGCACATGCGGGCGGATGGCGCGGCAGGCGGTGACCAGCGCGTCGGGCGTGTGGGCATAATCGACGAAGACGCTGGCGCCGTTCGCCCGCGCGCCCGCACGCTCCATCCGGCCGCGCACCGTGGTCAGCTTGGGCAGGAGCGGCACGAGTTCCTCGATGTCGATGCCGAGCGCCAGCAGAAGCCCCAGCGCGACCAGTACGTTGTCGGCCTGGAAGCCGCCGATCAGCTCGAGGCGGGTCTGGAACGCCTGGCCCGCGAAGTCGAAGCGCATCTCCTGCCCGGTGGCGTCAAAGCGCTGGCCCAGCAGGCGCAGGTCGGCCTCGGACCGCCGCCCTGTGCCCAGCACCGACACGCCCGCGTCATAGGCGATCTCGGCCACCATCGGGCCTTTCGGATCGTCGAGGTTCACGACCGCCCAGCCGTCGGGCGGCAGAAGCCGGGTAAAGAGGCCCATCTTCGCCTCGAAATAGGCGTCCATCGTGCCGTGGTAGTCGAGGTGATCCTGGCTGAAATTGGTGAATCCCGCCGCCGCCAGCCGCACCCCGTCGAGGCGGCGCTGGTCGAGGCCGTGCGACGAGGCCTCCATCGCCGCGTGGGTCACCCCCTGCCCCGCCATGTCGGCGAGCAGGCGGTGCAGGGTCAGGGTGTCGGGCGTGGTATGGCCGGTCGCGCCCTGGTAGTCGCCCTCGATGCCGGTGGTGCCGATGTTGGCGGCGCGCAGGCCGAGGCCCTGGAACAGTTGCCGCGTGAAGCTGGCGACGCTGGTCTTGCCGTTGGTGCCGGTCACCGCGACCATCGTTTCGGGCTGCGCGCCGTACCAGAGGGCGGCGGCCCCGGCCAGCGCGGCGCGGGCATCGTCGGCCACCACCACCGCACCGTCCCAGTCCCTGAGCGCGTCGGCGGCGCGGCGCGCGCCCTCGGCATCGGTCAGCACCGCCGCAGCCCCCATGCGGATCGCGTAGGAGATGAACTCGCCGCCATGCACCCGGGCGCCGGGCAGCGCGGCGAACAGGTGTCCGGGCCGGACCGCCCGGCTGTCGAGCGCCAGCCCGGTGATCTCGGGCTTGCGGCCGCCCTTGGCGGTCAGGCCGAGGTCGGCGAGGCTGGCGGTGCGGCGTTGCGTGTCGGTCATGCGTCCCCCGAGCGGCAGGTCAGGGACGGTCTACCCCGGATGCATCGGCCCCTGCAATGGAAGGTCTGAGGCCCAGGAGCGGGGCGATCCGGCGCAGGATCTCGCCCGCCACCGGGGCCGCGACCCAGCCCGCCGTGCGCTCGGTCGCGCCGTTCACGAAGAGCGATCCCTCGTCCATCGACACGACAAGCACGTATTCCGGCGCCTCGGTCGGGAAGATCGAGGCGAAGGTGGCGATGTTGGCATCCTCGTCGTAGCCGCCGACGCCGGGTTTCTCGGCGGTGCCGGTCTTGCCGCCGATGTTGTAGCCCGGCACGCCCGCGTTGCGCGCGGTGCCGTGGTCAACGACCTGGCGCAGCATCTCGGTGGCCGCGGCGGCGACCTCGGGGCGCAGGACCTGCGGTCCCGGCTCGTGGCGCTGGCCCGCGATCAGCGTGGGCGTGACCCGGTGTCCGCCGTTGGCGATGGCGGCATAGGCCGCCGCGAGGTGCAGCGGCGTGGTCGAGATGCCGTGCCCGTAGGAGATCGTCGCGGATTCGACCGGTCCCCAGGACGGGGCGGAGGGCCGGGCGGTACGCGCCTCGGGCATTTCCAGCGGGCTTTGCGACAGCAGGCCCAGCGACTCGAGGAACGCCTTCTGCCGCTCGGGCCCGATCAGCCCGGCGATGCGGGCGGTCCCGACGTTCGAGGATTTCACGATCACGTTCGACACGGTCAGCGCGGGTCCGTAGTCGTGGAAGTCGCTGATCCGCGCGCCCGCGACGGTCATCGGGCCGCGCGTGTTGATCATCGTGTCGGGCTCGACGAGGTTCAGGTCGAGCGCCTGCGCGACGGTGAAGATCTTGAAGGTCGAGCCAAGCTCATAGACCCCCTGCACCGCCCGGTTGAAGGTCGGATCGGTCCCCGCCAGCTTCGGGTCGCGGACCGGCACGGGCCGGTCGTTCGGGTCGTAGTCGGGCAGGCTGGCGAGGGCCAGAACCTCGCCGGTGGGGGCGTGCATCAGGACGGCCGCCGCGCCGATCGAGCCGGTCAGGGCCACGCCGCCCTCCAGCACCTCCTCGACGATCGCCTGCAGGCGCAGGTCCAGCGTGGTGACGAGCGGGCGACCGGCGTTGGCCGGATCGCTGAGCCAGTTGTGGAATTCCAGCTCGACCCCGGCGGTGCCGAAGATCTCGGCGGCATCGGCGCTCTTGAGGTCGACGCGCGTGCCGCCCAGCAGATGCGCCGCGACCGGACCATTCGGGTAGAAGCGCATCTCGCGCGTGCCGAAACCGAGGCCGGTCTGGCCGGTGTCGTGCACGGCCTGCCGCTGCTCGGCCGACAGGTGCGGCCGCACCCATTCGAAATGGCTGTCAGAGGCGAAGAGGCGCAGCAGCGCGTCCCGATCGAGGTCGGGGAAGATGCGCACGAGATCGTCGGCCGCGCCCTCCGGGTCGGTCATCGCCAGCGGGTCCGCGAACAGCGACTGCGTCGGCATGTTCATCGCCAGCACGGTCCCGTTGCGGTCGAGGATATCGGCCCGGCCGCTCGCCGCGACGACCGTCGCCGGGCCGGTCGGTTCGGCCAGCGGTTCGTTGGCGATGGCCCACATGCGCTGGCCGATCAGCAGGAAGCCCGCGACCGACAGAGCCGCGACCAGCGTCAGGCGGCGGGCCGACTTGCGGCGCAGGGTGTCGCGCATCTGCTCGCGGCGCTGCGCGATGTTGTCGGCCTCGATCCGGTCGGGGTTCTCGCCCGTCGCGCGGGCATGCAGGATGCGGGCGAGCGGCCGGAGCGGAACGCGGGTCGGACCGTGGGGATGGATCGCCGTCATCACCAGTCCTCGTCCGAGATCGGGTCCTGCGGCGCAGCGGTGTCACGCACGCCGTCGAGACGCAGGGGATCCGCGCGGGCGACCGGCAGACCGGGCCCTTCGGCCTCGCCCTCCGAGCCGTCGAGGTCGGGCGGCGCGGGGAACGGCACTTCGGCGACGCGCCCCAGATCGTCGCCGGTCATCGGCATCAGGCCAAGGACGCCGAAGTTCAGGTCGGCGAGGTCGCGCAGGCGTTCGGGACGGTTGAGGTAGGCCCACTCCGCGCGTTGCAGCACGAGCGAGGACTTCAGCCCCCGGATGTCCCGGTTCAGCTGGCGCACCTCGGCGCGGGCGTCGCGGGTCTGGAGGCTCTCGTCATAGGCCCAGTAGGCCAGTCCCACGACCAGCGCCACGGCCCCCGGATAGAAGATCAGCCGCATCTGCTACCCTCCTTCCGCCATTGCGGGTTTCGGCAGGCCCAGCGCGCCGCGGTCGGCCGGGATGGCGGGTGCCTCGGTGCGCCAGCCGATCCTCAGCCGGGCCGAGCGGGCCCGCGGGTTCTCGGCGATTTCCGCCTCGGAGGGCGGCACCGCCTTGTCGAGCGTGAAGCGCGGGGCGCGCGCGGCGGCCTGCGGGGCGTGGCGCGAGCCACCACCGCCGGTGCTGGCGGCCTCGTGGAAATAGCGCTTCACCACGCGGTCCTCGAGCGAGTGGAAGCTGACCACCGCGAGCATCCCGCCGGGTTTCAGCGCCCGTTCGGCGGCCTCGAGCCCCGCGACCAGCTGGCCGAACTCGTCGTTCACCGCGATGCGCAGCGCCTGGAAACTGCGGGTCGCGGGGTGGCTCTGGCCCGGTTTCGGACGCGGCAGGCAGGCGGCGACCAGCGCGGCCAGCCGGGCGGTGGTGGTGATCGGGGCTTCGGCGCGGGCGCGCACGAGGGCCTTCGCGATCCGCCGCGCGGCGCGTTCCTCGCCGTAGTAGTGGAGGATGTCTGCGAGGTCGGCCTCGTCGGCGGTGTTGACGAGATCGGCGGCGGAGGGGCCATGACGGCTCATCCGCATGTCGAGCGGGCCGTCCCGCAGGAAGGAAAAGCCGCGCTCCGGCTGGTCGAGTTGCATCGACGAGACGCCGAGGTCGAGCACCACCCCGTCGAGCGGCCCGCCCGCATGGGCATCGAGCTCGGAGAAGGTGCCTTCGACCAGCTCCAGCCGGTCGCCGTAGCGGCCCGCCCAAGTCTTCGCCATCTCGAACACGGTCGGGTCGCGGTCGACGCCGATCACCCGCTCGGCCCCTGCGTCAAGCAGGCCCCGCGTGTAGCCGCCCGCGCCGAAGGTGCCGTCAAGCCAGACGCCCCGCACCGGGGCGGCCGCCGCGAGGATGGGCGCAAGCAGAACGGGGACATGCGGCGCGGGGGGAGTATCGGACGCCGGGGCCGGCATCACGTCCGCCTCCGGCCTGCGTTCAGAAGGGCTGCCGCGCCACCCGGACCCAGCGCGCGCTTGCGGGCGCGGGTCTCGGCCTCGATCTCGTCGGCGAGCGCGGTGCGCATGATCTCGAAGCTGCTGACCTTGCCGGCGAAGGCGACCTCGCCTTCCAGCCCGGCGGCATCGCGCAGCGCCTGCGGGAACACGGTCCGCCCGCTGTCGTCGACGGTCAGCATGAAGGATTCGGAGCCGAAGATCTGCTCCATCAGGTCGCGGTCCTCGCCGTAATCCATCGCGTCGATGGTGGCGCGGATGCCCGCGAGCTCCTGCATCGAATAGGCCACCAGCATGTCGGGCTTCAGACCGTAGGTGATCAGTACGCGCGCGCCGGTGTCGGAGGAATAATCGGGATCTTGCCGCTGGAGCGTGGTGCGAAAGTCGGCGGGGATCGAAACGCGGCCCTTCGCGTCGATCTTGTTCCGGTAGGACCCGTAGAATCCCGTTGACCCGCTCACTCGGTTTCAGGCTCCGGCCTGTCCCCCATGCGCTTCGGTGTTCAGGGCCCTGAAACGGAAACGGCGGACCAAGCTGCTGCCATAGCTTGATCCGCCGCCCTCGTCCCGTTTCGGGCTCTACCGGACTCCCGCCACCTGGGGGATGTCTGCCACGGGGCGTCCGGCACGAAGGGCTGCCTGTATGTCCTGCCTCGGAATTTGCGGTCTTGGTCGCCGCTGTGCTGCTCTTCGTGAGACTGTTTATGACCGTCGTACGCCGGGAAATCAATCCATTTCTGTGAACTTCATGGAACCATACTGAATGTTGCATTTGTTCTAGGGGGGCCTCCCGGCCCCCACGCCGCCCGGTTATCCACAGATATGCGGTGCCCCGAATCGGAATCCGCTAGATGTAGTGGCCGAGGCCGCCCTGCCCCCAGATCGGGGGGCCTCGGAAGAAATCGTCCGCATCTGGTATGAATTACATAATTCGAACCAGATGTTCTCAAATGTTCACGGTTAGGAGTGATTCGTATTGCCGGAATCCGACCGGGGACGCAGCCGTCCCAGAACGAAAAACCCCCGCGCCGGGGGTGACGCGGGGGCTTGACTCGCCTGTCCGGGGAGAGGTGCGGCGCCGCTCAGCCCATGCCGCCGGCAATCAGCCGGGCCGCCATCGTGGCATAGGCCTCTGCCGCCGGGCCGTCACCCAGCGCCACGGGCCGCCCCGCGTCGCCGCCCAGCCGCACGTCGAGATCGAGCGGCAGGGCGCCCAGGAAGGGCACGTTCATCTTGCGGGCCTCGGCCTCAACCCCGCCGTGCCCGAAGAGATGTGCCTCGTGACCGCAGTTGGGACAGATGTAGGTGGACATGTTCTCGACGAGGCCCAGCACCGGCGTCTTCAGCGTGTCGAACATGTCGAGCGCCTTGCGCGCGTCGAGCAGCGCCACGTCCTGCGGCGTCGAGACCACGATCGCCCCGGTCAGCTCGGTGCGCTGGCAGAGCGTCAGCTGCACGTCGCCGGTGCCGGGCGGCAGGTCCACGAGCAGCACGTCGAGCTTGCCCCACTCCACCTGCCCCAGCATCTGCTGCAGCGCGCCCATCAGCATCGGGCCGCGCCAGACGACGGCTTTCGTCTCTTCCAGCATCAGGCCGATCGACATCATCGTGACGCCGTGGGCGGTCACCGGGATGATCGTCTTGCCGTCCGGCGAGGCGGGGCGCTTGGAGGTGCCCATCATCCGCGGCTGGCTCGGCCCGTAGATGTCGGCGTCGAGCAGGCCGACCCGGCGGCCCTGCCGCGCCAGCGCCACCGCGAGGTTGGAACTGACGGTGGACTTGCCCACCCCGCCCTTGCCCGACCCGATGGCGATGATCCGGTCCACGCCTGACGGTTTCGTCTTGCCCTGCTGCGGGGTCGGATGGCCGCCGATCTTCAGGCTGGGCGGTGCGCCTGCGGGCGCGGCGGGCGCGCGCGGCGCGGCCTTGGCGGCGGGGCCGTGCGCGGTCAGCACGACGCTGGCCTTCGCCACGCCGGGCAGCCGGGCGACCAGCGCCTCCGCGGCGGCGCGGATCGGCTCCATCCGGGCAGCCTCGCCCGCGTCGGCGGTTTCGATCACGAAGGACACGCGGTCGCCCGAGACCTGCAGCGCCCGCACGAGGTCGCGGCTGACCAGCGTGCCGCCCCCGGGAAGGGCCAGCGTCTCGAGCGCCTTCAGCACGGTCTCGCGGGTCTGGGTCATCGCAGGATCTCCGTCATGGGGTGCCGGGCACCGGGTTCCGGGGCTTACCTGTGCCCTGCGGCCCGGAAGGGCAAGCCCCGCCGCGACCTAGCGGGCCCGGCGCAGGTGCGGCAGAGACAGCGCGGCGATGGCGGCGAAGCCCGCAAGCCCGAAGCCGGTGAGCGCCGCCTGCGCGCCCAGCGCCTCGATCGCCCAGCCGATGGCCGTCGCGCCGACCGCCGCCATGCCGAAGCCGGTCATGATCCAGAGCGACATGATCCGCCCGCGCATGTTGTCGGTCAGCCCGACCTGCACGACGGTCTGCAGGCTGACCCCGCCCAGCGTCGAGACGAAGCCGAGCGCACCGACGCAGGCCAGCGCCAGCGGCCAGCTGTCGATCCAGCCGAGCCCCGCCACCCCAAGCTGCCCGAGTGCCAGCCCGGCCACCACCGGCGCGGGGATCCCGCGCCCGTCGCCCCAGCTGCGCGCGGGCAGCAGCGCAAGACCGACCGCCGCGCAGAGCGCCCCGGCCCCGGCCGCGCCCGTCAGCAGCCCCAGCCCGGCCGCGCCGCGCGCGAAGACGCCGTCGGCCAGCACCGGCAGGATTTCCAGCAGGCCGCGCCCGGCAACAGTGAAGACGCCCATCAGCAGGATGCAGGCCCGGACCACCGGGTCGCGGGCGGCATGGCTGACGCCCTTGCGAAAGGCCTGCCAGACGGTCTCGGCGCGCTCGCGGGGCGGCAGGTCGCGCGGGGCGAGACGCGGCAGGATCAAGAGCATCGGCAGGTGGAAGGCCAGTGCGATGGCCAGCGTCGCCGCCACGCCCAGCGTGCTGATCAGCAGGCCCGCGATCACCGGCGCGATCAGCCGGGCGACGTTGAAGTTGACCGACCCCAGTGCGATGACCGACGACACCGCCGCCGCCGGCACGAGGCGCGGGCCGAGCGACATCCGCACCGGGTGATGCGCCGAGGTGACGACCCCGATCCCGAGCGCCGCCGCCGCCAGCGCCAGCGGCCCAAGCCACCCGGCCGCCAGCAACAGGACAACCACCAGCAGCCCGGCGATCATGCCGCCGGTGGTGGCCCAGGCCGCCCGCTTGATGTCCGTGCGGTCCACGAGCACGCCGAAGAACGGCCCGGTGACGAAGGACGGAATCATCCCGAGGCCCGCCACGACCCCGGTGAAGCCCGGCGATCCGGTCAGGTCCCAGGCCAGCCAGGACACGCCGACCCGCTGTATCCAGATGGCCTGAAGCGCGAGCAGGTTGCCCAGAAAATAGGGCCTGTAGCCCGGATCGCGCAGCGCGGTGAGGCTCATGCCCGGCCTCCGGGCAGCCTGCCGGGAAACCATGCGCCGCGGATATGCGATTGCTGCATGGCAGCATTGTCGATTGCGTTATTGTTGCGCCGCAGCATTCGTGTACTTTCAGGACATGGCGAGGCGGTAGCGCACAGGCGCGGGCTTCGCCAGACAGTTTCGGTTCAGATGGTCTTTCCTCCTCCCTAGGCCATCTGTCATATGCGGCGGTGCCTTCCTCCTCCCTGGCACCGCCGCTTTTTTCTGCCCTGATCGCGCCCTCCCGAGCCATGCAACCTCTGCATGCCGGCCTTGCGTTTGCGACGCGTTGAGGGCCGGGCCCTGGCCCCTACCTCCCGATTGTAACGTTGCAGCATGCAGGGCTCTCCTCCCTGGCCCCGGCTGCGGCTTGATGCGGACCGATCCTCCTCCCCGGTCCGGACGACCGAAACGGCGGCCCCTCCCAAAGGGTGCCGCCGTTTTCGCTCCCGGGGGAAAGGTCCGCACGGGGGCCATGCAGGAGTTGCATGGCAGAGTTTCTGCCTTTGCATCTTGCCGTGCCGCGTTGCAGCATCTAAGTCAGGGTCACTGACACGGCGGACCGGTCCTCCTCCTCCCTGACCCCCGCCTGTCACAGAGTTCAGATGGCTCCTCCTCCTCCCTGAGCCATCTGTCATTTGCGGCGGTGCCCTCCTCCTCCCTGGCACCGCCGCTTTTTCTTTTTCAGGACAGAGATACGCGCGACGTCAGACGGCCGGGGCCAAAGCCTTGCGCCGGAGGCAGGAGTTCAAGGGCCGAGCCCGGCCGCTTTCAGGGATTGAGGTTCCGAGACCCTATCGGGCGGACGCGTTGCCCTTGGGTTGAGACCCGAGGCGCCCCGGGTGCGGATCCAACCCACTTGGAACGGCGAAACCCCGCGCCCTGCGCCCTACTCAGAACGGCACGTCGTCGGCGCGGTCGGCGGGGACGACGAAGCTGGCGACCAGTTTCTTCACGCCGGCCTTGTCGAAGGCGATCTCGAGCTTGTCGCCCTCGACCGCCGTCACCGCGCCGTAGCCGAACTTGCGGTGGAAGACGCGGTCGCCGGGGCCGAAGGCGGGCACCGCCTCGGCGTCGATCACGATGCGGCTCGCCTCGCGCGGCTGGCTGATGCCGCGGGTCGCCACGTTCGACTGCATCCGCCGCCAGCCCGGCGAGTTGTAGACGTTGCTCTCGGCGGCGCGCTGGTGCAGGCGGCTTTCGGTCACCGGGGCGGCCACGCCGAACCCGCCGCCGTAGAGACCCGGCGGAGTCAGCACCTCGACATGGTCCTCGGGCAGCTCGTCGATGAAGCGCGACGGCAGCGACGAGACCCACTGGCCGTACATCCGCCGGTTGCCCGCGAAGGAGATCGTGCAGACCTCCTCGGCGCGGGTGATGCCGACATAGGCGAGGCGGCGCTCTTCCTCGAGGCCGCGCACGCCGCTCTCGTCCATCGCGCGCTGCGACGGGAAGAGGCCGTCCTCCCAGCCCGGCAGGAACACCACCGGGAACTCCAGCCCCTTGGCGCCGTGCAGGGTCATCAGGGTGACCTTCGGGCCGTCGCTGTCGGACTCGTTGTCCATCACGAGGCTGACGTGCTCGAGAAAGCCCTGCAGGTTCTCGAACCCTTCCAGCGCCTTGACCAGTTCCTTGAGGTTCTCCAGCCGCCCCGGCGCCTCGGGCGTCTTGTCGTTCTGCCAGTGGCCGGTGTAGCCCGACTCGTCGAGGATCGTCTCGGCCGTCTCGATGTGGCTCGTGCCCGCGCGGATCAGGGCGGACCAGCGGTCGAACCCGGCGACCAGCTCCTTCAGCGCCGCGCCGCCCTTGCCGCCGATCTCGCCTTCGGTGACGCAGAGCCGCGCGCCTTCCAGCAGCGACACGCCGTTGGCCCGGGCGATCCGCTGGATCGTCTGCTGGGCCTTGTCGCCGAGGCCGCGCTTGGGGGTGTTCACGATCCGCTCGAAGGCGAGGTCGTCGTCGGGTGAGACCGCGACGCGGAAATAGGCCATCGCGTCGCGGATCTCCATCCGCTCGTAGAAGCGCGGCCCGCCGATCACCATGTAGGGCAGGCCGATGGTCAGGAAGCGGTCCTCGAAGGCGCGCATCTGGTGCGAGGCGCGCACGAGGATGGCGATCCGGTCGAGGTCGTAGGGCTTCAGGCCGCGCGTGCCCTGCCCCAGCGCCTCGATCTCCTCGCCGATCCAGCGGGCCTCCTCGTCGCCGTCCCAGTGGCCGATCAGGCGGACCTTCTCGCCGTCGGCCGCCTCGGTCCAGAGCGTCTTGCCGAGCCGGGCCGCGTTGGCCGCGATCACGCCCGAGGCCGCCCCGAGGATATGGCCGGTCGAGCGGTAGTTCTGTTCCAGCCGGATCACCTGCGCGCCGGGGAAGTCCTTCTCGAAGCGCAGGATGTTGCCGACCTCGGCGCCGCGCCAGCCGTAGATCGACTGGTCGTCATCGCCGACGCAGCAGATGTTGCGGTGCCCGCCCGCCAGCAGGCGCAGCCAGAGATACTGCGCGACGTTGGTGTCCTGGTACTCGTCCACCAGCACGTAGCGGAACCAGCGCTGGTATTGCGCCAGCACGTCCGGGTGATGCTGGAAGATCGTCACCATGTGCAGGAGCAGGTCGCCGAAGTCGCAGGCGTTCAGCTCGGTCAGGCGGGTCTGGTACTGCGCGTAGAGCTCGGTGCCCCGGCTGTTGAAGTCCGAGGCATCGGCGACCGGCACCTTCTCGGGCGTCAGCGCCCGGTTCTTCCAGCCGTCGATCAGGTGCGCCAGCGCGCGGGCCGGCCAGCGCTTCTCGTCGATCCCGGCGGCGACGATCAGCTGCTTCATCAGCCGGACCTGGTCGTCGGTGTCGAGGATCGTGAAGTTCGACTTCAGCCCGACCAGTTCGGCGTGGCGGCGCAGGAGCTTGACGCAGATCGCGTGGAAGGTGCCGAGCCAGGGCATCCCCTCCACCGTCTCGCCGAGCAGCGCGCCGATCCGCGACTTCATCTCGCGGGCGGCCTTGTTGGTGAAGGTGACGGCGAGGATCTCGTTCGGCCGCGCGCGGCCCTGCGTCAGCAGGTGCGCGATCCGGGTGGTCAGCGCGCGGGTCTTGCCGGTCCCTGCCCCCGCCAGCATCAGTACCGGGCCGTCGAGGGTTTCGACTGCCTGCCGCTGGGCGGGGTTCAGCCCGTCGAGATAGGGCACCGGCCGCGCGGCGAGGGCGCGCGCCGACAGAGACGGCCGCGCGGCCGCCTCGAAGGCGTCGAACTCGTCAAACTCGCTCATGCCCCTGACCCTAGCGCGGGCGGCCGGGAAGGGAAAGAGGGTGTTCCGCATCTGTTCGCGCCGCGTTGCGCCGCGCCTTCGATCCCCTCTTGCACCTTCCCGCGCTCCTCCCTTCTATCCCGGCCCATGAGCCTCGATACCCGCTACCCCGCCCTGTCCGACCTGAAACGCGCCGCCAAGCGGCGGTTGCCGCATTTCGTCTGGGAATACCTCGACAGCGGCACCGGCGACCGGGAACTGGGGCTGAAGATCAACCGGGCGGGCCTCGACGCGGTGCCGCTGGTGCCGTCGGTGCTGCACGGGCATTGCCAGCCCGACCTGAGCACCACTTTCCTCGGGACGACCTATGCCCGGCCCTTCGGAATCGCGCCGATCGGGATGTCGGGGCTGATCTGGCCGAATGCCGAGCGCCTGCTGGCCGCCGAGGCGCGCCGGGCCCGGATTCCCTACGGGCTGTCCACCGTCGCCACCCGGCTGCCCGAGGAGGTCGGACCGGTCGCGGGCGAGATGGGGTGGTTCCAGCTCTACCCGCCCGCCGATCCCGAGACGCGGCGGGACATGATCCGGCGGGCCAGGGCCTCGGGCTTCGTGAAGCTGGTGATGACGGTGGACGTGCCCGCCGACTCGCGCCGCGAGCGCCAGCGCCGCGCCAACCTGACGATCCCGCCGCGGATCACGCCCGCGATGGTCTGGGCGATGCTGACCCATCCGGCCTGGAGCCTCGGGACGCTGCGCCACGGCAAGCCGCGCCTGCGGCTGGCGGAGGACTACGCGAAGAACCATGCCGCCGCCTCGTCCGTCGCCCATGCGGGTCACGCGATCCGGGGCTATCCTGACTGGGACGACCTGAAGGCCACCCGGCAGGAGTGGGACGGCCCGCTGATCGTCAAGGGCATCCAGCGCCCCGAGGACGCGGTGCGCCTGAAGGACGAGGGCGTCGACGCGGTGTGGGTGTCGAACCATTCGGGCCGGCAGTTCGAGACCGGTCCGGCCTCTGTCACGCAGCTTGCGCTGATACGGCAGGCGGTCGGGCCCGCCTACCCGCTGATCTTCGACAGCGGCGTCGAGGGCGGCCTCGACATCCTGAAGGGCCTGCACCAGGGCGCCGACTTCGTGATGCTGGGCCGCGCCTGGCACTACGCGCTGGCGGGTCTCGGGGTCACCGGCGTGCGGCATCTGGTCGATATCCTGACCGACGATCTTGTGACCAACATGGGCATGATGGGCGCGCACGGTCTCTCGGACCTCCGGCCATGGGCGGCGCAGGGCTGACGCCGCACCTGCAAAGCCGGTGACGCGGCGCAGCGAAATCGGCTATGACATGGCCACCGAGACGAGAGAGGCCCCGGACCATGACCGAATTCAAGAAGATCCTCATCGCCAACCGTGGCGAAATCGCGATCCGCGTGATGCGCGCGGCGAACGAGCTGGGGAAGAAAACCGTCGCGGTCTACGCCGAGGAAGACAAGCTGTCGCTGCACCGCTTCAAGGCGGACGAGGCCTACAAGATCGGCGAGGGCCTCGGCCCGGTGGCCGCCTACCTGTCGATCGAGGAGATCATCCGCGTCGCCAAACTGTCCGGGGCTGACGCGATCCACCCGGGCTACGGCCTCCTGTCCGAGAACCCCGCCTTCGTCGATGCCTGCGACGCGGCGGGCATCACCTTCATCGGCCCGAAAGCCGCCACCATGCGGGCGCTCGGGGACAAGGCCAGCGCCCGGCGCGTGGCGATCGAGGCGGGCGTGCCGGTGATCCCGGCGACCGAGGTGCTGGGCGAGGACATGGACGCGATCCGGGCCGAGGCTGCCGCGATCGGCTACCCGCTGATGCTGAAGGCCTCGTGGGGCGGCGGCGGGCGCGGGATGCGCCCGATCCTGTCCGAGGACGAGCTGGATACAAAGATCCGCGAGGGCCGCCGCGAGGCCGAAGCCGCCTTCGGCAACGGCGAGGGCTACCTTGAAAAGATGATCCAGCGCGCGCGCCACGTCGAGGTGCAGATCCTCGGCGACCAGCACGGCCGGATCTATCACCTGTGGGAGCGCGACTGCTCGGTGCAGCGCCGCAACCAGAAGGTCGTCGAGCGGGCGCCCGCGCCCTATCTCTCGTCGGCCCAGCGCGAGCAACTCTGCGAGCTGGGCCGCAAGATCTGTGCCCATGTGAACTACGAATGCGCGGGCACCGTCGAGTTCCTGATGGATATGGACTCGGGCGAGTTCTACTTCATCGAGGTGAACCCCCGCGTGCAGGTCGAGCACACCGTGACCGAGGAGGTCACCGGCATCGACATCGTGCAGGCGCAGATCAAGATCGCCGAGGGCAAGTCGCTGACCGAGGCGACCGGCGTCGCCAGCCAGTATGACGTGACCCTGCACGGCCACGCGATCCAGTGCCGGGTGACCACCGAGGACCCGCTGAACAACTTCATCCCCGACTACGGCCGGATCACCGCCTATCGCGGGGCCACGGGCATGGGCATCCGCCTCGACGGCGGCACGGCCTACTCGGGTGCGGTCATCACGCGCTACTACGACTCGCTGCTGGAGAAGGTGACCGCCTGGGCGCCCACCCCGGACGCCGCCATCGCGCGGATGGACCGGGCGCTGCGCGAATTCCGGATCCGGGGCGTGTCGACCAACATCGACTTCGTCATCAACCTGCTGCGGCACCCGACCTTCCTGTCGAACCAGTACACCACCAAGTTCATCGACACGACGCCGGACCTGTTCCACTTCCGCAAGCGCCGCGACCGGGCGACGAAGATCCTGACCTATATCGCGGACATCAGCGTGAACGGGCATCCCGAGACCGCTGGCCGCCCGCGCCCGCCCGCCGACCTGAAGGACCCGAAGCCCCCCGCCCTGCGTGCCGCGACCCCGGCCCCCGGCACCCGGCAGATCCTCGAGGAGAAGGGCCCGAAGGCGCTGGCCGACTGGATGAAGGCCGAGAAGCGGGTGCTGATCACCGACACCACGATGCGCGACGGCCACCAGTCGCTGCTGGCCACCCGGATGCGCTCGATCGACATGATCCGCGTGGCGCCCGCCTATGCCGCGAACCTGCCGCAGCTCTTCTCGGTCGAGTGCTGGGGCGGCGCCACCTTCGACGTGGCCTACCGGTTCCTGCAGGAATGCCCGTGGCAGCGGCTGCGCGACCTGCGCGCGGCGATGCCGAACCTGCTGACCCAGATGCTGCTGCGCGCCTCGAACGGCGTCGGCTATACCAACTATCCCGACAACGTCGTGCAGTCCTTCGTGAAGACCGCCGCCGAGACCGGCGTGGACGTGTTCCGGGTGTTCGACAGCCTGAACTGGGTCGAGAACATGCGCGTCGCGATGGACGCGGTGCAGGAAAGCGGCAAGGTCTGCGAGGGCACGATCTGCTACACCGGGGACATCCTGAACCCCGACCGGGCGAAGTACGACCTGAAGTACTACGTCGCCATGGCGCGCGAGCTCGAAGCCGCGGGCGCCCATGTTCTGGGCCTGAAGGACATGGCGGGCCTGCTGAAACCCGCCGCCGCGCGCATCCTAATCAAGGCGCTGAAGGAAGAGGTGGACCTGCCGATCCACTTCCACACCCATGACACCGCGGGCGTGG
The DNA here is from genome assembly GCA_030425185.1 of Alphaproteobacteria bacterium. Lineage (GTDB taxonomy): Bacteria > Pseudomonadota > Alphaproteobacteria > Rhodobacterales > Rhodobacteraceae > Dinoroseobacter. The sequence continues at coordinate 38,956 of JAUIAU010000023.1, forward strand.
CCTGCGCGACGATCCTCGCGGCCGCCGAGGCGGGCGTCGATGCCGTCGACTGCGCGATGGACGCGCTGTCCGGCAACACCAGCCAGGCGACGCTCGGCTCGGTCGTGGAGGCGCTGCGCCACACCGAGCGCGACACCGGCCTCGACATCGGGGCGATCCGCGAGATCTCGAACTACTGGGAAGGCGCGCGGGCGCATTACCTCGCCTTCGAGAGCGGCCTGCAGGCCCCGGCCTCGGAGGTCTACCTGCACGAGATGCCGGGCGGCCAGTTCACCAACCTCAAGGCGCAGGCCCGCAGCCTCGGGCTGGAGGAGCGCTGGCACGAGGTGGCGCAGGCCTACGCCGACGTGAACCAGATGTTCGGGGACATCGTGAAGGTCACGCCCTCGTCCAAGGTCGTCGGCGACATGGCCCTGATGATGGTCAGCCAGAACCTGACCCGGGCGCAGGTCGAGGACCCGAAGACGGATGTCGCCTTCCCGGAGTCGGTCGTCGACATGCTGAAGGGCAATCTCGGCCAGCCCCCCGGCGGCTGGCCCGCGGGCATCCTGAAGAAGGTGCTGAAGGACGAGAAACCGCTGTCCGAGCGTCCCGGCAAGCGACTGCCGCCGATCGACCTGGAAACGACCCGGGCCGAGGTGTCGGAGATGCTGGAGGGCAAGACCGTCGACGACGAGGACCTGAACGGATACATGATGTATCCCAAGGTCTTTCTCGACTACATGGGCCGCCACCGCATCTACGGCCCGGTGCGGACCCTGCCCACGCATACCTTCTTCTACGGCATGGAGCCGGGCGACGAGATCGAGGCCGAGATCGACCCGGGCAAGACGCTCGTGGTGCGCATGCAGGCCATCGGCGAGACGCAGGAGGACGGCGAGGTGCGCGTCTTCTTCGAACTGAACGGCCAGCCGCGCACGATCCGCGTGCCCGACCGCAAGGCCGCCGCGAGCGCGGCCAAGCGTCCGAAGGCCGAGACCGGCAACCCGAACCACATCGGCGCGCCGATGCCGGGTGTCGTGGCCTCGGTCGCCGTCAAGGCGGGAACGAAGGTCAAGCAGGGCGACTTGCTGCTGACCATCGAGGCGATGAAGATGGAGACCGGCATCCATGCCGACCGCGATGCCACCGTGGCCGCGGTCCATGTCACGCCCGCCAGCCAGATCGACGCCAAGGACCTGCTGGTCGAGTTCGAGTGACCGCGCGCGGCGGCGGGTCCCCGGCCCGCCGCGTCAGCGCCGCGAAATCGTCTAAAAGCAGCGATAGCTCTGGACCCGGGACCAGATAAGAGCGCTGCCATGCTTGCCTCAACCTACCTCGCCGACGAGCGGGGCGCCGTGACCGTGGACTTCACGGTACTGACCGCCGCGACCGTGGGTCTCGGGATCGCCGCCTATGGCGTCGTCTCCGGGGGCCTCGGGGACCTGACCGGCGATATCGACGCCACGCTGCGGGGCTACCTCGGCGGGGGCCGCGAGATGCTGGCGCTGGATTTCGCCGGCGGCCTTGGCCCCTTCACCGGGGGGACCGTCCGCAACGTGCCCGGCTTCGGCGAGATGCTCCTGCTCGACGGGACCAACAACCGGGGCGGGATCGGCACCGAGGCGACGCTGGCGCTCGACCCGAATTCCGATTACGCGGTCATCTCGTTCGACCTCGCCTTCGTGGACAGCTGGGACAACGAGACCGGCTATGTCTTCCTCAACGGGCAGGCGGTCGCGCTCGGCACCTTCACCCACATGAACCACCCGCAACTGCGCACCGGCGACGTGCCGCCCGCGATGCAGGACCTCGGGATCGTCAGCGTCGATTTCGGCGAGGCCGAGCAGCTGCGCGGCGGGTATTTCACCGGCTCGGGCGGTGCGGCGTGGTCGGACTACCGCCAGCCGGTCTCGATGGTCGTGCGCACCAACGGCGCCAGCGAGATGAAGCTCGGGTTCGGCACCAACCTGAGTTCCTCCTACACCGACGAGTCGCTCGGCATCGACAACCTGTCGGTGATCTCGACCGACACGGCCCCCTGATCCCGGGAGACAAGGCCATGCACCTGACCGACTTCCTGAAAGACGAGACCGGCGCCGTGACCGTGGATTGGACCGTGCTGACGGCCGCAACCGTCGGCCTCGGGATCGCGGCCTATGGCGTGGTCTCGGGCGGGGTGGCGGACCTGTCCGGCGACACCGCGCGCAACCTCGGCCGTCCGTTCATCCGGACCGCCTTCCTGACGCCCGAGACCTTCTCGAACGGGCCGGGCAACTGGATCGGGACCGGGACGCGCTTCGTCGAGGGCTTCGGCGACGTGCTGGGACCGATCGCGGGCAACGCCGCGGGCAGCGAGAAGTTCTGGCAGGACTTCGAGATCCCCGGCGGCGCGATGGAGGTCGAGTTCGGCTTCGACCTGCTGTCCATCGACAGCATCGACGGCGGTCTCGTGGACCATGGCTGGGGCGCGGAAGAGGGCCCGGTCCTCTACCTGAACGGGCAGGAGATCGCCCGGGCCCGCTCGCAGGGCGGCACCCTGACCTGGACCCACTCGGAGGTGCCCGGGGTCCGCGTCGTCTCGACCGAAACCCGCGCGGGCGAGAACATCGGCGGCATGAGCCCGAACCAGACCACGTGGCACGACGGGATCAACGCCGTCCGGGTCGAGTTCGACGAGCCGACCGAGAACGTGCGCATCGGGTTCGGGATGAAGGGCAACCAGGGCGTCACCGACGAGAGCATCGCCATAGACAACTTCACCTTCCAGGCGATCTGAGCCGCCCTGCCCCACCGCGTCCGGCGCAGTCCTGCCCGACGCAAACCGCAACGAAGTCGCCCGGACCCGCGACATGGCCCGGTGACCGTCCGAAAGACGAGGCCCATGATGTTGAAGCGATTTCTGAACGACGAGGGCGGTGCGGTCACGGTGGACTGGACCGTGATGACGGCTGCCGTCGCGGGGCTGGGACTGGCGACCTACGGGGTCGTGTCGGGCGGGATCGGCGACCTGTCGGGCGACGTGTCGGCCCAGTTGTCGGGGCAGTCGATCTCCTCGCGCTTCGGCGGGGCCTTCTCGCTGATGACGCTGGTCGACACCACGTTCACCGGCGGCGACCGGGGCGACTGGGTCGGGGGGCGTCTTCTCGACATGGGCGGCACGCTCGGGGAACTGCTGGCGCTCGGCCAGAACGAAACGGCGGAACTGCCGATCACCTTTCCCGACGGCACTTCGACCGGGCGGATCAGCTTCGACCTGATCGGCGGCGACAGCGGCGATGGCGAACTGGTGACGATCTCGGCGGACGGCACGCCGGTTCTGCTCGGCACCTACAACGTCCGCCGGGTGACGGGCGAGATGATCTTCAACATGCCGGACGTGCCGGGCGTCACCGTGACGACGGAAATGATCTCGGAGAACCGCAACCTCGGCGGCGGGGGCTGGACGGATGCCGTCACGCGGGTGTCGATTGCGCTGGACGATCCGCCGTCGAACCTGATCCTCGCCGCGCGGTCGGGCACCAACCAGCCCGTCAGCGACGAGTATTTCGGCATCGACAACGTGACCGTTACCGCGGAGTAGACCCTGCCTCGACCGCGGCATGCTTTGTCCTCAATTCCGCACCAGTTCGAGGGTATCACGTCCCCCGGCCCGCAGAGAGGAGGCCCGCCATGCTGAGCCGTTTCCTGACTGACGAGACCGGCGCCGTGACCGCCGACTTCGTGGTGCTGACCGCCGCGACCGTGGGGCTGGGCGTCGCCACGCTGGGCGTGCTGTCCGGCGGCCTGTCCACCGCCAGCGGCACCGTCAGCGAGGGCGTGTCCGGCACGCTGATCCGGTCGAGCTTCCTCGAGACGCTGGCCACCATCGACTTCACCGGCGGGGCGCTCGGCGGCTGGACCGGGGCCTCGGTGCGCGATCTCGGCGGGGTGATCGGCGAGGCGCTCTACATCGACCAGCAGCAGACCGGTCGGCTGGTCTTCGACGTCCCGCCGGGCAGCACGGAGGCGACGATGGCCTTCTCGCTCTATGGCGGCGACACGCTCGACAACGAGGATGCGATCATCTCGGTCGACGGCGTGCCGGTGGTCATCGCGACCGGCTACCATGGCCGGATGACGATCGAGATCCCGCAGGTGGACGGCACCAGCGTCGAGGCCGATGTCGTCGTCGAGCAGGTCGACATGGGCAGCGCGGGCCGCTACCTGAACCGCGGCGACAGCAAGGCGCTGGTCAGCATCTCCGTGCGCGAGCCGCCGGACAGCCTGACGCTGGGGGTCTATTCCAACAACTCGCACGGCAAGAACGGCGACGAGTGGTGGGCCGTCGACGACGTGGTTCTGCAGGCCCGCTGAGGCGCGCCGCAGCCCCCTGCGACGGACTGCGCATTTTTCGCCGAAGGCCCGAATTTCTCCTTGCAGCGCTGCCGCCGTTCTCATATCTCACGCGTCACCGATTGGCGCGCGGGCGTAGCTCAGGGGTAGAGCACAACCTTGCCAAGGTTGGGGTCGTGAGTTCGAATCTCATCGCCCGCTCCAATTGGACCAGCTGCACGGGCGGGCGTAGCTCAGGGGTAGAGCACAACCTTGCCAAGGTTGGGGTCGTGAGTTCGAATCTCATCGCCCGCTCCAATTTTTCTTTTCAGGTGAAGTCTCCCCCCTTCGGGGGCCTTCTCTGAAAGGATCTTCATCTTTCAAGGCGTTGTCTCGAGGGGATCGTTCTCCTCACACGACGCATTTCTCCCCACACTTCTAGCGGCCTCTTGCAGGGATTCGTTCGAATCGCGCATGCCGCTCCTAAAAAGGGAGATTTCATCTGATGGCGATATCTAGCACTCGGATTCGGGCTGCGCGCACCCGCGAAAAGAAAATGAAGCTGACAGACGGCGGCGGACTCTACGTCGAAGTCCTTCCCTCGGGCCGCAAGACCTTCCGCCTCGTCTACCGGCTCAACGGGAGACAGAAGGACGTGATGCTGGGCCGCTTCGGCGATCTCAAGCTGGAGGAGGCCCGAAGCCCCTCAGCAAATCAACTACCCGCGCGATCATGGCAACCATGCGCGAGTTCACGATCTGGCTTTCCCAGCAAGACGGCTTCCGCAGCCGGATCAGAACGCCGGATGCCGATTACTTTAACCTGTCCCGCCGCGACGAAGCCGAAGCCCGCGCCGCGCCAGCCCGTCCGGCCCCCAGCTTCAAACAGGCGCGACGCGCCTTTGACCTGATGCCCGCTAGCAGTGCAAAGAACCGCTGCGCGTGGGAACAAGTGTGGGAATGGCCGTTGGAGCTTTCTTATTTTTCCAACAAATACATCACACTAGTCTGATTTTGTGGCGGTGCTGGGAGACCAATGCGAACCAGTCTCTACTAAAAGGGCGGCACGCGAGAACACCCGGGGAACCCCGGGCTATTTCCTAACTTTCTGACTTTTCACGTTTTTGATCGAGCAGAGCGATCTCGAACTGAACGTTGCTCTACTCAGGAGTGCCGCATGCCTGGCGCGAAACCCCGCCTACTCGTTTTCAGGATGCGGACGAGAGCGCGTATTACGAGTACATCTGCAAGCGCGCCGGCATCTCGGTCATCTACTGCGCCGAACAGTTCGAGAACTACGGCAGCCCCGTCTCGACGATCGTGAAGGGCGTCAAGCGCGCCATCACGCCACCTCCGGAACGGGAACGTGGACCGCCATGTCGAACAAGCAGTCCAGCGTGTCGAAGCGGTAGGCGTCGAGCGAGAGCCCGTTGCTTTGCGCCAGGCGGATGCGCGGGAGGGTCATGTCGAGACTTGGGAGCAGGTAGTAGTCGAGCGGTTGCCTGTTGGGCCGATCCATGCGGACGGCAATCGTGATGTCGGGCTTCAGGCTCGTGTCGAAGCGGATGTTCCATCTGAGCGAGCCTGCACTGGTCTCGCTGCATCGGACGATGACGAGCGAGGCCGTGAACTCTCCATTGATGGTGAGCAGGTCGGTCCGGGGATGACCGACATGATCCTGGAACAGCACAAGAAACCGCGGCCACTTCGCCGCAACAACCTCTATGATCTAGTCGAAGACATGCGGCGCGAGCTGCCAAGCGATCTCCTGCAAACTATGGAGCGCATCAAGCCTCAAAGTCTTTGGGGCGCCGAGCTTTGTCTTCTGGTCGGCAAGTCACCAATGACCATCATTGCCCTTGGTGGGCGTTCACCATCGCTGGTCGAGTCGTCTTATTTGCCCCCCCGACTATTGGCCGTCCGCGCGATCGACGATCGCCAAGAAATCATCCGGGATCAGCCGGAAGTGACAAGGCTGCTACGCGATGCCTACGGCGAGACCGTTAAGGCAGGACCCTCGATACCGATTGGCTTGATGACGGTCCCAGTCTGGCCCGGCTCTTGATCCGACCCGAAGGACGCGATGGTTGGCGACCGCTGCGCAATTCGCGGGGCGACAGTGTCGCCGTCGCCATTGCCAACTCGGCGGCAGCCGATCCGATCGGCTCTCGACCCGCAGGGACTTGTTGAACCCCGGTATGACCGGCTGTAGATTTTCACCCATGCGTGCGTCCGTAGCTACTGCGGATTTCAGTGTAGCAGCTTGAATCTAAAGCGCTTTCAGGCGCACGCAACCTTTCCCGCCGTTTTGGACGAATAAGGCGGGATGACCGAACTCGACCCAATCCGTTTCAAGGACAACCTCGGTGCGACGCTGGCGCGGTACATCACAACTGCCGCTGCAGTGTCATCAGCGCGGGCGCCCCGTCTTTCACGCGCCGTGGCAGACGCATGCGCACGCGCGGCATTGGTGCGCGGCCCACCCTCGCGCAATACGGCCAGGTTGCGAGGCTCCGCCATGATCGCGGTGAAGCGCGACAGCGTGGGCTGGGACGCCAGTCCCTTCTCCACAACCAACGGGATCAGCCCGGCCGAGGAGCTGCTCGC
>JAUIAU010000205.1 GCA_030425185.1 Alphaproteobacteria bacterium
ACGTACAACTCGGGCGGCAGGACCGCGCGTTCGTAGTTCGGGTTGAACACCCGGTCGGGCAGCGCGATGTCCTCGTGCGGGACGGCGGCATAGGGCATCAGGCCCAGCAGGTGGTCGATGCAGTTGAGCCGGGCGCGGCGCTTGTCGTTGCCTTCGACGATGTACCACGGCGCTTCGGGGATGTTGGTGCGGGCGAAGGTCTCTTCCTTCGCCTTGGTGTAGTCCTCCCAGCGGACCCGGCTTTGCAGGTCCATCGGTGACAGTTTCCACTGTTTCAGCGGGTCGTGGATGCGCATGAGGAACCGCATCTGCTGTTCCTCGTCGGTGATCGAGAACCAGTATTTCACCAGCCGGATGCCCGAGCGGACCAGCATCCGCTCGAATTCCGGGACGTCCTGGAAGAACTGCTCGACCTGCGCCTCGTCGGCGAAGCCCATCACCCGTTCGACGCCCGACCGGTTGTACCAGGACCGGTCGAAGAGCACGATCTCGCCGCCCGCGGGCAGGTGCGGGACGTAGCGCTGGAAGTACCACTGGCTCTTTTCCCGGTCCGAGGGCGCGGGCAGCGCCACCACCCGCACCACGCGCGGGTTCAGGCGCTGGGTGATGCGCTTGATGACACCGCCCTTGCCGGCGGAATCGCGGCCCTCGAAGATCACCACGACCTTCTCGCCGCTGTGCTGGACCCAGTCCTGCAGCTTGATCAGTTCGGCCTGCAGGCGCAGCAGCTCGCGCAGGTAGGTCCGGCGGTCGAGGGTCTGGGGATGCGCTTCCTTGTAGAGCCGGGCGATCTCCTCCGAGAGCGCGGCATCCTCGAGCTCGAGCTCGTACTCCTCGTCCATCACGTCGGCAAGTTCCGCTTCCAGCCAGTCGACGGCGGGGGCGGCGGTGCGATCGGTCGGGGACATGGCAAACTCCGGTCAGGGTTCCGCGCTTTCACCACGGCTCTGTGACGGGCGTGTAACGCTCAGTCGCCGTAGCCCTCGACGATGACGAGATCGGTGTTCGCGGCGCCCTCGCG
>JAUIAU010000094.1 GCA_030425185.1 Alphaproteobacteria bacterium
GCCTGACCTGGTCCTCGGACCGCCGCACGATGTTCGTCGGCATCCAGCACCCGGGCAAGCCCTTCCCGGATGGCGAGGACAGCCTGCCGCGCTCGGCGGTGATCGCGGTCAAGCGCGCGGACAACGCTCTGATCGGCTGACGTGCTTTGCAGGACAGGAGGGCGCGCGGGGGAGACCCCGCGCGCCTTTCCCGTTCCGGGATCAGAGCACCGGCTGGGTCGGCTTGATCCCGTCGAGGGGCAGCGTCTCGAGCTGCCGCAGCATCGCGAGGAAGCCCGCGACCTGGTGCGCGCAGGTGGCCGCACCCTTCGCGGCGGTGGCGAGGTGCGCCTCGCCCACCACGCCCGCGGGGTTCAGGTCGGACGAGACCCAGCCCAGCGAGATCGGGCCGGTGGGCGGGATCGGCGCGGTCTCGGCGGTCGAGCGGAAATCGCGGGCGGCCGTCATGTCCACCAGTTCGGGCCGGAAGTGCAGCATCAGCGAGGTTTCCAGATCCCCGCCGTGGATGCCGTAGGTGGCCTCCTGCGCGGAATACATTCCCTCGGGCTTGCCGAAGTTCCCCCACTGGCATTTCACCGCCAGCATCCCGGCCCGGACGCGCAACTCGCGGGCGAGGATCGAGATCAGGTCTAGGTTGCCGCCGTGGCTATTCACGATGACGATCTTGCGGACGCCCGCGCGCGCGACGCTGAGGCCGATCTGCTGCCATGCGGCCAGCGCGGTGGGGGCGTCGAGGGTCAGGGTGCCCGGCGCATGGATATGCTCGTTCGACTTGCCGACCGCCTGGACCGGCAGGATGCGCAGGTCGAGGTCTTCGGGGCAGGTCGCGCGCAGGCGGGCCAGCATCCCCTCCATGATCATCGTGTCCACGCCCACGGGCAGGTGGGGGCCGTGCTGCTCGATCGCGGCCGTGGGCAGGATCGCGATGGTGCGGGCGGGGTCCACCGCCAGGTCGGGGGCGCGGTAATCTGCCCAGTCGAGAGCTCTAGCCATAGGTCGCCTCCAGCCGCGAGCGCAGGTACTCGGCCCAGCTGACCTCGGCGTATTTCGCGGGGCCGGTCCCGGGCAGGGCGGCGATCACCGCCTCGGGATTCGGGTCGAGGAAGAACGCGACCGAGCGGCGCGGGCGCGGCGGCAGCAGCACCCGGTGCGGGGTCGAGACGTAGACGTCGTTGGTCCAGCGCATCAGGCAGTCGCCGATGTTGACGATGAAGGCCCCGGGCACCTCGGGCGCATCGATCCAGTCGCGGCCGCGCGGGCGCACCTGAAGCCCCGGCGTCCCGTCGGTCAGCAGGAAGGTCAACGCGCCGTAATCGGTATGGGCCCCGGCGCCGATGGCGCCCTCCTCCCCCGTCTCGGCCGGGTAGGAGAGCAGGCGCAGCGTGGCGAGCGGTTCGTCGAGATCGGCGTCGAAGCGGTCCTCGGGCAGGCCGAGGTCGAGCGCGCCCGCCCGCATCATCGCCACCCCCAGTTGGTGCACGGCGTCGAAATAGGCCAGCATCACCGGCTTGAAGCCGGGCAGGGTCGGCCAGAGGTTCACGCCCCGGAACGGCTCGCCGTTCAGGACGCGCGGGTCGTCGGGGGCGAGGTCGAAGCCGATGTTGAACGCCTCCTTCTGGTCGATCTGTCCGGTGGTGTCGTCCAGCCGCTCGGAGCCGAGCCAGGCCCACCCCCGGTTGTGCGGGTTGGTCGAGATCGACCAGCCCTCCTTGACCTCCGCGGGCAGGGCGAAGAAGGCCCCGGCCTCGTCGAAGACCTGCGCGATGAGGGTGGCGTCGATGCCGTGGTTCGTCAGCAGGAAGAAACCGGGATCGCGGGCGGCGCGGCCGAGGTCGGCGACGAAGCCGGCCTTGTCTCCGCCTGTGAAGCGGGACCAGTCGAGCAGGGGCAGGCTCATGCGGGGGCCTCCTTCGGGGTTCGGGGGGCGTTGCCGGTCAGCTTGTCCATCGCCCGTCCGACGCGGGCGAGGTGGGCGGCCCGACTGGCGTCGGTGGAACTGTCCATCAGGTAATGCGCGGCAAAGGCGGTGCGGCAGTGCTTGGCGCAGAGGAAGCGGACCCCGCGCAAGAGCGTGCGCTTGCCGGGCGCGCCGACGAGGAAGGTCAGCCAGCGCGACGCGCCGCAGGTGGTGAAGACGCCGAGGCGTTCGATATGGGTCAGGCCGGGCCGGATCGTGGCGTTCACCGCGTCGGGCATCAGGAAGGCGACCTCAGGCAGCAGCGCCCGGTCGAGCCAGCCCTTCAGCATCGCGGGCAGGCCGTACCACCAGGTCGGGTAGACGAAGATCAGCGTGTCGGCCCATCGCAGGTCGGCGACATCCTGTTCCAGACCGGCGGTGTTGGCGGGCGCGTCGAGGTAGCCCGCGTGCTCGGGCCCGCTCATCACCGGGTCGAAGCCGCGCGCGTAGAGATCGCAGAGCCGCACCTCGGCCCCGGCCTGCGCCAGCCGGGCGAGCACCACGTCGCGGACGGCGGCGGTGAAGCTGTCGGGGCGCGGGTGGCAGTAGACGACGAGCGCGCGCATCGGGTCAGAACGCCGCCATTTCGGTGCGGACCTTCTTCAAGAAGGTGGCGCGCTGCGCGTCGGTCGCGCGGTTCATGTCGTAGAGCGCGAGGTAGCGCATCTTGAACGGGCGGCAGACATGCCAGACCGCGCGCTTGACGCAGTGGCGCGGCGGATCCCCCGCCAGCAGCGCGCGCATCCGCGTGCCGCCGTAGGTGGTGACCGCGGCAAGGCGCCGGATGTGGGTCAGGTTCGGTTTCACCTTGCCGTCCTCCAGCCGGAAGCTGACGCCGGGCAGGAACACCCGGTCGAGAAAACCCTTCAGGATGGCGGGATAGCCGAAGTTCCAGACCGGGAACACCATCACCAGAGCATCGGCGGCGCGCAGGCGCTCGACGTAAGTCCGGACGGGCGCGATGTTGTCGCCGACGTCGTGATAGCCGCGTCGCTCGGCCTCGGTCAGCACGGGCTGGAAACCCTCGGCGTTCAGGTCGCAGTCGTCCACCTCCCAGCCCGCTTCGGTCAGGGTCTCGACGACGCAGGCATGCAACGCCGCCGAAAAGCTTTCCGGGCAGGGATGGGCAAAGAGGACGAGGACCCGGCCCGGCATCGCCTCACTCCGCCGGGGTCATGTGCGGATAGTCGTACATCCGGGCATAGTCCCAGTCGGGCGCGTCCCAGGCGATCATCTTGCCGGGGTTCAGCAGGCCCTTCGGGTCGGCCTCGCGCTTGAAGTTGAGCTGGCGCTCGTCCGCGCTCTGGCGGCCGCCTTCCTCCAGCGTGTAGCGGTGCGGGTTGAAGATCATCGCGCCGATCTCCTCGTGGATCGCGATGATCTCGTCCAGCCGCTCGGGCGTGGTGTAGCGGACGATGGGCAGGCAAGCGAACATCACGCGGCCGCCTTCCTTCATGACCTCGAGGTGCTGCAGCACCTCGTCGCCGAAGGTTTCGCGCACCTTGCGCAGCTTTTCCATGTGGTCGGGCGCGCCGTAGCGGACCTGCAGGTAGGTCACGGTCGGGTCGACCTTGAGCGCGCGCAGCGTGGTGTGGTTCCAGGTGTATTCCGGCACCGGGCCGGGGTCGCGCGGCCAGTCGTTGTCGGTGCTGTCATAGAGGATCTCGGCCTGCGGCCAGGTCGCCTTGCGCCAGGTGTCGAAGCCCGGGATCGAGTGCGGTGCGACCAGCAGCAGGACGAGGTTCTCGCCGCCCTTCAGGTGATCCTTGAGGCGGACGAAGTAGTTCTCCGGGATCGGCGCCTCGATCACGGTGGCCAGCTTGATGAGGATGCCGTCCTGCCCGGCGAGGTCGGCGGCGAACTGCGCGGCATCCATGAACTCGGGGAAGCTGACCATCAGTTCGACCCAGTCATAGGCCGGGGCCAGCGGCATCTCGACCTCGGTGATGATGCCGTTGGTGCCGAAGGCGTGGCTGACGCGGGGGATCTCGTCGCCGGTCAGGTCGATCACGCGCGGCTCGGCCTCCATCGTCACGACGCGCAGGCGGATGATGTTGCCGAAGTCCCGGAGCGCGCCCCAGCGGACCGAGCCGATCCCGCCCGAGCCGCCCGCGACGAAGCCGCCTATGGTGGCCGTGGCGAAGGTCGAGGGCATCATGCGCAGTTCCTGTCCCGAGTGCGCCTTGCAGGCGGCGTCGAGGTCGCGGATCACGATGCCCGGCTCGCAGATCACCCGGCCCGGCGCGATCTCCTTCACGGCGGTCAGGTGGCGCAGGTGCATGACGCAGCCGCCCCGGAGCGGCATCGCCTGCCCGTAGTTGCCGGTGCCCGCGCCGCGCGTCGTCACCGGCACGTCATGGGCGAAGCAGACCTTCAGCACCTCGATCACCTCGGCCTCCGAGCGGGGCGAGACGACGAAGTCGGCCTCCAGATGATCCATCTTTTCCTTCAGGATCGGCGAGTACCAGAAGAAGTCGCGGCTCTTCGAGCGGATCGCGGCCGCGTTCTCGTCGATGTCCAGGTACGCCAGCGCGGCACGGGCGGCGGCGACGTTATCGGGCATGTCCTTGGGCATCACGCCATCTCCATCAGCGGGTCGAGGTCGGAATAATCGGGCAGGGTGCGGTCGATGACGCGGCCGTTGCGCAGCACCGTGCGGTCGGATTGCGGGCGGGCGAAGAACTCGCCCCAGCTGCGCGCCCGGAAGATCACCAGGTCGGCCGGCGCGCCTTCGGCAAGGCTCGGGGCGTCGAACCCGCAGGCGGCGGCGGGCGCGGTCAGCACGCTCGTCACCCAGTCGGTGCCGGTATGGTCGAGATGGCCGATGCGCGTCGCCTCGCGCAGCACCTCGACCATGTCGAGATCGCCGTAGGCATAGAACGGGTCGCGCGTGTTGTCCGAGGCGAAGGCGACCGGGATGCCGCGCGCCTTCATCTCGTGCACCAGCGTGATGCCCCGGTTGCGCGGCGTGCGGTGGGCGTGACGGTCCTGCAGGTAGAGGTTGCACATCGGCAGGCTGACGACGTGGATACCCGCCTCGGCCACCAGGTCGAGGGTCGTCCGCGCCTCGGCCTCGGGCATGGTCGAGAGCGAGCAGACATGGCCCACCGTCACCGGATGCGGGAAGCGCCGGGCGATCACGGTGCGCGCGATCGAGATCAGCGTGTTGACCGAGGGGTCCATCGTCTCGTCCACGTGGAAGTCGACGGCGAGGCCGCGCGCCTCGGCAAGGGCGAAGAAGGCGTCGAGCCGCGCCTGGAGATCGGGACAGGGATAGGTCACCATGCCCAGCACGCCGCCGGGCGTCGCGGCGACCTCGTCCGCCGTGGCGATGAAACTGCCGTCGAAGTCGGCCCGGTCGATGGCCACGAGGCACGAGGCCTGCAGCGCGATGCGGTCGGCCCATTCGGCCTGCACCTCGCGGAAGACGGGGAACGAGATGCCGTCCTGCGGCGGGATGCTGTCGAGATGGGTGCGGATGGCGCGGGTGCCGTGGGCGTAGGCGCATTTCAGCGCGAACTCCATCCGGGCGCGGACGTCGGCGGCGTCCCAGCGCGCCTCGCGGTCGGCCGCGACGGTGGTGAGCGCGCCCATGAAGGTGCCGTCGGGGTTCGGGCTGCGCGGCCAGATGTGCCCCTTGTCGAGATGGGTGTGCATGTCGATGAAGCAGGGCAGCACCATCGCCCCCTTCATGTCCACCCGCACCGGCTGGGGTCCCGCGAGCCGCCCGTCGGCGCCGACCGACAGATCGGTGCGCAGGAGATCGCCGGGCTTGCCGAGCAGGCAGGCAGGGACGGTGACGTTCTCCAGCGTCACGGGGCCTTGGGGCAGGGGCGTCATCGCTCAGACCTCGCGCTTCAGGGCGGACTCGTGCCACTTCCGGAGCAGCATGTGGCTGAGGAACGACAGGCCGGCGAAGATGACAACCCCGGTGCCCGCGATCAGGATGAGCGCCGCGAACATGCGCGGGATGTTCAGCCGGTAGTATCCGTCTTGGTCAAGCGGATCTTTCAGCCCATTTCCGGCCGTCGCGCAGGAGAGCGTTGGCAAGCAGGACGAGCTTGCGCATGACGGCGGTGATGGCAAGTTTGGGTGCCTTCCCACAT
>JAUIAU010000206.1 GCA_030425185.1 Alphaproteobacteria bacterium
ATCGTGAAGACCGACTTCTACGGACCGCGTCCGCCGTCGAGGCAGCCGGAATGAGAATGGAAGACAAGGCTGCACCACCCCGCCGCATGGTGCGGGCGGGTAAGACCAAGGAGAGACGCGGAACATGCCTACCGGCACCGTGAAATGGTTCAACACCACCAAGGGCTACGGCTTCATTGCCCCTGAGGGCGGCGGCAAGGACGTGTTCGTCCACATTTCCGCCGTCGAGCGTGCGGGCCTCACCGGCCTCGCCGACAACCAGAAGGTCGAGTACGAACTGCGAGAGGGCCGCGACGGGCGCGCCTCGGCGGTCGAACTCAAGGTTCTCGGCTGACCTTCAGCCCGCTTCGGACCCGGCACGGACCCGTGGCACGCGCCTGATCGCTCGGGCGCGGGCCTCTTGCCGTTTGCGGCTCAGCCGCCGGTGCCCTTGATCGTCGGGTCGTCATAGGTCGGGGCATAGCGCCGGGTCTGCACCGGATGGCGCATCATGTCCGAATAGCTGCCCGCGCGCGTGGGCGTGCCGCAGCAGATCACCCCCGCCAGCACGATGGGCTGGGTGCCCGCCGGGCAGTAGTTGGCGCCGCCATAGGCATAGGTCGGCGCGGTCTGGTAACCGCCGTAGCCGGTCGGCGCCGGGGCGGCGTCGAGATAGATCACCTCGTCGGCGCGCGCCGGGGCGGCGGCAAGCAGGAGGGCCGCAGAGGCTGCAGTCAGGATCGGGCGCAGGAACATCGGACAGCCTCCGGAACTATCGAAATGAGGTCATCCTACCCAGATGTGGGGGTCGTGGGAAGGGGGCTGGCGAGGGGTTGTGGCGGTTGGGCGCGCGTGGTGCGTGCCAGCACGCACCCTACGGAGGGCCAGCTGGGCGGTCTGTCATGGACGTCGGGCGGGAGGCGCTTGATCCCGCCTTATTCGTCCAAAACGGCGGGAAAGGTTGCGTGCGCCTGAAAGCGCTTTAGATTCAAGCTGCTACACTGAAATCCGCAGTAGCTACGGACGCACGCAT
>JAUIAU010000095.1 GCA_030425185.1 Alphaproteobacteria bacterium
CACTACCGCACGGCCCACGATGGCCGACCCATTCTCGATCCGTCCCCCGCCGCTGCCCGGCATATTTGGTGTGCCGGGCAGCGGCTCCCTTATCGCAAGGAAGCCCAGGGATGTCATAAGACAAGCCGTTCAGCTTCACCTGACGGTCGGCGCGGCCGAGGAACTCGTGCGCGCCATCGGGACGGCGGCGGGCGAGGTCGCCGGTCAGGTAGATCGTGCCGGTCCGGCCGGGGCGCGGATCGGGGATGAAGCGGGCGGTGGTCTCGTCCGGGCGGTTCAGGTAGCCGAGCGCGACGCCGGTGCCCGCGATGGCCAGTTGCCCGGTCTCGCCCTCCGGCAGGACGGTCAGGTCATCGCCGAGGATCAGCGCCTCCTCGGTCGCCAGCGCCCGGCCGACCGGGATCGCGCCGTCCAGATCGGCGGGGGTGACGCGGTGCGCCAGCGAGTGCGTGCAGGTCTCGGTCGGGCCGAAGTCGTTGACCAGCACGAGGTCGGGGTAGCGGCCCAGCAGCTTGCGGGCATGCGGCACGCTCATCACGTCGCCGCCCGCCACCGACAGGCGCAGGCCCGACAGGGCCTCGGGCCGGTGGTCGATCATCAGGTGGTGCAGGCCCGCGTACCAGTTCGCGACGGTCACCCCCGCGCCGGTCAGCGTGTCCGCGATGGTGTCGAGCGCCGCGTCGGGGCAGAGCGCCAGGGTCCCGCCCGTCAGGAGCGGCGCGAAGGTCTCCCATGTCGCGGAATCGGCTGAGAGCGGCGCGAGGCCCAGCATCACGTCGTCGGGGCCGAGCCGCAGCAGCGGGTCCGCCAGCGCGGTGGCATGGATCGCGCGGTGCGGCAGCAGCACGCCCTTCGGCCGCCCCGTGGTGCCGGAGGTATAGAGCAGGAACGCGGGCGCCTCCGGGTCGAGGCGGGGCGCCGGGCGGCGGCGGCCGGGGGCCTCGGCCAGCCCGGCGTCGATCAGGATCGCATCGCCCGGATCGGGCAGGCGGTCCGCGTCGGTGCGGCGCAGCACGCAGGCCACCGGCGTGGCATCGGCACGGATGGCGTCAATCTGTTCGGGCGCGAAGGACGGGTCGAGCGGCACGACGATCCCGCCCGCCCGCAGGATGCCCAGCATCGCGGCGACGGTCTCGGGCGCGCGCGCGGCAGCCAGCGCCACCGGGTCGCCGGGCCGCACGCCCCGGTCGAGCAGGGCGCGCGTCACGGTTTCCGCCTGCGCCTTCAGCGTCGCGTAGCTGACGCGGGTCGCCCCGGCGAGGATCGCCGTGCGCCCGGCATGCCGCGCGGCACTCCGGTCGAAGGCGGCCGGCAGGCTGTCGGGACGATAGGTCATGGCCGCGCCCCCCGGTCCGGGATCGCGTCAGACCCGACCGACAGCGTCAGGCAGTCACGTGCACTCAATTCCAGCCACCCCAAAGGACTGGCCCCCACGAGTGGAGAAGCTTCCAGAATGATACTGCCGGTCAAGCGAGCTCTGTGCCGGGCTGTGGACAACGCCCCTGTCGTTGCGGGAAACCGATTGAAACGGCTGGGAAAAAGTGACTGTTCGCCTCGCGGAAACAGCCTTGTGCCGGCGGTGGATTGGCGCGCGCGTGTCATCAATTCCGCGCCTCCCCGTCGACTGTTTCCGGGTTTGCGTCGTCCAATAGCGCGAAGCCGCAACTGCGGCTCGGCCCCAGTCCGGGATGGGTAGGGATCACATGGGCCAACTCCGGGATGTCCCAGGCCGCCACCTGCCGGTAGCCGAGGGCGTCGAGCTCGCGTCGGAAGGCGGCCGCATCGCGCATCCGGTAGGGCACGCGGGCCGGGCCGATCCGCTCCAGCGTCACCACCTCCGGCCCGTCGCGCAGGGCGACCTTGTTCAGCAGGATCGCGCGCGGGCGGGCGGGCAACGCCGCGACCAGCTCCGCGAGGGGCCGGTCGAGGTATTGCAGCAGCCCGGAGGCCAGCAGGATGTCGGGCGCGGGCGCTTCGGCCGGATCGGTCACGAAGCCCAGCCCGGCGGGCAGGTGCCCGTCCGCGACCATCCGCGTGCCGGCCGCGCAGATCGCGGGCAGGTCGAGCACGGTCCAGCCGGTCTGCGACAGGTCGAGCACCGCCTCGAAGGCGACGCGCTTGGTGCCGAGATGACCGCCCGCGTCGAGCACCTGGGCGCTGGGCGTCAGCCACCGCGACAGGAAGTGGATCACCGGCCAGTCCGCCAGCGCGATCCGCGTCATCTCGGCCCGGCTGATCTCCACCGCGCCCGGGTCGTCGTAGCCCGCGCGCTGGTGCGGCGGCAGGGCGGCCAGTGCCGTCTCGCGGTCGGGATAGGCGCCGGCAAAGCGGTTCGGGCGCGGGCTCGCCTCGCGCAGCCGCGCGGCGGTCGCCTGCAACGGCAGCGCGGCGCGGCGCAGCCCGCGCTTCAGATCCCCGGCCGCGCTCATGCCTTGCCGCCCCGGCGCAGGCGGCGCGCGAGCGACGGATCGCGCCACGCCAGCACGGCGACATAGACCGCCGCCGCGATCACGCCGAAGCCCACCGCGCGCAGGAGGTCGGGCACCCCCGCCAGGTGCGGGGTCCGGTCGAGCGCCAGCAGGGTGCCGACCCCCAGTGCCAGCGGCAGGACGAGGCCGGACGACGCCGCCAGCACCCCGCGCCAGTCGATCTGCGCGTGGCGCGCGAAGAGCCACGCGGTCGCGCCGACGAAGAAGGCCGAGACCAGCGTCTGGCTCCACGCCACGGCATAGAGCCCGATGTTGGCCCCGATCAGCGTGACGACTGCCGAGATCGCGAAGAAGATGCCGGTGAACAGCGGCAGGCGGCGCGTCTCGCCGACGATCGACATGACCGGCTCGGTTGCCACGCCGGGCAGGAAGAAAACCCGCGACAGCGCGAGGATGGCGACCAGCGGCGTCGCGGCGGCCCAGGTCTCGGACAGCAGGCCGGTGATGACCTCCTCGCTCATCACGATCAGCCACAGGGAGACCGGCAGCGCCACGGCGGCCAGCATCTTGTAGAAGACGTTGGCCTGCGCCTGGAACCCGCTCAGGTCGGGTGTGCCGTCGGCGCGGGCCGGGGCGGCATCGCGGGCCTGCCGGAACAGGCTCCACGCGAGGATCTGCGCGGGCACGGTGATGACCTCCGACAGCGCGCTGACCAGCCGGTCGGCGGCGCGGTAGTAGCCGACCGCCGTCGGGCCGAGGAGCCCGCCGATGATGAAGGTGGCGAGGTAGAGCCGCAGGTTGATGATCATGCGGCTGACGAAGATCTGCGCCGAGAAGGTCCAGAGCTCGCGCAGCATCGTGCCCTTCAGTCCCAGCCGGGGCGCGAGGCGGGTGACGCCGAAGCTCATGGACAGGTGGACCGACTGGTAGGCGAGCCGCCCGAAGGCCAGCGCGAAGACGCCCCAGCCCGAGACCAGCGCCGTGACGGCGACGATCAGGCCCGCGACCTCGCCGGTGATCTCGGCCATGGCCGAGCCGCGCAGGCGGCCCTGCCAGATCATCACGCCCTTCTGCGCCGCCGAGGCGGTGGCAAGGCAGACCCAGAGCGCGAACAGCAGCACCAGCGGCGCGATCCAGTCCTCGAGACCCGCCAGCGGCAGCGCCAGCCCCGCGCCCGCGCCGATCAGACCGAAGGCGAGGCCCGAGAGCAGGGCGAGGCCGAGTACCTGTTGCGGCACCGTGGCATCGCCGGACCATGACATGATGTAGGGGGCCCAGCCCACCTCGGAGGCGCGCAGCAGCAGGATCGCGCAGGCCGAGACGAGGGCGAAAACGCCGAACTCGGCCGGGCCGAGGACGCGGGCCGCGACGATGAAGATGACGAACTGCGCCGCCTGGCTGACGACACGCTCCACCATGGTCCACGCCCCGGCGGCGAGCACCTTGCGGGTCCGGTCCCCGGCACTGAGCGCCGCATCCGTCATGGCGGTCCTGTCCTCACACTCTCACGGCGGTTCAGGAACACCCGCAACCGGGCGGCGGTAAGACCGGAAGAGGGCACGATTCGGGCGGTGGTTTCCGGATCAGAGACACAGCGTTCCGCGCGCCTGCCGGACCCTGCCCCGAAACGGTCCCGCCGTTCCCGATCCGGACACGGTGCGTTTCCCGGGTCGGGGCAGATGCCGCGTTAAGGTCGTGGCAAAAAGATGGCGGCATGATTCGACAGTGACGCGTGACAGGGCAGGCTGCCTCGCCGGCGGTCTGGAAACGTATGACCTTTATTCCCGGACGCTCCTGGCCACAGGTTTCGCCGTCCCCCGACGCCGCTGTCGGGGAGCAGATCCTGCCGCTGCCGCTTCGGCCGAATCCGGCCAAGGTGGTCTTCGACCGTCTGGCGGCGGCGTTTCTCCTCGTCCTTTTCGCACCGCTGATCGGCGTCATCGCGGCGTTGCTGTGGCTGGTCGATGGCGGTCCGGTCCTGTTCGCGCACCGGCGCGTCGGGCTGGGGGGGCGGCGCTTCGACTGCCTGAAGTTCCGCACCATGTCCCGCGATGCCGAGGCGCAGTTGAAGGCCGTGCTCGACCGCGACCCGGAGGCGCGCGCGCAATGGGCCGCGACGCACAAGCTCGACCCCGATCCGCGCGTGCACCGGCTGGGCCTTCTGCTGCGCAAGACCTCGCTCGACGAGCTGCCGCAGCTCTGGAACGTGCTGACCGGGGACATGTCGCTGGTCGGCCCCCGCCCGGTGACCGCGGCGGAGGCCGTACATTACGGGCGGGCCTTCGGGGCCTACATGGCGGTGCGCCCGGGCATCACCGGCCTGTGGCAAGTCAGCGGCCGCTCGGACACCAGCTATGCCGAGCGCGTCGCCCTCGACGTGGCCTATGTCGAGCGGCACGACCTGCTGATGGATCTCGGGATCCTCCTCCGGACCGCCTGGGTGGTGATCGCGGGCAAGGGCGCGCGATGAACGCCCGCGCCATGGTTGCTGGGCCGCAACCGCCCGTCGGCGCCGGGGCGTTCCTCGCTCGCCCGCCGGAGCCGTCGCGCAGCGCCCGCGCCCCTGTCGAGACCGGGTCCCGCGGCGGGCGCGTGCTGGTCGGCATCGCCTCGACCGGGCGGCCGCAGATCCTCGCCCGCACTGTGGCGGAGCTCGCCCGCCAGACCCGGCAGCCGGACGCGATCCTGCTCAGCCTGACCGGGCCCGGGGACCTGGGCGACCTGGCCGACGCCCCGGCGGGGACCGAGGTCGTCACCGGTCCGAAGGGCCTGCCGCGGCAGCGCAACGCGCTGCTCGACCGGCTGCGCCCCGGCGACGTGCTGCTGTTTCTCGACGACGATTTCCTGCTCGCCCCCGACTTCCTCGCGCGGCTCGAAACCCGGTTCCGCGCCGATCCCGACGTGGCGATGGTGACGGGCCGGGTGCTGGCCGACGGCATCCTCGGGCCGGGCCTCGACCACGCGGAGGGGCAGCGCCGCCTCGCCGCGGGGCTGGTCCATCCCGCCGACACCACGGTGGAGGAGGTCTACAACGGCTATGGCTGCAACATGGCCGTGCGCGCCGATCCGGTTCTCGCGCACCGCCTGCGCTTCGACGAGGCGCTGCCGGCCTATGCCTGGTTCGAGGACGTGGACTTCTCGCGCGGGCTGGCCCGGCACGGGCGCATCGTGCGCGATCACGCCCTGCGCGGCGTGCATCTCGGGACCAAGACCGGGCGCAGCCCGGGGCGGCCGCTGGGCTATGCGCAGGTCGTCAATCTCGTCTATCTTGTCCGCAAGGGCACCCTCTCGCGCCGCAAGGCCCTGCGCATGATCGGGCAGAACTTGGCCGCCAACCTCGTCCGCAGCCTGCGCCCGCAGCCCTGGGCGGACCATCGCGGGCGGCTGGTCGGCAACCTGATCGCGTTCGGGCACCTGCTGCGCGGGACGGCCCATCCGGGGCGTATGCTGGACCTCTGACCATGCGGACGGTCATCCTGAACGACGTCAGCCTCGCCCGTGGCGGGGCCACCGGCCTTGCCCTGCGGCAGGCGAAGCTCTTCGCGCGCGCCGGGCGCGAGGTGGTCTTCGTCAC
>JAUIAU010000024.1 GCA_030425185.1 Alphaproteobacteria bacterium
ATTGATCGTGACCCGAACCGTCCGGGCGTCACCGCGCACAGGTTCTGGAGCGTCCGCAAGCATGGTTTTCTCCCCCTCGCGACAGATCGTTGTTTCCGAAACCGGTTTCGGCAAGCGATTTGTCTGCGCCCGGCGGCCGCTTGCATCGACCTCTGCCGAGACGGCCGCTGGCCCGCGGGACTCGGCGTTGCGCGCCGGGCGTTCCTGTGCGACGTGTCTTGGACCGCGACCTGCTCCCGGGCGGCCTCTGTCCCCGGAGCACGGGCAGGCGCCGGGGCGGCGTGCCTGATCCACATCAACGCAAGGCCCGCCCCGGAACCTATCCTGCCCGGGCGGAGGTAAGGCCCGGGGCCGGGGTCCGCCGTAGTCCGTCAAACCTTGCCCCGAATCCGGAAAGGACGTTTTTACGTGTCGGTCACCGAGAACACACCCGACCGGGACAGCACCGACCCGTCCCGCCCGGCCCCGGACCCCTCCGGGGCACGGGTCCCGGCGGTGCGCCCACCGCCGCCCCCTTCCCGGCCGTCGCGGAAGCGGCGCCTCTGGCTGTGGGGACTTGCAGGCGGGCTGGGGCTGATCCTCGCGGGCGTTGCCCTGTCCCAATTCTGGATGGGCCGCCCGATCCCGGTGGCGGCAGAGATCGTCACCCCCGCCCCGGTAACCCGTGTGCTCGCGGTCAACGGGCGACTCTCCGCCCGTCATTCGGTCGATGTCCGCACGCGCGTCGGCGGGGCCGTCGTGGCCCTTCCCGTGGCCGAAGGCGACACGGTCGGGGCCGGCCAGGTTCTGGCCCGGATCGACGCCGAAGCTCAGAACACGGTGGTCCGGCAGGCGATGGCGGCACTCGACGCCGCGCTCATCGCGCAGGACGAGGCGCAGGGGACGTACGACCGCTCCCTCGCCCTTGGCGCAAACGTGGCACCCAGCGTGCTGGAGAGCCAGGCCCGCACCGTGCAATCGGCCGGGCAAGAGGTCGCCCGGCTGACCGCCGTTCTGGACCAGGCGCAGGTCGCGCTGCGCGACCACACGATCCGGGCCCCCATGGACGGCACGGTCCTCGCGCTGGAGGCCGAGGCCGGGCAGATCGTCGATCCGGCAACGCCGCTCCTGACCCTCGCCGATCTGGGCGACCTGATCGTCGAGGCCGATGTGGACGAGACCTATGCGACGCAGATCTCCGTCGGCCAGCCCGCCGTGCTGCAACTGGTGGGCGAAACCGGCACGCGCGACGGCCGCGTCGACTTCGTATCGCGGCAGGTGGACGTCGCCACCGGGGGCCTCGCCGTCCGGATCAGCTTCGACGATCCGGTCGACGCGCCTGTCGGGCTGACGGTGGCGGCCAACATCATCGTCGACCGGCGTGACGCCGCGCTGACCGTGCCGCGCACGGCCCTGCGTTCCGGCGCGGACGGAACCGGCGTTTTCGTCGTCGAGGACGGCGCCGCGCGGCTACGGCCGGTGACGGTCGTTGAGTGGCCCGCGGCCCGTCTCGTCGTCACGTCTGGCATGGCCGAAGGCGACGTGGTCATCACCGACGCGACGGGCATCGCCGAGGGACAGGCGGTCGTCGTGGAGCAGCCCTGATGCGCTACGCGCTCAAGATCGCGATCCGCTACCTGACGGCCAACACGGCCCAGACGGCCCTGCTGGTCACGGGGGTGGCGGTCGGCGTGTTCATCTTCATCTTCATGTCGGCCCTGATCGGCGGGCTGGCCGAGTTCATCCTGTCGCGCACGGTGGGCGACCTCTCGCACATCACGATAGAGGCCGAGGATCGCGACCCCGCCGTGCTGATCGACGCGCCCGGCCATGTGCTGGCCGCCATCGAACGGGGCAACACGCGCACCGCGACGCTGGCCGACGCCGAGACGTGGCTGCCCCTGATCGAGGGGGTGCCGGGCGTCCGGGCCGTCTCGCCGCAGATCACCGGAGCGGGGTTTCTCACCCGCGGCGCGCAGGTGGCGCAGGTCAGCGTGACCGGTGTCGTCCCGGGCCGGGAATCCGCGATCCTCGACCTCCAAGGCTATATCGTCGAAGGGACGGCCCTGACCGGGTCCGGGCTGATCGTGCTGGGCCGCGACCTCGCCGACGACCTCGCGTTGTCGCTCGGCCAGACGGTGCGGCTGCAAAGCTCGGGCGGGATCACGGCGCTTCTGACGCTCTCCGGCGTGTTCGAGACCGGGAACGGCGCGATGGACGGTGCCCGCGCCTTCGTCAGCCTGTCCGTGGCGCGGACGCTCTTCGCCATGCCGCAGGGCGTGACCCGGATCGAGATCAAGCTCGACGATCTCAACGCCGCCGACGCCACCGCCCAGCGCATCCGCGCCCTGACCGGCCTCGACGCGGTGCCGTGGACCGACGGGGCCGAGCAGTTGATGGAGGCGCTGAACGCACAGGCGCAGACCGGGTACGTCCTCAAGACCTTCGCGCTCATCACCATCGTGATCGGCGTCGCCTCGGCCCTGATGCTGTCCACATTCCGGCGCAGGCCCGAGATCGGGATCATGCGGGCGATGGGGGCGGGCCGGGGTTTCGTCGTGTTCGTCTTCGTCACGCAGGGCGCGCTGATCGGGCTACTGGGCGGCATCACGGGCGCGGCCTTGGGATACCTCGCCCTGCTGCCCTTCCCCTCGCGCGAGGCGTTCGAGCCGGGCACCCTGCCCATGGACATCACACAAGGCTCCTACGGGCTTGCCATCGCCCTGACGGTGATCGGCGCGATCCTCGCCTCGATCCTGCCGGCGCGCGCCGCCTCGCGGGTCGATCCGGTCACGGCGATCGGCCAATGAGCACGCTTCTGGAGACCCGCGACCTGGTCAAGACCTACGGCACCGGCGAGGCCGCGACCCGCGTGCTGCGCGGCCTGTCGCTGCGCCTCGAGGCGGGCGAGATGGCGGCGCTGCTGGGTCCCTCGGGTGCGGGGAAGAGCACGCTCCTGACGATCCTCGGCACCCTGATGAAACCCACCTCCGGGCAGTACGAGATGCTCGGCCAGGACATGATCGCGGCCGACGACCGGGCGCTGACCGAGTTTCGCAACGCCCACATCGGCTTCGTCTTCCAGTTCCACAACCTGCTGCCCGACTTCACGGCGCTGGAGAACGTGATCTTTCCCGCCGCCGTGCGCGCGGGACGCGAGACGCCCGCCGCCC
Source organism: Alphaproteobacteria bacterium (assembly GCA_030425185.1). Taxonomy (GTDB): domain Bacteria; phylum Pseudomonadota; class Alphaproteobacteria; order Rhodobacterales; family Rhodobacteraceae; genus Dinoroseobacter. The sequence goes on from JAUIAU010000024.1 coordinate 3,153, forward strand.
GGAAGCGCGGTCGCGTCCTCCTCGAGCGGATGGGACTGGCCGAGCGGATCGATTTCCCGACGGCCAACCTGTCCGGCGGGCAGAAACAGCGCGTCGCCGTCGCGCGGGCGCTGATGAACGCGCCGGACCTGGTGCTGGCGGACGAGCCCACGGGCAACCTCGACCGCGCCTCGGCCATGCAGGTCATGGACCTGATCGGCGAGATCAACCGCGAGGAAGGCACGACCTTCCTGATCTCGACCCATGACGAGAAGATCGCGGCCCGCTGCCGCCGGCAGGTCGGGGTGCGCGACGGCATCGTGACGGAAGAGCCCCACTTGGCTTGACCTGTCTATGGCTTCACACCTTAGGACGACCCCGACGGCCAGGACTCGGCGGGAGCGGACAAGGCGGCGGAGGATGCGGATTTCGGAACTGGCGGAGAGCGTGGGCCTGTCGCGCGCGACGCTGCTCTATTACGAGAAGCTGGGGCTGCTGAAGGGCAAACGGCAGGCGAACGGCTATCGTGTCTACACCGATGCCGACCGGCAGCGGCTGCGGCTGTTGCAGCAGCTCCAAGCGGGCGGGCTGAGCCTGCAGGAATGCCAGGCCTGCCTCGACGGGAAGCTCGACCGCGAGATGCTGGGCCAGCGGCTGGACACGCTGGAGCGCGAGATCGCCGAGAAAACGCGGTCGCGCGACCTGCTGGCCGCCCTGCTGAGGCGCGGCAGCCTGAAGGACTGGCACGAGGAGGTCGAGCGCGTCGCGCCCGACCTGCACCGCGCGTGGCTCATGTCACAGGGGTTTTCCAGCGCCGATGCGGGGCTGGTCGCGCTGGTCTCGAAGGACATGAACGCCCACGACGCCTACATGGCCGGGTTCATGGAAGTGTTCGCCGATCTCGACTGGTGGGGCCCGGGAACCGCCGAGGCGACACGCCGGGCGCTGACAGTGGTGCCCTTCGTGCCCGGGACGATCCTCGAGATCGGCTGCGGCCCCGGCATGGCGACGATCACGCTGGCCAAGGCGACCGGGGCCCGGATCACGGCGACCGATACTGCGGAGGTTGCGCTCGACAAGCTGCGCGCGCGGATCGGGGCGCGTGGGCTGACCGACCGGATCGCAGTGCAGAACGTCGACATGGCCGCACTTCCGGCGCCCGAACGTCCTTGGGATGTGATCTGGTCCGAGGGCAGCGCCTATATCCTCGGCGTGGAAAAGGCGCTTGCGGACTGGCGGGCGCTGCTGCGCCCCGGAGGTGTGCTGGTGTTCTCCGACATGGTCTGGCGGACCGACACGCCCGACGACGCGGTCCGCGCCTTCTGGGCCGCGGAATACCCCGCGATGGCGACGCCCGCGAGGCGCGCAGCTCAGGCGAGGCGGGCGGGCTACCGCGTGCTGGGCCATTTCGACATGGGGCGCGCCGCGATGGAGACCTACTATCGCCCCCTCGCCGCGCGGCTCGACGCCCTGGAGCCGGTGCTCGCGGGGACCCGCGTCCTCGACGACCTGCGCCGCGAGATTGCCGTCAACGAGGCCGGCAGCGGGCAGGTCAGCTACGAGATGTTCGTGCTGGAGCGGGTCTGACCCCGCCCGGCACCAGTGAGGATCGAGTCATGGACACGTCAACGGAATACACCCCCCACGCCGAGGCAATCGCGGAGCTTTTCACCGCGACCTTCACCGCCTCCGACGGCGCGGAGGAAGGCGCGCTGGTCGGCTGCCTTGCCCGCCGCCTGATCGCGGAGACGCCCGCAGAGGACCTGCGCGTCGTCACCGCCTGGGAGGAGGGCACGCTTGTCGGGGGCCTCTTCTTCACGCGCCTGACCTACCCGAACGATCCGCGCAGGGTCTTCCTGATGGCCCCGGTGGCGGTCGCGACGGCGCACCAGGGCAAGGGGATCGGGCAGCGGCTGATCGCCCATGGGCTGGACCTGCTCCGGCAGGAAGGCGTGGATATCGCCGTGACCTATGGCGACCCGGCGTTCTATGGTCGGGTGGGCTTCAAGCCCGTCACGGAGGCCGACATGCCCGCGCCGCAACCGCTCAACCTGCCGCAGGGCTGGATCGCGCAGTCCCTGACCGACGCGCCGCTGACGCCCCTGCCCGGTCCCGCCCGCTGCGTCGCCGCCTTCGACGACCCGGCGCTCTGGTAGGCCCATGGTCCGCGACTATTCCGCCTTCCTGCCGGGTGGCACTCCGGCGCGCCGCGAGCCTTCCGTGCTGGACCGCCTCGGCTGGGGTCCGGCCTTCGCGGACCAGATCGACGCCGATGCGCTGACCGCGACGCCCCCGGTGCGCGTGGTCGCCGTGCATCGCAGCGGGTTGCAGGTGGCGGGCGACGGCATCGACGAGACGATCCCGTCGGGGCCGGAGGCGACCGTGGGTGACTGGCTGCTCTACAATCGTGCGCGGCCCCGGTCGAGCCGGGTGCTGGAGCGCAAGAGCCTGATCAGGCGCCGCGCGCCGGGCACGGGCCGCGAGGTGCAACTGATCGCGGCGAACATCGACACGGTGTTCGTCGTCACCTCCTGCAACGCAGATTTCAACGTGGCGCGGCTGGAGCGCTACGCGGCGCTGGCGTTTGAGGCCGGCATCGAGCCGGTGATCGTGCTGACCAAGGCGGACCTCGCGGACGACACCGCGCCCTATGTCGAAGCGGCCCGGAAGATATCGCACAGGGTGCCGGTGGTCGCGCTCGATGCCCGCGGCGACGAACCGGCGGCGGCGCTCGCCGACTGGTGCAGGCCGGGCCGGACGGTCGCGTTCCTCGGCTCCTCCGGCGTCGGCAAGTCGACGCTGACCAATGCGCTGCTGGGCACGCAGGTCCTCGCCACGCAAGACATCCGCGAGGATGACGCGAAGGGCCGCCACACCACGACCCGGCGCGAACTGCACGCGACGCCCGGCGGCTGTCTCGTGCTCGACACGCCGGGCATGCGCGAGTTGCAGCTGACCGACGCCGCCACCGGCATCGCCGATGTCTTCGAGGATATCGAGGCGCTGACCGCCCGCTGCCGCTTCACCGACTGTCGGCACGAGACCGAGCCGGGCTGCGCCGTCCTGTCCGCCATCGGGGACGGCAGCCTCGACTCCGAACGCCTCACCCGCTGGCGCAAGCTCCAAGCCGAGGACGCCTTCAACTCAGCGAGCCTCGCCGAGCGCCGCGAAAAGGACCGCGCCTTCGGCAAACTGGTGCGCAGCGCGGTGAAGGAGAAGTCCCGGTCCAAGGAGTGACCACGGGCGGATCGGGCGGCGGGTCTCCTTAAAGCACCCGCCGCACGGCTTCGCAGAGTTCCGGGTGCAGGATCCAGTTCCCCGGATCCTCCTCGGTCGACTTCGGCCCGCGAACCGCGAGCAGGGCAATGCCGTCCGCCGTGCCGGGCGCCGGGTTGCCGGGTGCCACGTCTGCGGCGGGCTTGACCGAGAGGTATTCCGCGATCAGATGACCTGTCGCGAGGAAGGAGCGGTTGGCGGACACCTCGGACTTGTAGCCGGCCGCGCGGGCAAGGCGGGCTTCGGTCAGGCCGGTTTCCCCTGCCAGGGCCAGCGCCGTCAGCATCGCCCGCTGCGGCCCGGAGAGCGTGACCTGCCGCACCGCCTCGACGTACTCGTCGACGCCCGGGACGGCGAGACCCGTTTCGGCATCCTTGCGGCGGTCCCCGGTCCTGCGGTCCTCGCGGGCATCGATGACCTCGTGCAGCGCGGCGATGGCGGCTTCCTCGGTGGCGCCGGTCGCCTCGGCGATCAGGCCACGGGCCTTGGTCGGCGGTTTCGGGAAGGCCCGGGCCACGAAGGTCCCCGCGAGCCAGCCCGACTTGATCTGGTACCGGCTGTGCTCGCCCAGCAGGACCACGCGGGTCTCCTGCGCCGGCTTGGCGGGCTTCTTCTCTTTCGCCTTCGCCTGGAAGGGGTCACGAGCGCCGTTCCCGGCTCTGCTTGAGTTGACGATGGACATGCCGGGGCTCCGTTGAACACGTTGACTTGAAAGCGCCCTGACAGGGTCACGCGGTCGCGGTCAGGACGTCTGCGGATTACGGCGCCAGACCGAGGCATTCAGCGCGAACGCGACGGCGAGCCATGCAAGGTAGAGGGCCATCAGCGCGCCGGCGATCCGGTCGGCCTGCCAGAAGGCGACGGTAGTGACGAGGACGCTGGCAAACAGCGCCGCCATGATCAGAAGCGCGGCCCGGATGTTGCGCAGGCCGAAGAAGACGCCCGACCACAGGGTATTAAAGGCGATCTGCACCGCCCAGAGGGCCAGCAGCAGCGCCGCGCCGGGGGCCAGGGCCACGCGCGCGGCCGCGACCGACATGCTGATGTAGAGGATCAGCCAGACCACCGGGAAGGCCCAGTTGGGCGGCGTCCACGACGGCTTGTCGAGACCGGCGTACCAGGTGCCGGGCTTGAACAGCATCCCCGACACGGCCGGGGCACCGCAGGCGGCAAGACAGGCGATCAGGACAAGCCAGTTCATCGGTGCCCATCCCGCGGATGCGGCGTGATTGTCTCGGAAGGATGCCGGACCGCGGCCGAGGGACGGCCGCCGGGTCCGGACGACAGCAGACCGCGGGCGCGCATGGCGCCCACGGTCGTCACGTCGTTATGCGAGGGCGAGATTGGTCGCGCTCTCACGGCCGTCGCGGCCGGTCTCGACGTCGAACGTCACCTTCTGCGCGTCCGACAGGCCGGTCAGCCCGGCGCGCTCGACGGCGGAAATGTGGACGAAGACGTCCTTGCCACCGGTCGCGTTCTCGATGAAGCCGAAGCCTTTTTGGGTGTTGAAAAATTTCACGGTGCCATTGGCCATATCCGTGGTCTCCTGTTCATATGCTGCCCACAGGATGCGGCAGCCCGGCAAAGTCAGACTGAATCGATCAACTGAAAGCCGGATGAACGGAAGCAGCGGTTCGAAGCGAACAACGTAAGCCCTATCTAGATGCGCTCTCCGGGGCCCGGTTGCAAGGCCCCATGCCGCAGATCGTGAACTTCGCTGTCGCAGGGCAGCGCCGGGAGCCCGGTCATTGACAACGGGGACGACGCCTCCCACGTAAGGATTGCGTTATCGCTCTGCCGCGTGAGCAGGCGGGACCACTTCCGCCCCCGGCCGTGACGCACCGTTTTCCCACATCACGAAGGGGGGACGTCGCCCAAGGCGGCTTCAGGCGCGATACGGCGCCGAGGTGTTCGCCCCGGGTGCACCCCGACCAAGCGCGCCGAGGATGTGCGCGCCGGTCACGCCGGACGCAAGGTCCGGTCAAGGATTGACATGACTTTCAAAGAACTTGGGCTTGACGCCCAGATGGTCTCGCGGCTGCACGCTGCGGGGCTGACCCAGCCGACCCCGATCCAGGAACAGGCCATCCCGCACGCGCTGCAGGGCCACGACATTCTCGGGATCGCCCAGACCGGAACCGGCAAGACCGCGGCCTTCGGCATCCCGCTGATCCTGGCGCTGTCGCGACGCCAGGAGCGGCCTGCGCCGCGCACGGCGCGGGGCCTGGTGCTGGCCCCGACGCGCGAGCTTGCCAGCCAGATCGTGCAGAGCCTGCAGCGGATGACCTCCGATCTGCAGGTCACGCTCGTGGTCGGCGGCAAGTCGGTCACCGCGCAGGCCGCCCGGCTGGCCCGGGGCACCGACATCCTCGTGGCGACGCCGGGCCGGCTGATCGACCTCGTGGATCGCCGGGCGCTCGACCTCGGCCAGACGCGCTTCCTGGTGCTCGACGAGGCCGACCAGATGCTCGACATCGGCTTCATCCACGCGCTGCGCCGGATCGCGGCAATGGTGGGCCCGGAGCGGCAGACCATGATGTTCTCGGCCACCATGCCGAAGCTGATGGCGGACCTGTCGCGCCACTTCCTCGACAAGCCGATCCGCGTCGAGGCCTCGCCTCCGGGCAAGGTCGCGGACAAGGTCACCCACTCGGTGCACTTCGTCGCCTCGGACCGGAAGCAGGACTTGCTGGTCGAATTGCTGGACGGGCACCGCGACGACCGCGCGCTGGTCTTCTCGCGCACCAAGCACGGGGCCGAGCGGCTGATGAAGCACCTCGATCGCGCCGGGTTTGCGGCGATCTCGATCCACGGCAACAAGAGCCAGGGCCAGCGCGACCGCGCCATCGCCGCGTTCCGCGACGGGTCGGCCCGGGTGCTGGTGGCAACCGATGTCGCCGCCCGCGGGATCGACATTCCCGGCGTCGGCCATGTCTACAACTACGACCTGCCGAACGTGCCGGAAAACTACGTGCACCGGATCGGGCGGACGGCCCGCGCCGGCCAGAGCGGCCGCGCCATCGCGTTCTGCGCCGCCGACGAGGTCACCGAACTCAAGGCCATCGAACGGGTGCTCGGCACCCGGGTCGAGGTCGCCGGGGGAAGCCCCTGGGCGGCGATGACCGGGGCGGCCGCGCCGAAACCTGCCGCCCGCGGACGGCGGCGGTCCGCGGCGCAGCGCGAGCGCCTCGCGGCGTGAGCCACGCTTTCGCCCTGCACGGGGCCAGCGGGAGACCGGCAGCCCGCCGGACCCCGGACCATCCATCACAGCGATGCGGCGCTTTCTCCGCAGGAGGATACGCCAATGAACAGTCCTGAATGGCTCAAGCCCGGTCTCTTGGGCGCCGTCGCCGGGGCCGCGGTTATCGGCATCGTCGGGTTCACCTGGGGCGGCTGGGTCACCGGCGGCACGGCGCGCGAGCGGGCCATGGCCCTCGCCCATGACGACGTCGTCGCGGCCATGGTGCCGGTCTGCCTCGACCGGGCGCAGAGCGATCCGGACCGCATGGCCAAGATCGTCGGCATTCGCGAGGCGACGACCTACCGGCGGCGCGACGCGCTGATGGAAACCGGATGGGCAACGGTGCCCGGCCGCGACGCGCCGGATCGCGACATCGCCCAGGCCTGCCTCGCCGCGCTCGACGTCGATGCGGCCCCCGCTGCAGCGCAACCCGCGGCGGACCAGGGATGACGGCGCGGACCCCGCAGACCCGGGTGCAGGGGTTTGGCCGGACGGTGCTGACCGCGCTTGGCCTCGTCGCCCTTCTCAGCTTCCCGGTGCTCGCGCAGGACGGCACCGGCCAGGTGCCCGACAACGCGCAGGCGCGGGACTACGGCAGCGGCTGGGACTGCGATCTCGGCTACCGCGCCAGCGGCACCGAGTGCGTGGCGCTCGACATCCCGGAGAACGCCTATGCGACCGGCCGGGCCTATGGTGCAGGCTGGGCCTGCCGGCGCGGCTATGAAGAGGTCGGCGGGGCGTCCTGCGCCCCGATCCCGGTGCCCGAGAACGCCTTCCTGCGCTCGTCGGGCTACGACTGGCAATGCGAGCGCGGATACCGCCGCGACCGCTCGGCCTGCGTCGCCATCGTCGTTCCGGCAAACGCCTATCTCGGCAACGACAGTTCGGGCTCGGGCTGGGTCTGCGAGCGCGGTTACGTCGCCACTTCGGAGGCCTGTGTCCCGATCGCGGTGCCGGACAATGCCTATCTCACCAACGCGGACTACGGGGCCACATGGGCCTGCAAGCGCGGCTTCTTCGAGATCGACGGCCGCTGCGACCCGGTCGCGGTGCCCGCGAACGCCTTTCTCGACCGCGACAGCTACGGACCCGGATGGGCCTGCGAGCGCGGGTATGAAGCGGTCAACGGCACCTGCAAGCTGATCGAGATGCCCGCCAACGCCCATCTCGACCGGTCGGGCAACCGCTGGCGCTGCGACCGCGGCTTCCAGCTGTCGGGCGGGGAGTGCGTCTTTGGACGATAGAACGCCCCATGGACCGACCTCGGACACGCCCGGCATCCGGATGCAGATCGGCTGCCGCCTGAGCTACCGGCTGACGCAGCCGACGCCGCTGATCACCATGCTGAACGTGCACTACTCGCGCTTCGGCGACCTCGACCAGGCGGATTACCTCGTCACCTCGCCCAGCGTGCCGCTGGAAAGCTACCGGGACGGGTTCGGGAACTGGTGCACGCGGATGGTGGCCCCGGCGGGGGACTTCACGATCTCCACCGACGGGATCTTTCGCGACAACGGCCTGCCGGACCCGGTCGCGCCCGCGGCAGGGCAGCAGGCGGTCGAGGACCTGCCGGTCGAGACGCTCGTCTACCTGCTCGGCAGCCGGTACTGCGATACCGATCTCCTGTCGGAGGAGGCGTGGCGGCTGTTCGAAGCCACGCCGCCGGGCTGGGCTCGGGTGCAGGCGATCTGTGATTACGTGCATGCGACCGTGTCCTTCGACTACATGCAGGCCAGCGCGACGCGGACCGCCTCGCAGACGCTGGCGGGACGCCACGGCGTCTGCCGCGACTTCGCGCATCTCGCCATCGCCTTCTGCCGCTGCATGAACATCCCGACCCGTTACTGCACCGGCTATCTCAGCGACATCGGCCAGCCCGAACCCTATCCGCCCGGCGACTTCGCGGCATGGATGGAGGTCTGGCTCGGCGGCCGCTGGTGGACCTTCGATCCGCGCAACAACGCGCGGCGCATGGGGCGCATCCTGATCGCCCGGGGGCGCGATGCCGCCGACGTGCCGCTGACCCAGACTTTCGGGCCCAGTGTCCTGACCGGCTTCGAGGTCTGGACCCGGGACGCGCGTCACGACCCGCACGCACCGCCACCGGCCCCGCGCAACTGACCGGCCGCAGCGCGGCCTCCCCCCTGCCCCCGTCCTCCGGAGAACCGCGATGACCCCCTCGATCAAGACGACCGCCATTTTCCTGCGCCCGTTCCAGCTGCCGGGGTTCAACGAGACCCTGCCGCCCGGCGAATACGAGATCGAGACCCAGGTGCTCGCGCCGGTGGACTGGATCGAACCGGGGACATGGACCTCGTCGGTGCTCGTCCGGCTGCATCCGCGCGCATCGCACCCGGGGCTCGACCGCACGCTCACGGTGCCGCTGACGGACCTCGAGCACGTCGCCGCGCGCGACAAGCTGACCGGCAAGGCGCTGATGGACTTCTTCCTCGAAGAGATGCTGGCCGACCCGATGATCCGCCTCGTGATGCAGGCGGACGGGGTCGACGAGACCGAATTGCGCACGCTCTACGCCGCGCGGCCCGCCCCGGGACGGGAGGCGACCAGCGCCCCGGGACCTGATCCCGCCCGCCCCGGCATCGGCGAATGACGGGCGCGCCGGAGCGATGAAGAGCGCACGCGCCAAGAACATCGCCCCCCCTCCCGCCGAGACGGGCGAGGCCGACCTCCGGACCGTCCGGCCCGCCGAGGACGTCGCCGCCGAGCGCCCGTGCCTGCGCTGCCGGGCGCCGTTCTGGAGCGAAGGCTTCGGCGAGCGCATCTGTGCCCGCTGCAAGGGCTCGGCCGTGTGGCGCGACGCCAGTTGCCGGGAAACCGGTGCGGGGCGGCGGCGCTCCGGCGAAGACGGGGCATAGGGCGCGGCGATGCCGATGGTCTCGATCGAGCACGCAACGCGGTACACCTACCGGACCGGCGTCACCCTCGGGCCCCAACGGCTGATGCTGCGCCCGCGCGAGGGTCGCGACCTGAGCCTCGTGTCCTTCGAGCTTGAAATCACTCCAGAACCCCGCATCGCATGGTCGCATGACGTGGCCGGCAATGCCATCGCGACCGCCCGGTTCGGCCCGATGACCGACCGGCTGTCGATCCGCGCGCGCAGCCGCGTGGACCTGCGCGCCCCGGTCTGGCCGGTCTTCCCGATCGCGGCCTCCGCGGCGAGCTACCCGTTTCGCTATGCGCCCGACGAGTGGACCGATCTCGGCGCGCTCGCCGCCCCGCAATACGTGGACGTGGCCGGGCGGCTGCGCGCCTGGGTCGAACGCTTCGTCCGGTCCCGGCCGACCGACACGCTCTCGCTGCTGACGGACATCAGCAACGGCATCACGGCGGAGATTTCCTACCAGAGCCGCGAGACGGAAGGCACGCAGGGCCCGCTGGAGACCCTCGACCGCGGCTGGGGCTCCTGCCGGGACTTCGCCGTACTCTTCGCCGAGGCCGCCCGGACCCTCGGCTTCGGGGCGAGGCTGGTCTCGGGGTACCTCTTCAACCCGTCCGGAGACCAAACCGGATCGGCCGACGCCGGGTCCACTCATGCCTGGGTCGAGGTCTTCGTGCCCGGCGCAGGCTGGATTCCGTTCGATCCGACCAACCGCTCGGTCGGGGCGGGCAACCTCATTCCCGTCGCCGTCGCGCGCGGCATCGCACAAGTCGCGCCGGTCACCGGCAGCTTCCACGGCCGACCCGCCGACGTGCTGGCGATGGAGGTGAGCGTGGCCGTCAGCCCGGACTGACGCCGGGAGCGGTTTGCGGCCTGCGCGGCCGTCAGCCGTCTTGCGGCAACGCCTCTACACACTCGGCCAACTGCGCCCTCAACCACAGGGTTCTCGGGTCCGCGTCGTTCCGGCGATGCCAGAACAGGGACACCGGAAACGCCCGGATGGGCAGCGGGGGATCGGCTGTCACGAGGCCGAAGGCCGGGCAGAAGGCGCGGGCGATCTGCCTCGGCAGGGTCACCAGCGCGCGCGACGCCGCCACCGCGGCAAGTGCCGGCAGGAACCCGGGCAGGCCCAGAACGACGGTCCTTGAGCGACCGATCGCGTCCAGATGGGCGTCGACCACCCCGCGCAGATCCCCGCCCGGGGCGACGAGGACGTGATCCGCCGCGCAATAGTCATCGAGATCGAGGGGCCGCGGCATCACCTCCGGTCGCCCGGCGACGAGGTAGGTTTCCCGGAACAGCCGCAGCCGGGAGATCGTTTCGGGGATATCCCAGAGCAGTCCGAGCGACAGGTCGGCCCGCCCGTCCGTCAGCGCCTCGACCGCGTCGCGGCGGGCCAGCGGCAGGACAGACAGGCGCAAGCCCGGCGCCTGCCGGCGCAACCGGGCCGCCAGTTGCGGGATCAGCACGGCCTGCTGGGCATCGAGGGCGGCGATCTTCACCTCGCCCGTCGCCGTGGCGGCGTCGAAGGACAGCGTCGCGCCCAGCGCCCCGCGGAGCGCTTCGACCGCCGTCGTGATCGGCGCTTCGAGGGCAAGGGCGACCGCCGTCGGCTCCATCCCGTGGGGACGCCGCAGGAACAGGTCGTCCCGGAAGACCTCGCGCAACCGTTTCAGCGCCTGGCTGATCGCCGATTGCGTCAGGCCGAGCTCGGCGGCGACCCGGACCGCCTTGCGGTGCCTGAGGAGGCCGAGAAAGACCATCAGCAGCGTCAGGTCCAGCCGCCTGAGTTCGGATGTGCTTAAGTCAGCCATTAGTCCAATTCGTTATTCTTTCTATTGTGGCTCGCTTATCAGCGGGCGGCAGGGTTCAGCAACGGGAAAGCGCAGATGCGGATCGCCATCATCGGAACAGGCGCAGTCGGCACGGCGCTTGCGGCGGGTCTGACGCGCAGCGGCCACGTCGTGGTGTTCGGCAGCCGCGATCCGCACGCGGCCCGGGTCGCGGACCTCGCCGCCGCCTGCGGCGCCCGCGTGAGGACCCCGGCCGAGGCCGCAGCCGAGGCCGACGTCGTGGTTCTCGCCCTGCCCTGGCGGGCCATGGACGAGGCGACCGCCAGCCTTGGCGACCTGTCGGGCCGGATCGTGATCGATTGCAGCAATCCGCTCGGGATGGTCGACGGCGCGCTGGGGCTCACGCTGGGGTACGAGACCTCGGGCGGCGAGACGGTGCAGCGCCTTCTGCCCAGGGCCCGCGTCGTCAAGACGCTGAACCAGGTCGGAGCCGAGATCATGGCCGACCCCGCGGGCCTGCCGGTCCGCCCGGTGATGGTCATGGCCGGAAACGACCCGGCCGCGAAGGAGGCGGTCGCCGGTCTGCTTCGGGATATCGGCTTCGCGCCGCTGGATGCCGGGGACATCACCCTGTCGCGCCTGCTCGAGCCGTTCGGAATGCTCTGGATCAACCAGGCCCTGCGGCGCGGCAAGGGCCGGCACTGGGCCTTTGCCGCCATCGACCGACCGGAGGGAGACCGCCCATGACCGACGACACCGACACGCCCCTGACCGGGCACTGCCACTGCGGGGCCGTGACCTTCAGCCTGCCGCGCACGGCCGCGGGCGTCCTCGCCTGCCATTGCGAGGATTGCCAGCGCATGCACGGCAATTTCAACGCCTTCCTTGCCGCCCCCATCAGCGACGTCCGGATCACCGGTGCGGACGCGCTCGTCTGGTACGACTCCTCCGCCGCGGCCCGCCGGGCCTTCTGCGGCACCTGCGGTGCGCGGGTGCTGAAGGAGGTCACGCCCGCCGGGCGCTGGCTGATCTCGGCCGGGCTGATCGACGCCCCGACCGGCAAGCGGATCATCAAAAACCTCTGGGAGCAATCGAAACCCGATTGGTACGACCTGCCCCCCCTCGCAACCGAAGGAGCCTCCGCATGACGCGCCTCGCCCTCGTCCCCCTAATCGCCACCCTCGCCCTGCCGGGCCTCGCGCGGGCGGATACCTTCGTGCTGGTGCACGGCGCGTTCCAGACCGCCGCCGCCTGGGACGACACCGTCGCGGCCCTTGCCGCGGCCGGCCACACCGCCGTCACGGTCGACCTGCCCGGGCGCCCCGGCGACGGCTTTGTGCCGGGAGAGGTCACCATGCAGGACCACGTCGACGCGGTCCTCGCGGCCCTCGACGCGGTCGGCCCGGATCCGGTCGTGCTTGTCGGGCACAGCTTCGGCGGCATGACGATTTCGGCGGTGGCCGAGGCGGCGCCCGACCGCATCGCCTCGCTGATCTACGTCGCCGCCTACCTGCCCGCCGTCGATGCGGTGCCGGGCGAGTCGATGCAGGACCTTGCCCTATCGGACCACCATGGCGGTTGGCAGGCCGACAGTTTCGTCGTCGCCGCCGACTACACCACGGCCTCCGTCAACCCGCGCGACCGGGCGGCGTTGTTTGCCAATGACGCCCCCGCCGAGCTGGCCGAGGCCATTGCCGCCGCCATGGTCGACGAACCGCTCGCCCCCGTCGCCACGCCGGTGGCGCTGACCTCCGAACGGTTCGGACGGGTGCGCGCCGCCTATGTCGTGACCCTGCGCGACCGCGCCGTGTCGACCGACCTCCAGCTGACCATGCTGGGCCGCGGGTCCGTCGCCGAAGCGGTGCCGCTCGACACCGGCCATACCCCGCACCTGGTGGCCCCTGAGGCGCTGGCCGCCGCACTGATCCGCGCCGCAACGCCGGAGGTCGAATGACCGCGCCCACCGCCCCAGTGTCCGTCGTCGTCCGCCGTCACGTCAGACCCGGGCGCGAGGCGGACTACGAGGCCTGGCTCGACCGCCTCACGAAAGGCGTGGCCGAGCGCTTCGACGGCTATCGCGGCGCCGAGTTCCACCGCCCCGCACCCGGCGGGGCCTACCGCAGCGTCTTCCGGTTCGACACGCTCGACCATTTCGACGCCTTCGAACGCTCGGACTTCCGGGCCCGGATGCTGGACGAGGCCGCGCCGTTCTTTGCTGCCGATGCGGTCTGGGACCGGATGACCGGCCTCGAGTTCTGGTTCGACCCGCCGCCGGGCACGAAGCTGCCGCAGCCCAGCCCGCACCGCTTGTGGCCCGCCTGCCCCCCCGGGTGGCCTCCGGGCGTCCCCTACAGGGTCTGGGTGACCTTCGACAGGGTGGTGGGCCGGTCCGGATCAAGACCCTTGGCCAGCGCAACACGCAGGATCACGGGGTAAAGCTGGCACAAGGCGAAGGCCGCAGCGATGGCCGGGGTCAGGATCTCCGCCCCCGGCACGCGCAAACGGGCGACCTGCCCGCCCGCCTGCGCCAGCCTCGCCTCGGCCTGGTCCAGACTGGGCTGGGTGACCGGTTCGCCCGTATCGATCATCAGGATGAACAGGGATCCTGTCGCCAGTTGCAACGGTCCGTGCAGCACTTCGGAGGCAGAGTAGGCTTCCGCGTGCACCGCCGCGGTTTCCTTCAGTTTCAGCGCGACCTCCTGTGCGGCACCGAACCCCGACCCGCGCCCGACGACATAGACGCTGGCGGCCGCGTGCAGTTGCGCCTCGATATCGCCCAGATCGCCCGCCCCGGGGTCGGCCCTGTCGAAATGGCTGACCGCGGCTTCGATCCTTGGCAGGACGTCCGGTACCCAGCGGGCAAGCAGGGCCAGCCCTGCCCCCACGGTTCCAACCACCGACTTGGTGGCCGGAACCGCCAGTTCCGGGCCGGCGTTCACCGGGATCGTGGCCTCTGCCGCCGCCTCGACCGCAGAGCCGGGGCGATTGACAAGGGCAAGCACCCGCGCGCCATTGGCCCGCATCCCGGTCGCGCAGGCCACTAGGTCTTGCGACGCACCCGATTGCGACAGGATCAGGCCCATGGACCGGGGCATCGCGACCCCGTGATAGAGCGAGAATGTCGAGGGCGGCAGCGATGTCACCGGACGCCGCAGAACCTGCATGAATTCATAGGCAAGGATTGTCGCCGCAGCGTCGGAGGACCCGCGCGCAACCGTGTGGATCGCGTCGATCCTGTCCAGATCGGCCAGCGATGCCGGCAGGTCCGGGCGCGACCGCAGGGCCCGCGCCAGAACCGCAAGCGCGTCGGCGCTTTCGGCCGCCATATGGGCACCGGGCGGCTTTTCCGCGTCAGGGTCTGGCATGGCGCACCTGCTGCAAACCGTGCCTCACGCGGGATCGGTTTGTCTGGCAGCGGCCGGGGCGGCGCGCACGGCGAACCCGCCGGCCATCTGCACCGCCTTGCCGCCCGCGATGTTTCCGGCCTGAAGCGCCTCCTGCACCGACGCGCCGCGCATCCATCTGGACAGGAACCCTGCATTGAACGCATCGCCTGCGCCCGTGGTATCCACCGGCTTGACCGGGGTGGTGGCGGCGCGGATCACCACCCCCTGATGGTGCGCTCGCGCGCCCTTTTCGCCTTCCTTGACAATGGTCAGGGGCGCAAAGGGATCAGCGACGCCGATGCCGGACAGGCGGTTGGCCTCGGCCGCGTTCGGCAGAAAAACGTCAACGCCTGCGATCAGTTGCGCAACATCCGTGGCCTGCAGGCTTTCATCCCAAGAGCAATCCAGCGAGACGGTCAGGTCGGCGGCGCGGGCAACGGTCAGCAACTCGGGCATCTCGACCAGCGTCGCCAGTTCGCCGATATGCATGTGGCCGATGCCCGCCGCGCGCAGCCGGGCCGGATCAAGCCGCGGGGCCGCCGGACCGTGGCGATGCGTGACGAAGGCCCGGTCCCCGCCAGCCACCAGCGCAGCCGTGACCTGCGGCGGCTGATCCCGGCCCGCGCGTTGGGCAAATTCCAGCAGGACACCCGCCGCCTCAAGCTGCTCGCGGATCGTTTGGTCGAAAGGGGCGCCCGGCAGGAACGCCGCCAGATAGGTGGGACAGCCCAAGGCGGACAGATGCGCCGCCGTGATGCAGGCCCCGCCCCCGGCATGGATGCTGAACCCGTCGGCATAGATCTCGGTCCCCAGCGAGGGCTGGCGCGGCAAGCCGGTGAAGATCAGGTCGATATAGAGCCGCCCGACCGACACGACCCCGGTTCTGTCGGTGCGCGGTTTCATGTGATGGCCTGCTCGGTTTCGGCGTCGAACAGATGCAGGTTTTCCTTCAGCGCATGCAAGGCAACCCTGGCCCCGACGCCCGGCGGTGTGCGCCCGTCGGCCTTGGAAATCACCTCGCCCGAGGGCGTTTCGACATAAAGCAGCGTCTCGTGCCCCAGCGGTTCGGCCAGGGATACGGTGCCTTCCAGCAGGCTCGTCTCGCCTTCGGGGTGCAGGTCTTCGGGGCGCACCCCGACCAGCACCTTTTTGCCGTCGGGCACCGCGACCGGCACAGGCACCGCGTTGCCGCCGGCCAGCACGACCGCGCCGTCCTTGACCTGCCCCGCCAGCATGTTCATCGACGGGGCGCCGATGAAGCGGGCCACGAAAGTGTTGGCGGGCTTGTGATACACCTCCTGCGGGGTGCCGACCTGCTGGATATGGCCGTCCTTCATGATGACGATCCGGTCGGCCATGGTCATGGCCTCGACCTGATCATGGGTCACGAAGACGATGGTGCTGCCGACGCGCTGGTGCAGTTTCTTGATTTCCAGCCGCATCTGGGTGCGCAACTGCGCATCGAGGTTCGACAGCGGTTCATCGAACAGGAACACCGCCGGATCGCGCACCATCGCCCGCCCGATGGCGACGCGCTGGCGCTGGCCGCCTGACAACTGGCTGGGCTTGCGGTTCAGCAGCGGCGTCATGTCCAGGAGGGCGGCCACCTCTTCGATGCGCTTTTCCTTTTCGGCCTTCGACTTGTTGGAACTGCGCAGGCCGAAGCCGATATTCTTGCGCACGGTCATGTGCGGGTAGATGGCGTAGTTCTGGAACACCATGGCGATGTCGCGGTCTTTGGGTTCCAGATTGTTGACCACCCGTCCGCCGATCTCGATCTCGCCCGAGGTGGTGTCCTCCAGCCCCGCGATCAGGCGCAGCGTCGTGGATTTCCCGCAGCCCGAGGGACCCACGAACACGACGAATTCGCCGTCTTTCACGTCCAGGCTGATGCCGTGCAGCACCTCGGTCTTGTCGTAGGTCTTCACGAGGTCTCTGATAATCAAGTCAGCCAAAGATCAGGTCTCCACAAGGGCAGAAAAGCTAGATGACAGGTCCGCTGCGGCGGCCTCGAAGCGGGCTGCCCGGGCGGCTTCCACGTCGCGCAGGGCAGACAGCTGTGTGGCATAGATGGCGAAGGCGTCTTGCAGGGCGGACGGGGCGGGACCGCCGGGGCGGTCGCGGCGCGCGATGAAGGTCTCGGGCGCGACCGCGTCTTCGAAGGCCGCCTGTGACAAAGCTGTCTCGCGCCCCGTCTCGGCGGCGAAGGCGCGGCACATGGCGTCGTACCCCGTGCTGAGCGGGGCCGTATCGGCGATGACAGTCTTTGCGGTTTTCGCCGCGATTTCATGCGCTTGCCGGAAGCTCAGGCCTTCATCCCGCACCAGCGTGTCGGCCAGTTCGGTGATGGTGATGCAGGCCGCATCCGTTGTCGCCCGCACCCGGTCGGCCCGGATCTGGCAGGCCGGCAACATCGCGGCCAGCAAACGCAGAACGCGACTGCCGCTGTCGAAGGCGGCATAGCCTGCCTGCTGCACCTCGCCCTCGCTGTCGTTCATGTCGGTGAATGGGGTGTTGTGCATGGTGTTGACCACCATGTCGCAGCGCCCGGCGGTGACGCTGGCAAGGTGGCGCATGTGTTCGATGGGCACAGGATTGCGCTTTTGCGGCATGATCGAGCTGATCTGGACCAGCGCATTGGGCACATAGAGCTGCCCGACTTCGAAGGCCGACCAGAACTGCAGGTCCTGAATGACCCGGCCCAGATGCACGAAGATCAGCTTGATCGCGGAATAGAGACCCGTGACGTAATCGACCGCGGCAATGCAGCCATAGGAATTGAGAAGCGGACCCCTGAAGCCCAGAAGCTGCGCCACCCGGTCCCGGTCTATCGGAAAGCCCGAAGTGGTGATGGCCGCCGCCCCCATCGGGCAATGGTCCAGACCATCGATGGCCAGTTGCAGGCGCTGCGCATCGCGCAACAGGCCTTCGACCACCGCAGCAAGGTAGTGCCCGAAGGTCGATGGCTGGGCGGGTTGGCCATGGGTGTAGGCGACGATCAGGGTGGCCTGTTCGGCGCGCGCCTTGGCCAGCAGCGCGTCGGTCAGTTCCAGAAGGTCGGCCATCAAGGCCCCTGCCCGCCGCCGCAGCGCCAGCTTGAACAACGTGTGGTCCATGTCGTTGCGGGACCGCGCGGTGTGCAGCGCGCCGCCCAGATCCCCCAGCCGGGCGCGCAATTCCGCTTCGATCAGGAAGAAGTAGTCCTCATGCTCGCCCGTGTAGGTCAGGCTGGGAATGTCGATGTCGGCCTCGATCGCGGTCAGTGTCCGCGCAAGGTCGGCTGCATCGGACGCGGACAGGATGCCGGTTTCCGCAAGCATCACCAGATGCGCGCGGTTCAACTGCCCCATGTCCTGCGCGTAGTGCGCCTTCACGCCTTCGAACAAGGGCGCGAGCACCGTGTCGCGGTAGGTCGGGTCGGGGAAAGTGCTGCGGTCGGTCATCCCTTCAGGCCCGCCATGACCACGCCGCGAATGATGAAGCGCTGGAAGATCAGGAACACCACCAGCGTCGGCAGGGTCGAGATCGCCGCTCCGGTCATGATCAGTTCCCACTGCACGTCGGCCTCGTCCCCGAAGGACGACAGCCCCACCGGCAGCGTGTACATATCGACCGAATTCGTGACGATCAGCGGCCAGATGAACGCCGTCCAGTTGCCAAGGAAGACGAAGATCGCCAGCGCCGCCAGCGCGGGTTTGACCAGCGGCATCGCCACGGTCCACCAGATCTGTAATTCGTTCAGCCCGTCGATGCGGGCGGCTTCGATGAAGTCGTCCGGCACGGTCTCGAAGAACTGTTTCATCAGGAAGGTGCCGAAGGCGGTCATCAGGCCGGGGAACATGATGCCCCAATACGTGTCCAGCCAGCCGAATTGCTGGGACATCAGATACCACGGGATCACCAGCATTTCGGTGGGGATCATCAGCGTGGACAGGATCGCGATGAAGATGATGTAGCGGCCCGGAAACCTGAACTTGCACAGGGTATAGCCGACAAGGCTGTCGAAGATGACGTTACAGACCGTGGTGATCGTCGCGATGATCAGCGAATTGAGGAACCACCAGTAGAAGCGCCCGTCTTCCAGAACGTAGGTGTAGTTCTCGATTGTCGGCTCGTTCGGGATCAGTTGGAGGTTATAGACCTCATGCGGCCATTTCAGCGAGGTCGAGATCATGTAGGCCAGGGGCGTGACCATCGCGATCCCGCCGAAGAACAGCAGCAGCCAGCGGATGTAATTGCCCATGTTTGCCGGCCGCTTGGGCTGCCGTGTCTTCAGCAGCGCGTCCGAGGACGGGCGGATTTCTTCGACAACGGCCATGTCAGCGGTCCCTCAGGATGCGCAACTGGATCAGACTGACGACCAGCAGGACAAGAAACAGCACGACCGTCTGCGCGGCGGCATAGCCCATGTCGAAGGAGTCGAACGCGGTCTCGTAGATCATCAGCACAAGCGGCTTGGTGGAATTCAGCGGTCCGCCGGGATTGTTCGTCGTCATGTTGAACACATGATCGAAGATCCGCAGGAACCCGATGGACGAGAACACGACGATGAACACGATGGTCGGTTTCAGCAGCGGGATGGTGATTTCCCACAAGACTGTCCACCAGCCGACCCCGTCGATCTTGGCCGCCTCGTAATAGCTGCGCGGGATGGCCCGCAGGCCAGCCATGAAGATGATGATCTGGAACCCGAGCCCGGCCCAGACGGCGGGCGCCAGAACCGAGGGCAAGGCGTTCGTGGTCGAGTTCAGGAACGCGATCTGGGGGATGCCGATGCTGGCCAGCGCGTTGTTGAACAGGCCGATGGGCACTGGCTGGTAGAACCAGCGCCAGACCCAGGCCATGGCGACGGCACTGGTCATGAACGGCAGGAAATACAGCATGCGCAGGAACCCGTGCATGAACCGGGTCTTGTCGAGGTGATAGGCAATGATGAATGAAATCACCAGGCTGATGGGCGTGCCCAACAGAAGGTAGACAAAGGTATTGCGGAACACCTGCCAGAAGACCGGGTCGCCTAACAGCTTGACGTAATTGTCGAGACCCGTCCAGGTCCGCGCGCCCAGCAGGTTCCAGTCCTGAAAGCTGATCAGGATGGCGTTGCCGGTCGGATAGAACCGGATCACCGAATAGAACAGGATCGGCAGGGCAAGGAACGCATAAGCCCACACGATCTGCTTCTGGCGGATCGTCAGATTTCGATAAAGGTCCATTCCGCCCCCGGGTGTGCTCAGGCCCGGCCGCCCGAGAGCGGCCGGGGGTTCGTCCAGAAACGGACCTTACTTCTTGTAATAGTCGTCCAGCAGCGCCTGCTCGGCTTCTGCCGCGATGGCCAGACTTTCGGCCGCCGACATGCCTTGCAGGGTCATGCGTTCCACCATTTCGACCATCAGCTGGCGCTGACCGCTTTCATCGGCGAATTTCGTGGTGTGGGCATAGGCCAGACCGCGAATGAAGGGCCCGAAGACCTCGTCATTGGCATTGGCGTCGGTCATGCCGACCGAGGGCTTGGCCGGCAGTTCCCCGACGACGTCAAGCCAGATCTGCATGGCTTCGTCCGACGTGATGTATTGCATGAACTTGACGGCGGCATCGTATTTCTCGCCCTCCGCCTTGGTGGTGATCGCGTTCACCCAGTAGGAGGAATAATTCGACCGCATGCCGTCATTCGTGGCCGGCAGTTCCGTCACGCCCCACTGCAGACCGCGCGTGTCGTTCAGCGCACCGATCCGGAACGACCCGTCGATATGCATGCCCGCCATGCCTGCGCGGAACGCGGCCTGCGGTTCGTCCATGAAGCCGAAGGCCGTGATCGGTTCGTCACCCATGGCCATGCCGGTGTAGAATTCCAGCGCCGCGATCCCCGCGTCCGAGTTGTAGGCCACGGTGCGATAGTCATCGGTATAGGGCTCGCCGCCGAACTGGCGCACCAGCACCTCGCGCCACCAGTGATGGTCCTGCGCCGTCATGCCGGCGGTCAGGCCAACCTGCGTGACGTTGCCCGCGCCATCGACCTTGGTCATCGCGCGTGCCGCGGCGACCATTTCGTCAATCGTGGTCGGCGGCTCGACGCCCGCTTCTTCCATCAGGCGCTTGTTGTAGAACAGGGCAAGGGACCGCACGGCGGTCGGCAGGGCCCAGTAATTGTCGCCTTCCTTCATGGCCTGCACCATCGGGAAGAAGGTTGCGTCGATCTCGGCAGCCGGGAAGGCGTCTGCGGGCAGCGGCTGGATCAGCTCGGCCTCGACGTAGTCGTTCAGCCAGCCATAGAACAGCTGGACCACGTCCGGACCTTCGCCCGCCGGCACCGCCGCAGCAACCTTGGTGCGATAGTCGGCATAGGGGAAGTGGGTCATCGTGACCGTGATGTCGGGGTTCGCAGCCTCGAAATTCTCGATCAGCTGCTCCATCGCCGTGACACGCGCGTCGAAGAAATACTGCCAGTATTCAATCTCGACTGCGTTGGCGGCACCGCCAAGAAGCGCGGCCACGCTGGTCGCGGTGGCAAGCGCGGTCGCTCTCATCATTTTCAATCCCATGGACAGTCTCCCTGTTATGGCACCCAGCGGACGACATGCCGTGGGTCGTTCGGCGCGCAGCACGCCTCATGGACAAGAGTTAACTCAAGTCACTTGATGACTCAACATTCTTGAGTTAATGCCGGACCCATGCGCACGCCCCGCCCCGCAACCCTGCCGACATCGGTCGGCGCCAACGCCGAACGCGCCCGAAATCACAATCGCCAGTTGATGCTGGAACGCATTCGTGACGCCGGGCAGATGGGGCGGGCAGAGATGGCGCGCGCCTCGGGTCTCAGCACGCAGGCGGTGTCGAACATCATCGCCGACATGCTGGAAGACGGCTTGATTCAAGAGGTTGGCCACCGCACCGGGGCGCGTGGCATGCCGGTCGTGCAATATGGCCTGAACCCCGGCGGCGGCTATGCCTTCGGTGTCGAGATCCGCCCGGACGCGGTATTTGCCGCCCTGCTGGATCTGTCGGGCAGGACCATCTTTTCGGCGCGCCGGGCACAGACGGCCAGCGGCCCGGACCCGGTGACCGAGACCGTGGTCGCACTGCTGAAAGAGGCGCTGGAGCAGTCCGGCGTGCCCATGACCAAGCTGCTCGGGGCGGGAATCGTTCTGCCGGGCCCCTTCGGGCAGACAGGTATTCAGAACAGCGGGTCCGAACTGTCGGGCTGGCGGGGAATTGACCTGGAACCTTGGTTCCAGGACGCCTTGCAGCTGCCCGTCTTCATCGAGAACGATGCCAACGCCGCCGCCATCGCCGAGCGCGTGAAGGGCGCCGCCCTGGCGCTGGACAGCTATGCCTACCTGTATTTCGGGACCGGGCTGGGACTGGGTTGGGTGCACAAGGGCGCGCTTGTCACGGGCGCTTTCGGGAATGCGGGCGAGATCGGCCATATTGCCGTCCCGTACGATGGACAGACGGTGCTTCTGGAAACCGTGGTCAGCCGCCTGTCGGTCCAGCAGGCGCTGGCCGACGCGGGCATCCGCATCCGCGATGGCGAGGATCTGCAGTCCCTGTTCGCCGCCGGTGACCCGACCTTGATGGCGTGGCTGGACCGGGCGAAAGCCCCCCTGTCGGTTGCCATTGCCACCGTCGAGAACATGCTGGATCCGCAAGCGATCATCCTTGGCGGTGCGATGCCCGACGGTATCCTCGATTACCTGATCGATGGGGTGCACCTGCCGGAAAAATCCGTCTCCAACCGCCAGGACCGGACCGTGCCGCGCCTGATCCGCGGAACCTCGGGGCGGATGACCGCCACCTTTGGTGCAGCGGCGCTGGTCATCAACCAGGCGTTCACCCCCACGATATCTCTTGCCAGCTGAGGTCTCATGCCGACACCCGATCAGACGCGCATCAGCGCCGACCGCGCCCGCCCCCGGATCCTGGAAATGTGGTGGGCCCTGCGTCCGCTGACCAGCGTCGTGCGCTTCATGAACACCGGCGCGCACCCCGATGACGAGATATCCGCCATGCTGGCGGCCCTCGCCTTTCGCGACGGGATCAACCTGTCCTATGCCTGCTCGACCCGGGGCGAAGGCGGCCAGAACGACATCGGCACGGAATCCGGCGCCGATCTTGGTGCCCTGCGCACCCGCGAGATGGAGCGTGCCTGCGATGTGCTGAACATGCGCATGTATTGGCTGTCCGAAACGCCCGATGATCCCATCATCGATTTCGGATTCTCCAAGAGCGGTGTCGAAACCCTGGGCAAATGGGGCAAGGACCGCACCCTGGCCCGGATCGTGGACATCATCCGGACGGACAAGCCCGATATCATCTGCCCGACCTTTCTGGATGTGCCGGGTCAGCACGGCCACCACCGGGCGATGACGGAAGCGGCGCATCTGGTCATGGCGGCGGCTGCCGATCCGGGCTTTGCCTCGAACCTGCCGCCCTGGCAGGTCGCCAAGCTCTATCTTCCCGCCTGGTCGGGTGCGGGCCAGGCCTATGACGACGACCTGCCGCCGCCGCCCGCCACCCTGACCATCCCGGGACGGGACAAGGACCCGGTCAGCGGCTGGAGCTGGGACCGCATCGGCCAGCAGTCGCGGGCCTGTCACCGGACCCAGGGGATGGGCCGCTGGGTGCCGGCTGGCGCAGGACGGGATTGGCCCCTGCACCTTGTGAAAAGCCATGTCGCCGGCCCGGATACGGGCCTGTGGTCCGGGTTGCCGCGTACGCTGGCGGACCTCGCTGACCTGCCCGAGGCCGCCGCGATCGCAGCACCGCTGCGCGCAGCGGGGGCCGCGATCGACGCGCTGGTCGCCGCCTTTCCGCGCTTTGACGCCATCGCCATGGCCGCGCGTGAGGCGCTGGTCCAGATCAGGGCGGCCCGGTCCGACTGCCCCGAGGCAGCACGCGCCATGGTCCTGCACCGGCTTCAGGCCAAGGAAGACCAGCTTGGCCATGTCCTGCGACTTGCCCTCGGGATCGAGGCGCGCGCCCGCACCGCCGATCTGTGGCTGCATCCCGGTGACAGCACCGATCTTCACTTCGAATTCGACCCCGGCGACAGCGGGGCGCAGCTGGCCTTCGACCTGCCGCAGGGCTGGGCGGTTCGCGACGGGTCGCTGACGCTGACCCCCGGTGCCGCCCTGACCGACCCCTATCGGCCGGCCTATGATCCGCTGGTCCCCCCTGCCCCGGCCCTTTTGGTGCAGATGGACGGTGCAACGGCGCGCCTTGGCTTCGATGCCCCGCCGGTTGTCCTGCCCCCGGTTCTGGCCGACCTGTCCCCGGCGCGGGCCGTCGTGAATGTCGCACTGCCCGACCGGACGGTGTCGATTGCCGTCACCGGGTTGCGCCCGCAGGAGGCCGACGCGCAGCTTTCGGTGCCTGACGGCTGGACCGCCACCCGGACCGCGCGCGGCTTTGACGTGACCTTGCCCGACCATCCCGACCCCGGCGTCCATGACCTGTCCCTGCTGCTCGGCGGACAGCCCGCCCGGACGGTCCGGCGCATTGCCCATGACCATGTCGATGCCACGGCCCGTGCCGAAGTCGCGCGGGTTCGGGTGCTGGTGGCCGATATTGCCCTGCCCTCGGCCCGGATCGGCTATATCGGCAGCGGCAACGACCACGTGGGCGACTGGCTGGCGGCGGTGGGGATGGATGTCACCCCGCTGGAGGACGCCGACCTTGCGAACGATGCGGCGCTGGCACGCTTCGACAGTCTGGTGATCGGCATCTTCGCGATGCGGTTCCGGCCCGGTCTGGCCGCAGCCATGCCCCGCCTGCACCACTGGATCGAAAACGGCGGCACGCTGGTGACCTTGTATCACCGGCCCTGGGACAATTGGGACCCGCAGACCATACCCCCGAGACCGCTGGAAATCGGGATGCCGTCGTTGCGCTGGCGGGTGACCGACGAGACCGCGCCGGTGACCCACCTGGTCGATCATCCTGTCCTGAACACCCCGAACCGCATCGGCCCGCAGGCCTGGGAGGGTTGGGTCAAGGAACGCGGTCTCTATTTCGCCAAGAGCTGGGATGCCGCCTACACCCCGCTTCTGGAGATGGCCGATCCGGACGAGGCCCCGCATCGCGGCAGCCTTCTCGTGGCCGACATCGGGGCGGGCCGGCACATCCATACCGCGCTGATCCTGCATCACCAGATGGCGAACCTTGTTCCGGGCGCCTTCCAGTTGATGGCGAACCTGCTGCGCCCCCGCGCATGACCGCGCCCGCGCCCCGCGACAACCTGCGCGGCGGGATCTGGCTGGTGTCGGACATGGCGCTGAACATCTGGGCCCTGTCCATCGTCAAGGCATTGGGGCTGGGCTATGGCGCGTCGCAGATCGTGGCGTTGCGGGCCGGTGTCGGGCTGCTGATCATCGCCCCCCTGATCTGGCGATCCCGGCATGCCTTTCGCAACATCGACCATGTTCCGCTGCATCTGGTGCGGGTGGGACTGTCCGTGGTCACCCTGACCGCCAGCTTCTTCGCGATTTCCCGCGTGCCGCTTGCGGTCTTCACGGCGATGAACTTCACCCGCCCGCTGGTGACAATGGTGCTGGCGGCGTTGCTGCTGCGCGAAACCATCGGTACGCGACGCTGGATCGCGGCAGGACTTGCCATGATCGGGGTGGTGCTGGCGCTGCAACCGGGCACCGCGCAGATGAGTTGGGGGGTGGCCGCCCTGGGCGTGGTGATCCTGACCGGATCCGGGGCGATCATCGTGACCCGGCGCCTGCGGGACGCGCCCGAGATCGTGATGATGACCTTCTATACCGCGGGTCTGGCCGTCGTGTCGGCACCGCTGGCGCTGCTGAACTGGCAACCGGTCGCCCCCGGCCATTGGCCGCTACTGCTGCTGGTGGGCGTTTTCGCGCAATCCGCGCAATTGTGTTTCCTGCGCGCGCATTATTTCGGCGAGGCCGGGTTCCTGTCGGTGCTGAGCTACCTCAGCCTCGTGATCTCGGTCAGCGTCGGCTATCTGGTCTTCGACGAGGTGCCTGACCTCCATTTCTGGATCGGCGCGGCGCTTGTCGTCGGGGCTGCCCTGTGGGTCACGTTGCGCGCGTCGGCCCCCGCCGCCGGGCCGCGTCGCTGACGGCAAGGCCGGACGGGGTGGTGTCAACCGTAAGACATGACGTTTGAGAGGCTGGTCATCCTGTCCCTCTCATGCAATCTGTCCAACCAGATGGGTCAACGTTGCGGCTCCACTACAGTCACAGTTGGGCAACAACGCCCGACCAAGACACTGCGTCGCTTCTGGGCCGCCGTAGGTCCGCGGCGTTAGTGGGCCACTATGTGGGGCAAACCAAAAGACGACCAGAAATTCTTTTCTTTTCAATTGAATGTGACAGCGCCGACAGGACCTGCGCCCACCCTTCTCCGACGACAAAGCCCCCGATCTTCTTCTCTCCCTATCCCGTCAGAGCCCTACCCCATCGACCGATGGCTGCGGCAGGCGCAGGCGGACGGTGAAGCCCGCCGCTCCCTCGTCGAACTCCACGGTCCCGCCGTGCGCCCGGGCGACCTGGTCGACGATGGCGAGGCCTAGCCCGGTGCCCTCGCCCGTGCGGGCGGCGTTGCCGCGTGCGAACGGGGCCATCAGGTCCTGCCTCGCGGCCTCGGGCACCCCGTCGCCCGCGTCGCTGACCTCGAGCAGAAGCGCGCCGCCCTCGACCCGCGCCGCGAGCCCGACCGGCAGTCGCCCGTGCCGGAGCGCGTTGTTGAGCAGGTTCTCGAGCCCGCGCACCACCGCCGTTTCCCGGACAATGACCTCGACGTTGCCCGGCGGGCCGAGCGTGACGGCGTCCGGCTGATCGCAGCCCGCGATGGCCTGGCGCAGAAGAGGCCCGAGCGAGACCGTCCGCGTCGCTTCCGCCTCGAAGCCGCGCGCGACGTCGAGGAACTGCCCCAGCATGGTCTCGATACGGATCACGTTGCGCTCGGCCCCAGCCAGAAGGTCCGGGTCGGCAACTTTCAGCATGGCCAGCGACAGCCGCAGTTTCGTGAGCGGCGTTCTCAGGTCATGGCTGACCCCGGCGAGCATCAGGGCGCGGTTGGCTTCCGCCGCTCTCAGCCGTGCCGACATCCCGCTCAGGGCACGGGACACCGCCGCAATTTCTCGTGGGCGATCCATGTCGCTCTCGAAGAGATCCGCGGGGCTCGAGAGGCGCCCGACAGCGGTCTCCAGACGCCGCAGCGGCCGGACAACCCGCTGTTGCAGGGCAATGCCTCCGGCCAGGGCTGCGGCCAGGGCAATCGCAAAGGCAATCGCGAGACCCGCGACCGGATCCGAGGCGGGCAGGTTCCGCAGGGACATCCAGTAGGGCTGATCCGCCGTCGGCATGCGCACCCAGACCCGCCCCTCGTCATCGACCCGGATGTTGGCGAGGTCGATTCCGTGCCGGTCCTCGAGCACGCGCAGGAAATAGCCCGCGAACCAGCTGCGCGGCCGGTTCGCGCCCTCGGGCGCCGCATCCGCGACCTCGACCTCGGGCGCCGCGTCCGCCCGCAGCGCCTCGGCGAAGAGGATCTGCTGGAATTTGTCCATCTGCTGGAAGGACAGGTCGAGACTCCGGATCATCTGGGCGGTATCGGCCGCCGACCGTTCGATCTGCGGGCGCAGGACGAGCGCGGTGATCAGGACGAGCGAGACCAGCAAGGCCCCGAGAATGGTGGCCGTCAACACCGCGATGTTCTGCTTGAGGAGCGAGTCAAGCACGGTCCGACACCAGGACATAGCCGACGCCCCAGACGGTCTTGATCAGGGCAGGCGCCTCGGCCGGGTCACCGAGCGACCGGCGCAGCCGGGCGATCTGGACGTCCACGGCGCGGTCCGTGACCTCGGCCTCACGCCCCAGGGCGCGCTCGATCAGTTGCGCCCGGCTGAGCGGCCGCCCCCGGCTGCCCGCCAGCGCCGCGAGCAAGGCGAACTCCCGGCTCGACAGGGACACCGGCTCTCCGCCGCGCGTCACCGTGCGGGTGGAATGGTTGATCTCGAGCGAGCCCACCGCGACGACCTCATCCCGGCCGATGCCGCGCGGGGCCTGCGCCCGGCGCAGCACGGCGCCCAGACGCGCCACAAGCTCGCGCGGCTCGAAGGGTTTCGGGAGATAGTCGTCGGCACCGCTCTCGAGCCCGATGATGCGGTCGATCGGATCGCCCCGGGCCGTCAGCATCACGATGGGCGTCATGTCGCCGGCCGCCCGCAAGCGGCGGCAGATGGCGAGGCCGTCTTCGCCGGGAAGCATCAGGTCGAGCACGATGGCATCCGACGGATTGCGCAGAAGCTCCCGGTCGAGCGCGTTGCCGCCGTCGACGGCGCGGCACTCGAACCCGTGCTCGGACAGGAATCGGCGCAGCAACGCCCGCAGCTCGGGGTCGTCGTCCACGACGATCACTCTGTCCGGTTTGCTCACCATGTCCCCGACCGTGCCATGCCAGCGGGCCCGCGGCCGCACGAAGATGTTGCAAACCGTGACAGCCGCCCCCCGCCGACACCGAGTGTCGCATCTTCCCCGCCCCCTGCAACAGCCCTGACATATCGCCCCCGCAGATGTCGGGCTGCCAGCGGCGGCGTGTGCCGGGAGGCTTCCCCGCCCCCTGCGTCCCCGATGCCCCCCAATGCCCCTTGATGCGAGGACAAGACGATGCTCCGAACGACCCTTCTGACCCTTGGCCTGATCTGCACCGGCCTGCCCGCCGCCGCGCAGTCCCAGGACCCGATCCAGCAGATCCTGGCGAACTTCGACCAGATCGACTCGAACGGCGACGGTGTCATTTCCCGTGCCGAGTATCTCGACCTCCAGGCCGCCCGCTGGCCGCAGATCGACCGCAACGGCGATGGCTACCTGACCGAGGATGACTTCCCGCGCTTCGCCGCGAACCGCGCACGTCGGCAGCTGGCCGAGGCGTCCTATCTCGACGCGAACGGCGACGGCCGGATCAGCCAGAGCGAATTCGTCAACGGACCGGCCCCCGTGTTCCGCAATGCCGACAGCAACGCCGACGGCTTCCTGACCAGGTCCGAAGTGCAGGCGGCTGCCTCCTGAGGCGCGGCCGGCCCGCGCGCCCCGGCCTGACCGGGCATGACCCCTCACACGTACCCGTCACGGAGGCCCCCATGACGTCATCCGATCCGACCCCATCCGGCCCCGACGCGGCGGACGGCCTGCCCCTGCTCGACAACGGCAAGGATCCGGCGTCGTCCCGGCCCACGCCGCGCAGGGGACCGGGCTGGCCGATCCAGGCGGCGGTCGGGGTTCTGCTTGTTCTGCTCGGCGGTGTGCTGGGTCTTTACTTCCAGGGGCCGGGCCTGCGCGCCGTGTTCGAATGGACCCCGCTCGAACCCGGCGCCGGGGCGCGTCAGCCCATCGCCGTGGCGGTGGACCGGGTGCCCTCGGCGGAACGCGTGGCGCAGATGGCCACGGGCGATGTCGTCGCCCTCGGGCGGCTGCAACCGGCGGGCGGGGTCATCTCGGTGGCCCTGCCGCAGGGGGCCGGAGACGCGCGTATCGACCGCATCCTCGTGGCCGAGGGCGACCCGGTGACCGAAGGCGAGGTGCTGGCCGCGCTGGACAGTCTCGCGCTCTACGAGGCCGCGCTGACCGGCGCCGAGAGCACCCTTGCCATCCGCCGCGCCGCGCTGGCGCAGGCCGAGGTGCAGGTGGCCGCGACCGAGGCGGAATTGCGTGCCCAGATCCGCGGGGCCGAGGCCACCCTGGCCGCCGCCGAGAGTGAACAGGGGCGCGTCCGCAGCCTGCTGGACCGGGGCGCGACGACGCCCGCGACGCTGGAGCAAGCCGAACGGGCCGCCAACACGGCGCGCGCCGATCTCGACCGCTTGCAGGCGTCGCTCGCGCGATACCAGCCCGGACCGGACGGCGTGCAGGTCGATATCGCCGTGGCCCGGGCCGACGTCGCCGCCGCCGAGGTGGCCGCCGAGCAGGCGCGCCGCGACCTCGACCGGGGCCGCGTCCTGGCCCCGCGCGACGGCACGGTGATCGAGGTCGCGGCCCGCGCCGGGGAACGCCCGCCGCCCGACGGCCTGCTGCTGATGGGCGACACCGCGCGCATGGAAGCCGAGGTCGAGGTGTTCCAGACCATGGTGCCGCGCGTCGCGCTCGGCCAGAGCGTCACGCTGGCCTCCGGGGTTCTGGGCGACGCCCCCCTGACCGGAACCGTCGCGCGCATCGGGACGCGGGTCGGCCGCCAGAGCGTCACCGCCGACGACCCGGCAGCCAACACGGACGCGCGGGTCCTGCTGGTCACGGTCGCGCTGGACGAGGACTCCAGCCTTCGGGCGGCACGCTACGTCAACCTGGAGGTGGTCGCCCGCATCGCGGTGGCCGAAGCCGGACAGGCGGAGGGCACGGGACAATGACCGCCTTTCTCTCGCGCCTGCTGGGACGGCTGCCGATCGGGTATCTGCAACTCACCCACCATCCGGGGCGCCTGATGGCCGCGCTTGCCGGGGTAGCCTTCGCCAACGTGCTGGTCTTCGTGCAACTGGGCCTCGCCGGGTCGATGGCCGAGTCGGTATCGATCCCCTACCGGCTGTTCCAGCCCGACCTCCTGATCCTGTCACCCGCCGAATCCGAAGCCCTCTCCGATGCCGCGACGCTGCCCCGGCAACGGCTGTTCCAGGCGCTCGTGCACCCCGATGTGACGGGCGGCACGCCGATCTACATGAGCCGCGCGACCTGGATTTCCGGCCACGACGCTTCGTCCTCGATCCAGTTCTTCGGGCTGGCACCGGATGCCGGGGCGTTCTTTCATGACGGGCTTGCCGCGCCGCTGGTCAGCCTGTCGCTGTCCGACACGGCGCTGGTGGACATGCTGACCCGCTTCGTGGACATGCGCAGCTTCGCCGAAGCCCATCCCGAAGCCCCGGTGCCCTTCGAGATCCAGAACCGCCAGATCGGGGCCGTCGGCACGGTGTCGATCGGCGGTGGCTTCGGGGGCGACGGGGTGTTCCTCGTGTCCGACCAGACCTTCTTCCGGCTCTTTCCGCAGCGCAGTTCCGCCACCCCAAGCCATATCCTGCTGGCGCTCGCCCCCGGGGCCGATCCGGGCCGGGTCGCCGCCGAACTGACCCAGCTCTACCCGTCGGACACCGTGCGCATCCGCACCGTCACCACGGCCATGGAGCAGGAGGTGCGGTACCAGATGACCGAGCGCCCGACGGGCCTGATCTTTGCCTTCGGCGTGGCCATCGGGGTCATCGTGGGCATCGTCATCGCCTACCAGGTGCTCTCCGCCGATGTCGCCGACCACATCCGCGAGTACGCGACCTTCAAGGCGATGGGGTTCCGCCAGGGCTTCTTCGTCGGCATCATTCTGGAAGAGGCGATCATCCTCGCCGCGATCGGGTTCTGGCCCGGGCTCGTGTTCTCGCAGCTCTTCTACCAGTCGCTCGCCTACCTGACGAACATCCCGATCTTCATGACGCCCGAGCGCGCCGTCGCCGTGTTCTTCGGCACCATCCTCGCCTGCGCGCTGTCCGGCGTGCTGGCCATGCGCAAACTTGCCGCCGCCCAGCCGGCGGACCTGTTCTGAGGCCGCCATGACCGAGACCGCCATCGACGTGACCCGGCTCGACCATTTCTTCGGCGAGGGCGAGGCGCGCAAGCAGGCCCTCTTCGACGTGAGCATCTCCATCGCACGGGGGTCGCTGACGGTCCTGATGGGACCGTCGGGGTCGGGAAAGACCACGCTGCTCACCCTTATGGGCTGCCTGCGCGAGGTGCACGCCGGGAGTGTCCGCCTGCTCGATCAGGAGTTGTTCGCGTCGGACGAGGCCGCGCGGGTGGACATGCGGCGCCGCCTCGGCTTCATCTTCCAGGCGCACAACCTGCACGACAGCCTCACGGCGCGACAGAACGTGATGATGGGCCTGCAGGTCCACGGCCGGGGCGACCGGGATCGCCAGGCGGCGGCCGCCGATCACGCCCTGCGCCTCGTCGGGCTTGGTCACCGGCTGGACTATCGGCCCGGCAACCTGTCCGGCGGTCAGAAGCAGCGCGTCGCCATCGCGCGGGCGCTGGTCTCGAACCCCGAGATCATCTTCGCCGACGAGCCGACCGCGGCGCTCGACAAGGTCAGCGGCCTCGCGGCGGTGCAACTCTTCAGGGATCTCGGCCGCGCACGCGGCACCACGACCGTCATGGTCACCCATGACCCGCGCATCCTCGACCTCGCCGACCGCGTGGTCACGCTCGAAGACGGCCGCCTCGTCCGGGATCAGACCCGCGGGGCAAGCGCGTCGGACCAACCGAGTGCGCAGTCCTGAAGGCCTGTCCGAACGCCGTTGCGCATGATTGACGCACCGCATGCCTCAACCGGGCTTGCGGTGCAGCCGTCATCCCGCACCGGAGCAGTCACTCCTTCTGCGGCGGCCGGATCAGGGACTGGGCCGTGTAGACGAGGATGGCGAGGCCCACCGCGCCCATCGCCGCCACGCCGAGGATCACGATCAGGTCCACCGGGCCGCCGAGGTCGCGCAGGTGCGAGTGGGTCATGGTCTGCACGAAGAGCACCGCCGCGACCGCCCCGACCGGCATCGACAGCTGCGCCAGCAGGAACTTGCGCCAGCTTATGCTGTGATCGCGGATCAGCACGTAGAGATAGGCCAGCGTCACGACGGCGGCGACGGCCACCATGCTCCAGAACAGGCCGCGTCCGAAGATCTCCTCGAAGACGGCGAGCAGGGTTTCAAGGGTCAGGTCCTTCATCGGTGCCTCCTCAGGCCTTGCCACGCAGCATGGCGTTGTAGGTTGCCTTGAGCGCCACTTCCTTCATCAGCCAGCTGATCCAGAGCTCCTCCAGCGGAGCGATCAGGCCGGGGAAGGACGGCGTAAGGTTGTTGTGGTAGTCGAACTCGACCAGCATGGCGCGGCCGACCCGGGTGATCAGCGGGCAGGAGGTGTAGCCGTCGTAGCGCTCGGTGGCCTCGCTGCCGGTGATGGCGGACACCAGCTGGTCCTCGACGACCGGCACCTGCCACTTCACGCTGGCGGCGGTCTTGCCCTTGGGCACCCCGGCGACGTCGCCCAGGGCGAAGATGTCCGGGTAGCGGCGATGGCGCAGGGTCGCGGGATCGACCTCGACCCAGCCCTGGTCGGTCCACTTGTCGGCCCAGGCCAGTCCGGACTGGCGGATCACCTCCGGCGCGCGCTGCGGGGGAATGACGTGGAGATAGTCGTAGCCCATCTCGGTGCTGCCGCCGTCCGCGGTCGCGAAGGTGGCGATCTTCCGCTCCGCGTCCACCTTGGTCAGGGTGTGCTGGTAGGCGGGGGTGATGCCGCGCTCCTCGAACAGCATCCGGACCTTCTCGGAGACGATCGGCACCCCGAAGAGCGAGGTCTGCGGCGCGGCGTAGGTGATCTCGTAGTTGCCCTTGCCCGCGGCGCGGCTGGCGATGTCCTCGAGCAGGAACGTGTGCTTGAGCGGCGCGCCGGCGCATTTCATTTCCGTGGCGGGGCGGGTGAAGAGGCCCACGCCGCCCTGCTCGGTGAAGATCTGCGCGGCGGTCCAGGTCCGCGCCGCGTACTCCGGCCCGGCATAGAGCGCGCCGATCCCGTTCCGGCCGACGAGGTCGAGCGAGAAGCCCTCGATCGCGTCGTGGTCGAGCACGAGGCCCGGCGCCAGCACGAGGAAGTCGTAGCCGATGGACTGGCCGCCGTCCGTGGCGACGGTCTTTGCCTCGGCATCGATGGCGACGGCGCGTTCGGCCACCAGGTCGACGCCGGCGGGCAACCAGTCCGTGGTGCGCGACACCACGTAGCCCGCCGGTTTCAGGCCCGTCGCGACCAGCGAGAGGCCGGGCTGGTAGAGATGCTCTGCGCGGGCGTCGATCAGCGTGATCCGGGCGCCGTCGAAGCGGGTCACGAGGCGGTTCGCCAGCGCGGTGCCGCCGGCCCCGGCGCCGATGATGACGATGCGGGCGGTCGTGGGGGCCGGGGCGGCGCGGGTCTCGGAGCCGGTCGCGGCGAGGGCGGCGGCCCCCCCGGCGGCAAGGCCGAAGAAGCCGCGGCGCGAGGTGGCGAGGGGTCGTGTCATGTCAGGGATCCTCCCTTGGGACGGAGAGCGGGCCTCGGGGGCGGCGCGGCGCCGCCGGCGGGCCGGCCGGAACGGGGGACCGGAGGCGGCCGCGCCCCCGGTCCGGATGTCAGCCGCGACGGCGCGCGCTGTCGGGCGAGCCCTCGGCGATCACGCGTTCGTCTTCCTTCAGTTCCAGCCACATCGCGTTCATCACGGCGAAGATGGCGGCCAGCGGCAGACCGAGAAGCCAGGCGAAGTACCACATCGGATCGGTCCTTTCTCAGTAGACGGAATGGGCGTTGTCGGTGACGTCGGCCTCGGTGACCTTGCCCCAGAGCACCCGGTACACCCAGGCGGTGTAGGCGAGGATCAGGGGCATGAAGATCAGCGTGACGACCAGCATGATGAACAGCGTCAGGTGCGACGAGGAGCTGTTCCAGACCGTGAGCGACGAGCGCGGATCGCTGGAGGACGGCATGATGAAGGGGAACATGGTCAGGCCGACCGACGAGATGACGCCGAGGATGGCCAGTTTCGACGTCAGCAGCGTCGTGACCTCGCGCCCGGCCCGGAGGCCGAGGAAGGTCAGCAGCGCCCCGCCGATGCCGAGGACCGGCGCAATCGCGATCCACGGACGCGCGGCATAGGCTGCCAGCCACGAGCCCTCGCGGACCACCTCGAAGTGCAGCGGGTTCGACGGGCCGTCGGTCACGACCTCGCCGACGATGCGGTACCCCTCGATCCCGACGGCCAGCCAGACCCCGGCGAGCGCGTAGGCCGCGACGGCGACAAGGGCCGCGACGGCTCCGAAGCGCCGGGCGCGGGCCTGAACGGCGCCCTCGGTCTTGAGGGTCAGCCACGCGCCGCCGTGCATCACGAGCATCGACAGCGACACCACCCCTGCCAGCAGCGAGAAGGGATCGAGCAGGCCGATGAACTTGGCGTACCAGGCGCCCTCGTAGATCGTGTGCAGGTCGTCGGTGAAATGGAACGGCACGCCCTGGATCACGTTGCCGACCGCGACCCCGAAGAGCAGCGCAGGCACCGCGCCCGATGCGAAGAGCGCCCAGTCCCAGGCCGCGCGCCAGCGCACGTCGTCGCGCTTGGAGCGGTACTTGAACGCCACCGGGCGCACGATGAAGGCCGCGAGGACCACGAACATCGCGAGGTAGAACCCGGAGAAGGACACCGCGTAGAGAGGCGGCCACGCGGCGAAGATCGCGCCCCCGCCGAGGATGAACCAGACCTGGTTGCCTTCCCAGACCGGGCCCACGGTGTTGATCGCCACCCGGCGTTCGAGGTCGGTGCCGGCGACGAAGGGCAGCAGCGCGCCGACCCCCATGTCGAAGCCGTCGGTCAGCGCGAAGCCGATGAGCAGCACCCCGAGGAGCGCCCACCAGATCAGGCGCAGGATGTCGTAGCTGATAAGGTCATGCAGGATCATGGGATCACTCCGCGGGCATGGCGATGGCGTCGGCGTTGGAACGCCCGGCCAGTCGGGTGGTATGGCGGCGGGTCCAGGACTCGGTTTCCTCGACGTCCTGGAAGGGGCCCTTGCGGATGTATTTCAGCATCAGGCCCATCTCGATCACGAAGAGGACCGAGTAGAAGGTGACGAAGCCCGCGAGCGTCAGCGCCACTTCGGTCACCGACAGGGCGCTGACCGACATCGCGGTCGGCAGCACGCCGTCCACGGTCCAGGGCTGGCGCCCGAACTCGGCGACGAACCAGCCCAGCTCGGCGGCGATCCACGGCGCGGGGATCATCACCACCGCCAGCCAGAGGGCGGGACGCGGGAAGCTCATGCCCCGGAACGACGACCGCCAGAAGAAGTAGAGCATCGTCGCGATGAAGCCGAAGCCGAGGGCGACCATGATCCGGAAGGCCCAGAACAGCGGCCAGACGGTGGGCACGGTGTCGTTCGCAGCCGCCACGATCTGCGCCTCGGTCGCCTCGCGGGGATCGTCGACGTATTTCTTCAGCAGGAAAGCGAACCCGAGATCGGCGGAATGCGCCTCGAAGGTCGCCAGCACTTCGGGATCGGTGGCATCCCGTTCGGCCCGGACGGTCATCAGCGCGTCATAGGCGATCAGCCCCGAGCGGATCCGGGTCTCGGCCTGCGCGACCAGGTCGTTGATCCCGGGAATCTCGGTGTTCAGCGAGCGGGTGCCGATCAGGCCCATCACCAGCGGGATCTCGATGGCGTAGTGGGTCTCGCGCGCCTCCTGGTCGGGGAAGCCCACGAGGTTGAAGGGCGCGGGCGCGTCATGCGTTTCCCACATGCCCTCGATGGCGGCGAGTTTCATCTTCTGGCTGTGGGTGGCCGAGTAGCCGGATTCGTCGCCGAGCAGCACGACCGAAAAGGCCGAGGCCAGCCCGAAGGCCGCCGCCACCGTGATGGAGCGGCGGGCAAGTTCGATGTGCCGCCCCTTCAGCAGGTACCAGGCCGAAACGCCGATCACGAAGACCGCCGCCGTGACGTAGCCCGCGCTGACGGTGTGCACGAACTTCGCCTGCGCCACCTCGTTGAAGAGCACCTCGAAGAACGAGGTCATCTCCATGCGCATCGTCATCGGGTTGAACTCGGCCCCGACGGGGTTCTGCATCCAGCCGTTGGCGATCAGGATCCAGAGCGCCGAGAAGTTCGAGCCGATCGCGACCAGCCAGGCGACGGTCAGGTGGGCCACCTTGCTCAGCTTGTCCCAGCCGAAGAAGAACAGCCCGACGAAGGTCGCTTCGAGGAAGAAGGCCATCAGCCCCTCGATCGCGAGCGGCGCGCCGAAGATGTCGCCGACGTAGTGGCTGTAGTAGGACCAGTTCATGCCGAACTGGAATTCCATCGTGATGCCGGTGGCGACGCCGAGGACGAAGTTGATCCCGAACAGGGTGCCCCAGAACTTGGTCATCTGCCGCCAGATGGGGCGGTTGGTCATTACGTAGACCGTCTCCATGATCGCCACGAGGATCGACAGACCCAGCGTCAGCGGCACGAAGAGGAAGTGATACATCGCTGTCATCGCGAATTGCAGTCGCGACAGCTCGACGATCCCGAACTCCATGAGAGAAGCCTCCAGAGGGCGGGCGGATGCCCGCATTCACAAAATCTATTTCATGAATGCATCTAAGCGCGCCGGGGACACCGGGCCTTGATCTGGATCAAGAAGCTGCATCGCGGATATCTCTTCACCTGCGTCAGGCGGGCGCAGGGGTCAGCGACAGCACGCGGTCGGCGGCCTCGAGTTCCACGGCGCGGTGGGCGGCCAGCAGGCACGCGGCCTCCGGCAACGTCGCGCGTATCCCGGCGAGGACCTGCCGTGCGGTCGCGTCGTCCAGCCCCTCGGTCGGCTCGTCCAGCACAAGGACCGCGGGGCGGCGCAGCAGCGCGCGGGCCAGGACAAGGCGCCGCGCCTCGCCGCCGGACAAGGCCGTGCCGCGGGACCCGATCTGCATGTCGAGCCCCCCGCGCGACGCCGCGAGATCGTCAAGCGCCACCGCCCGCAACACGGTCCACAGCGCCGCATCCGACGCCTCCGGATCGGCCAGATGCAGGGCCTCGCGCAGGGTTCCCGCCATCAGGGCGCTGCGCTGGGGCACCAGCGTGACCGTTGCCCTGAGGTCGTCTTCGGACATGTCGCGCAGGGACACCGCGCCGATTCGCACCTCGCCGCCCGCCAGCGGCACGAGCCCCGCGCAGGCCGCCAGCGCGGTCGACTTGCCGATCCCGCTGGCCCCGGCGAGCGCGACCATCTCGCCGGGCGCCACGACGAGATCGAGACCCGCCACCAGGCGACCGCCGCCGGGCCGGTCGAGGCTCACGGCGTCGAGCCGGAGCATCCCCGCGGCACGGCGCAGCGGGCGCGCCTCGTCGGGCCGGTCCGCAGGCAGTCGTACCGCAACCCGGCGCGCGGCATCCGCCATCCGCCCGGTGTCCGAGAACGCCCGGCGCAACGGCGCAAGCACCTCGCCAAGGGCCAGCGCCACGAAGACGCCGATGGCGGCCTGCGCCGCCGTGATCTGCCCGGCCTGAACGGCCGTGCCGCCCAGCGCAAGCGCCCCCGCCGCCGCCAGAACCACCAGTCCTGCCAGCACCGCGCCGACCCGGCGATCTTCACGGTCAAGTTGCCGCCGCAGCGCCGCCCGCCGATCCTCGGCCCCGGTCACGGCCGTGGCCGCCACTGCCAGCCGGCCCGTCGCCATCAGGTCGCGCCGGGTTTCGATCAGCGTGACGAGGCGGCTGCGGAAGGCCTGTGCCGCGGCCTCGGCGCGCCGCGACAGGCGCAGCATCGCCCGCAGGCGCAGCGCCGCGACGAGACAGGCACCGAGGACGGGCACGAGCACGACCCAGAGCGCCACCGCCCCGGTGACGAGCCCCCACAACGCGAGGCCCGTGCCGACCAGCACCAGCCCGCCGCCCGCCAGCGGCAGGACGAGTCGCAGGGTCAGCCCGTCCAGCGCGTCGAGGTCCGCCGTCAGCCGGTTCAGCGTTTCCGCGCCCCGCAAGCGCTGCACCTGCGCCAGCGGTGCCCCGAGCGTCCCGCGCAGGACATCGACCCGCAGCCGATGCAGGGCACGCAGGGTGGCGTCATGGGTCAGGACCCGCTCGCCATAGCGCGCCGCCGCCCGGCCGAGCGCGAGGAATCGCACCAGCGCGGAGGGGCGGAACACGTCGAAGGTGGCGCCAAGCCCGGCCAGACCCGCCACGGCGGCGGCCGTGATGAACCAGCCCGACAGGCCCAGCAGCATCACGCCCATCGCGAGCACGACGAGCGTCAGCGCTGCCCCCCGGGCGAGGGTCGGCCATGTCTCCCGCACGATCCGGCGTAGAACGATCAGCAGCGCGCGCATGCCTGCCCCCCCAGGTCCAGCTGGCGATCCATCCGGGCCGCCAGCGCCAGATCATGGGTCGCAACGATCAGCGTGGCCCCCTGCCCCGCCGCCGCCAGCAGGCCCTCGGTCACCAGCGCGGCGGTTTCGGGGTCGAGATCGGCGGTCGGTTCATCGGCCAGGATCACGTCCGGCGCGCCCTGCAGCGCGCGGGCCAGCAGCACCCGCCGGGCCTCGCCCCCGGACAGGCCGCCGCCGGTTTCCCCGAGCCGGGTGGACAGCCCCCGCGGCAGGCGCGCGATGACCGGCTCCAGCGCCGCGGCGCGCACGGCGGCCCCGGGGTCGCCGCCGCGCCCGGCGAGGATGACCTGCCGCAATGTCTCGTTCGGGAAGCGCGGCGCCTGCGGCATCCAGCCGATCCGGGCGCGCCAGGCGTCGGCCGTGGTCCCGTCGAGCGGGACGCCGCACACCTCGAGACCGGGCGTCGCGACGAGACCGGCGATCCGGCGCAGGAGGGTGGTCTTGCCCGCCCCGCTCGGCCCGGTGATCGCAAGACGGGTGCCCTGCGGGATCTCGACGCCGTCCGGAAGACTCGGCCCCGCGGGAAGCCGGATCAGGGCCAGGCCCGCGAGGGGCGCGACGGGCCGCCCCGTGCCGGGCATGACCTCGCCCGGGTCCGCCTGCCAGTGCCGCAGGGCGTCTTCGGCCGCCTCGGCCGCCGCCTTGTCGTGCCAGGCGGCGGCAAGGTCGCGCAGCGACTGGAAGAACTCGGGCGCGAGAAGCAGCAGGAACAGACCGGCTTCGGGCGACAGCGGGCCGCCCCAGGTCCCGAACGTGATGGCCCCCAGCAGCGAGAACCCGACGAAGACGGCGATCATCGCCACGCCGATAGCGGCAAAGAGCTCCAGCACCGTGGACGACAGGAACGCGACCCTGAGGACCGCCATCGTGCGCGCCCTCAGCCGGTCGGCCTGTGCCGCGAAGGCCTTCAGCACGCGGGGCCGGGCCCCGAGAACGCGGATGTCGAGCACCGCCCCCA
Organism: Alphaproteobacteria bacterium; assembly: GCA_030425185.1. Classification (GTDB taxonomy): domain Bacteria; phylum Pseudomonadota; class Alphaproteobacteria; order Rhodobacterales; family Rhodobacteraceae; genus Dinoroseobacter. Next base: position 42,619 of record JAUIAU010000024.1, read on the forward strand.
ACCGCTCGACCAGAAGGTCGTTCAGGCCGCCGATCTCCGTCATCTGGCGGCGGCTCTCCTCGTTCGCCGCGAGGCCGACCAGCGCCATGAACACCGGGATCAGCGGCCCGGCCAGCAGCAGAACCAGGCCCGCCGCCCAGGACTGCCAGACGGCCAGCACGAGGATCACCGGGGGGACGATCATGACGCGCGCCCGTGCGAGGGCATAGCGGGTCAGGTAGGGCTCGGTCATCGCCAGCATGTCGCCGGCCAGCGCCGCGACGGCCCCGGCGCCGCCGAAGGAGCCTTCGCTGGCGCGCCGGGCCTCGACGGCGACGATCTGCCTGCGGACCTCGGTCAGGGCCCGCTCGGCCTGCGCCTGGGCCCGCGCCTCGGCCCGCTCGGCCAGCACGATCCGTGCCAGCCCCAGGCCCGCGAAGAGCAGCGCCGCCAGCACCGGTGCCGCCGCACGCCCCGCAAGAAGCGCCCCGAGCGCCTGCGCGAGGACGGCAGCCTGCGCAATCCAGATCAGCGCCGCCGCCGCCGACAAGGCTTCCGCCATCCTGTCCCGGTGCCGGGCAAGGCGAAACTCCGTGTCGCTGTCGGTCATTGCATCATCCCGAAATCATGAGTCGCGGATGTTTGATATCGCCGCAACCGGGGGCCCGATTTGATCTGGATCAGGCGCGACGGGTGTTGCGGTCCGGCATCGTCGGGGCCGCCGGCCGGTTGGGTCGGCCGGAGAAAGCCGGAGAACGAAGACGGTGCGCCCCCTGTCTGGGGGGCGCACCGTGACCGGCGATCCCGGTCGAGGGACGGGAGGAGACAGCGGGACGCGGTCGCGCCGCCGCAGCGGCCCGTGTCGGTGACCGTCTCACCGGTCCGTCAGAGGGGTCTCGCCCCAGCGTTGTCTTCCGCCAACCGGCCCAAAACCCATGTCCGAGGTCGCAAGCCCCGCTCTGCAGCCAAGGGCGTCGATGCCTTCGCCTGCAACGAGGTCCGATTGCTCCTCTCGCTGATGG
>JAUIAU010000025.1 GCA_030425185.1 Alphaproteobacteria bacterium
GAACTGCACCAGCGCGAAGTTGATCACCATGATCCCGAACAGGGTCGGGATGATCAGCGCGAGCCGTCGAAGGATGTAGGCGCCCATCGGATCAGAGCGCCCCGGCCTCTTTCAGACGCTGCGCCGCTTCGGCGTCCCACCACCAGAAATCGAGCGAGCCCAGCGCCAGCGGCGGCAGCGGCTCGGGATAGCGGTACATGTCCCAGTAGGCGACGGTGTGGACGTCCTTGAACCATTGCGGGATCCAGAACCGGTCCGCGCGCAGGACGCGGTCGAGCGTCTTCGCGGCGGTGGTCATCTCGTCCAGCGTCTCGGCCGCGATAGTGGTCTCGACGAGGCTGTCGATGGCGGGATCGCGCAGCGCCATGATGTTGCGGCTCGAGTCGTCGGCCGTCGAGGACGAGAACCACTGGCGCAGCGAGGTGCCGGGCTCGTAGCCCTGGGTCAGGGTGTGGTTGGTGAGGTCCCAGTCGCCGGTGCGCCGCCGCTCGACGTACTGCGCATTGTCGACGCGCTCCATCCGGGCATCGACGCCGATGGCGCGCAGGTTCTCGACATAGGGATTCACGATCCGGTCGAACGCGGGCGACACGGTCAGGATCACCAGTTCCATCGTGTTGCCGTCCGCATCGCGCAGCATGCCGTCGGACCCGGCGGTCCAGCCCGCCTCGTTCATCAGGCGGAGCGCCTCGCGCCGGGTGCGGCGGTCCGGCTGGTTCGACTCCGGGTCGTTGACCGGCGCGGTCACCACCTCGTCGGTCAGGATGCTCTCGGGCAGCAGGCCCTGCTCGACCAGCGGGCGCAGCAGCGCAAGCTCGCCTTCGGAGGGCGTCCCGGTCGCCATCATGTCCGTGTTCTGCCAGAACGACACCGGACGCTCGTAGAGGTCGTAGAACAGCGTCCGGTTGGCCCATTCGAAGTTCAGCATCATGTTGATCGCGGTGCGCACGCCCGCGTCCTGCCACTTGTCGCGCCGCAGGTTGAAGACGAAGCCCTGCGCCGAGCCGATGCTGCCATCGGGCAGTTCCTCGACCTTGACCCATCCGTTCTGCACCGCCGGGAAGTCATAGGACGTGGCCCACTCCTTGGACGAGTTCTCGTTGCGGAAGGTGTATTCGCCGGCCTTGAAGCCTTCCATCGCGGCGGCGGTGTCGGCGAAGACCTCGATCCGGATGTCGTCGAAGTTCCACCGCCCGACGTTCATCGGATGGCTCGCGCCCCACCAGTCGGTGTCGCGCGTGTAGGTGACCGAGCGACCCATATCGACCTCCTTGAGGACGTAGGGCCCGGTGCCGAGGAACGGCGCGGGATTGCTTTCGTCGAGCCGGGTTCCGGTCTCCTCGAACCACGTCTTCGACCAGGCGTTGGTGCCGCCGGCAACGCCGATCACGTCGCGGCGGGGCGCCTCCGGGTTGAAGGTGAACTTGATGCGGTGGGGATCCAGCACCTCGACCTTGTCGATGTAGCCGCCGACCGCGTTGCGGTACTCGGCGATGCCCTGCTCCATCACGAGGTTGAACGAGAACTCGATGTCCTCGGCGGTCATCGGGCTGCCGTCCGAGAAGGTGACGTCGTCGCGGAGGTTGAAGATCACCCAGTCGCGGCTCTCGGGGTATTCCATCGTGGTGCAGAGGTAGCAATAGACCGAGTAGGGGTCGTCGGCGGTCCCGGTCAGGATGTCCTCGTAGATCAGGCTGGCGCCGGTGAACTCGGCCACGCCCTTGCGGGTGAAGGGGTTGAAGCTGTCGAAGACTGAGGGGGACCAGACGCTCATCTCGCCGCCCTTCGGTGCCTCGGGATTGACGTAGGCGAGGTGGGCCATGTCGGGGCCGTATTTCAGCGTACCGAAGTTCGAGTAGCCGTGGCTGACGATCACCGTCTCGTCGGCGGCGGCGGTGTCCTGGCCGAAGGCGGCGCTGGCAAGACCGCCGAGCAGGATCAGGCCCAGCCCCAGTCCCGTCACCTGTGCGCCGATCCCCGGCGAGGCAACCTCTGCGTCCTTGCGTTTGTCTGCCATCTTCTCCCCCTGCCTGTTCGCGCAGCTTTCACAAAAGGTAGAGAGCGTGGCGCGACAGATTCAAGCGCAATCGCCGCATCTTCACGAGGAGTTAAGCAGATCGGACGCCGCGAACGACAAAAGCCGCCCGAGGGGGCGGCTTTCGCGGCAGAGCGGGTCTGCGGGGATCCGTCGGATCAGTTGAAGGTCGCGAGGTAGGCGATCAGGTTCGCGCGATCCTCGACGTCCTTCATGCCGGAGTAGGCCATCTTGGTGCCCGGCGCGTATTCGCGCGGGTTGGCGATGAAGTTCGAGATGTTCTCGGGGGTCCACTCGCCCGAGGTGGCCAGCAGGCCATCCGAATAGCTGTAGCCTTCGGCCGAGTGCTTCGGGCGGTTCACGACGCCGTAGAGATACGGCCCCGTGCCGTTCTTGCCCGCCTCCAGCGCGTGGCAGGCCTGGCACTGGCGGAACAGCCGCTCGCCCGCGTCGGCGCTGGCGTTGGCATAGACATCGGCGAACGCGACCTGCACCACCTCTTCCTCTGCGGCGCCACCGGCATCTTCCTCGCCGGTGTCGATCACATAGGACTGTTCGTGCTCGCTGTGGCCGTAAAACCCATAGAGCGCATCGCCGGCCCAATTGCCCATCAGGAAGATCAGCAGGGCGCCGCAGAAGCCGCCCAGAACCTTCGTCATCGTCATCGTGTCGAACATGAAGCGTCTCACCTTGTTCAGGAGTTGCGGGGATATAGGCGCTTCCCCAAGCCGAGGGCAAGGATTAGAAGGCGCGACGAAACGCCCGCCCGGCGACTGCGCCCGGTGACGGGCGAGCCAGCCCCGACCGCGCCCGCGCCGGGCCCTGCGCAGCCGAGGAGACGTCGCCGATGACCCGCCGCATCGCCTTCCAGGGGGAACCCGGAGCCTATTCGCACCAAGCCTGCCACGAGGCCCGGCCCGAGCACGAGGCGATGCCCTGTCGCAGCTTCGAGGACGTGTTCGACGCGGTGCGCAGCGGGGCGGCGGACCTCGGGATGCTGCCGGTCGAGAACTCGACCTACGGCCGGGTGGCGGACATTCACCGGCTGCTGCCGCATTCCGGGCTGCACATCATCGACGAGACCTTCGTGCGGGTGCACATCAACCTGCTGGGCGTGCCGGGCGCCCGTGTCGAGGACGTGACCGACGCCTGGAGCCACCTCGTGCTGCTGCCGCAATGCGACCGGTTCCTGCGCGAGCGCGCGATCCGGGGCCACGTCAGTCCCGACAACGCCCGCGCCGCGCGCGACGTCGCCAGCTGGGGCGAGCCGTCGAAGGCCGCGCTGGCCTCCGAGCTCGCGGCAGAGATATACGGGCTCGACGTGCTGGCGCGGCACATCGAGGACCACGACAACAACACCACGCGGTTCCTGATCATGGCGCGCGAGCCGGACCTGTCGCGGCGCGGCACCTCGGGGATGATGACGAGCTTCGTCTTCCAGGTGCGCAACATTCCCGCCGCGCTCTACAAGGCGATGGGTGGGTTCGCGACGAACGGCGTCAACATGACCAAGCTGGAAAGCTACATGGTGGACGGCAGCTTCACCGCCACGCAGTTCTACGCCGACATCGAGGGCCATCCCGACGATCCGGACGTGGCCCGCGCGATGGACGAGCTGCGCTACTTCACCTCGCAGCTCGAGATTCTCGGCGTCTATCCCGCGGATCCGCGCCGCCACTGACGGCGCGGTGCCGTCCTTGTCTCAGGCGTAGGCGGGCTGGCCCTTCTCGGTCCGGCGCGCGAACTTCCGCACCATCTTGCGCAGGCGCTTGGCGACCCGCCCTTTTGCCAGCGCGAGCGAGGCCAGCATCATCCGCCCGCTCAGGCTGCGGGCGGCAACGGTCATCTCGACCTGCATGCCGGTCAGATCCGGCCCGAGCGGGGACAGCACGACGCGGAGTGTCCCGGCCATGCCGCCCACGGTCCCCTCGATCACGAGGCCCTGCGGCGGATGGAACTCGGTGATCCGGGCCTGAAGCTGGCGCAGCTTGCCGCGCGCTTCGAACTCGGCATCCCACGTCGTGCCCACACCGGGGTCGGCGGGACCGCCGCGCCGCACGCCGATGCCGTGTTCGGCGGCGTCCCGCTCGAACCGCTGGAAGCGGGTCAGGGCCGCGAACACCACCCCGACCGGGGCCTGCACCTGTTCGTCGATACGAAAGTCCATCGGGCGACTCCTCTGCCGTCTTGCGGCGAGGAGACCCGACGAATCTTGCCAAATCGTGCCCTAATCAAGGCGATCCGAAAGCCAGCCGTGGATCAGGCTGTGGGCGATGGCACCAAGCCGGGGCGGCCCCAGCGTCGGATGCGTGCCGGAGAACACCTGCACCATCTCCTCGCGCCCGATCCAGCGCGCATCCTCCAGCTCGGCCGGGTCGAGGGTGATCTCGGTCGTCAGCGCCTCGGCCCGGCAGCCCAGCATCAGCGAGGCCGGGAACGGCCAGGGCTGGCTGGCGACATAGCGGACCGGGCCGACGCGGATGCCCGCCTCCTCCCAGACCTCGCGGCGGACGGCGGCCTCGATCGTCTCGCCGGGGTCGATGAAGCCCGCGAGGCAGGAATAGAACCCCTCCGGCCAGCCCGGCGACCGCCCTACGAGGATCGCGTTGCCATGCGTCACCAGCATGATGACCACCGGGTCGGTGCGCGGGAAATGGCTGGCGTTGCAGGCCGGGCAGCGCCGCTGCCATCCGCCCTGCGCCACCTCGGTCGCGGCCCCGCAGCGGGCACAGAACCGGTGCCCGTCATGCCAGCCCAGCACGGCCTTGGCGGTGGCGGCCAGTTCCGCCGCGCGGCGATCGAGACGGACCATCAGCGTGCGCAACTCGGCGAATCCGCTTCCCTCTGGCGCCGCAGGGTGGACCTGCACGGAGGGGTCATGGAAGGCGCCGAGTTCCGACGGCTCGGTCTCGGGCGTCCAGCGCGAGATGTCCTGGGCAAACCACGCCAGGTCGCCGTCCCGTCCGAGCAGGATCGGCGCCTCCGACGCATCCGCCAGCACCGGGTGACCCGGCGGCAGCAGGGCAAGGGTGTCGCCCGCAACCAGCAGCTTGCCGCGCCAGAGCGCCAGCACCCGCGCGCCGGGGGACGCCAGCAGGGCCGCCAGGGCCTCCGGGTTGCCGCGCAGTTCGCTGGCCCGGTCGAGGCCGGACGATCCGAAGGTGATGCGCTGTTCCATGGGGCCGCTCCGTCTGGGTGCGGTCTTCCTCGCACGGGGGGCGGGGTTGCGGAAGGGGGCTTGGGTCCGTATATGCGGCATCGAGAGGTTGGCGCGGGCAAGCGCCCCGCCAACCCGGTCAGGTCCGGAAGGAAGCAGCCGTAACGGGACCCGCTTGGGTCGCTGTCCAGCCTCTCACCTGCGCGCAGGCCCGGTCCGGGCAGCGCGCGGCCCGCTTGGGCCCGCCCCTCACGACCCTGAGACCAGCGTGACGCCGATGCGGCCGAGCACCAGCGCCACAAGCGCGAGGGCCAGGAGGCCCGGCAGGCGCGCGACCCGGCGCAGCGGCCCGTGCAGGTGCCGCGCGCCGATCCAGAGCAGAAGCGCCAGCACAGCGGCGGCCAGTTCCCAGCCCAGCACCGACAGTGCCCGGTCCATGCCCCGATGAAAGCCGTCGCCGGTGGCGGGCTGCAAGGCCGCGCGGATCGCCGCGCCCTGGCAGAGGACCCAGAGGGCCAGCAACGCGAGGGCGCGACGGGCCGTCATCAGACCACCCCGTGGGCAACGACCTGCCCGGGATGGTCCTCCGCCCAATCCGCGAGGAAGGCCGCCATGTCCGGCTGCGCCGCGAGGTCCGGCGCGCGCTTCGGCAGCGCCACCCCGTGTTCGAGCGCCATGCGGGCACAGGCGATGTGATCCCGGGTGGCGCGCTGCGGGCAGTTCTCGGACCCGTGCATGATCGTCGACAGCAGCGAGCCGCCAAAGCCGTTGACGTGGCTCAGGTCCGGGCGCCGGTCGAGGAAGAAGCGCATCACCTCGGGCAGTCCCTCCCATCCCGCGAGGTGCACGGGGGGCAGGTCCATCTCCTCGGTGACATTGGGGTCGAAGCCCATCGCCACGAGGCGGCGCATGTGTGGCAGCGCGCCCTCGCGCCCGACGAGGCGGCACAGGAGGCGGCTGAGTTCGGGCGTCAGCGCCGCCATGTCGATCCAGTCGCGGGGGGCGGCGCTGTCGTCGGCAGCACGGGCCAGTTGCGCCTCGACATTGGTCAGCGGCGGGGCGGCGCCACGCGCCTCCAGCAGGTCCGCCATCGCCCGGTTGCCGTGAACGCGGGCGAGGCCATAGGGCGTGTGGCCGAGGGCCCTGGCCTGCGGATCGGCCCCGTGGTCGAGCAGCAGCTCCGCGATTTCGGGCGGCGCCATCCGGCGCGCCGCCTGGTGCAGGGCCGGGATCACGAAGGACGGCTCGCCCGAGGGATGTGGCGCAACGCCCTCGTTAGGGTCCGCGCCCGCCTCCAGCAGCAGCCGCACCACCGCGATGTCCCCGAAGTCGAGCGCGCGCGGCAGGGCGTTGGTGCCCGAGGTCCGCGCGCCGTGCGCGAGCAGCAGCGCCACCGCCTCGGGGCTGCCGAACTCGGTCGCGTGGTAGAGCGACTCGCCGTCGTTCGGGTCGGCCCCGTGGTCGAGCAGCCAGCGCGCGAGGCCGAGGTGCCGGGCATGGCCTATCGCACCGTAGAGGGCCGACAGGGCATGGTCGCCCTCGCCGTAGCGGAAGCTCTCGTTCACGTCGCCGCCATGCGCGGCCAGCAGCGCCGCCATCTCGACCGCCTGCCCCGCCCGGTCGGGCGCGATCAGGTGGAACCGCGAGAAGGCGAGATGGCACATCAGTCCGCGTTGCGGCCAGGGGCGGCGGACGAGGTCCGGGTCGCGGGCGAGCAGCGCGGCGACGGCGGGCACGTCGTAGAGCGCGACGAGCAGCGGCGCGTCCCCCGCGGCAAGGTCGGGCCGCTCGGCCAGCAGGCGCTCGGCCATCAGCGCTTCGCCGTGGAACAGCGCGCGCCGCAGGCGGCCTTGCGCGGCGGCGTGGTCGAGACCGCGCGCCTCGGCGGCGGCCTTGAGCGCGGGCCAGGACGCGAAGCCCGTCTCGCGCGCGATCACGTGCAGGGCCTGCGCGTGTTTCAGCGCCCGGTCTGCCGCCGGCAGCACCGCCCGCACCCGCATGAGGGCGCCGGCATCGCCTTCGGCACAGGCGCGTCCCAGCGCTTTCGCCTCGCGGCGCAATTGGTCCATGGATCTGGTCATCGGGTTTCCCTCCGAACGCCCGACGGTCCGCTGATCCGGGCAGAGAAACCGATGAAGGTCGGCAACTCGGAGTTGTCAGGGTGCCGATGACAGCTTTCCGCGGACCGGGTGGCCCCCCTCGGGCCTTGGCTCAGGGTACCCCCGATGCTGGACCTCGCGCAAGGGCTCGCCTACCCTGCGCCCTCGCGGCACGACTCGGGGATGACAGGCGGATGAGCGAGCAGAAACCGGCCTATCAGGTGCTGGCGCGCAAGTACCGGCCCGGCACCTTCGCCGACCTGATCGGCCAGGACGCCATGGTGCGCACGCTGAAGAACGCCTTCGCGGCCGACCGCATCGCGCAGGCCTTCATGATGACCGGCATCCGGGGCACCGGGAAGACCACCACGGCGCGGATCATCGCCAAGGGAATCAACTGCGTCGGGCCGGACGGCACCGGCGGCCCCACGACCGAGCCCTGCGGGGTCTGCGAGCACTGCACCGCCATCGCCGAGGGACGGCACGTCGACGTGCTGGAGATGGACGCCGCCTCGAACACCGGGGTCGGGGATGTCCGCGAGATCATCGACAGCGTGAACTACCGGGCGGCGTCGGCCCGCTACAAGATCTACATCATCGACGAGGTTCACATGCTGTCCACGAGCGCGTTCAACGCGCTCCTGAAGACGCTGGAAGAACCTCCCGCGCATGTGAAGTTCATCTTCGCCACGACCGAGATCCGCAAGGTCCCGGTCACCGTTCTGTCGCGCTGCCAGCGCTTCGACCTGCGGCGGATCGAACCGGAGGTGATGATCGCCCACTTGCAGAAAATCGCGGGTCTCGAAGGGGCCGAGGTCAGTGACGATGCGCTGGCCCTGATCGCGCGGGCCGCCGAAGGCTCGGTCCGGGACGCGATGAGCCTGCTCGACCAGGCGATCTCGCACGGCCAGGGCGCGACCGGCGCGGAGCAGGTCCGCGCGATGCTGGGCCTCGCCGACCGGGGCCGGGGCATGGACCTGTTCGAGGCGATCCTGCGCGGCGACGCGGCGGGCGCGCTCAGCGAACTGGCGGCGCAATACTCCGACGGGGCCGATCCGGTCGCCGTGCTGCGCGATCTGGCCGAGATCACGCACTGGGTCTCGGTGGTGAAGATCACTCCCGAGGCCGCCGAGGATCCGACCGTGACGCCCGACGAGCGGGCGCGCGGACAGGGTCTGGCCCAGCGCCTGTCGATGCGCGTGCTGACCCGGATGTGGCAGATGCTGCTGAAGGCCCTGGAGGAGGTCAGCATCGCTCCGAACGCCATGATGGCCGCCGAGATGGCGGTGATCCGGCTGACCCATGTGGCCGACCTGCCCAGCCCCGAGGAACTGGTGCGCAAGCTGACCGAGAGTTCCCCGCCGCCCGCCGGGGGCGGTGGCGGCGGTGCGCGACCGGCCGGGACCGGCGGCGGTGCCACGGCGCGCGGCGGTCCGGGACCGGGCGGGAATGGCGGCGGCATCACGGGCGCGCGCGGCACGGGCCTTGCCACGGCGCAGGCGATGGCCGTCGATCCGCTGGCGCAGTACGCGCGGTTCGAGGACGTGCTGGAGCTGGTCCGCGCCCATCGCGACCTGCGGTTGCTGATCGAGATCGAGAACCACGTCCGGCTGGTCAGCTACACGCCCGGCCGCATCGCCTTCGCCCCCACCGACGACGCGCCGCGCGACCTCGCGCAACGCATGGCGCGCGCCCTGCAGGGCTGGACCGGCGTGCGCTGGGGCGTCTCGGTCGAAGCGACCGGCGGTCAGCCGACGATCGCCGAAACCCGGTCCGCCGCCGAGGACGACCTGCGGCGCCAGGCACTGGCGCATCCGCTGGTGGCCGCCGTGATGCAGGCCTTTCCGACCGCCCGGATCACCGATGTGCGCAGCCGAGATGCGCTGGCTGCCGAAGCACTGACCGAGGCCCTGCCGGAAGTGGAGGACGAATGGGACCCGTTCGAGGAGGACTGATCCTCGCCTGTCTCGCGCTGCCGGGCCCGGCCCTCGCCGAGGTCTGCGCGCGGCTGCGACCTGACTGGGACGGCAGGCCGGTGGGTCCTGTGGCGGAAGCGATTGCGCTGTTCTCGTCTCTGCCGGCGCTGGCGTTGCTGTTAGGGACCGCGCTGGCGATCCGGCTGCGGCACCAGGGGCTCGCCCTCGGGGTCGTGGTGCTCTGGACGGTGCTCGTCAGCTTCGCCGCGCTGCGCGGCGGGCAGGACGGCGTCTGGCAGGCCGCTGCGACCGAGGGCTGCGTCGGCTCGCCCTCCTTGTTCATCGCGCTCGCGGCTGCGATATCTGTGGGAACGATCCTCTACACCTCCCGCCGACCCCGGCAGGACTGACACTCTGGAGACCCCGATGCTCAAAGGCCTTGGACAGCTTGGCGACATGGCGAAGCTCATGAAGCAGGCGCAAGAGATGCAGACGAAGATGGCCGAGATGCAGGAGGCGCTGGAGCGGATGACCGTGACCGGCGAATCCGGTGCCGGGCTGGTCAAGGCGACCTCGACCGCGAAGGGAGAACTGGTCGGCCTCGACATCGACCCGTCGATCTTCAGCGCCGACGACAAGGAAGTAGTCGAGGACCTGATCCTCGCCGCCGTGAAGGACGCGCAGGCGAAGGCGGCGCAGAAGAGCGCCGAGGAGATGGGCAAGCTGACCGAAAGCCTCGGCCTGCCGCCGGGCATGGCCCCTCCGTTCTGAGCCCGCCTTGACCGACGCACCACGCGACCTGCAGGACCTGATCGACCTGATGGCCCGCCTGCCGGGCCTCGGGCCGCGCTCGGCCCGGCGCGCGGTGCTGCACCTGCTGAAGAAGCGGGCGCAGGTCATGGTGCCGCTGGCGCGCAGCCTGCAGGCGGTGGCCGAGAGTGCCCGCGACTGCCTGACCTGCGGAAACCTCGCCACCACCGAGACCTGCCCGATCTGCGCCGACCCGAAGCGCGCGACGGGAACGATCTGCGTCGTCGAGGACGTCGCCGACCTGTGGGCGATGGAACGCGCGGCGGGGTTCCGGGGGCGCTATCACGTGCTGGGCGGCACGCTGTCGGCGCTCGATGCCGTCGGCCCGGAGGACCTGCGCATCCCGCAGCTGATGTCGCGTGTCGATGCGGAAGGGGTGAGCGAGGTGATCCTCGCCCTCAACGCGACGGTCGATGGGCAGACGACGGCGCATTACATCGCCGATGCGCTGGAGGGACGCGGGGTCGCCGTCACCTCGCTGGCGCAGGGCGTGCCGATCGGGGGCGAGCTCGACTATCTCGACGACGGAACGATCACCGCCGCCCTGAAGGCGCGCAAGGCGTTCTGAGCCTCAGCCGGCGAACGCATCGCAGGTCTTGTCGCTGATCGTCAGGCGGGTCCAGCCGAGCCCGGCGAGCCGCCCGCCGCGCGCGATCTCGACGAAGCTCCAGTCCCCCACGGGCCAGTGCCCGAACGAGATCGTGTCCCCCGGCAGCACCTCGCCCAGCCGCCGCGCCATCGCGGAGGTGCCCGAGACCAGCGGCACGACGGGGCCGCGCCAGCCGAGGCAGGCCGATTCGAACAAATCGGGGCGGGGGATGTCGTCGAGGCTGAGCCAGAGGGTCAGCAGCGACAGGTCGATCCTGGGGCGCGAAGTGTCGAGCGCGCAGCCGTATTCCCGCTCGACCTCGCGGATCTCGGCCACGCGTTGCTGGTCGGCAGGCGACAGCGCGACGTTCGAGCCGATGCAGCCCGTGTTGTCGAAGACCGCGGCGCCCAGCGCGCTGCCGAAGCAATAGCCGGCGCGGTCGAAGATCAGGTTGCGGGTGACCCACATCGACTCGCAGCTCGCGGCCTGCGCGAAGGACGGGGCGAGGGCCAGCAGCGCGGCGGCGAGGAGCGGGCGGATCATGCGGCCTCCGTCAGGGCGGACAGGGTCAGGCGGGGATCGGGGGCACCACCCAGAGCCAGCTCTGCGGCACGGCGCCCCAGTTCGTCGGAGCACTTCGCCCCCTTGCCGCAGCCCGCGACGGCCACGCAGCGGCGCGGATCGAGCCGGTCGATCAGCGGCAGGTCGCCGGGCGTGAAGGTCGTCACGCAGGGCGCGATCACGGGTGCCGCCGCCCGAAGGCCCGGCATCCGGCGATGCAGGTGCTCGGCCAGCGCCGCGCCGACCTCGGGCCGTCCGCCACTGCGGAACCATGCCCGGGCGTCCTGCGCGTCGCGCAACACCAGGTCGTCGGGATCGCCGCCGATCTTCAGGTAACGCCGACCGTCCGGATAGCGGATCGGCGGCAGGATATAGGGGTCGCGCCCGTTTTCGAGCATGGTCACCATCGAGGGCATCGCGGCAAGGCGGGTCGCCTCCATCGCATCGACCTCCAGCAGGGCGACGGTCCGGGCATAGACCGTCAGCGGCAGGTCGGGCAGCAGGCCCGGGGTGAAGCCCCCGGTCGCGACCAGAACCGTGTCCGCCTGCACCGTCCGGTCCGCCAGCCGCAGCGTCGCGCCGGAATCGCCGGTGTCGATCCCGGTCACCTCGGCACGGATCACCTGCGCCCCTGCGCGCTCGGCGGCGCGCGTCTGGGCCAGCACCAGCCTCCGCGGGCTGATGTACCCGGCGCTCGCGGCCTCGTGGAACACGGTCCAGTCCGGGGAGAACCAGAGCATCGGAAAGGCCTCGGCGGCCTCCGTCCCGGTCATCCTGCGGTGCGGCACGCCGCTGGCGTCGGCACCGGCCCCGATCCGGGCGATCCAGTCGGACGTCGCCGGACCGGCGTGCAACGCGCCCGCCGCCGTGAAGAAACGCAGGTCGCTGGCGGCCTCGATCTCGGCATAGCGGGCGATGGAGGCGCGGCTGACCTCGGCCCAGAACGGGTGCGAATCGAGCTGGCGGGTGATCCGGCCCTCGTCGTAATGCGAGGCGAAGACGCCGGTGTGGCTGGACCGGTCTTCCGGCTCGTCCGGCCCGATCAGGATGACCTCGGCCCCGGCCAGCGCCAGGTGACGGGCGGCCGCCGATCCGATCAGCCCGCGTCCCACGACCGCGATGCGCATGGCGTTCTCCGTCCGTTGCGTCGCGCGCATCCTCGCCGGGCCGGGCCGTGCTGTCCACCGCTCCGGCACGAAAACGCCGCACGCGGGATCCGGGGCGGCGTTGCTGTCCGTCGGTGACGGGTGCGGCTCAGCGACGGTGATCGTCGTCCTCGTCGTCGTCCGCATCGTCGGGCAGGTTGAACAGGCTGTCGGCGTCGAGGTCGCTGCGGAACCCGGCATCCTCGTCATCGGCCTCGTCGTTGCTGCCGGTCAGGGTGAAGGTCTCGAGCCCGGAAATCGCGGTCGGGATCTTCGGCTCAGGGGCCATGCCGAGGCTCTGCTCGGTCGACACCAGCTTGCGGCGCTCGTCGTCGGTCATCATCGCGCCCTCGGCGGCACGGCGCTGCGCGGCCTTCTGCACGGCGGCGTCCAGCTCGGACTGCTTGCACAGGCCCAGCGCGACCGGGTCGATCGGCTGGATGTTCTGAATGTTCCAGTGCGTGCGCTCGCGGATCGCCTGGATCGTCGGCTTGGTGGTGCCGACGAGCTTGCCGATCTGGCCGTCGGTCAGCTCGGGATGGAACTTCACCAGCCAGAGGATCGAGGCCGGGCGATCCTGCCGCTTGGACAGGGGCGTATAGCGCGGCCCGCGGCGCTTTTCCTCGCCCTCGGCGGCCGGGTTGTGCTTCAGCTTGAGCGGCCGCAGCGGGTCCTTCTCGGACTTGTCGATCTCGCTCTGGTCGAGCTGGTTGTTCGCGATCGGGTCGAAGCCCTTGACCCCGGCCGCCACGTCCCCGTCGGCGATGCCCTGCACCTCAAGCTCGTGCAGTCCGCAGAATTCGGCGATCTGCCTGAAGCTGAGCGTGGTGTTGTCCACCAGCCAGACGGCAGTGGCCTTGGCCATCAGCGGTTTTGCCATCGGTCTGTCTCCTTCTCAGGCACGGCCTCTCCGGGCCGGAAAATCGGCGGCGCCGGTCTGGCGCAGGTCCTCGATTTCGGGGAACTTGGCCGGGTATATAGGCACATCCGCCGTCCGAGGAAAGTCCCAATGCGTCTGATGCTCTGTCTCGTCCTGCTGCTTCTGCCCGGTCTTGCGCGGGCCGAGGGCGAACAGGCGGGCGACTTCGACTACTACGTGCTGTCGCTCAGCTGGTCACCGACCTGGTGCGCGCAGGAAGGCGACGCGCGCAACTCGCCGCAATGCGACGCCGGGCGCGGCTTCGGATGGGTGCTGCACGGGCTCTGGCCGCAGAACGAGCGCGGCTGGCCCAGCTGGTGCCGCACGACCGAGCGCGACCCGTCTCGGGCCGACACCGCCGCGATGGAAGACATCATGGGGACGAGCGGCCTCGCGTGGTACCAGTGGCAAAAGCACGGGCGCTGTTCGGGGCTGAGTGCGCGCGCCTACTTCGAAACCGCGCGCGCCGCCTACGAGGCCGTGGTGCGCCCGCCCGTGTTCCGCCGCCTGCCCCGGGTCATGGAACTGCCGGCCCGCGTGGTGGAGGAGGCGTTTCTCGACGCGAACCCGGGCCTGCGCGGCGACCAGATCACCGTGACCTGCCGCGCGGGCGCGATTCAGGAGGTGCGGCTCTGCCTGACACGGGACCTGACCCCGCGCCGCTGCGGCGACGACGTGATCCGCGACTGTACCCTCAGCGATGCCGAGATGGCGCCAATCCGCTAGGCGCGCGCCCGGCCCCGTGCCACTGTCGGCGCAGGCAGCGGAGAGCGCGATGAAGCTGAAGGACAAACTGGCCGAGCCGGGGCGGCGGCTGTCGATGGAGGGCTGCATCATCTCGTCGCCGGTCGCGGTGCAGGCGGTGGCCTCGACCGGGGTCGATGCGCTGATGCTGGACCTCGAACACGCGCCGACCGATCCCGCGCAGCTGCACGCCTGCATCATGGCGGCCCAGGGGACCGACTGCGGGGTGCTGGTGCGCCCGCCGGACCACGCGCCCGCCCATGCGAAGCTGGCGCTCGATCTGGGCGCCGAGGGGATGCTGTTCCCGCTGGTGCGCAGCGCCGAGGAGGTCGCCGCCTGCATCGCCGCGACCCGCTATCCGCCCAACGGCATCCGGGGCTGGGGGGCCTTCGTGGCGCATTCCCGCTGGGGTGTCGCGCCGATGGACTACCTGCCCGCCTTCCGCGACCGGATCGTGTGCGGCTTCCTGATAGAGACGGTCGAGGCGGTGGAGGCCATCGACGCCATCCTCGCCGTGCCGGGGGTGGACTTCGCCTTCGTCGCGCCGTTTGACCTGTCGACCTCGCTGGGCGTGTCGGGGCAGTTCGACGCACCGGAGTTCCGCGAGGCTGTCGCCCGGATCGAGACGGCGGCGACCCGCGCGGGGGTGCCGCTCGGGGGTGGCCCGGCCGCGAACCGGGCCGAGGCCGAGGCGCTGTTCGCGCGCGGCTACCGGATGGTCGGCGGCTTCGACATCTTCCAGTTGAAGCGCGCCGTCTCCGAGATGGTGTCCTGGACCCGCTGAGCCAGCCTCAGAGCGTCAGCACCGTCGAGCCGGTGGTCGTGCGGGCCTCGAGCGCGCGGTGCGCGTCGGCCACCTGGTCGAGCGGGAAGCGCTGGTCGATGCGGATCTTCACCGCGCCGCTGACCACCTTGTCGAAAAGGTGCCGCGCCATCGCCTGGCAGGTCTCGTGCTGCGCGACATGGGTAAAGAGCGTTGGCCGCGTGATCTTCAGCGAGCCCTTCGCGCCCAGCACCCCGAGGTTGAACGGCGGCACCACGCCCGAGGCATTGCCGAACGAGATCATCATGCCGAAGGGCTTGAGCGAGTCGAGCGAGCCTTCGAACGTGTCCTTGCCGACCGCGTCCATCACCACGTCGACGCCCGCGCCGCCGGTCAGGCGCCGCACCTCGGACACCCAGTCGCCAGAGCGGTAGTTGATGCAGTGCGCCGCCCCGTGCTCGACCGCAAGGGCGCATTTCTCGTCCGTGCCGGCGGTGCCGATCAGGGTGATCCCCTCAGACCGGGTCCACTGGCAGGCGATCAGCCCGACCCCGCCCGCGGCGGCGTGGAACAGCACGGTGTCCCCGGCCTTGAGCGGCGTCGTGCGGTGGAAGAGGTATTGCACCGTCAGCCCCTTCAGCATCATCGCCGCGCCTTCCTCGAAGGAAATCGCGTCGGGCAGCGGGCAGACCTGCGCGGCGGGCATCACGCGCGCCTCGCAATAGGCGCCGGGCGGCTGCGCGGCATAGGCGGCGCGGTCGCCGACCGCCAGGTGGGTCACGCCCTCGCCCACGGCCTCGATCACGCCGGCGGCCTCCATCCCCATCGCGGCGGGCAGCGTCATCGGGTAGACGCCCGAGCGCTGGTAGACGTCGATGAAGTTCAGCCCGCAGGCCTTGTGCGCGATGCGCACCTCGCCCGGTCCGGGCGCACCCACCTCGCGGTCCACGATGCGGAACTGCTCGGGGCCTCCATGGGCCTCGATGACGACGGTTCTTGCCATGCTGTCCTCCCTCAGTCGGGTGCTAGTGCGCGACCCGAAGCACGATCTTGCCGATTTGCGTGCCGGCTTCCATCCGGGCATGGGCCTTCGCCGCATCCTCCAGCGCGAATTCGCTGTCCATCACGGGCCCGATCCGGCCCGCGTCGAGCAGCGGCCAGACATGGGTCGCCAGTTCCTCGGCGATCCGGGCCTTGGCGAGGTCGCTCTGCGGGCGCAGGGTCGAGCCGGTGATCGTCAGGCGGCGCATCATGACCTGCGCGAAGTTCAGTTCGATCTTCGGACCGGTCAGGAAGGCGATCTGCACCAGTCGCCCGTCGTCGGCCAGCGCACGGACGTTGCGCGGCAGGTAATCGCCCCCGACCATGTCGAGGACCAGGTCTGCCCCGCCTTCGGCCTGCAGCACCTCGACGAAATCCGCGTCGCGGTAGTTGATCGCGGTCGCGCCCAGCGCGGCGCAGGCGTCGCATTTCTCGGCCGAGCCCGCCGTTGCCCAGACCCGCGCCCCGAGGTGCCGCGCGATCTGGATGGCGGTCGTGCCGATCCCGGACGAGCCGCCGTGGACGAGGAACCGCTCCCCCGCGCGCAGGCCGCCGCGCATCACGGTGTTCGACCAGACGGTGAAATAGGTCTCCGGCAGGGCCGCGGCGCGGTCGAGCGTCATGCCCGCGGGCACCGGCAGGGCATGGGCCGCGGCGCAGACCACGTACTCGGCATAGCCGCCGCCGGGGGTCAGGGCGGAGACCGTCTCGCCGATGCGGGCCTCGGCCCCGGCCCCGGCAGCGACGATCTCGCCCGCCACCTCGAGACCCGGCAGGTCGCTGGCGTTCGGCGGCGGGGCATAGGCCCCCGCGCGCTGCAGCGCATCGGGGCGGTTCACCCCCGCGAAGGCGACGCGGATCAGCACCTGACCGGCAGAGGGCACGGGCACCGGGCGGGTCACGGGGGTCAGCACATCGGGGCCGCCGGGCCGGGCGATCTCCACGGCACGCATGGTCTGGGGCAGGGTCATCTTCGGTCTTTCGCTTGGGGCTGTCGTCTCGGGCGGGTCAGGTCAGCGGGGTGGACCAGACGCCCGGCATGTCGGTGCGCACGGTCCGCGAGGGTGCCTTCACGCGGCTGAGCAGCGCGTTCGGCCCGGCCATCAGCCGCGACAGCACCGGGTTCTCGTTGACCTTCTTCTTCGCGGTCTCGATCCGCATCACGTCCTCGATCCGGCGGTCGAGGAAGGCCCAGGTCTCGGCATGGTCCTCGGACTGGTCGCCCAGCCAGTAGAGCACGGTCGCGCCGTAGACCCCGGACAGCGTCGCACGCTTGGAATACCAGTTGAAATCGTCCGACCGGTCCCCGAGTTCGGTCCAGATCGCGTCGGCCGTGCCCCAGATCGCCTTCGCGCCGTCGGCGGCGAGATGCGGCAGGGCAAAGAGCGTGGTGCCGCGGCGGACGATCTCCTTGTCCTCGGCGACGGCCTCCAGCCGGAAGCGGATGGCGGCGGCGATCCGGTCACGGAACCGCAGGGCGCTCAGGTCGGCGCTGCGCATCCGGGCCAGCATGGCGGCATCGCCGCGGGCGTGGAAGTCGAGCGCAAGATCGACCGCCCCGCGCGGGCAGGCGGCGCGGGCGGCGGCGGGGTCGGTCCCGGTGTCGGTGCAGGCGGCGGAGAAGGTCGCGGGGCTCCAGCCGTCGAAGGGAACATGGACGAGGGCCGCGTCCAGAAGGGCGGCGCGCAGGTCGTCGGGGCTTCGGGTCGCGGTCATGTCTGTGCCTCCCCTGGCGTGGGTTTTGCAGGTGGTGGACAAGCTAAGGCGTCGTTGCTATACGGCCACTTCCTGCAGCGATTGCAACTCTAACTTAGGAAGGTGGTGACAACCACATGCAGGTCAGCGTTCGCGACAACAATGTCGATCAGGCGCTTCGGGCACTGAAGAAAAAACTTCAGCGCGAGGGCGTGTTTCGGGAAATGAAGCTCAAGCAGCATTACGAGAAACCGTCCGTCAAGCGCGCGCGTGAACAGGCGGAAGCAATCCGTCGGGCACGCAAGCTCGCCCGGAAAAAGGCCCAGCGCGAAGGCCTCCTCTGAGGACTTCCGCAGGCTTCCGGACCTCGTGTCCGGACCCCGAACCCCCGTGGCCCTGCCCGGGGGTTTGTTGTTTTCCGGCCCCCGGAACCGGCGTCGGTGCGGGGTCGGCATCGCGTCGGTATCACGTCGGTATCACGTCGGTGCGTCCGCACGCCGCGTTCAGCCGATGTTTACCGCGGGCTGGGTGCGCCTGCGTCCCCTCGGGCAGGGCTTGCGGCGGGCGGGCGGCTCGGGTCTTCTCGGTGCGACGGACCAAGGACGGAGACCACGGCATGATCCCCCCGGACCAGATCGAGGCCTACCGGCGGGACGGGGCGGTGATGATCCCCGGCCTCTTCGCGGACTGGGTGGACACGCTGCGCGCCGGCATCGCGCGCAATCTGGCCGAGCCCGGCCCCTATGCCGCCGAGAACCTGAAGCCGGGCGAAGGCGGGCGGTTCTTCGACGACTACTGCAACTGGCAGCGCATCCCGGAATTCGTCGAGACGATCACCCGCTCGCCCGCGCTGGAGGCCGCCGCCGCGCTGATGGGCAGCCGGTCGGTGCAGGTCTTCCACGATCACGTGCTGGTCAAGGAACCGGGCACCTCGAAGCCGACGCCCTGGCACCAGGACGCGCCCTACTACTTCGTGGACGGGACGCAGATGCTGTCGTTCTGGGTGCCGGTCGATCCGGTGACCGACGCCTCGCTGCGGCTGGTCGCGGGCTCGCATCTCTGGGAGAAGCCGGTGCTGCCGACCAAGTGGCTGCACGAGGACAACTTCTACCCCGACGACGGCACCTACCGCCCGGTCCCCGATCCCGACCGCGAGCCGCTGGTGTTCCGGGTCCTGGAATGGCCGATGCAGCCGGGCGACGCGGTGGCGTTCCATTACAAGACCCTGCACGGGGCGCGCGGCAACGAGGGCGCGGCCCGGCGGCGGGCGTTCTCGCTGCGGCTGCTGGGCGACGACGCGCGCTATGTCGAGCGGCCCGGCCGCACCTCGCCGCCCTTCCCCGGCCACGGGATGCGGCCCGGCGAGCGGCTGCGCGAGGACTGGTTCCCGGTGCTGTGGCAGGACGGGCGTGCGGCGGCGATGCCGAACTGACATTGCCTTGTGACCCGGTCGGGTTACTCTCTGCGAAACTTTTGAATGGAGTGACCCGATGCGATTCCCTGGCCTGTCCCTCGCCCTGACCGTGCTGCTGGTCAGCGCCCTGCCCGCCCTCGCCCATACCGGCGAAGGCCTGAGCGGGGGCTTCCTGTCCGGTGTGACCCATCCGCTCTATGGCCCGGACCACGTCGTCGCGATGGTGGCGGTGGGCCTGTGGGGCGCGATCCTCGGCGCCCCGGCCATCTGGGTGCTGCCGCTGGTCTTCCCGCTTGTCATGGCCTTCGGCGGCGCGCTCGGGGTGCTCGGCATTCCCGTGCCCTCGGTCGAGATCGGCATCGCCGCCTCGGGTCTCGTGCTGGGCCTGCTGGTCGCGCTGTGGGTCCGTGCGCCGATCTGGATCGCGGCGGTGATCGTCGGCGTCTTCGCCATCTTCCACGGCCATGCCCACGGCACCGAACTGCCGGACGCCGCCAACCCCTTCGCCTATGCCATCGGCTTCGTGCTGGCGACCGGGGCGCTGCACATGGTCGGTATCGCGCTCGGCGCGCTGCACAAGGTGCCGAAGGGCGATTACGTGATCCGCGCGGCGGGCGTCGTCATCGCGCTGGCGGGCGGCGCCTACCTGACCGGACTGGCATGAGGCGTCTCGCGCTCGGGCTGGCGCTGATCCCGGTTCCGGGACTGGCGCAAGCCCATGCCTTTCAGACCGGGGCGGATTCCTACGCGCTGTTCCTGCAAGGGGTCGGCGCGCCCTGGCTGATGCTGCCGGTGGCGCTGCTGCTGATCGGAACGGGGCTGTTCCTGGGCATCTGGCGAACCGAGGCGATGCTGGCCTTCTGGCCGGTGCAGCTGGTGGTGCTGGCGCTGGTGCTGGGCTTCGGGGTCTTCGTGCCGGGCGTGCCGGACCTGGCCCTGGTCGTCGCGGCGCTGGCGATCGCGGGGCTCGGCATCCTCGCCCTGCCGCTGCCGCGCGCAGCGGCGCTGGGGCTTGGCGCGCTCGCGCTGCTGCTGGCGGGGCGCTTCCTGCTGGAGGACCACGCCTTCGGCGAGCTGCCGCTGCCGTTCATGTTCGGGATGGCCGCGGGGGCGGCGAGCCTTGTGGCCCTGCCCGCCGGACTGGTGCAGGCCACGCGCGAGCGGATCGGCCACCCGGCGGTGCTGATTGGCTGGCGCGCGCTGTCGAGCTGGATCGGTGCGGCGGCGATCCTGATGATCGCCTTCGCCCTGCGTCCCGGCGCCTGAACCCGGTTCAGACCGGGAGCGCGGTGGTCGAGACGACGGTCTTCAGCGAGAAGCTCGACTGTAGCTGCGCCACCCCCGGCAGGCTGGCGAGCGCCCGGCGGTGCAGGGCGGCGAAGTCCTCGGTATCCTCGGCGACCACTTTCAGCAGGTAATCGGCCGTCCCGGCCATCAGGTGGCATTCCAGCACCTCGGGCACACGGGCGACGGCGGCCTCGAAGGCCGACAGCACCTCGTCGGCCTGTCCGGACAGCGTGATCTCGACGAAGACCACGGTCTTGCGCCCGACCGCGCGCGGATTCACCAGCGCGACATAGCCCGCGATGATGCCCGCTGCCTCCAGCCGGGCGACCCTTCGGTGACAGGCCGATTGCGAGAGATGCACCGCCTCGGCGAGGTCGGCGTTCGACAGCCGTCCCTGTCGTTGCAGCACCCTCAGGATTCGGCGGTCCATGTCGTCGAGGTCGGCCATCGCGCAAGGCTCTCCGTCTTTTTCGCCCTGTGACGCAAGAAACCACGCGGAACGGGGCGCGGGCAAGGCAAGTCTCGCAGCACATTTCACGCGCGGCCTGCATGATCCGGGGCAAACGGAGGAGAGCCCCATGAAGATCGGTTGCCCGAAAGAGATCAAGCCGCAGGAATTCCGCGTCGGCCTGACCCCCGCCACCGCGCAGGAAGCGGTCGCGCATGGCCATGACGTGCTGGTCGAGACCGGCGCAGGGGTCGGGGCCGGGTTCACCGATGCCGAGTATCTGGCGGCCGGGGCGCGGATCGCCGCGACCGCGGCGGAGGTCTTCGCCGAGGCCGAGCTGATCGTGAAGGTGAAGGAGCCGCAGCCGGTCGAACGGGCGATGCTGCGCGAAGGTCAGGTGCTGTTCACCTACCTGCACCTTGCGCCCGATCCGGCGCAGACCGCCGACCTGCTGGCCAGCGGCGTGACGGCGATCGCCTACGAGACCGTGACCGATGCCGCGGGCGGGCTGCCGCTGCTGGCGCCGATGTCCGAGGTGGCCGGCCGGCTGGCGCCGCAGGTGGGCGCCTGGGCCCTGCAGAAGGCCAACGGCGGGCGCGGCGTGCTGATGGGCGGCGTGCCGGGCGTCGGTCCGGCGGAGGTCGTGGTGATCGGCGGCGGGGTCGTCGGCACGCAGGCCGCGCGGATCGCCGCGGGGATGGGCGCGGATGTCACGGTGCTGGACCGCTCGCTGCCGCGCCTGCGGTATCTCGACGACGTCTATCGCGGGGTGTTCAAGACCCGCCATGCCAGCGCGGCGGCGACCGCCGACCTGATCCGCCGGGCGGACATGGTGATCGGCGCGGTGCTGATCCCGGGCGCGGCCGCGCCCAAGCTGGTGCGGCGGGACGACCTGCCGGAGATGAAGCCCGGCGCGGTGATCGTGGACGTGGCCATCGACCAGGGCGGCTGCTTCGAGACCAGCCGCGCCACCACGCACCACGATCCGATCTACGAGGTCGACGGCATCGTGCACTATTGCGTCGCCAACATGCCGGGCGCGGTGCCGCGCACCTCGACGCTGGCGCTGGGGAACGCGACGCGGCCCTTCCTGCTGGCGCTGGCCGATCAAGGCTGGCGCGCGGCCTGCGCCGCCGACGAGCACCTGCTGCGGGGGCTCAACACCCATGCCGGCCGGCTGACCAACGCGGCGGTGGGCCGGGCGCTGGAGATCGACGTGCTGGCACCCGCCCTGGCGCTGAAGCTCTGAGCGGCGCGAGCCTTTCCTTCGCTCCGGCCTTGGGGTAAGCGCGGGTCCCGACAGACCCGCACCGATCCGAGGACCAGACGCCATGAAATTCACGCTCTCCTGGCTCAAGGAGCATCTCGACACGACCGCCACGGTGGACGAGATCGCCGAGGCGCTGACCGATCTCGGCCTCGAGGTCGAGGGGGTCGAGGATCGCGGCGCGCGGCTGCGCGACTTCACCATCGGCAAGGTGCTGAGCGCCGAGAAGCACCCGGACGCGGACAAGCTGCGCGTCTGCCAGGTGGCGACGGACGAGGGCACCAAGCAGATCATCTGCGGCGCGCCGAACGCACGGGCGGGAATCACGGTCGTCATCGCCAAGCCGGGCGTCTACGTGCCCGGCATCGACACCACCATCGGTGTCGGCAAGATCCGCGGGATCGAGAGCCACGGCATGATGGCCTCGGAGCGCGAGCTGGAACTGAGCGACGAGCATGACGGGATCATCGAGCTGCCCTCGGGCGAGGTGGGCGACAGCTTCGTCGACTGGCTGGCCGCCAACGATCCGGCCAAGGTCGATCCGGTCATCGAGATTGCGATCACGCCGAACCGGCCCGACGCCCTGGGCGTGCGGGGCGTGGCGCGGGACCTCGCGGCGCGCGGCCTCGGCACCCTGAAGCCGCTGGCAGTCGCGCCCGTGCAGGGCACCTTCCCCTGCCCCGTGCCGGTCACGATCGACGCCGACACCGCCGAGGCCTGCCCGGTGTTCTATGGCCGCGTGATCCGCGGCGTGAAGAACGGCCCGAGCCCGGCCTGGCTGCAGGACGCGCTGCGCGCCATCGGCCTGCGGCCGATCTCGGCGCTGGTCGATGTGACCAACTTCTTCACCCATGACCGCTGCCGCCCGCTGCACGTCTTCGACGCCGACACCGTCAAGGGCGGGCTGCGGGTGCATCGCGCGGCCGGCGGCGAGACCTTCACCGGCCTCGACGAGAAAGAGTACGTTCTGGCCGAAGGCATGACCGCGATCTCGGACGAGGGCGGGGTCGAGAGCCTGGCGGGGATCATGGGCGGGCTGCACTCGGGCTGCACCGAGGACACCGTCAACGTCTTCGTCGAGGCCGCCTATTTCGACCCGATCCGCACCGCCTACACGGGACGCGCGCTGAAGATAAACTCGGACGCGCGCTACCGCTTCGAGCGCGGCATCGACCCGCTGTCGGCCCGGGACGGGGTCGAGGCGGCGACACGGATGATCCTCGATCTGTGCGGCGGCGAGCCCTCCGAGGTGATCGTGGCGGGCGCGGACCCGGACGTGGCACGGGCCTATCGCCTCGACACCGACCGGGTGCAGAGCCTCGTCGGCATGGAGATCGCGCCAGAGACGCAGCGCGCCACCCTGACCGCGCTCGGCTTCCGGATGGACGGCGACATGGCGCATGTGCCGTCCTGGCGGCCCGACGTGCAGGGCGAGGCCGACCTCGTGGAGGAGGTCGCGCGGATGGCCTCGCTGACCAAGCTGGTTCCCGCGCCGATGGCGCGCGGGCGGGCGGGCGTGCCGGCCCCGGTGCTGACGCCGATCCAGAAGCGCGAGCGGGCAGCCCGCCGGACGCTGGCGAGCCTCGGCTACAACGAGTGCGTGACCTATTCCTTCGTGGACGAGAAGGCCGCCCGCCTGTTCGGCGGCGGCGGGGACGCGACGCGGCTGGAGAACCCGATCTCGAGCGACATGAGCCACATGCGCCCGTCCCTGCTGCCGGGGCTGCTGGCGGCGGCGGCGCGCAACCAGGCGCGCGGCTTCATGGATCTGGCGCTGTTCGAGGTCGGCCCGGCCTTCGCGGGCGGCGAGCCGGAGGAACAGCACCTGCTGGCGACCGGCCTGCTGGTCGGTCACACCGGGCCGCGCGACGCGCACAAGGCCCGCCGCCCGGTGGACCTGTATGACGCCAAGGCGGATGCCGAGGCGGTGCTGGCCGCGATGGGCGCGCCCGAGAAGATGCAGATCCTGCGCGGCACCGATGACGCCTGGCATCCCGGCCGGTCGGCCAAGTTCTGCCTCGGCCCGAAGAAGGTGCTGGGTCTCTTCGGAGAAGTGCACCCGAAGGTGCTGCGCGAGATGGACGTGAAGGGCCCGGCGGTGGCCTTCGTCCTGTGGCCCGCCGAGATCCCGATGCCGAAGGCCGCCGGGGCCGCCCGGCCCGCGCTGCACCTGAACGCACTGCAGGCGGTCGAGCGCGACTTCGCCTTCGTCGTCGACGCGCAGGTCGCGGCCTCGGACGTGGTCAACGCGGCGGCGGGCGCGGACAAGGGGCTGATCGAGGAGGTGCGCGTCTTCGACGAGTTCATCGGCGGCAGCCTCGGCGAGGGGCGCAAGTCGCTGGCGATCACGGTGCGGATGCAGCCGACCGACAAGACGCTGACCGACAAGGAAATCGAGGCGGTCGCGGCGAAGATTGTGGAGAAGGTCGGCAAGTCCACCGGCGGCGTACTGCGCGGCTGAGCGCGCGTCCGAGTATTTTTGCCAAGAAGAAGGGGCGGGCCCGCGCAGGGTCCGCCCTATCTGTTCGGGATGACGCGAAGGAGGACACGATGCTGAAGGTTTACCTGTCGGGGGAGATTCACACCGACTGGCGCCAGCGGATCGTGGCGGGGGCCGAAGGCCTCGACGTGACGTTCGACGGGCCGGTGACGGATCACGCGGCGAGCGACGATTGCGGGGTGGCGATCCTCGGGGCGGAGCCGGACAAGTTCTGGCACGACCGCAAGGGTGCGATGGTCAACGCGATCCGCACCCGGCGCGGGATCGAGGGGGCCGACGTGGTCGTGGTGCGGTTCGGGACGCAATACAAGCAGTGGAACGCCGCCTTCGATGCCGGGATGGCGGCGGCGCTGGGAAAGTCGCTGATCATCCTGCAGCCGCCGGAGCACGACCACGCCCTGAAGGAAGTGGACGCGGCCGCGCTGGCGGTGGCCCGGGAGCCCGAGCATGTGGTCGACATCCTGCGCTATGTGCTGACGGGCAGGCTGCCGGGCTGAGGGCTCAGCCCTCGCGCGGGGGCGTGTTGCGCCCGACCTGCACGGCGGGGCGGGCGCTGAAGCGGTCGAGATAGGCGCGGGTGTTCGGCAGGTCGTCCCAGCCGACGAGGTCGCGCGCGCCGTAGAAGTCGAGCGCGCCGATCCACGGCGCGAGCGCGATGTCGGCGATCGAGTAGTCGCCCGCGATCCACTCGCGGTCGGCAAGCTCGGTCTCGATCACGTTCAGCAGGCGCTTCGCCTCGGCGATGTAGCGCTCGCGCGGGATCGGGTCCTCGACCTGCGCCCCGGCGAATTTCACGAAGAAGCCGAGCTGGCCGAACATCGGGCCGACGCCGCCCATCTGGAACATCAGCCACTGGGTGATGCGGTGGCGGTCGACGGCGGTCCGGCCCAGCAGGGTGCCAGATTTCTCGGCGAGGTAGAGCAGGATCGCGCCCGACTCGAACAGGCCCAGCGGGCGCCCGTCCGGGCCGTTCGGGTCGATGATCGCGGGGATCTTGTTGTTCGGGCTGAGCGAGAGGAACTCCGGGCTGCGGACATCGGCATCGGCCAGCGTGACGCGGTGCGCCTCGTAGGGCAGGCCGGTTTCCTCGAGCGCGATGGAGACCTTGACGCCGTTCGGGGTCGGGAAGGCGTAGAGCTGGATCCGGTCGGGGTGCCGCGGTGGCCATTTCGCGGCGATCGGGAAATCGGCGAGGGTCGCGGCCTCGGTGATCTGGGGCATGGAGTCCTCCTGTGTCGTCTGCTTCATGTGGGGTATCGGCGGGGCGAAAAAACCGCTGGCGCTCTCTCGAAACCTGCTAGGCCTTGTGCAGGTCCGCGCAACCGGAACAGGCGGACCATATCGGACAGGGAACAACCGCAGGACACGCACCATGCTCAAGGAATTCCAGGCCTTCATCTCGCGCGGGAACGTGATGGACATGGCGGTCGGCATCATCGTCGGCGCAGCCTTCACCGCGATCGTGCAATCGCTGGTCACGGACATCATCAACCCGCTCATCGGCCTGTTCACCGGCGGGGTGGATTTCACCAACAACTTCCTCCTGCTGTCGGAGGGGGGGCCCTATGCCTCGCTGGCCGAGGCGCGCGACGCGGGCGCGGCGGTCTTTGCCTACGGGGCCTTCGTGATGGCGGTGATCAATTTCCTCATCATCGCCTGGGTGGTGTTCCTGCTGGTCAAGGGCGTGAACCGGGTCAAGGACCTCGCCGCCCGCGAGGAGGAGGCCGCCACCCCCGCGCCGGAAGCCCCGAAGGGTCCGACGCAGGAGGAGCTGCTGGCCGAGATCCGCGATGCGCTGGTGGCGCGGAACGCCTGACGCGGCTCAGTTCGCGGTGGTCTCGGCCCGGATCGAGGTCACGTAAGGGTCGAGGCAGAAGCCGAGCAGCAGCGTGAAGGAGGTCGGGAAGGCCGGCTTGTCGAAGGCCACCAGCGCCCGGCCCCATTGCGCGCTGCCGGTGCCGTTGGGCGCGGTGCGGAACCCGGCGCAGTCGCCGGCCCCCTCGCCCACCCAGTAGGCCTCGTGCACGCTCCGGTCGTTGTAGTTCCCCGCGAGACCCGGGATCACCAGCGTCGCGGGATAGGCGTCGACGTTGGTGAAGGTGAAGATCGCAGCATCGCCGACCTCGGAGTCGTAGATGATCTTGCCCATGTCGGAGGTCCAGACCTCGTCCGCGGCAGCGGTCAGGGGCAGGAGGGCGGCGAGGGCGGTGGCGACGATCTGGGCACGCATGGAAAGCCTTTCGGATGGGGCACGGGGTGTCCCCCATCCTAGCACCGGCAGGGCCGGGACTGTCACGCGGGATGATCGCGGCCTCAGGCCCCGGCGTGGATGCTCGGCACTTCCAGCGCCCGGAAGCCGTAATGGCGCAGCCAGCGCAGGTCCGAGTCGAAGAAGGCGCGCAGGTCGGGGATGCCGTATTTCAGCATCGCGATCCGGTCGATGCCCATGCCGAAGGCGAAGCCCTGCCACTGGTCGGGGTCGATCCCCCCGGCGCGCAGCACCTTCGGATGGACCATGCCGGAGCCGAGCACCTCGAGCCAGTCGTTGCCCTCGCCCACCTTGACGGTGCCGTCCTGCCACGAGCACTGGATATCGACCTCGGCCGACGGCTCGGTGAAGGGAAAGTGCGAGGCGCGGAAGCGGGTCTTCACCTTGGTGCCGAAATAGGCCGAGAAGAACTCTTCCAGCACCCACTTGAGGTTCGCCATCGAGATGTCGCGGTCGATCGCGAGGCCCTCGACCTGGTGGAACATCGGCGTGTGGGTCTGGTCGTAGTCGGCGCGGTAGACGCGGCCCGGCGCGATGATGCGGCAGGGCGCGCCGTGCTTTTCCATGTAGCGGATCTGAACCGGCGAGGTGTGGGTGCGCAGCACGTGCGGCGGGCGGTTATCGCCCTCGGCGCGGTGCATGTAGAAGGTGTCCATCTCGGCCCGCGCGGGGTGGTGGCCGGGGATGTTCAGCGCATCGAAGTTGTACCAGTCGGTCTCGATCTGCGGGCCTTCGGCGACGGCGAAGCCCATGTCGGCGAAGATCGCGGTGACCTCCTCGGTGACCTGGCTGACCGGGTGGATGGTGCCCTGGCGCCGGGTGCGGCCCGGCAGGGTCACGTCCAGCCATTCGGCGGCCAGACGCTCGTTCAGCGCGGCATCGGCCAGCGCGGCCTTCTTGGCGGCCAGCGCCGAGGTCAGTTCGTCCTTGAGGGCGTTCAGCGCGGGGCCCGCGGTCTGGCGCTCCTCGGGGGACATGCCGCCGAGTTCGCGCATCTTCAGGCTGATCTCGCCCTTCTTGCCCAGCGCCGCGAGACGCACCGACTCGAGCGCCCCTTCGTCGCCCGCCTCGGCGATCGCCCCCAGGTACTTCTGTCTCAAGTCGTCCATGTCCGTCTCCGCGCTGTCGCGTGTGAGGGCATAGCACCGGGCGAGGCGAATGCAACCGGGCGAGGCCGCTCAGCCGCGCATCAGGGCGGCCTCGTGGCGCTTCAGCGCACGCCGGGCGGCCGGTCCGTAGCCGGTGCGGGCCAGGTCGGGAAAGAGCGCCAGCAGTTCGGCCCGCTGCGCGGCATCGAGCGTGCCGGTGGACCAGTCGCCGGGATGGAAGCTCTCGGTCGGGGCGCCTTCGGAGAACACGATCTGGTGCGTGTCGAACAGGATGTGGTGGTAGGTGATCCGCCCGCCCGGCCGTCGCAGGATGCGGGTCCCGTCGACAAGGTGGATCGCGGCGACCAGGACCTCGGGGACGTCGAACAGCATCTCGGCGCGCCAGCCGCGCAACAGGACGCGGTGCTGCGGCGACACCATCAGGTCGCGGCAATTGCCCAGCGCGCCCTTGCGGATCAGCACGGGGGCGAGGGTGCCATCGGCGGCGACGCGGGTGCGCCCGGTCCAGCGCAGGGGCTGCGGGCCGTGATCGAGCGTCTCGACGAGGTCGCCGGGGCGCAGCGTCTCGACCGCGCGCTCGCCCTCCGGCGTGCGGATCCGGGTGCCGCTGGCGAAGCAGATGACGCCCGAACTCAGCTTCATGGCCGGGCCGAGCACCAGCGCCTCGGGGTTCGGCTGGTTGAACTGGATCGAGTAGTCGGCCTCGCTCGGGCCGGTGGGCACCGGGATGTTCTCGGACGTGGCCCCGGCCGCAGGCCCGTCGAGCGCGGTGATCTGCTGCGTCCCGCCGCCGATGTCGTAGAAGTCGATCACGGTCCCGGTGCCGGTGTTCACCAGCGCAAAGGCTTCCGAGTTGTAGGCCTGCGCGCCGTCGGGATCGGTCAGCAGGATCGGGAAGGCCCCGTTCTGGATGACGTAGACATACTCGTTGGCATCGGCGTCGAAGCCGACCTGCACCAGCGGATGCGACAGGCCGACGTTCAGCAGCACGGTACCGTCCGCGTCATAGAAGGACACGGTGAAGTCGGCGGGGTCCTCGCCCGGGGCGAGCGCGACCTCGACGAACTCCGCCACGCCCGACGCGGACGCGTAGGCATTGGAGTAATGCAGCTCGCTGATGCGGGCCATGTTGTAGAAACCTGCTCGGGTTTTTTGTGTTTTGCCAGAACGATACCATGGAGCCCCCGGGGGCCAAACCCGGCCGGTGGCAAATTGTGGCAATTTTCTGTCATGCCGGGCGAGTGTTGCATCGTGGCCAGAACGCTGCCCGGTTTCCGGGCAGACCGGCGTCGCGGCGGGTCAGGCTGCTGCCCAGAACCGCGGCGTCAGCAGGACGAAGACGGTCAGCATCTCGAGCCGTCCGAGGTACATCGCGGCGGTCAGGACCAGCTTGGCGCTGTCCGGCAGCGACGCGAAGCTGCCGGCCGGCCCGATGATGGCCCCGACGCCGGGCCCGACGTTGCAGAGCGCTGTGAGGGCCCCTGAGACGGCGGTCGCCAGGTCGAGCCCGATCAGGGACAGCGCGGTGGCCGTCGCGGCCAGCGTCAGGGCGAAGAAGGCGAAGAACACCACGACCCCGTCGAACACGTCGGGGTCGATGCGCCGTCCCTCGTAGCGCAGCGGCAGGACCACGTGGGGCCGGGTCAGCCCCGCCAGCCGGAGGCGCATGCCGCGCCATGCCACGATCCAGCGCATCGCCTTCACCCCGCCCGCCGTCGAGCCGGTGCAGCCGCCGACGGCGGTCAGGATGAAGAAGGCGGTGACCGCGAGCGGTCCCCAGGTGGTGTAGTCCTCGACCGCGAAGCCGGTGGTGGACACCACCGAGATCACCGAGAAGGCGACCACCCGCAACGCGTCGGCGGGCGCCGTGTCCGAGGTCGCCACGCGCCACGCGGTCAGGGCGAGAATGACCGCCGTCAGCGTGACCAGCATCGCGCGGATCTGCTCGCTGGCGAAGCTGCGGCGGGTCGCGGCCTTGATGTAGAAGGCGAAGGGCAGCGCGGCGCAGAGCATGAAGAGCGTGGCACTCCATTGCAGGAACGGGCTGTCGAAGTGGCCGAAGGACGCGTCGTAGTTGGCATACCCGCCGCTGGCGAGCGTGGTCATGGCATGGGTGACCGCGTCGAAGCCCGACATCCCGCCCACCGCATAGACGCCCGTGCAAAGGCCGATCAGCAGGACATAGGCCGCGACGGACCCCAGCGCGACCTGCCCCGCCGGACCGAGGCCGGCCGCGTCCTTGTCCGAGCTTTCGGTGCGGAAGAGCTGCATGCCGCCCACCCGCAGCACGGGCAGCAGCGCCATGCCGGTGACGACGAAGCCGACGCCCCCCATCGCCTGCAGGAGCGCGCGCCACAGCAGGACCGAGCGCGGCTGGTCGTCGAGGCCGCTCATCACCGTGGCGCCGGTGGTGGTCATGCCCGACATCGACTCGAAGAGCGCATCGACCGGTGTCAGCCCGCCGAGCCACAGCGGCAGCCCGCCCGCGAGCCCGGCGGTCAGCCAGACGGAGGCCGTCAGCAGGAAGGTGTGCATCCGCTGAATGCGTCCGAGCCGGTGCGCCGTGGCCAGCATCACCAGCGCGCCCGCGACGGCGGTCGAATAGCCCGCCTCCTCGAACGCGCCGTGGGAGTCGGGGAAGGCCAGCGCGACGAGGCCCATCAGGACGCCCATGGCAAGGGCGATCAGGCCGTTGACGAAAGCCAGCGTGGACATGCGGGGCTGCCCTCCGGGCCGGAACAGCAAGAGGCCGCCGTGCTGGTCTGCGCGGCGGCCCCGAATTTCAAGCGCGATCCGTGGATCAGGCGGCCAGCGCGGCTTTCGCCTGAGCGACGATGGCACCGAAGGCTTCCGGCTCGCGCACGGCGAGGTCGGCGAGAACCTTGCGGTCCACCTCGATCCCGGCGAGGGCGAGGCCGTTGATGAAGCGCGAATAGGTCAGCGCCTCGTCATGAGTGCGCACGGCGGCGTTGATCCGCTGGATCCACAGCGCGCGGAACTGCCGCTTGCGGACCTTCCGGTCGCGGGTCGCGTACTGGTTGGCCTTGTCGACGGCCTGCTTGGCGGTCTTGAAGCGCGTGCTGCGGGCGGCGTAGTAGCCTTTCGCGGCCTTCAGGACCTTCTTGTGACGGGCGTGGGTGACGGTTCCGCTTTTGACTCGGGACATCTTTCAGACCTCCTCAGCGCGCGTAGGGCATGTAGCCCTTGACGATCTTCTCGTCGGGGGCGCTCAGCGTGGTGGTGCCGCGGGCATTGCGGATGAACTTGTTGGTGCGTTTGATCATGCCGTGGCGCTTGCCGGCCTGGGCAGTCACGATCCGGCCGGTGGCCGTGACCTTGAAGCGCTTCTTCGCGCTCGACTTGGTCTTCATCTTGGGCATTTGCGTCTCCTGTAAGTATCGGCGTCGTCTGACGCTTGCCCCGTCCCGCGGCATGCCACATCGCCGGGGGCGGGCGACCCGATCCCGGGTCAGGCCGCGCGCATAGCAGGGGGGCGCGGGGTTGTCCAGCACCAAGCGGCGCCTAGTGCAGGATCGCGTTGACCAGCGCCATGAAGGCCAGCGGGACATCTTCCAGCGTCAGGCCGTCGGGGTGCATCTGCCACGATTACCAGGCCAGCACCCCCGCCAGGACCCCGAGGGCGAGACCGCGCAGGGGAAAGGTCTGGTCGGCCCACGCGGCCAGGATGCCCGTGATGGCGAAGGCCCCGAGGATGACGGCGGCGATCAGGGTTGCGTCGGCCAATTCCATGGCCGGAAACTCAACTCGGTTCGGTCGCGAAGATCAAGCGTTCCTCGCAGGGGGCCACCCGCAGGATGTTGGTGGAGCCCGCCACGTTGAAGGGGACGCCCGCGATCACGACGATCTGGTCCGACTCGGCGGCAAAGCCCTCGGACCGGGCGGCGCGGGCGGCGGCGACGACCGCCATCTTGAAGCGCGTCACCTCGGTCGTCATCACGCAATGTGCGCCCCAGGACAGCGACAGCCGCCGCGCCGTGTTCAGCAGCGAGGTCAGCGCGATGATCGGCACGCGCGGCTTCTCGCGGCTGACCTTGCTGACGGTCGAGCCGGACTGCGAGAAGCAGCAGATCGCCTTGATGTTCGTGGTCTCGGCGATTTCGCGGGCGGCCGACACGATGCCGTCGGCGACGGAGGAGTGCACCCGCGGGCGCGAGGCCTCGATCACCTGGCGGAAGGTCGGGTCGCTTTCGACCTCGACCGCCACGTTGTTCATCGTGCGCACGGCCTCGACCGGGAAGTCGCCGGCGGCGGACTCGGCGCTCAGCATGACGGCATCGGCGCCCTCGTAGATCGCGGCGGCGACGTCCGAGACCTCGGCCCGGGTCGGCACCGGCGAGGTGATCATCGACTCGAGCATCTGGGTCGCCACGATCACCGGCTTGGCGGCGGCGCGGGCGCCGCGGATCAGCCGCTTCTGGATCGGCGGCACCTTCCAGACCGGAAGCTCGACCCCGAGGTCGCCGCGCGCGACCATGATGCCGTCGGCGACGGCGAGGATGCTGTCATAGGCGGCGACGGCCGCGGGCTTCTCGATCTTGGCGAGGATCGCGGCACGGTTGCCGACCAGTTCGCGCGCTTCGAGGATGTCCTCGGCGCGCTGCACGAAGGAGAGCGCCAGCCAGTCCACGCCGAGGGTACAGACGAACTCGAGGTCGTCGCGGTCCTTCTCGGACAACGCGGCCAGCGGCAGCACGACGTCCGGCACGTTCACGCCCTTGCGGTTCGAGATCTCGCCCGCCACGTCGACGCGGCAGTTGGCGAAATCCTCGCCGCAGCTTTCGACGGTGACGCTGATCTTGCCGTCGTTGACGAGCAGCCGTGCGCCCTCTTCCAGGGCCTGGAAGATCTCGGGATGCGGGAGGCAGACGCGGTGCTGGTCCCCAGGCGTGCGATCGAGATCGAAGCGGAACTTCTGTCCGACCTCCAGCTCGTGCGGACCGCTCTTGAACTCGCCGCAGCGCAGCTTGGGACCCTGGAGGTCGGCGAGGATGCCGATCGGGCGCCCGGTCTCGCGTTCGACCTGGCGGATGATCTCGTGACGCTTGCCGATCTCGTCGTGGCTGCCGTGGCTCATGTTCAGGCGGAACACGTCCGCCCCGGCTTCGAAAAGGGCCCGGATCGTCTCGTAATCCGAGGACGAAGGGCCCAGCGTGGCCACGATCTTGAGATTGCGCAGGCGTCGCATCGGCCCATCCTTCCGGGTCCGGCCCGTGGGACCGGAACGTATGTTAGCGGTATCAGTCGGTGCCCCTATGCCCCAATTCGCAGGGCCGGGCAACTGGCGGTTTCCGTTCCGACCCTATAAGTCGGGCACGTCCATGTCACGAGGATGACCATGTCCGACACCGCTGTCACGGTTCTTCCGGGCGCGCCGCAGCCCGCGTGGGTGCTGTTGTGCGACCATGCCTCCAACCGCGTGCCGCCCGAGGTCGCGGGGGGCGATCTGGGCCTGCCGCCCGAGGACATGGCCCGGCACATCGCCTATGACGTCGGGGCGGCGGGGGTGACGCGGGTGATGGCGGCGGCGCTGGAGGCCCCGGCGGTCTTCGCCGAGTTCTCGCGGCTGGTCATCGACCCGAACCGGGGCGAGCATGACCCGACACTGCTGATGAAGCTCTATGACGGCTCGATCATTCCGGCAAACCGCCATGCGGAAGCCGCCGAGCGCGAGCGGCGGCTCGCCCTGTTCCACCGGCCCTACCACGCGGCGGTGGCCTCGGTGCTGGCAGACGCGCCGCGCGCCCTGCTGGTCTCGATCCACTCGTTCACGCCCCGGCTGAAGGGACGTCCGCTGCGCCCGTGGCACGTGGGCCTCTTGTCGTCCGAGGACCGGCGCATGGCCGAGCCCCTGCTGGCCCGGCTGCGCGCCGAGCCGGACCTCGTGGTCGGCGACAATGAACCCTATTCGGGGCATCTTCCCGGCGATACGATGGACCGGCACGGGATCGCGCCCGGACGCCCGCATGTCCTGATCGAGGTGCGGAACGACCTGATCTCGGACGAGACCGGGCAGATCGCGTGGGGACGTCGGCTGGCCCGGATCCTGACCGAGTGCCTGCCGGAACTGAAGGAGCGTTGCGATGGATGACCGGACCCGGATCGAGCTTGAGGCCGCCGCCTTTCGCGCCCTGCGCCGCCACCTGATGGAAGAGCGCCCGGACGTGCAGAACATCGACCTGATGAACTTGGCCGGGTTCTGCCGGAACTGCCTTTCGCGCTGGTACCAGGAGGCCGCCGCCGAGCGCGGGATCGCGATGACCAAGGACGAGGCGCGCGAAATCTACTACGGGATGCCCTACGACCAGTGGAAGACCGGGCACCAGACCCCGGCCAGCCCCGAGGCGCAGGCGGCCTTTCTCAAGTCGCACCCGGGGGACTGAGCGCATGTTCGAGGGCAGGCTGCTTGACATCCACATCGCCGAAGCCGCCCGCGCCCCGATGCGGCAATTGACGGACGCACGGCTGGTGGCGGGCCACGGGATCGAGGGCGACCGCTATGCCAGCGGGACCGGCACCTATTCGCAGATCCCGGATGTCCGGGAGGTCACGCTGATCGAGGTCGAGTCGCTGGAAGCGCTGCTGCGCGACCACCAGGTGGACCTGACGCCGTCGCTCCACCGGCGCAACCTGACGACGCGGGCGGTGCCCCTGAACCACCTCGTGGGACGACGCTTCGCGGTCGGCGAGGTCGTGCTGGAGGGCGGACGGCTGAACTGGCCGTGCCGCTACCTCGACATGATCACGGGGCTGGAGGTCTGCGACCGGCTGACCAACCGCTCCGGGCTGAACTGCCGCATCGTCACCGGCGGCACGATCCGCCCCGGTGACGTGATCCGGCCGCTCTGAGCGCTCAGAGCGCGGCCTTGCGGCTTTCCTCGAGATAGATCTCGCGCAGGCGGGTGGCGATCGGGCCGACCTGGCCGGTGCCCACCTTGACGCCATCCACTTCCACGACCGGCATCACGAAGGTCGAGGCGGAGGTGATGAACGCCTCGGCGGCGTGCTGGGCCTCCTCGATGGTGAAGGGACGCTCCTCGACCTGCATCTGGGCTTCCTTCGCGAAGCGCAGGACGGCGGCGCGGGTGATCCCGTGCAGGATCTCGGTGGTCAGGTGCCGGGTCACGATCGTGCCGTCGCGGGTCACGATATAGGCGTTGTTCGACGTGCCTTCGGTGACGAAGCCATCCTCGACCATCCACGCGTCATCGACGCCGGCGGCCTTGGCCATCATCTTGCCCATCGACGGGTAGAGCAGCTGCACCGTCTTGATGTCCCGGCGCGCCCAGCGCTGGTCGGGGATCGAGATCACGCGCATGCCGGTCTTGGCCACCGGGCTGTCGGCCAGCGTCTTCGACTGGGTGAAGAGCACCAGCGAGGGCGCTGCGTCCTTCGGATAGGCGAAATCACGGTCGGCGGCGCCCCGGGTGACCTGCAGGTAGATCATGCCCTCGGTCAGGTCGTTGCGGGCGATCAGTTCGCGGTGGATCGCGAGCAACTCGTCATCGGTGACCGGCGCGGCCATCTCCAGTTCGCCCAGCGAGCGGGCGAGACGGCGGGCATGGCCTTCGAAATCGATCAGCTTGCCGTCGAGCACCGAGGTGACCTCGTACACGCCGTCCGCGAACAGGAAGCCGCGGTCGAAGACGCTGATCTTCGCGTCCTCCTCAGGGACATAGTCGCCATTGACATAGACGATGCGGCTCATGGGGCGTGCTCCTTCCCTCGGGGTCCCGGTTTCTTTCCGTGCCGGGCCGGAAAGGTCAAGGTCGCTGTATCGGACCGCCGGTCAGCGCACCGCGCCCAGCCGGGCATCCCCGGCGACGAGATTGGCGTTGCGCAGGGCGTTCGCAGAGCCGTCCCAGGCGAACCGGACCGCCCCCCGGTTGATCGAGGCGAGGATCAGGCAGCGGGTACCCGCGGGCTTGCCGGTGCCGATCCACGCGCTGTCGAACATGCAGACGAGGCCCTCCGGCGTCGCGACCCACTCGCGGAAGCCCATTTCAAGGATGCCGCTGTTGGCCTTGCTGTGCTGCTCGCCGCCCGTGCCGTCGAACCAGATCGCGAAGCCGTTGCGCTGGTCGCTCACGAGGCTGCGTCCGGTCAGCGCGCGTCGCAGCGCCGGGTCCGAGCGAAGACGCCCGCGCAGCGACGGGTCGGCCTGAAGCGCAGCCAGCTGCGCCTCGGCCGCGGCCCGATTGCCCTGGAAACTGACATCCGCCAGCCCGAACACCGAGGGCGCGGTGCGCCCGTTCACCGGGGCATAGACGGCCTGCACCCGGCGCGTCTCGACCACGGCCGGGGCGACAACCCGGCCGTTCTGGGCGTAGACGATGCAATCCCGGCGCCCGGCGCGCAGGTGCTGGCGGCAATTGCCGAGCGCCCGCGCCGTCGCGGCCTCGAGCGAGCCATAGCCATAGGCCCAGCCCCAGGGACCGTCCGGAGAAACCGCGAAGGCATTCGGGGTGCGCGCGGCCAGCGCCTCGGCCAGGCCGCGCTCCTGCTGCCGGGTCAGCGAGACTTGCCAGCTTTCGGCGGCGGCAGGCAGGGCGGCCAGCAGGCCGACGAGCAGCGCAAACGTCAGGCCGAAGGAACGGGCGGAAAGGTGGGGCATGGGGGGACTCTCCCTGAGGGAAATGCGATTCGGAAAAAAGGACCCGGAAAGTTTCCCCGGTGTCCCCCGATCCGGCAACCGCCCCGTGCCGCTCAGCCCCAGAGCGCGGGGTCCGCGGGATGAACCCCGGCGGCGTCGTAGTGCAGCGGCGGATCGCGGTCCTCGGCCAGCAGCAGCGGGCCGTCGAGGTCCGTCACCGCCACGCCCTGCGCCACCAGAACGGCAGGGGCCATCGCCAGCGAGGAGCCGACCATGCAGCCGACCATGATGTCGAAACCCTCGGCGCGGGCGGCCTCGCGCAGCGCCAGCGCCTCGGTCAGGCCGCCGGTCTTGTCGAGCTTGATGTTCACCATGTCGTACTTGCCGCGCAGTGCGGGCAGGCTGGCGCGGTCGTGGCAGGACTCGTCCGCGCAGACCGGCAGCGGGCGGTCGATCTCGGCCAGCAGGTCGTCCGCCCCGGCGGGCAGCGGCTGCTCGACCATCGCGACCCCGAGGCGCAGCAGGTGCGGGGCGAGGTCTGCATAGACCTCGGCGGTCCAGCCCTCGTTCGCGTCCACGATGATCCGAGCAGACGGTGCGCCCCGGCGCACCGCTTCGAGGCGCGGCATGTCCTCGGGCGTGCCGAGCTTGATCTTCAGGAGCGGCCGGTGCGCGTGACGCGCGGCGGCGGCCTGCATCCGCTCGGGCGTGTCGAGGGACAGGGTGAAGGCGGTGATCTCGGGACCGGGCCGCCCGAGACCGGCCAGCGCCCAGACCGGTTGTCCGGCCCGCTTCGCCTCCCAGTCCCACAGCGCGCAATCGACGGCATTGCGCGCGGCACCGGGCGGCAGGGCCTCCTGCAGCGCCGCACGGCCGATCCCGTCAGGCAAGCCCGCGATCTGGGCCGTCACGCTGTCGAGCGTTTCACCGTAACGGGCATAGGGGACGCATTCGCCGCGCCCGGCGATGCCGTCGCGGGTGAGGGTGACGGTGAGCACCTGGGCCTCGGTGCGGGAGCCGCGCGAGATGGTGAACACCTCAGCGAGGCGGAAGGTGTCGCGGGTAACGGTCAGATCCTGTGCCATGGGACAAGTCTAGAGCGCCGCGAGGGCATCCACCAGCCGCCCTGCCCCCTGTCGGAACGGATCGACGGTCGGCAGGCCCATCCGGCCCTCGATCTCGGCCAGGCATTGCAGCGCGGTCTCGTCGTCCAGCGCCCGGGTGTTGACCGAGACGCCAACCACCTGCACCACGGGATTGACCACGCGCGCCAAGGCCAGCGCCATGTCGCGCAGCGCTTCCAGCGACGGCAGCCGGTAGTCGGGCAGCCCGCGCATGTGGGTGCGGGTCGGCTCATGGCTGAGAATCAGCGCATCGGGTGCGCCGCCGTGGATCAGCGCGAGCGTGACGCCGGAATAGGACGGGTGGAACAGGCTGCCCTGCCCCTCGATCAGGTCCCAGTGGTCCGGATCGTTGTCGGGCGTCAGCCACTCGACGGCCCCGGCCATGAAATCCGCGACCACCGCGTCGAGGGGCACGCCCTCGCCGGTGATCAGGATGCCGGTCTGGCCGGTGGCGCGGAAGCTGGCCTTCAGGCCCCGCGCCTGCATCTCGCGGTCCATCGCCAGCGCCGTGTACATCTTGCCGACCGAGCAATCAGTGCCGACGGCAAGGCAGCGCTTGCCGCTGCGCGGGGCGCCGGTCGCGATGGGATAGGGCACCGAGGGCACCCGGACATCGTGCAGCGCGCGTCCCTCGGCAGCGGCCACGGCGGCAAGGTCCGCCTCGTCCCGGAGCAGGTTGTGCAGCCCGGAGGCGAGGTCGAACCCCTGCATCATCGCCTCGATCAGCACGTGCTTCCAGGCGGGCGAGATCACGCCGCCCCGGTTGGCGACACCGATCACCAGCGTCTCGGCCCCCGCGGCACGGGCCTCTTCCAGCGTCATGTCCGGCAGGCCCAGGTCGGCCTTGCAGCCCGGCAGGCGGAACTGCCCGAGGGCATACTCGGGCCGCCAGTCGCGAATCCCTTGTGCCACCTTGGCGGCGAGCGGGTCGGGGGCGTCACCGAGGAACAGAAGATAGGGGGTGCGGATCATGGCGCGGACTCCGGCTGAAAGACCGGATCACCCTGCCACCGGACCGACGGGAAGTGCTGCCGAACTGCGGCCCGCGCCCCGAGGAGTCCGGGACAATCTTCGCGGGAATCGGGCCAATGCGACGATTTCTTCGCCGCGGGGCGACCTGCTGACAATCTGTGCAGCGTGTGAACGCGTCAGGCCGCCAGACCCTTGCGCCCCATCTCGAGGAACTTGCTGCGACGGGCGGCCACGATCTCGGACCGCTTCTTGCCGTCGTAGGCCGCCAGCATCTCTTCCAGCGCCTTGCCGACGGCCGAGATCACCGCCGTGCGATGCCGCTGGGCGCCGCCGACCGGCTCGGGGATGATGCGGTCCACGACGCCGAGCTTCTTGAGGTCCTGCGCGGTGAGGCGCAGCGCCTCGGCGGCCTCGCGCATCTTCTCGGCATCCTTCCACAGGATGGAGGCACAGCCCTCGGGCGAGATCACCGAGTAGATCGAGTGTTCGAGCATCGCCACCTCGTTCGCCGTGGCAAAGGCCACGGCCCCGCCGGAGCCGCCCTCCCCGATCACGACGCTGATCAGCGGCACGCCGATCTGCAGGCATTTCTCGGTCGAACGCGCGATGGCCTCGGACTGGCCGCGTTCTTCGGCGCCCTTGCCGGGATAGGCCCCGGGGGTGTCGACCAGCGTGATCACCGGCAGGCGGAACCGGTCCGCAAGGTCCATCAGGCGGATCGCCTTGCGATAGCCCTCGGGGCGCGCCATGCCGAAGTTGCGCTCAATCCGGCTCTTGGTGTCGGCGCCCTTCTCGTGCCCGATCACGACGACGGGCCGGTCGTTCAGACGTGCGAGCCCCCCCATCACGGCGTGATCGTCCGCGAAGTTCCGATCCCCGGCCAGCGGGGTGTATTCCTGGAACAGAGCCTCGATGTAGTCCTTGCAGTGCGGGCGGTCGGGATGCCGGGCCACCTGGCACTTCCGCCACGGCGTCAGCGACTTGTAGAGGTCCGCCAGCATCTGGTCGGCCTTCTGGTCGAGTGCGGCGGCCTCGCCCTCGACGTCCATCTCGGGATTCGCCCGCGCCATGGCGCGGAGTTCTTCCGCCTTGCCCTCGATCTCGGCCAGCGGTTTCTCGAATTCCAGATAGTTGTTCATGCGGGGCGGTGTCCTGTGGCTGCGGCCTGCGCCGTATATGGCCGGGCGTGGGGCCGGATGCAACTAACCGCGCAGCACGCCCGCGAGGACCGGCAGCATCGACAGCACCAGTAGCGCGGCCATCGTCCGGTTGAACCAGCGCAGCCGCACTGGGTCTGGCAGCAGGCGGCGGATGCCGGTGCCGAGCGTCGTCCATGTCAGGGCCGACAGGCTGCCCAGCACGGCAAAGGCCCCGGCGATCCAGAGCACGCCGGTCACGTCGCGGGCGGGCGCGTAAAGGGTGATCGCGCCCAGAGCCATCGACCATGCCTTGGGGTTCACCCACTGGAACGCCGCAGCCTCGGCAAAGCGCAGCGGGGTGCGGCCCGCCTGCCCGTCCTTCGGCGGGGCGGCGGTCGCGATCCGCCACGCGAGGTAGAGGAGATAGGCGAAGGAGAGTGCCAGCAGGACGGTCTCCGCCGGCGGCCAGACCTCGAAGAGCTGCATCACCCCGAAGCCGACGGGCAGGATCATCAGCGGGAAGCCAAAGGCCACGCCCGTCATGTGAGGCATGGAGCGGCGCAGGCCATAGTTGGCGCCGGAGGCCATCAGCATCAGGTTGTTCGGACCCGGCGAGAACAGGGTGGCGAGACAGAACGCGGCAAGCGCGAGGAGCAGATTATAGGTCATGTGCAGGATATGACTGGTCGCACGTGGCGAAACGTTGCATTCTAACGCTTGGAAACGCCTCCGACGCAATTATTCACCATCATGGACCAGATCGACCGCAGAATCCTGCATGTGCTCGAGCGCGACGGGCGGATCAGCAATCTCGCGCTGGCCGAGCGCGTCGGCCTGTCCGCCTCGGCCTGCCTGCGGCGGGTTTCGGCGCTGGAGAAATCCGGCGTCATCACCGGCTATCGCGCCGTCCTGAACCCGGAGCGCGCGGGCATCGGGTTCACGGCTTACGTCACGGTCGGGCTGAACCGGCACACCAAAGCCGCGCAGCAGGCGTTCGAGCAGGCCATCGCGGCCTCGCCTGAAGTGCGCGAGTGCCACAACATCACCGGCGGGGTGGAATACCTGTTGCGGGTCGAGGTCAGCGACCTCGCCGCCTACAAGCGGTTCCACACCGACGTGCTGGGCGCCCTGCCACAGGTCAACACGCTGACCACCTATGTCGTGATGGGCTCGCCCAAGGACATGCGCGGTTAGCCGGCGATCATTTCGGCCTGTTTGACGATGACTTCGGCCTGCTTGATCGAGGCGATGTCCACCAGCCGCCCCTTGTAGACGGTCGCGCCCTGTCCGCTGCGCTTGGCCTCGTCCATCGCGGCGAGGATCTCGCGGGCTTCGGTGACCGCGGCCTCGGTGGGCGTGAACACCTCGTTGGCCAGCGCGACCTGCTTCGGATGGATCGCCCACTTGCCGACCATGCCGAGCGTCGCCGACCGCAGCGCCTGCGCCCGGAAGCCGTCGTCGTCGGAGAAGTCGCCGTAAGGGCCGTCGACCGGCAGCACCCCGTGCGTCCGGCAGGCGGCGACGATGGCGGCCTGCGCCCAGTGCCACGGATCGGCCCAGTATTTCTGGCCCGCGTGGTGCATGTAGTAATTTTCCTGCGTCCCGCCGATCCCCGTGGTCTGCATGCCCATCGAGGCCGCGAAGTCCGCGGCACCGAGGCTCATGGCGCGCAGGCGGGGCGACCCGGCGGCAATCGCCTCGACATGGCTGATGCCGGCCGCGCTTTCGATGATCACCTCGAAGCCCAGCGGTTTCGTCCGGCCCGTGGCACGCTCGACCGCGGTCACCAGCGCATCGACGGCATAGAGGTCCTCGGCACAGCCGACCTTCGGGATCATGATCTGGTCGAGACGGTCGCTGCCCTGCTCCAGCAGGTCCACCACGTCCCGGTACCAGTAGGGCGTATCGAGGCCGTTGATCCGCACGCTCAGGGTCTTGGTGCCCCAGTCGATGTCCCCGATCGCCTGGATCGCGTTCTTCCGCGCCTCGGCCTTGTCGTCGGGGGCAACCGAGTCCTCGAGGTCGAGGTTGACCACGTCCGCAGCGCTCGCCGCCATCTTCTCGAAGATCGCGGGACGCGACGCCGGGCCGAAAAGCTGGCAGCGGTTCGGACGGGCGACGGGGGCGGGCTGCAGGCGGAAGCTCATGGGCGCTCCTTCGGTCTGGCAAGGAAGTTACGTCGGGTTCGCCGCGTGGGATATTATATTGCGCTGCGGCGCACAAGGCGCTTTTCGCACTCGCAGCATCCCGTCAGCGCGGCAGGCCCGCCCGCGCTTCCGCGATCAGATGGTCGGAGGCTGTCTCGATGACCTGTTCGATCTCGGCCATGAAGGGCTCGACCAACAGGCCAGGCGCGATCCGGGGCAGGAACTCCACAACGGCGAGGCCCGGCTTGCGATAGACGCCGGTGCGGGGCCAGAACACCCCGACATTCGTCGCTGCGGGCACCACCGGCTGGCCGAGCGCGGCGTAAAGCGCACCGACGCCGACCTTGTAGGGGCGCTTCGCATCGGGCGCGACCCGCGTGCCCTGCGGATAGATCACCAGCTGCCCCTTCGGCGCGTCGGGCGCCGTGACGCCCTCGACCATCTGCTGCACCGCCTTGGCCCGTTTGCCCCGGTCGACCGCCACGCATCCGATCCGCTTGGCGTACCAGCCGAGGATCGGGGCCCAGCGCAACGAGCTCTTCATTATGAAGCGGGGACGGGGAACGACCGAGACGATGATGATGATGTCGAAGAAGCTCTGGTGCTTCGACGCGAGGATGACCTCGTCCGTCGGCACGTCGCCCCGGACCTCGGAGTGCAGCCCGACCATCCAGCGCGCGGTCCAGCGCACCCAGCGGCAATAGGCGTGGACCGCCGCATAGGCCCGGTCGCGGTTGATCATCGCCTGCGGCGTGTACCAGAGCGCGAAGACGAGCATCGCGGCGTACATCTGGAGCACGAAGACGAGCGAGCGCAGGTAGCGCCAGGCATAGGTCATGAGAGTCGTCCCAACATGCGGAGCGCCGCCGAGCGGGTTGCGAGGAACGCCACGGCGGCGGCCACCGGCGGAATGAAGGCGGGCGTGATCCAGCCCACCCCCTGGAAGCCGAGGCCGGTGAGGAAGCTGCCCGCGCTGTCGTTCCCGGGCAGCAGGGCGATGGCCACCAGCCCCAGCCCGGCGCCCAGCAGGGCCCCAAGACCGGCGCGGTGCGTGAAGCGGCGGGTGAAGGCCCCGGCGATATAGACATCGCGGGCACCGACGAGGCGCAGCACCT
Source organism: Alphaproteobacteria bacterium (assembly GCA_030425185.1). Classification (GTDB taxonomy): domain Bacteria; phylum Pseudomonadota; class Alphaproteobacteria; order Rhodobacterales; family Rhodobacteraceae; genus Dinoroseobacter. The sequence goes on from JAUIAU010000025.1 coordinate 42,877, forward strand.
CGATGATCTGGCGGTTCGCGGCCAGTGCGGCCTGCGCGGCGAGCGTGATCATCCCGGCCATCGCCCCGCCGATCAGGGCCAGCGACAGGAAGCCCAGCCAGCGCAGCCCCTCGGCGGCCTCGACCAGCGGACGGCGCCAGCGGGTATGGTCGTCGAGGACTGCCCCCGGCGCTTCGGCGGCCAGACGCAGGCGCAGCCCGTCCGGCGCGAACCCGCGGGCATCCTCGATCACTTCGATCAGGCGCGGCAGCGGAAGATCGTCGAGCGGCAGCCCCGGACCCAGCCACGGCTCGAGCAGTTGCGCCTGCTCGGCATCCGGGATCACCCGGAACGACGCGATGCCGGGCGTGGTCGCCAGAACCTGCTCGACGGCGCGGGTCTGCGTGTCGAGCTGACCTTCGGGCGCGGAGATGCGGATGGTCGAGGCGCGCGCCAGCGCCTCGGACCAGGTCTCGGCCACGC
>JAUIAU010000026.1 GCA_030425185.1 Alphaproteobacteria bacterium
TGCTGGACAAGGGTATACGCCCCTGCATTCCCGGCAGGACGTCCCGGGGTAAGGCCGTCCGGTACGACAAGCGCCGCTACAAACGGCGCAACCGCATCGAGATCATGTTCGGCCGCCTGAAGGACTGTAAGCGCGACGCCGCCCCCCTCCTGCCGTTAGTGAGCTGAACGGGCCAATCTCCGCGCGCATGGGCGTTGGAGGTTTGGGCTTGGAACGAGACGGCAAAGTGGGCGTCCATTTGGACAGCCCAAGGGAAGGCAGGGTTTCTCGGCTTGAGGTGATCGAGGGGCCGTCCGGGCGCCGGCTGCGCACGAAGGCGGAGCGGGCGCGGATTGCGGCGGAGAGCCTGGTGCCCGGGGCGTCGGTGACGGATGTTGCGCAACGGCACGGGACGACGCGCTGGCAGATCTATGACTGGCGGAGGAAGCTGCGGACGGGGCAGCTTGTCGTGCCCGAGAGCGTGGCGGCGCTGCCGATGTTTGCCGAGCTGGTCGTCGAGAGCGCCGCTGCCGGGGCAGAGATACCGGCGGAGACCTCGGCCGTGACCGGCGTGGAGATCGTCATCGGGGATGTCGTGATCCGTGCCGGGACCGACGCCGACGAGGGGCTGCTGACGCGGGCGATCCGGGCGGCACGGGCCTCGACGTCATGATGCTCGGTCAAGCTGGGCCGGTGAAGGTCTACGTGGCGACGCGCCCGGTGGACTTCCGCAAGGGGATCGACGGCCTTGCGCTTGCGGTGCAGGAGATGTGCGGGCTGGACCCGTTCTGCGGGGCGGTCTTCGTCTTCCGGGCAAAGCGTGCGGACCGCATCAAGCTTCTGGTCTGGGACCAGACCGGGATGGTGCTGGTTCACAAGCGCCTCGAGGGCAGCAAATTTGTCTGGCCGCAGGTGCGGGACGGGGTGATGCGGATGTCCTCGGCGCAGCTGGCGGCGCTGTTCGAGGGACTGGACTGGCGGCTGGTCCGACCGGAACGAGCGCGGCGGCCACTGGTCGCAGGCTGATCGCATGGATGCACGCGAAGTCCCCGTTTTTGCTGGCTGGAACGGCACCGGCGTGATTCACTCCGGGGCATGGATGCCGCCACGCTCAGCCGCGAGAATGCTCACCTGAAGGCCCGCCTCGCGGAGGTCGAGGCGGCGCTCGTGGAGGTGCAGGAGGCCAACCGCCGGCTGGAGGGGATCTTGCGCGCCGCGCAGCGCGAACGCTTTGGCAAGAGTTCCGAGAAGTTGTCGCCCGACCAGTTCAATCTGCCGCTCGAGGACGCTGAACTGGCCCAAGGCGTGCTGGAGGCTGCCCAGGAGAAGGCGGAAGCAGCGTTGCAACGGGCGCGCGGGGATGAACCGCGCAAGCCCGCGCGCAACCGCGGGCATCTACCGGCGCATCTGCCCCGGGTCGAGCGCGTGATCGAGCCCGCCAGCACCCTTTGCCCCTGCGGCTGTGGCGAGATGGCCCGGATCGGAGAGGATGTCTCCGAGCGGCTCGACGTGATCCCGGCGCAGTTCCAGGTTCTAGTGACGCGGCGTCCGAGATACGCCTGTCGGCGCTGTTCGCAGGCCGTGGTGCAGGCGCATGCCCCCGAGCATGTCGTGCCGGGCGGCCTGCCCACCGAACGGCTGATCGCGTGGATCATCGTCTCGAAGTTCGGCGACCACCTGCCGTTCTACCGCCAGGCCGGGATCTTCGAGCGGCAGGGGCTCAGCCTCGACCGCGGCACGCTCGGCAACTGGGTCGGCCGCGCCTGCTTCCACCTGATGCCCGTGATCGACCACATGAAGGCCCATCTGCGCGCCGCCGACAGGATCTTCGTCGACGAGACCCGCGCGCCGGTGCTGGACCCGGGCCGGAAGGCCACCAAGAGCGGCTACTTCTGGGCCGTCGTCTCCGACGATCGCGGACATGGCGGTGCCGGCCCGCCCATTGTGCTGTTCCACTACGCCCCCGGTCGGGGACGGGAGCATCCGCTGAAGTTCCTGGCGGGATACCGCGGCCGGTTCCTGCAATGCGACGCCTACCAGTCCTACAACGCCCTGACCGAGATCCCGCGCGAAGAGGGGCCGTGGCAGCTGGTCTATTGCTGGACCCATGTCCGTCGCCGCTTCGTCAAACGCGTCGAGAGCGACGGCTCGCCCATCGCCGAGGAGATGCTGCGCCAGATTGCGTTGCTCTATCAGACCGAGAAGACCGTGCGCGGCCACGCCCCTGCCGTCCGCCTCGCCGCCCGACGTGAGCACGCCGCCCCGATCATTTCCGCGCTCAAGCCCTGGCTGGAGACCCAGCTCTCGCGCATCCCGCAGAAGTCCCAACTCGCCGAGGATATCCGCTACACCCTTGGGCACTGGTCCGGCCTGGTCCGCTTCCTCGAGGATGGCACCCTCGAGCTGGATACCAACCCGGTCGAGAACCAGATCCGTCCGATCGCGCTGACCCGGAAGAACGCCCTCTTCGCCGGAAACGAGATCGGCGCCGAGAACTGGGCCATGCTCGCGTCGTTCGTCGCAACCTGCAAGCTGTCAGGCGTGAACCCCGTCGACTACCTCGCCGCTACCCTGCGCGCCATCCTCAACGGCCACCCACGATCCCGCATCGAAGACCTCATGCCTTGGCGGCAGACACAGCCGCCAAGCCTCGCCGCATAGGGCCACGCCGTCGCGCTTACTGACGGAAACCTGATCGGAGACATCGGAGAGGCACTGGCTGTCGAAATGTTCGGGGTTCGGCTTGTAGACGGGAGCGGCAACCCGGCCATTGACGCGATTGCTCCCGACGGGAAGACGACCGTTCAGATCAATGCTACCGGGACGGGGCGCGGACCAGCGTTCAGGAACACGCAGCTTCGGGCAGATCATCTGATTTTCTTCGATCTCGACTTCGATCGCTGTGTTGCCGAGGTGGTCTTTAACGGCCCGGAACATATTGCGTTTTCCTTGTTCCCGTCTTCCTTTACAGGCCAAAGGTCCCTGACCGCAGCGCAGATCCGCAAAGCCGCGTCCAGAGTGGCTCCGGAGCAAGGACTGACCCGCACGCAGGACGCGGCGGTGGCAGCTCGCTAAGTCCTGACCCCGGACGACAGGCGGATGGCGCGTCCACCAGCCTCCGCCGAAAGGGGCCGGGCCGGGGCACGATCGCTCGCCGACCCTGGCGGACACCCCGTCGTCAGACAAAAGAAGGGCGGCCGTCTGGCCGCCCTTTCCTTTGGTTCCCGCCGGTGTGCCCCCGGGTCACGCCGCGCCGAGGCGCCCGTAGAAGGTCATCCGGGCGTTCTCGGACAGCTGCACGCCCGGCCGCGCGTTGTAGGCCAGCACGGCCAGCATCCGGGTGCGGTCGCTTTCGTTCGGCGAGACGCGGTGGATCGAGTTGCGGCCCCGGAACAGGACGAGCGTGCCCGGATCCATGCTGAGCACCTGCGGTGTGGTCCGCCCGTCGAGCAGGTCGGCGACTCCCTCCGGGTTCATCTCGCCCGCGTCGGCGTCGCGCAGGTCCTTGACGTATTCGAAGCGGCTGCCCGCGTCCGGCTTGCGGATCAGCAGCGTGATGGCGAAGGACGAGTTGTCGAAGTGCCAGCCCAGTTCCTGCCCGCGCTCGGCGTAGTGGATGTTGATCGAGGACAGCGGGTCGGCATAGGGGTGCACCTCGGCCTCGCCGGTGGCGCGGCAGACGAAGGTGCGGAACTCGGGCGCGTCGTAGAGCGCGCGCAGGGGCGAGGTCGCGGCCACCTCGTCGTCGCAGATGCACCCCTTGGACGAGACGACCTGCCGGTTCACCGGGTGGTCGGCGGGCAGCGCGGGGTCGGGCGGCGTCAGGTAGACGGAATGGCTCTGGGTGCAGAAATAGGCCTGTGCCCGCCCGGCCTCGGCCTCGGTATCGAGGGCTTCGAGGGCGCCGGGCGTCAGGAACCCCTCCAGCACCACCACGCCGTCCCGGTCGAGCCGCGCGCGGCAGGCCGCGCCGAAGGCGGGGTCGGTCAGCGGGTGGCGGTCGGTCTGGACGATACCTTCAAGGGACATGGGCGCGCTCCGGGGTTGCGGGTCGGCGCCAGTCTCGTCGCAAAGCGGGGCGGTTGGGAAGGGGGCAGGTGGCGGCTCTTCCCCCTCAGTCCAGGGTCCGCCGGAAGCGCAGGAGGGCCGCGCCGGTCAGGACGACGGCGAAGACGGTCAGCGCGGCCAGCGGCTGGGCGACCCCTTCGAGGCCCGCGCCCTTCAGCATGACCGCGCGGATCATCCGCAGGAAATGCGTCAGCGGCAGCAGTTCCCCCAGCGCCTGCGCCCAGCCGGGCATCCCGCGATAGGGGAACATGAAGCCCGACAGCAGGATCGACGGCAGGAAATAGAAGAAGGTCAGCTGCATCGCCTGCAACTGGGTCCGCGCCACCGTCGAGATCAGGTAGCCGAGCAGCACCAGCGCCAGCACGAAGACGAGGATGCCGGCCATCAGCACCCCGAGCCCGCCCATGAAGGGCACGCCGAAGATCAGCTTGGCCGCGACCAGCACCACGGTCACCTGCACCGCGCCGATGCCGAGGAAGGGCAGGATCTTGCCCAGCATGATCTCCAGCGGCGAGGCGGGCATCGCGAGCAGGTTCTCCATCGTGCCGCGTTCGATCTCGCGGGTCAGGCCCATCGCGGTCATCATCACCATGGTCATCTGCAGGATCACGCCCAAGAGGCCCGGCACGATGTTATACTGGGTGATCCCTTCCGGGTTGTAGCGGCGGTGGACGACGACCTGCACGGCATGGGTTCCGGCCTCGGCGGCGGCGGTCTCGGTGCCCTGTTCGCGTTGCAGCGCCTCGGCGGCGACGGTGCCCAGCGTCGAGATCGCGCCGGAGGCGACCGAGGGGTCGGTGGCATCGGCCTCGATCAGCATGACCGGGTGGTCGCCGCGCTCGATCCGGCGGCCGAAGTCCGAGGGCACGGTCACCACGAACGAGACATCGCCCCGCACCAGCATCGCCTCGGCCTGCGCGGCAGAGGCCCCGACGGTCACGAAGCGGTAATAGCCGGTCAGCTCCAGAGCGCTGACCATCGCGCGGGTGAAGCGGTCCTGCGTCGGCGCGACGAGGGCGGCGGGCAGTCCGCGCGGGTCCGAGTTGATCGCGAAGCCGAACAGCATGAGCTGCATCAGCGGCACGCCCAGCATCATCGCGAAGGTGATCCGGTCGCGGCGCATCTGGATCGTCTCCTTGACGAGCAGCGACCAGAGGCGGCCGAGGGAGAGAAGCGCGCTCATGCCATGTTGTCCTGCGACGCGCCCATCAGCTGGATGAACACGTCCTCGAGGCTGGTCTCGGCGTCGCGCAGGCTCGCGCCGCTGGCGGTGGCGGCGGCCCCTGTCGCGCGCCGCAGCGCCGCGCCGTCGCGCCCGGTGACATGCAGCGTGGTCCCGAAGGGCGCGACCTGGTCGACGGCGGGATCGTCGCGCAGCATGCGGGCGGCCCGGGGCAGGTCGCCGCCGTCGAGCACCAGCGTGGTCAGCTTCGCGCCCGCGATCACCTCGTCCACCGTGCCGCGCGCGACGAGCTTGCCGTACGAGATGTAGTTGATCCGGTGGCAGCGCTCGGCCTCGTCCATGTAATGGGTCGAGACCAGCACCGTCAGCCCGTCCGCGGCACGCGAATGGATCTCGTCCCAGAACTCCCGGCGGGCCTTGGGATCGACGCCGGCCGTCGGCTCGTCGAGCAGCAGCAGGCGCGGGCGGTGCATGATGCAGGCGGCGAGTGCCAGCCGTTGCTTCCAGCCGCCCGACAGCGACCCGGCCAGTTGCCGCTTGCGGCTGGTCAGCCCGAGATCTGCCAGTGTGTCGGCGACCGCCCGGCGCGGGTCGGGCAGGCGGTAGAGACCGGCGACGAAGCGCAGGTTCTCCTCGATCGTCAGGTCCTCATAGAGCGAGAACTTCTGCGTCATGTAGCCGACGTCGAGCTTGATCGCGCGCGCCTCGGTGCGGATGTCGCGCCCGAGCACGGTGCCGGTCCCGGCATCGGGGGTCAGCAGGCCGCACATCAGCCGGATCGTCGTCGTCTTGCCCGAGCCGTTCGGGCCGAGGAACCCGGCGATCTCGCCGGTGCGCACGTCGAGGGTCACGTCGTCCACCACCCGGCGGCCGCCGAAAGCCTTGACGAGGCCCGCGACCTCGATCGCGGGGGGCGCGTCCGCCCCGGGGGCATCGGCCACGGGCGCACTCACTCTGCGGCCCCCGGCAGGACCACGTCGACGATCTGGCCCGGTTTCAGCACCCCGGCCCCGGCGGCGGGGCGGGCCTCGATCAGGTAGACGAGTTTCTGCCGCGTCTCGATCGAGTAGATCACCGGGGGAGTGAACTCGGGCGTGTCGGCGACATAGCTGACCGTGGCCTGCAGGCCGGGCGGACAGCCGTCGCAGCGCACGTCGAGCAGGCTTCCGGGCGCGATGCGGGGCAGGGCGTCCTGCGGCACGTAGAGGCGCAGCTTCACCCCGTCGTCGGGCAGCAGCGACAGCACCGGCGCGGCGGGGCCTGCCAGTTCGCCCGGGGTGCGGATCAGGTCGCTGACGGTCCCGCCGGCGGGGGCCTCCAGCCGACGCCGCGCGAGGTTCCATTCGGCCTGGTCGCGGGCGGCGCGGGCGCCGTCGAGCGCGGCTTCGGCGGCGGCGATCCGCTGCGGGCGGGCGGGCAGGCGGGCGGCGGCCAGTTCGGCCTCGATCCGCGCCACGGCGGCCGCGGCCACCTCGGCGGCGGTGACGGCGTCGTCGGCCTGCGCCGTGGTGATCGCGCCGCGCGCGGCGAGGCTGGTCTGCCGCTCGGAGGTGCGCTGCGCCTCCGTCGCCTGCGCGCGGGCCGAGGCGAGCGCGGCCTCGATCGCGGCGATTTCCTCGGGGCGCGCGCCTTCGCGCAGGTCGGCGAGCGCGGCTTCCGCCTGCTGCAGCCCGGCCTCGGCCTGGGCCAGCGCGATGGTGGCGTCGCGGTCCTCCAGCCGCACCAGCGGGTCGCCGGGGGCGACGCGGTCGCCGCGCGCGACGGCGATCTCGCGGATCTCGGCGGTGGCGACGGGCGCGATCAGGACATACTCGCCCTCGACATAGCCCGAGGCGAAGGGCGGAACCGGCGCGCAGGCGGTGAAGAGCGCGGAGAGCAGCGGCAAGGTGCAGACGAAGGCGGTCACGGGGGGTCCCCTCTGGACAGGGCGGCGTTGAGCGTGGCGAGGATGCGGGCCTCGACGGCGGCGATCTCGGCCGGGCCATAGCCGTCCCAGCCCATGCGGCGGGTGACGATGGCCGCGCCGAGGCGGAAATAGAGGATCTGCCCGAGATGCGCGAAGACGGCGAGGCGCACCGCCGGGCTGTCCGGGTCCTGCCCGCTGGCCCGGCCCCAGAGCGCGCAGAGATCGGCATGGCGCGGGGCGATGACGCGGTCATAGACGATGTCGAGCAGCACCGGCTCGCCCAGCACCTCGCGCAGCAGGAAGGCGGGCACTTCCTCGCCGTCGCCGCGACCGAGCAGGAAGCGGACCATGGCGGTGGTCAGGAAGGCCAGCCGGGCATGGGCGGCCGCGGCGGGCAGGTCGTCGGGCAGCGGGGCGGGATCCGGGCCGAGCACAGCCTGGAAGCGGCGGGCAACCTCCTCGACGCAGGCGCGGCGCAGCCCGTCCTTGCCGCCGAAGTGGTAGGCGATCGAGGCGACGTTGGTCCCGGCAGCCTCGGCCAGCTCCCGGGTCGAGGTCGCGGCGAACCCGGTCTTGCCGAACAGCCGCAGGCCCGCGCGGATCAGCGCGCCGCGCGTGCCGGTCGGCGCCGGGGGCACGGCACCGGGGTCCGGGTCGGCATCGGGGGGCGGGGCATCGGACATGTGCGGGCGACTCGGGGGGCAGGGTTGCCCGCAAGTTCAATCAAACGATTGAACAAGTCAATCCGGCGCGCCGTCGCCTCAGCCGGCCTGTGCCAGCAGGCTGGCGTTGCCCCCGGCCGCCGTGGTGTCGGTGCAGACATGCCGTTCGAGGCGGCAGCGCGCGGTGATGTCGTCCTCGGCGATCAGCGAGACCAGACGTCCGTCGCGGGCCGCCAGCGCCTGCTGCACCGGGCGCAGGGCCGCGTCGGTGCCCTGCAGGACGACGGCGTCGATCCCGTCGAGCGTCCGCAGCCGCTCCGGCGGCAGCACCCCGTCCACCGCCAGCGCGCCGCGCGCGCCCGGGCAGATCCTGACGGCGGTCGCGCCCGCGGCCTCGGCCGCCGTGGCCTGCGCCAGCGCGGTCTCCGGCGAGGGGCCGAGGCACAGCACCACGCCGCGCCCGTAGTGCCGCAGCAGGTTCCGCTCGCCGGTGGGACCGGGCAGGTCGGTCTCGGACAGCGGGCCTGGGTTCAGCCGGGCGCGCGCCTCGGACACTGCCCGCGCCACGGCCGCCGGGTCGGCCTCCGGGCCCGGCACAGGCTCGGGCCGGGCACGTCCCGCCTTGCCCATCCGCGCGACATAGGCCGGGCCGCCCGCCTTGGGACCGGTGCCCGACAGCCCCTCGCCGCCGAAGGGCTGGCTGCCGACCACCGCGCCGATCTGGTTGCGGTTGACGTAGAGGTTGCCCACCCGGAGCCGGTCCGCGACATGGGCGGCGCGGTCCTCGATCCGGCTGTGCAGGCCGAAGGTCAGCCCGTAGCCCGAGGCATTCACCGCATCGAGCACCGCGTCGAGGTCCTGCGCCCGGAAGGTCGCGACGTGCAGCACCGGGCCGAAGATTTCTTCGCCCAGGTCGGCCATGCCGCCGACCCGGATCGCCACCGGCCCGATGAAATGCCCGGTCTCCGGCGCGGCGATCTCGTGGATCACCCGGCCCTCGGCCCGCGCGCGGGCGACATGGGCCGCGATCCTCGCCTGCGCCGCCGCGTCGATCACCGGGCCGACATCGGTGGCCGGGTCCCAGGGCGCGCCGAGGCGCAGCTCGTCCATCGCGCCGGTCAGCATGGCCATCAGCCCCGGCGCGATGTCCTCCTGCACGTAGAGCAGGCGCAGCGCCGAGCAGCGCTGCCCGGCCGAGCGGAAGGCCGACATCACGATGTCGCGCACCGCCTGTTCCGGCAGGGCGGTGCTGTCCACGATCATCGCGTTCAGGCCGCCGGTCTCGGCGATCAGCGGCGCGGCCGGGTCGAGATGGGCCGCCATCGCCCGGTTGATGGTCTGCGCCGTCGCGGTCGAGCCGGTGAAGCAGACCCCGGCAATGCGCGGGTCCGCGCTGAGCGCCGCGCCGACGGTGCGGCCCTCGCCCGGCAGCAGGGCGAGCGACCCGGCCGGAACGCCCGCCTCGTGCAGCAGGCGCGTGGCCAGTGCCGCGACCAGCGGCGTCGCCTCGGCGGGCTTGGCGATGACGCCGTTGCCCGCTGCGAGCGCGCCCGCGACCTGGCCGGTGAAGATGGCGAGCGGGAAGTTCCACGGGCTGATGCAGGCGAAGACGCCGCGCCCATCGGGCCGGTCCGCCCGGGCGCGGGTGGCGTAGTAGCGCAGGAAGTCCACCGCTTCGCGCAGCTCGGCGACGGCATCGGGCGGGCACTTGCCGGCTTCGCGGGCCAGCAGCGCGAAGATCTCGCCCGCGTGCGCCTCGAACAGGTCGGCGGCCCGCTCCAGCGCGGCGGCGCGGTCCTCGGGCGTCGCGTCCCAGGCGCGGGTCTGGCTCAGCGCGGCCTCGATCGCGGCTGCGCTGGCCAGCGTCACGGTGCCCACGGCCTGTCCGGAGGCGTCGGGGGCGGTGACGGGCAGGGTCTCGCCGGGGGCCGCCTCCACCGTCGGCGCGGCGCTCCACTGCCGGTCCGCGAAGGGCGCGCGGGTGGCGAGGTAGGCCGCCAGCCCCTCCGGTTCGTGCAGGTCCCAGCCGCGCGAATTGCGCCGCCCGGGCGCGAAGAGGTCGGCAGGCCGAGTCACGCCCGGACCGGCCGGGGCGCTGTCGAGCGCGGCGAAGGGATCGCGCGCGACGGCTTCCGGCGGCACCTCCGGGTCGGCGATCTTGTGGACGAAGGAGCTGTTCGCGCCGTTCTCCAAGAGCCGCCGCACGAGATAGGCCAGCAGTTCGCGGTGCGCGCCCACCGGGGCGTAGATCCGGCAGCGCGTGGCGTTCCCGGCGAGGATGCGGTCGTGCAGCGCCTCGCCCATCCCGTGCAGGCGCTGGAACTCGAAGGCCTGCGGGTCGTCGGCCATCTCGAGGATGGCGGCGACCGAATGCGCGTTGTGGGTGGCGAACTGCGGGTAGATGCGGTCGGTCAGGCCCAAAAGCTGGCGCGCGCAGCACAGGTAGGCGACGTCGGTGGCGGCCTTGCGAGTGAAGACCGGGAAGCCCTCCAGCCCCTCGACCTGCGCGCGCTTGATCTCGGTGTCCCAGTAGGCCCCCTTGACCAGGCGCACCATGATGCGCCGGTCGAGCCGCGTCGCCAGCGCGTGGAGCCAGTCGATCACCGCGCTGGCGCGCAGCCCGTAGCCCTGCACCACGACGCCGAACCCGTCCCAGCCCGCGAGGCGGGGGTCGGACAGCACCGCCTCGATCACGGCGAGGCTCAGTTCCAGCCGGTCGGCCTCTTCGGCGTCGATGTTCATGCCCATCCCGGCGGATTTCGCGGCCAGCGCGAGGTCGAGCACCCGCGGCACCAGCTCGGTCATCACCCGGTCCTGCTGCGCCGTCTCGTAGCGCGGATGCAGGGCCGACAGCTTGACCGAGATGCCGGGGTTGGCGCGGGTGTCCGGGCTGCGGCACTCGGGCGCGAGGCGTCCGATGGCCCCCTTGTAGGCGGCGAGGAAGCGCGCGGCGTCCCCGGCGGTCATCGCCGCCTCGCCCAGCATGTCGTAGGAGAAGGTGTAGCCCATCGCGGCCTTGTCGCGGCCCCGGCTCAGCGCCTCGTCGATGGTGCGACCGAGCACGAACTGCGCGCCCATCTCGCGCATCGCGCGCGCCACTGCCGAGCGGATCACCGGCTCGCCCAGCCGCTTGACCGCGCCGAGGAACGCGCCCGCGAGGTCGCGGCGGTCCTTCAGCACCTCGCCGGTCAGCATCAGCGCCAGGGTCGAGGCGTTGACCAGCGCCGAGGGCGACCGGCCCCGGTGCAGCTTCCAGTCCTGCGGGGCGATCTTGTCCTCGATCAGCTCGTCCATCGTGGCAGCGTCGGGCACCCGCAGCAGCGCCTCGGCCAGCGTCATCAGCGCCAGCCCCTCGCGCGTCGACAGGCCGTATTCGCCGAGGAACACCTCCATCAGGCCGGGGCGGCGGTCGGCGCGGATGTCGCGCACCAGCCCGACCGCGCGGGCGGTGGCGGCGGCGCGCACCGCCGCGGGGGGCGCGAAGCGGGCGACGAGATCGGCAAGAACGGCCTGTTCGTCGGCATGGGCGGGGAGCGGAAGGCGCGGGGCAGGGATCATGGCACACCTCGGACGAGAAGACTGCCGCGCAGCATACAGGGGCGCCCACGGGACAGGCGCCCGTTGATGCTGGCCTGACGCGGTGATTGCCGGTATGTTGAAGCCCTTCTCGGGACGAATGGACCGCAAGATGCCAAAACACGGGACGACGGATGCCATAGACCGGCGGATTCTCGCGGCCGTTCAGGCGGATGGACGGATTTCGCTCGCCGACCTCGCGAAGAAGGTCGGCCTGTCCAAGAGCCCCTGCCAGGTGCGGCTGCGGCGACTGGAGGCGGAGGGCTACATCCAGGGCTACCGCGCCGTCCTCGATCCGGAGCGGCTGGGCCTCGCGCATGTCGCCTTCGTCGAGGTGAAGCTGAGCGACACGACCGAGAGGGCGCTGAGCGCCTTCAACGCCGCCGTGCGCAAGATCGAGGCGGTCGAGCAATGCCACATGATCGCGGGCAGCTTCGACTACCTGCTGAAAGTCCGCACCCGCGACATCCAGAGCTACCGGGCCGTGCTGGGCGCGGCGATCTCGTCGCTGCCGCATGTCGCCAGCACCTCGACCCATGTGGCGATGCAGGCGGTGGTCGATCCGGCCACCTGAGCGGGTCTTGACCCCTGCCGCGTTCCGGGGGACGACACGGCATCGCCCTGCGGAAAGGATCACCGGCCGGTGCTGTCCAAGACCCTTCTTGTTTCGCTGCGCACCCTCGTCGTCACTCTGGCCCTCGGCGCGCTGGGCGCGTGGCTCGGCTGGGCGCTGGGGCTGCCCGCGCCCTTCCTGACCGGGCCCGCGGCGCTGGTGTCGGCGGCCAGCCTGAGCGGGCTGAAACTGGCGGTTCCGGTCCGCCTGCGCGACGCGGCCTTCATCCTGATCGGCATCGGCCTCGGGACCGGGATCACGCCCGAGGTGCTGGAGCGCGCCGCCGCCTGGCCGGTCAGCCTGATCTGTCTCGCGGTGGCGATCGTCGTGCTGTTCCGCGGCACCGCCGAGGTGCTGCACCGGCTGTTCGGGATGGAGCGGCAGACGGCGCTGCTGTCCTCGGCCCCTGGGCACCTGAGCTTCGTTCTCAGCCTGTCGGTGGACACCGGCGGCGACACCGCGCGGGTGGCGCTGATCCAGTCGCTGCGGGTGCTGGCGCTGACCCTGCTGGTGCCGCTGATCGTCTCGCTCGGCTCGGATGCCGACATGAGCCTGACCGCGCCCCCCGCCGCGACGCTCTGGCTGCCGCATATCGCCGGGCTGATGGCGCTGGCCCTGGGCGTCGGGGTGGTCTTCAAGCGCTGGGCGGTGCCTGCGGCCTACCTGATGGGCGGCATGGCGGTCTCGCTGGCCGGGCATGTACTGGCGCTGACGCCGGGGCAGTTGCCGCTCTGGCTGACGATCCCGGCCTACGCGCTGATGGGCACGCTGATCGGCACGCGGTTCTCCGGGGTGACCTGGCGCATGGTGGTCGAGGCGCTGGGCGCCGCGGGCGTGGTGATCGGCATGGCCACGGTGATCTCGCTGGTTGCGGCCGAGATCGTCGCCCCGGTCATCGGCCTGCCGGTGCTGCACGTGCTGGTGGCCTTCGCGCCCGGCGGGCTCGAGACGATGGCGGCGCTGGCGATCATCCTCGGGGTCGATCCGGCCTATGTCGCGCTGCACCACGTCGCGCGGCTTCTGTTCCTGTCCGTGCTGGTCCCGGTCCTGCTGAAACGCGCGATGCGCTAGGGTTTCGGCCCGGGATCGGGGGTGTCCGGGGCGTCGGGCGCCGGGGGTTCGGCCGGTGTCTCGGGCACGGTGTCGGCAGTCTCCGGCATCCGGGCCGCGAGGTCCTCGGCGTCGTCCTCGACCCCGTCCCGGACGGCGAGGGCCACGGTCTCGGGCGTGCTGGCCTTGGCGGGCGGGACGAAGACGAAGTCCGACTTGTCCGCCTCGGGCACGGCCTGCCGGATGCGCATCCGCAGCAGCGCGAAGAGGATCAGCAGCACATGCGCCGCGACCGAGGTCAGGAACAGGCCCCGGTCGCCGACCGTCGCCATGCTGAGACCGGCGAGCAGGGGCCCGAGGATCGCGCCGAAGCCGAAGATCATCAGCAACCCGCCCGAGGTCTGGATGAACGTGCCCTCGGCCGCGTGGTCGTTGGCATGCGCGATGATGACGGGATACATCGCGTAGATCATCGCGCCGAAGAGGCTGGCCAGCACGAGGTTGACCATCGGGTCGGTCGAGGCCAGCAGGACGAAGGCGACGTCGGTCAGGGCCGCGACGGCGGCGATCCCGACCAGCACCTTGCGGCGGTCCATTCGGTCCGACAGGATCCCGATCGGGATCTGCGAGGCGGCCCCGGCGAGGATCGGAAGGCTGGTGAAAAGCGCGATGGTCGTCAGCACGAGGCCGACGTTCGTCGCGTAGACCGCCGCCAGCGTGCCGAAGGCGCTGTTCGAGATCCCGACCATGAAAACGCCGAACACCGCGACCGGGGAATTGCGCCAGAGCGCGCGCAGGTCGAGGCTGACGGTGACCAGCGGTTTGGGGCTGGTTGTGCTTGAAATCGCTGTCGGAATCAGGGCGAGGCAGTAGAAGATCGCGCCGAGGGCGAAGAAGGCGAAGCCGGTGGTGTCGCCCAGCGTCAGCGCCATCTGCCCGGCGGTCGAGGCGGCGAGGTTGACCATCGTGTAGACGCCGAAGATCTTGCCGCGCGAGCGGGCGTCGGCGCGCTCGGAGAGCCAGCTTTCGACGATCATCGCGGCCCCGGCGAAGCAGAAGCCCGACAGCCCCCGGAGCGGGATCCAGGCCCCCGGCGAGACCAGCAGGGCAGAGGCCAGGATCGCCACCGCGGCCAGCGCCGCCATCGCACTGAAGCTCCTGATATGGCCCACTTTTCCGACGAGGCGCGGGGTGTACCAGCAGCCCAGCACGTAGCCCAGTGCCCAGCCGGTGCCGAGCAGGCCGAGCGAGAGGGCGGAGAAGCCTTCCGCCGCGCCGCGCACGGGCAGGATCAGGCCGTTCATGCCGCCGGCGAAGAGCAGAAGCGCCGAGCCGAGCAGCAGGGCGCTGATGGGGAGGATCTGTCGCACCATGCCCCGAGCCTAGCGGTGTCGGGCCGGGGTGGGAACCGGGGTAAACAAATCCTGAAGCCGCCGTGCGCCACGTCGGTATCGCGTCGGTATCACGTCGGCAGGGCGTCGGTGCAGGGTCGGTGCCCCGGTCCGGCAGGCGGAAGGGGCACCGGGGGTCGCGGGGCGGCGAGGGACGGTCAGTCGCGGGCGAGGTACCGGGCGTTGACCCAGCCGAGCATCCGGCCGCGGTCCTCGATCAGGCACCAGGTCGGCAGGCCGGAGAGCTGGCGCATCTGGTGCGGGGTCAGGTTGGCCCAGCGGACCAGCCGCCAGGTCGGCGTGCAGACCTGCAGCGAGAGGCCCCCCGTGCGCGGGCCGAGGGTCTCGACCACCGGGTAATCGGTGCCCGGGCCGAGACGGACGTTCAGCCCGTCATGCCGCCCGACGCCGCTGACCTGCCAGCGCCCGCCGATGCCGTTGCGGCCGAAGAAGGCGGTCGGTTCCGGCTCGGGCTCGGGGCGGACCACCGGGGCGTTTCCGAAGCCGGGGCCGAACCCCGGTCCGGTGCCGGGTCCGGTTCCGAAGCGGTGCTGGGCGGCGGCGGCGCTGATCGTCAGCGAGAGGGCGAGCGCGGCGAGGGCGAGGGTCTTGAGCGGGTGGGTCATGGAGGCCTCCTTCGGGCGTTTGCGTGCAAGACGCTGGGATCGGGACGGGTCCGGTCGGGGACCACGCTCCGACGCTGCCGGGAGGCGGGGAAATCGGGCAATAACGGCGGGGTGCTAGCCGATAGCGGCGGGCGGTCCCCCGATGGCGCGGGCGATCTCGGCGGCGGTCGCGGCGACCTGCGCGCCGATCCCGCCGCGCCGGTCCGGCGTGAAGCGCGCCGAGGGCCCCGAGACCGACACGCCCGCGACCGGCTCGCCGGTGCTGTCGCGGATCACGGCGGCGATGCAGGACATGCCGGGATGGCGTTCCTGGTCGTCGAAGGACCAGCCGCGCTCGGCGGTGGCCGCGAGGTCGGCCGCCAGCGCATCGGGCGTGGTCAGCGTGGTGGGCGTGAAGCCGGGCAGGCCGATGCGCCCGACCAGCGCGTGGACGCGGGTGCGGGGCAGGGCGGCGAGCAGCGCCTTGCCGATGCCCGAGGCATGCATCGCGCCCCGGCTGCCGGGCCGGAAGAAGGCGCGGATCGGGGCATGCGATTCGGCCTGGGCCACGAACACCACCTCGTCGCCGTCGATAAGGCCGAGGTTGGCAGTCTCGCCGGTCGCCTCCATCAGCGCGCGCATGGGGGCGCGGGCGGCCTCGACCACGTTGGTGCGTTGCAGGAAGGCCGAGCCGACGCGGAACGCGCCCAGCCCGACGCGCCAGTGCTGGGTGACCGGGTCCATCTCGGCAAAGCCGTGCGCGTCGAGGGTGGCGAGCAGCCGGTGCAGGGTCGAGGCGGGCATTCCCATCGTCTGGGCGAGGTCCGACAGCGTCGCGCCCTCCTGCCGGGCCAGCGTGGCGAGCACGGTCAGCCCCCGGTCGAGGGCCTGCACGGTCTGGCCCGAGGTGTCGGTGAAGGCCGAGCGCGGGCGGCCGCGCGGGCGGCGCTGGGTCTGTTGGTCGGCCATGGGGGATCTCCGGTCAGGATCGGAATCCTGTGTAGCTTGGGGTGAAAAATATTTCCACAAAAAATCCGGAACGGGGCGCTGGAAAACTGAAAGTGCAAGTCTTTCAGTGGGTAGTATGATTTTTCCGCGCTGCGGAATGATTTTCCGAAAAAATTGAAAAAGGTTTCCGGGCGGGGTATACCCCCGGCATCCCGCCTGAGGAGGAGGCCCCCATGTCGATCCAGAACCCGGTTTTCATTCCCGGCCCGACCAATATTCCCGAGGCCCTGCGCCACGCCATGAACGCGCCGACGCGCGACCACCGCGCGCCGGATTTCGTGGACCTCCTGAAGCCGCTGCTCGCCGACCTGAAGCCGGTGTTCGGCAGCACCACGGCAGAGGTCTTTCTCTATCCGGGCACCGGCACCGGTGGCTGGGAAGCGGCGCTGACCAACACGCTCAGCCCCGGCGACGGCGTGCTCGTCGCGCGCTACGGCATGTTCAGCCACAAGTGGATCGACATGGCGCAGCGGCACGGCCTCGACGTCCGGGTGATCGAGACGCCCTGGGGCGAGGGGGCCCCCGCCGCGGCCTTCGAGGCCGCCTTGCGCGCCGACACCGAGGGCCGGATCAAGGCTGTTCTCGTGACCCATAACGAGACCGCGACCGGCGTCCGCTCCGACATCGCCGCGGTCCGCGCCGCGATGGATGCCGCCGGGCACGGGGCGCTGCTGATGGTGGACGGGGTGTCGTCGATCGCCTCGATGCCCTTCGAGATGGACGCGTGGGGGGTCGACCTGGCCATCACCGGCAGCCAGAAGGGCTTCATGCTCTATGCCGGTCTCGGGATCGTCGCGGCCAGCCCCAAGGCGCTGGCGGCGATGGAGACCGCCTGCCTGCCGCGCACCTACTTCGATTTCCGCGACATGCTGGCGACGACGAAGACCGGCGGCTTTCCCTACACGCCGCCGGTGCAGCTGCTCTACGGCCTGCGCACGGCGCTCGACATGCTGAACGACGAGGGGCTGGACGCGGTCTATGCCCGCCATGCCCGCCTCGCCGAGGGGGTCCGCCGGGCCGTCGCGGCCTGGGGGCTGAAGGTGGTCGCGGCGCGGCCCGAACTGCAGTCCGAGACGGTCACCGCGATCTACGTGCCGGAGGGCTTCGACTCGAACGCGCTCGTCAACCATGCGTTCCGGGCCTACGGCGTCTCGTTCGGCGTCGGTCTCGGCGAGATGAACGGCCGGGCGTTCCGGATCGGGCACCTCGGCATGCTGACCGACGTGATGGTCCTGTCGGGGCTGGCCACCATCGAGATGGCGATGGCCGATCTCGGCTACCCGGTCACGCTGGGCACGGGCGTCGCGGCGGCGCAGGCGTATTACCGCAAGACCGCCGGGCAGGCGCTTCAGGCCGCGGCGTGAGGAGGGGGCGATGAAGGACATGACCGAGATGCAGATCCCGACCTACGAGGACATGCTGGCCGCGCACGAGCGCATTCGCCCGCACATCCACCGCACGCCGGTGCTGACCTCGTCCTATTTCAACGACCTCGTCGGGGCCGAGCTGTTCTTCAAGTGCGAGAACTTCCAGAAGGCCGGGGCGTTCAAGGTGCGCGGGGCGTCGAACGCGGTGTTCGGGCTGTCGGACGAGATGGCGGCGCGCGGCGTCGCCACCCATTCGAGCGGCAACCACGCGCTGTCGCTGAGCTACGCGGCGGGGCGCCGGGGCATTCCGTGCCACGTCGTGATGCCGCGCACCGCGCCGGAAGCGAAGAAGGCCGCCGTGCGGGGCTATGGCGGGATCATCACCGAGTGCGAGCCGTCGACCTCGTCGCGCGAGGCGGTGTTCGCCGAGGTGCAGGCGCGGACGGGCGCGGAGTTCGTCCATCCCTACAACGACCCGCGGGTGATCGCGGGGCAGGGGACCTGCTCGAAGGAGCTGATGGAGCAGACCGACGGTCTCGACATGGTGATCGCGCCGATCGGCGGGGGCGGGATGATCTCGGGCTGCTGCCTGACTTTGTCCACGCTGGCCCCGGAGGTGCAGATCCTCGCCGCCGAGCCGGAGCAGGCCGACGACGCCTATCGCAGCTTCAAGGCCGGGCACATCATCGCCGACGACGCGCCGCACACCATCGCGGACGGTCTGAAGGTGCCGCTGAAGGACCTGACCTGGCATTTCGTATCACGCCATGTCACCGACATCCTGACCGCCTCCGAGCAGGAGATCGTGGACGCGATGAAGCTGACGTGGCAGCGGATGAAGATCGTGATGGAGCCGTCCTGCGCGGTGCCGCTGGCGACGATCCTGAAGAACCGCGAGCGCTTCGCGGGCAAGCGGGTCGGCGTGATCGTCACCGGGGGCAACGTGGACCTCGACAAGCTGCCGTGGATGACCGCCGCCTGAGCGCCGTCCGACCGTATCGCGCGGGGCGTGTCCGCACGCACCCGACACCCAGACCGCACGGGCGTGCCTGCACGCCCCCGATCCGAACAGAGGGGACCTGACCGATGAAAGACCTGAGCGCCTTCGACCAGTACGAGGTCGGCTACGACATTCCCGCCAAGCCCGGCATGCCCGAGGCCGAGATCCAGACGCCGTGCCTCGTGCTCGATCTCGACGCGCTGGAGCGCAACATCCGCAAGATGGGTAACTGGGCCAAGGCGCACGGCATGCGCCACCGGGTCCACGGCAAGATGCACAAGTCCGTCGACGTGGCGCGGCTGCAGATGGAGATGGGCGGCGCCTGCGGCGTCTGCTGCCAGAAGGTCTCGGAGGCCGAAGCCTTTGCGCGCGGCGGCATCACCGACGTGCTGGTGTCGAACCAGGTCCGTGACCCGGCCAAGATCGACCGCCTGGCCCGCATCCCGAAGCTGGGCGCGCGCGCCATCGTCTGCGTCGACGACATCGCCAACGTGGCCGACCTGTCAGCGGCGGCGGTGACCCACGGCACCACCATCGAATGCCTCGTCGAGATCGACTGCGGCGCGGGCCGCTGCGGCGTGACCACCACGCCCGAGGTCGTCGCCATCGCCAAGGCCATCGACGCGGCGCCGGGGCTGAAATTCGGCGGGATCCAGGCCTACCAGGGCGCGATGCAGCACCTCGACCACTACGCCGAGCGCAAGGCGAAGATCGAGGTCGCGGTCGCGATGGTGAAGGACGCGGTCGACACGCTGAAGGCCGAGGGGCTGGAGTGCGACATCGTCGGCGGCGGCGGCACCGGCAGCTACTATTTCGAGGGCACGAGCGGCGTCTACAACGAGCTTCAGTGCGGCTCCTATGCCTTCATGGACGCGGACTATGGCCGCATCCTCGACGAGAGCGGCCAGCGGATCGACCGGGGCGAATGGGAGAACGCGCTGTTCATCCTGACCAGCGTCATGAGCCACGCCAAGGCCGACAAGGCCATCGTGGACGCGGGCCTCAAGGCGCAGTCGGTCGACAGCGGCCTGCCGGTGATCTTCGGGCGCGACGATGTCACCTACGTCAAGTGCTCGGACGAGCACGGCGTGGTGGCGGACCCGGCGGGCGTGCTGGCGATCAACGAGAAGCTGAAGCTGGTGCCGGGCCACTGCGACCCGACCTGCAACGTGCATGACTGGTACGTCGGCGTGCGCGGCGGCGTGGTCGAGACCGTCTGGCCGGTGACGGCGCGCGGCCTCGCCTACTGAGGCCCGCCCGCGTCGCCACAGCCGCCACCAAGGAGGATTTTCCATGCTGACCACCCCCGAGACCGGGACCGGCGATCTCGTGATCGTCTCCGAGGCCACCTGCCGCGAGATCATCACCGAGGCGCTGGCCTTCGACGCGGTGCGCGACGTCTTCGCCGCGATGGCGCGGGGCGATGCGTGGAACTTCCCCGTGGTGCGCGAGGCGCTCGGCCATGCGGACGCGCTCTACGGGTTCAAGTCGGGCTTCGACCGGGCCGGCATGGCGCTGGGCGTCAAGTCGGGCGGCTACTGGCCCCACAACATCGACCGGGGCCTGACCAACCACCAGTCCACCGTCTTCCTGTTCGATCCCGACACCGGGCGGTTGCGGGCGCTGGTGGGCGGCAACCACCTGACCGCGCTGCGGACGGCGGCGGCCTCGGCGGTGTCGATCGACACGCTGGCGCGGCCCGAGGCGCGGGTGCTGGGTATGGTGGGTGCCGGGCACCAGTCCAACTTCCAGCTGCGCGCCGCCGCCCGGGTGCGGTCCTTCGACAAGGTCGTGGCCTGGAACCCGCATCCCGAGATGCTGCCGCGTCTCGGCAAGGTCGCGGAGGAGCTTGGCCTTGCGTTCGAGGCGGTCACGCCCGAGGCGCTGGGGGCCGAGGCCGACGTCATCATCACCATCACCTCGGCCTTCGCGCCGCTGCTCCGCTCCGAGTGGATCCGGCCCGGCACGCACCTTGCCTGCATGGGCACCGACACCAAGGGCAAGCAGGAGGTCGATGCGGCCCTCGTCGCCCGGGCGACGGTCTTTACCGACGAGGTGGCGCAGTCCGTCACGCTGGGCGAAGCGCAGCATGCGGTCGCAGCCGGGCTGAAGGGCGAGCACGAGATCACCCCGATCGGGGCGGTCCTGACCGGGGCGCACCCGGGGCGGCGGTCGGCCGACGAGGTGACCCTTTTCGACGGCACCGGCGTCGGGCTGCAGGATCTCGCGGTGGCTGAGGTCGCGGTGCGGGCCGCGCTGGCGGCCGACAAGGCGACGCGCGCGGCGCTCTGAGGCGCACTCAGCCCTCGTCGAAGAGGCCCGCGTCGTCGGTCAGCGGCGGCGGCTGGACATGCGTTGCGATCACCGCGCGCGCGCCCTCCCAGTGGTTGAGCGCCAGCGCCACCGCGCGGCCCGCCTCGTGCGCCTCGATGGCCTCCACCAGCGCGTCATGCTCGGCGAGCGCGGCGTCGATGCGGGCGCTGTCGGCCGGGGTCGTGCCGGTCCAGAACGCGAGGCTCATCCGGGTCTGGTCGATCAGCAGCCGTTCCATCGGCGCGGTCAGGTAGGGATTGTCGGCCATCCGGCACAGCGCGACGTGAAACCGGTGATCGGCCAGGGCCATCCCGGCCGGGCTGCGCGCGACCCGCGCCCGGCGGACCCCGGCGGCGGCGGCCTGCACCGGGGCGAGATCGGCGGTCGGCCCGGCCTCGGCGGCGAGGCGCGCGGTCAGCGCGTGAAAGAGCGGCGCGGAGCGGAAGAACTGCCGCAGCCGGGTCAGGTCGATCGGCATGACCTCGGCGCCCCGGCCCGGCGCGAGCCGGACCAGCCCCTCGCCCGCAAGCCGTTGCAGCACCTCGCGCAGCGGCGTGCGCGACAGGCCATAGGCGCGGCAGAGCGGGGCCTCCTCCAGCGGGGTGCCGGGAGCGAGGTCGAGCTTGAGGATGCGGGCCCGGATGTCGTCGAGGCAGGCATCCTTGGGGCTGGGTGTCTCGGACATGAAGCGACTCGGAAGGTTGGAAGGCAGACCCTACCCCTGCGCCCGGCCCGGGGCTAGGGCAGGCTTGCGCCAACCGGCGCGGGCTTGCACAAGGACGGCGCCGTGCGATGCGTAGGGACGGCGCGGCAGGCGGCGGAGGCGGGCATGAAGATCGTGCAGTTCGGATTGTGCTACAGTCCGAACCTCGGGGACGGGGTGATCGCGGACTGCCTGCTGGCGGCGCTGCGGCGGCGCTTTCCGGCCGCCGAGCTGATCGCGGTGGACCTGTCGGGCCGCGACGGCTTCGGGGCCGTGACCGTGCGCAACCGGGCGCTGGTGCTGCGGCTGCTGGCGGTGCTGCCGGGCGGGCTGCGGCGGGCCTTGGTCCGGCGCAGGCTGGGCGCGCTGCTCGACGGGGTCGAGGCGCGCTGGGCCGCGGCGCTGACCGGGGCGGACCTTGCGGTGGTGGGCGGCGGGCAGATCCTGTCGGATGCCGACCTGAACTTTCCCCTGAAGATCGCGCGGGCTGCCGGGCTGGCGGCGCGGGCGGGCGTGCCGGTCGCCGTCCATGCGGCGGGCGTGTCGCGGAACTGGTCGGCGGAGGGCGCGGCGCTGTTCGGGGCGCTGGCGCGGGCCGACCTCAGGGCGGTGGCCCTGCGCGACGCGCCGTCGATGGAGGCGTTCGCGGCGCAGGCCGACTGGGGGATCGCGCCGGTGCTGGCCCGTGACCCGGGGCTGCTGGCGCGCGCCTGCTACGGGGACGCCGGGGTGCGGACCGGCCGGATCGGGCTCGGGATCGCGGCCCCGGACCTGCTGGGCTATCACGCCGACGCGGCGGTGGCGGGCGGGGCGGACCCGCTCGCGCTCTTCGAGGGTATCGCGCAGGCGCTGCTGGCGGGCGGCGCGCGGGTCGCGCTTTTCACCAACGGGGCCGAGGAGGACCGCGCGGCGCTGGCCGATGTCGCGGCGCGGCCCGGGCTGGCGGCGGCGCTGGCGGACGGCCGCCTCGCGGTGACCGAGGCCGCCGGGACCCCCGCCGCGCTGGCGGCGCAGATCGCCGGGTTCGACGCGGTGGTGGCGCACCGGCTGCACGCCTGCATCCTCGGCTATGCCTATGGTCGCCCGGTCGTGGGCCTCGGCTGGGACCGCAAGGTCGAGAGCTTCTTCGCCTCGGTCGAGGCCCCGCACTGGTTCGAGGGGCGGGCGGACGCGACCGGCGCGGAGATCGCGGGGCGGGTGGAGGCGGCGCTGGCCGAAGGGGTCGATCCCGCGACCCATGCCCGCGTTCTGGCCGAGTGCGAGGCGGGCATCGACGCGATGCTGGGCGCGGCCGGGATCAGCGCCGGAGCGTGAACCGGTAGCCCGTGACATCGCCCGTGGCGCTGTCGCCGGGGGCGACGGCAATCTCCAGCACCGCGCCGGGGGCGGGCGGCAGGGTCAGGGTCCTGTCGAGGCGCGCGCCGGGGGCCACGGGTGCGTCGGCCAGCACGGCGTCCCCCAGCCGCACGGTCAGCCGCACGCCATCGCTGCTGCGCGCGGCGGGGCTGAGGTGCAGGTCCAGCGTCAGGGCGACCCCATCCCCGGGCAGGGTCATGCGGTGGACGACCGCCGTCCCGGCCCCGGGCAGCAGCACCGTTTCGGTCAGCCGCACGCCGGGGTCGTCGGCCAGCCCGAGATAGGGCGTCCACGGCACCCCGCCCCGCCCCTGTCCGGGGCGGCGGGTCAGCTCGGTCTCGCGGTCCCCGCGCCGGGCGACGGGGACGAAGCCGCCGGGAGTGTCGAAGCCCCAGAAACTGTCCGCGACGAGCGGTTGCGGGCCGAAGCCGAGGACCTCCGGCGTCAGGCCGCGCCCGGTGACGACCAGAACCCGGTCGGGGTCGAGTCGGGGCGCGGCGGCGCGGCCGAACGCATCGGTTGCCCGCGCGCCCTCGGGCACGGTGACCGGGCGCGCGGCGCCCCACAGGAGGGCGGTGTGGTCGCCGTAAAGACAGCCGCGCGTGAACGGGTCGGGGGCGAGCGGCGCGACCGGCTGCCCGGCGAGGTGCTTCTGCGCCCAGGCGTAGGTCAGCCCGACCGGCGTCGGGCTGCCTTTGTCGTCGAGCAGGCCGAGGTAGCCGTCGCCGCGCGGGTGCAGCGGGTACCAGACGAGGCGGCTGACCCCGGCCCGCGCGCCCTCGCAATGGCCCTTCAGCAGCAGGTCGGGTGCGGCGGCGGCGTCCTGCGTGCCGAACTCGGTGATCTCGACCGGCAGGGTCGCAGCACCCGGGGCCCGCCGCAGCACCCCGATCTGCCGGGCGAGGTGATCGACGGGCGTGTCATAGGGGTGGATCACCAGCGCGTCGGTCACGCCCCCTTGGGCCAGTTGCCGGGCCAGCCAGCCATCGGGGATCGAGTGGACGCCGACGCCGGTTACGCGCACCTCCGGCCGGACCGCCTGCACCGCGTCGCGGGTGGCGGTCAGCAGGGCGGTCCCGGCGGCGATCCGCGCCTCGAGACTGCCGCCCTTTAGGGGTCCGGTGACGAAGTTCTCGGAGTTGAACTCGTTGCCGACCTCGATCCCGGTCACGTTCGGAAAGCGCAGGGCGAGCCGTGCCGCGTGGCGGGCGAACCCGGCGACGGCCTGCGGCGAGGTCGGCGTCGCCCCGCCGTCATAGTCGGGATGGCCGTTGTTCACCGTCAGGGTCGCGGTCGCGCCCCATGCGGCGACGCGGTCGGGCCAGGTGGCGCGCGGGTCGTCGAAGCGGGCACGGCCGCCGGTCTCGACCAGCGACCAGTAGACCGCGTCGCGGAAGTCCATGACCCCCAGCGCCCGGGCACCCGCGAGGATGTCCTCGCGCAGGCCCTGCCCGAAGTTCGAGGCGGCCCCCAGCGCGGGACCGGTGCCCTGCTGCGCCTCGGCGGGCAGGGCAAGGACGAGAGACAGGGCAAGGGCAAGGCAGCGCATGGCACAGGGGTGGCGCGCAATCGCGGGCGGCGCAAGCGTGCCGTGCCCCGGCGTTGCCGTTCCGGAAACAGTCGTGGGAAAGCGCCGGGATCGGTGCCGGATAGTGGCGGCGGGCGCGGCACGGGGCTTGGCAAGACCGGGGCGGCTCGCCTAGGGCAGGGGAACCCCATCCGCCGAGGGCGCAGATGCAGATCGTTCCGAGTTCCTTGCTGGCCCTCGCCGCCGTCCTCGCGCTGATGGTGATGGGGCCCTATCGCGCGTTGTGGGTGTTCCTCGCCACCACGCCCTTCGCGGCGGCGGCAGCCTTCAACCTGCCCGCGGCCGGGGGGGCGTCGATCCTCGTGTCGGACCTGGCGGCGATGGCGCTGTTCGCGGCGACCGCGCTCAGTGCCGGGGGGCTGGCGCTGATGGCAGGCACCGCGCGACCCTTCCAGCCGGGCTTCTGGACGCTGGCGCTGGCGCTTTTTGCCATCTTCGCCACGCTGATGTTCCCCAGCCTGTTCCGCGGCCAGACCGAGGTGTTCTCGATCGCGCGGATCAACAACGAAAGCGGCATCGTCTCGGTGCCGCTGAAACCCTCGACCGGCAACCTGACGCAACTGTTCCGGATCATGCTGGGGGTGATCGCCTTCTTCGCGCTGGCGACCGTGTTCCGGGTCCGGCCCGACGGGCAGATGGTGCTGGGCGCGATGACCGTGGTCACGGCCGTGCATGTCGCGCTGGGCTGGCTCGACGTGGTCAGTTTCGCCGCCGGGCTGTCGCAGCTGCTGGAGCCGATCCGCAGCGCGAATTACGCGATCCTCTTCGATCACCGGATGGTCGGGCTGAAGCGGATGATCGGCGGGTTCCCGGAAGCGTCGAGCTTCGGGTACTTCAGCCTCGGGCTGACGGCGTTCTGGCTGCACTACTGGATCAGCGCGCCGATGTCGCGCCGCGCGCCGTGGATGCTGGCGCTGGTCGGGATCGTGCTGCTGCGCTCGACCTCGTCTGCGGCCTATGTCTCGCTGGTGCTGTTCCTCGCGACCTACGCGCTGGTGATGCTGGCGCTCAGCCTGCGGGCGCGGGTGGGGCGGCGGGGCGCGGCCATCGCGGCGGCGGGCGCGGTGGCGGTCTGGGCGGCGGCGATGGCGATCTTTCTCGCCTATCACATGGTCGAGCCGGTCACCGCCTTCCTCGACCGGGCGCTTTTCGACAAGCTCGATGGCGCCTCGGGCGTCGAGCGGATGAGCTGGAACGCGCAGGCCTTCGTCAACTTCCGCGAGACATGGTTCCTCGGCGCGGGCCTTGGCAGCGTCCGGGCCTCGAACTGGCTGATGGCGGTGCTGGCGAGCCTGGGGGTGATCGGCGCGGTGCTTTTCGCGGCCTTCTTCACGACGCTGGCGCGCGCGCCGCTGCCGAAGGACGACCTGCGCGGACCGGTGGTGGGCGCGCTCAAGGCGGCGGCGCTGGCCTTCCTGATCTCTGCCATGCTGACGGCGAGCACGCCCGACCTCGGCGTGATCTTCTTCGCGGTCTGCGGCCTGATCGCCGGGCTCAGCCGGGGCGCGCAGCTGGAATCGCGCCCGAATTGAGGCGAGATCGGGGCGAGAGTTTTCGCCGCCTTGGTATCAATCGATACGTTCTTTCGGGATTGTCCCCGAAACAGGGCCCAACTTGCCGCAAACACGGCAAGAATTTGACGAAACCCGCGCAGTAGCAGACGTCATTGGGGCGCGCTCTAGCGTGTGACCGGGTGGGGGCCCGGATGTCAGACCGACACTCTCCGGGATCAGACCGACCCTGCTCTGGCCGTGTGCGAGGACCCGACGTGTTGCTGAAGCCGACCCACCTGACCCTGCCGTCGCACGGTCGCCCGACCGGGAACCCGGCATGGACATGAGTCCCCGCGACCCGTTCGCCACCGGCCCGCTGGTGCTGCGTCGCTCGGCCCGCCGGGCCGCGCAGGACGACCGCATCGACCTTGCCGATCTCTGGAGTGCGCTGTGGCGCGGGCGGCTGATGGTGCTCGGCTGCGCGGTGGCGGGGATGCTGTTCGCGGCCCTCGCCGTGTCGCAGGTGACGCCGCAATACACCTCGCTGGCCAAGGTGCTGCTCGATCCGCGCGAAAGCCGCTTCATCACCGAGACCGAGGTGGTGTCGGATCTCGTGCTGAGCGACCAGGTGATCGACAGCGAACTGTCGATCCTGCGCTCGAACGTGCTGCTTGGCGACGTGATCCGCCGCATCGGGCCCGAGCGGCTGGCGGCGATCGATCCCGCGGCCCAGGAGCCGGGCCTGCTGGCGTCGCTCCTCGGGGCCGATGCGCCCGGGGCACCGACCGAAGCCGAGATGGAGGCGACCGTCGAGCGCCTCGTCTGGGTGCTGCGCCGGACGATGTCGGTCTGGCGCGAGGGCGAAAGCTACATCATCGGGATCGAGGCGACGACGCCCGACCCGGACCTATCGCAGATTCTGGCGCAGACGCTGGCCGACCGCTACATCGCCCAGCAGCTCGCCGGGCGGCAGGCGACCGCGCAGCAGGCCACCGAGTGGATCGAGCAGCGCGCCGCCGACCTGAGGGGACAGGTAGAAGCCGCCGAAACAGCCGTGCAGGCCTATCGCGCGACGGAGGTGGCCGAGGACGGTCCCTCGGTCGAGATCGCGACCCAGCAGCTTCTGGAGCTGAACAACCAGCTGGTGCTGGCGCGGGTGGACCGGGTCGCGGCCGAAAGCCGGGTGTCCGAGATCGCCCGGCTGCTCGATGCCGACGGGCCGGCGGCGGTGGCCGAACTGGTCAGCACGGACACGCTCGACGGCCTGAAGGACGAACGCCTCGCGCTGCTGCGCCGCGATGCGGTCTGGGCCGAGCGCTACGACGAGACCCATCCGGAGCGGACCCGCATCCGGGGCGAACTGGTGCGGCTCGACCAGGACATGGAAGCCGAGTTGCGCAAGCACCTCGACAGCCTGCGCAAGGAGGTCGAGATCGCCCGCCTGCGTGAGCAGACGCTGGACGACAGCGTTAAGGAGATGGAAGCCCGCGTCGTCAGCGCGTCGCAGGCCGCGATCGGTCTGCGCCAGTTGCAGCGCGAGGCGGATGCGGCCCGCGCTTCGTACGAGGAGCTTCTGACCCGTCTCAGCCAGACCCGCACGCAGGAGAAGTTCCAGACCGCCGACGCGCGGCTGATCGAGCGCGCGACCCGGCCCGGGGCCCCGTCCGCGCCGCGTCCGAAGCTGATGATGGCGATGGGCGGCATGGGCGGCTTCCTGCTGGGCCTCGTGGCGCTGCTGTTGCGGGTGCTGGCGCGGCCCACGGTCCACACCGTGCAGGACCTCGAACTGGAGAGCGGCCTGCCGGTCGTGGCCTCGGTCCCCGAGGGCGACTGGCCCACCCGCCGCGCGGCGATGACGGCGCTGTCACGCGACCCGTTCGGGCTGGTGGCGGAGCGCGTCCGCCGCATCCGGGCGGCGATCGAACTGGCGGACGAGGACGCGGCCTCGCAAAGCGTCGTGCTGCTGTCGGCCATGCCGGAGGAGGGCAAGACCACGCTCAGCCTGTTCCTCGCCCAGGTCGCGCAACTGTCCGGCAAGGCGGTGATCGTGGTCGACTGCGACCTGCGCCGCCCCTCGCTGCAGGCCGAGTTCGGCTGGGACATGCGGCATGACCTCGCCGACCTGATCCGGGGCCGCTGCGGACTGGACCAGGCGATCTACGACGACACCGGCCTCGGGTTCGACGTGCTGGCGGCGCGCGGGTCCAATCCGGGTGCGGCGGACCAGATGTCCCGGCGCTGGCTGCGCGGCGTGCTGGAGGAACTGAAGCTCTACTACGACCTCGTGATCGTGAACGCGCCCGCGCTGCTCGACGTGTCGGACGCGCTGACCATCGCGCAGGCGACCGATCACCGGTTCGTCGTGGTCCGTCACGGCCACACGCCGCGCCGGGCGGTGGCCCGGGCGCTGGGCGCCCTGGGCGATGCCGGGATCGCGGTTGACGGCATGGTGCTGTCGCGCGCCGATCCGCGCGACGAGGCCGCCGCCTATTCCCGGGCCTACACCGCTGCCACGAAGGAGGTGCGCCATGCGTGAGATGATCCATCCGGCCGGTGGCATGGTGCAGGCGCTGCGCGCCGAAGGACGCCGCGTGGCCATCATCCATTACTGGCTGACGGGGATGCGCGGCGGCGAGAAGGTGCTCGAGTCGCTCCTGCGGATGTTCCCGGAGGCGGACCTCTTCACCCACGTTTATGCACCGGACCGGGTCAGCCCGATCATCCGGGCGCACCGGGTCACCGAGACCTCGGTTGCGCGGCTGCCCTTCGCGCGGCGGCTCTACCCGTCCTACCTGCCCTTCATGCCGCGCGCGCTGGAGGAGATCGACCTGACCGGCTACGACCTCGTGATCTCGTCCGAGGCCGGGCCGGCCAAGGGCGTGATCGCGCCCCCCGACGCGCCGCACCTGTGCTACTGCCACTCGCCGATGCGCTATCTCTGGGACCAGTACCACGTCTACCGGGCCGAGTCGGGCCTGCTGCGGCGCACGCTGATGCCCTACCTCAGCCACGGGCTGCGGCAGTGGGACGTGACCTCGGCACAGCGGGTCGACCGGATCGTGGCGAACTCGACCCATGTCGCGGCGCGGGTGCGCAAGTACTGGCGGCGCCCCTCGGACGTGGTGCATCCGCCGGTGGCGGTCGAGGCGTTCTCGGCCGTCCGGCCGTCCGAGCGCGGCGGGTTCTACCTCTGGGCCGGGGAACTGGCGCCCTACAAGCGACCCGACCTGGCGGTCGAGGCCTTTACCCGGATGGGCAAGCGCCTCGTGGTGATCGGCGGGCCGGACAAGGCGGCGGAGCGGCTGAAGGCCCGCGCGGGGGACTGCGTGACCTTCCTCGGCCGCGCGGACGATGCGACGTTCCGCGACCACCTCGCGCGCTGCGAGGCGCTGGTCTTCCCCGGCGAGGAGGATTTCGGGATCGTGCCGGTCGAGGCGATGGCCTCCGGCCGCCCGGTGATCGCCTATGACAGGGGCGGCGCGCGCGACACCGTGGTGGACGGGCGCACGGGCCTGCTGTTCCGCGACCAGAGCGTCGAGGGCCTGATCGAGGCCGTCGAGCGGTTCGAGGCGCTGGGCCTCGCCGACCTGCCGGTGGACGTGCTGCAACGCCATGCCCGCCGCTTCAACGAGGCCGCGTTCCAGACCGGGATCGCGCGGGTTCTGCGCACGATGGGGGCGGGGGCCGACGCCCCGCAGCCGGTCAGGGCAGCGCCCACAGACGCAGAACGCCTCCCTGCGATGGCCCTTCCCGCAGAGTGATGGTGACCGGGCGCGCGTCGGCCTCGGTCTCGCGCGCCGGGTCTTTCCCCGAGTGCAGGTTGCGCGCCAGTCGCGGAAAGCTCGACGCGGCCACGTGCAGGCGCAGCCGGTGCCCGGCGGGGATCTCGGCGGCGATGTCGCGCAGGGGGACGGTGACGCGGACCGGCGTGCCGGGCGTCAGAAGGCGCGGCGCATCGAAGCCGTCGCGGTAGCGCAGGCGCAGCGCGCCTTCCTGCAGGGTGATCGAGCGGCCGTCGGGGAATACCTCGGTCAGGCGCAGCACGAGGTCGGCATCGGGCTGGTCGAGGGTGACGGTCAGCTCCGCCTCGATCGGACCGGCCAGCGTCAGGGGCGTCTCCAGCGGGGCGCTGGTGTAGAGAAGCAAGTCCTGCCGCCCTTCGATCGGGCGCTGGTCGAGCGGCCCGGCCCGCAGGTCGGGATCGCCGGTGCAGCAGATCGCCCCGCCGATGCTGGGCACCGGGTCGAGCGGATCGGCGGTGAACGCCGCCTCCTGCGCGGTCGCGGGCGGGTCCGGAGCCAGCGTGCCCGCGTCGAGGTGGAAGCTGACGCGGCGCGCCTCGGCGGGCGGCCAGGTCGTGGCCTCCAGCCAGCGGTCGGCGCCCAGCACGTAGGCGAGGACGGGCGGCAGGTCGGGCGCGGGCGCGTCCTTCAGCGCATGGGCGAGATGGCCCGAGATCAGCGCGTCGATGTCGCGGGCGGCCTCCGGGCGCACCGGGCGGTCGCCCACAGCGCCGCTGGCAAAGGCCCCGGTCAGGTCGCAGTGCAGCCCCGGCAGGATCACGACGGTACCGGGCGCACCGCTGTCGCGCATCGCCTGCGCGATACGCAGGCTTTCGCGCGCGCCGTCGTACCAGCCGTCGAGAATGAGGAAAGGCGCGTCGAAGCGGTCGGCGTCGCTGAGGAAGCCCGAGTCCCGCCAGAACGCCGGGTCGCCGAAGCCGTCGAGCAGCGCCTCGTAATCGGTCGGATCGGGGCGCACGGCGGCGACCGCGTCGCGCACCGGCAGAGTGGCGAGGCCGGCGGCATAGTCGATGGCGGCAGGGCGCTGCGCATCGGGGGTCTTTTCGCCCGCGCCCGCGAACCAGCCGAAGCCGGAGGCCAGCGTGAAGACGCCGCCCTCGAAGAAGCCGAAGAAGCCGTGGGTGCCGCCGAGCGTGCCCGCCGCCCCGCCCGCGCCCACCGGCACGATGGCGCGCAGCGCGGGCGAGCGGGTGGCGGCGGCCAGCAGTTGCGTCTCGCCCAGGGCCGAACAGCCGACCATGCCCACTCGCCCGGTGGACCAGTCCTGCGCGGCGATCCAGTCGAGCGTCGCGGCGCTGTCGGCCCGGTCGTCGGAGTAGGGGGCGAAGACTCCTTCCGAGCGCTGCCGCCCGCGCATGTCCTGCACCACCAGCGCGTAGCCCTGCGGCAGGAGCAGCGACAGCGCGTGCCGCACCTCGCCGAAGCGGGTCTTGCCATAGGGCAGGCGGATCAGCACCACGGGCAGCGGCGGGGTCGCGCCGCGCGGCAGGTAGATGTCGGTCGCGAGCCGCACGCCATCGGGCATCGGCAGCATGACGCTCTGCCGGGACGCCCCGAGGCGGGCGACGAAGAGCGCGTGTTTCAGGTCCGCGACCGGCCCCTTCAGCCGCGCGCGGACCTGCGGCGACTGGACGAGCGCGCCCATCAGGGCGACAAGGACAAGGATCAGTGCGAGAAGCCGCAGCATCGGGTCCTCCGGGGTCGGGGTGCAGGCTGACGCGGAGTGCAGGCGGGGGCAAGGGGGTCGAGGTCGATCTGTGGATCTGGTCGCTCGGGGGGGAGCCCGGCCCGCTGGCCGCGCACCTGTCGCCGGAGGAAGAGGCACGCGCCGCCCGCTTCGTGCGCCCCGGCGACGGCGATGCCTACCGGATCGGGCGCGGGCGGCTGCGGGCGATCCTCGGCGGCCTGACCGGCACCGCCCCCGGCGCGCTGGTCTTCGACACCAACCCGCAGGGCAAGCCGTCGCTGGCGGGCGGACCGTCCTTCAACCTCAGCCATTCCGGCGGGCTGGCGGTGCTGGCGGTCGGTCCCGCCGGGACCGCGCTGGGCATCGACATCGAAGCCCCGCGATCGGTCGAGGAGGGCGTGGCGCGGCGCTTCTTCTCCCCCGCCGAACAGGCGGCGCTGGCGGACTGGCCCGGCGACTGGCTGGACGGGTTCTTCCGGATCTGGACCCGCAAGGAGGCCGTCGTGAAGGGCTGCGGGCCGGGCCTGTCGATGCCGCTCGACTGTTTCGACGTGACGCTGGACGACGCGCCCCGGCTGACGCGGCTCGACTATCCCGGGCAGCGCGTGGCGGACTGGCAGATGCGCCACCTCAGCCTCGGGCCGGGGCACATGGGCGCGCTGGCGGTCGCCTGCGGCGCGCGCCCGCTGTCGGTCCGGCTGCGCGAGGGTCCTGCGGGTCTGCCGGTCCACGTCTCAGGCTGAGCCGTCCGCGAAGGCCGCGATGGCCGCTTCCAGCGTCGCCACCCCCTCGCGCCGGGTCCGTTCGATAGTGATCCGTCCGGTGCGCCGCGTGGTCAGGGTATCGGCGGGCACGATGTCTTCCCAGCCGATCGAGTCCGGGAAGCCGCCGCCCGAAGGCGTGATCGGGGTCACGACATGCAGCACCGGGAAGGGCACCGGCGCGGGGCGGTAGGCGTCGCGCAGGGCGCTCAGGTGGCGGATGAAGCGTTCCTGGTCGGCTTCGAGATCGGTGACCTGATCCGTCGCGGCCCCTGTCAGGCGGGCGGCGAGCGTGACGAGGCCCAGCTTCCGCGCCGCCCTGTAGTAGCCGAGGAAGGCGGTCAGGCTGATCTCGCCCCGCCGCAGCATCCCGAGGCGGTTCGCCAGCGCATGCAGCTTCTCGCGGCGGGCCAGCGCGGGGTCGGCGGCAAGGCGGGCGACGAAGCCCGGCTCCCACACGTCCTTCATGACGACGCCGGTGATCGTTGCCCCGTCGGCATGCAGCAGGCGGGCGGTTTCCAGCGCGAGGTTGCCGTGGACGCAGTTGCCATAGAGCAGGTACGGCCCCTCCGGCTGCGCGGCGCGCAGGATCTCGGCGTAGTGGCGGGCGACATCCTCGAACCGTTCGTCGGTCAGGGTCAGGCCCTTGCCGGCCTCGACGGCCCGGATGCAGGTCACCGGGCGGTCGGCCCCGGGCAGGGCGGTCAGCGCCTGCGCCGTGGCGGCATTGTTGATGGCGACCAGCGGGTGCCGCGTGCCGTCGCGCTTCAGCCGCATGATGCGCCAGTCGGCGGTCTCGCGCGGGCCGGGGACCGACGCGCGAACGGCGGCGATGCGGCGGGCGAGACGCTCGGGCGTCGGGGCCTCGTAGACGGCGGTGATGTCGAGATCGACGCCCAGCCCCGCGCGGATGCGGGTCAGCAGGCGCAGCACCAGCACCGAATGGCCGCCGAGATCGAAGAAGTCGGCCCCCGGCGGCACGGTGTCGAGCGACAGCACTTCGGCCCACCAGCGCGTGAGATCAGCCATCAGGGCGGCGTCGGGTTCCGCGTCGGCGGCGGCGGTGTCGCGCCGGGCGGGCGGGCGCAGCAGGGCGCGGTTGATCGCCCCGGTGGCGGTGCGGGGGAAGCCGCCCAGCACCGTGATGCCGGTCAGCGGCGGGGCGAGACCCGCGCCGCGCGCATGGGCCATCAGGGTGGCGGGCAACTCGTCGAGCGGCATCAGCCCGGTCGCCCCCGGTGTGACAAACCCGTGCAGGCCGGCGGTGTCCCGGACGGTCGCGGCCTCGGCCACCATCGGGTGGGCGGCCAGCGCGTCGGCGACGCGGTGGGTATCGTCCTGCGCGCGGGCCTGCCGCTGGGCCAGCGCCTCGGGCAGGGGCAGCGCGCCGATCGGCGTGTCGGGGGCGTCGAAGCTGGCGGCGAAGGCGTCGGCGAGCAGGTCGATCAGCGCCTCGATGGTCTCGGGCGCGAACATGTCGGGGACATACTCGGCCATGATCTGCCAGCCGCCGGGGCGGCCCATCACGGCAAAGTCGAGGTCGTAGACCGCGCCGGGCGCGTGGCTGGGCGACGAGACCAGCTCGAAGCCGCCGTAGGCGCGGCTCTGCATGAAGACGTGCTGGAGGTTGAAGTTGACCGAGATCAGCGGCGTCCGGCCCGGATCGCGTGGCGGGTTCAGCCGCTCGACAAGCTGGTTGAACGGCATCGCCTGGTGCATCAGCGCGCCCTCGACGACCTGTTTCGCGCGCCCGAGATGGGCGGCGAGCGGCGTGTCGGTCCCGGTCGGGAAGCGCAGCACGAGGTTGTTGATGAAGACCCCGATCAGCGGGTCGAGCGCGCTGTCGAGGCGTCCGGCGATCTGGGTGCCGAAGAGGACCTCGCCCGCCCCCGTGGCGCGCGCGAGCACCGCCGAGAACACCGCGCAGCCATAGGCGAAGGGCGACAGGCCCGCCGTGCGGGCGGCTCCGGTCAGCTTCGCGTCGAAATCGGCGGGCAAGGCGCGCAGGATCTGGGCGCAGGCGGTCGAGCGGACGGGCGGGCGCGGCTTGTCCGGCTCGACCTCGAAATAGGGCGCGCCCGCCAGCGTTTCGTCCCACCAGAGCGCATCCTCGTCGAGCGCCCCGGAGCCGAGGTAATCCGCCTGCCACAGCGCGTAGTCGCCGTATTGCAGCGGCAGGTCGGGCAGGTCGGGCGCGCGCCCCTCCTCGACGGCCTGGGCGATGGTGCCGATCTCGTGGCCCAGCACGCGGATCGAGGCCCCGTCGAAGCAGGCCTGATGGACGACATAGACCAGCATCGCCCGCTCGGGGCTGAGGCGGATCAGCGTGGCCCGGATCAGGCCGGGCTGGCCGAGATCGAACGGCCGGTCCGCGATCTCGTGCGCGATGTCGTCGACGCGGGCGGCCTGCTGTGCCTCGGGCATCGCGCGCAGGTCCACGAGGTCCAGCTTGAAGGGCACCTCGGCGACCACCTGCTGCACCGGGCCGGTGTCGGTCTCGGTGAAGCGGGTGCGCAGGATCTCGTGCCGGGCGATGACGGTGCGGAATGCGGTCTCCAGCGAGGACGCCTGCACCGGTCCGCGCACCTCCCAGCGCACCGCGACGTTCAGCGCGACGTTGCCGGGCTTTGTCTTTTCCAGCACCCAGCAGCGGGTCTGCGTGGTGGTCAGCGGGAACTCGGCCAGGACCTCGGGGGCGGGGGAGGGGGAGGTCCGGCTCATTTGCCGCCCCCCGCCGTGCCCGCGCTGCGCCGCGCCCCGCCGAGATAGGCGCTGAGCGAGGGCCGCGCCGGTCCGGTTGGGCCGTCCGCGCCGCGCGCGTCGTGGAAGGCCGCCAGCGCCCGGATCGAGGGATGCGCGAGCATGTGCTTCGCCTCCAGTCCCAGCCCGGCGTCGAGCATCTTCGCGGCGATGCGGAACACCGCCAGCGAGTCGACCCCGAGGGCAAACAGCGTGTCGGTCACGCCGATCGCGTCGCGGCCCAGCACCGCGCACCAGATGTCATGGAGCTTCGTCTCGGTCTCGGTGGCGGGCGCCTCGGCCCGGCTGAGCGGCGTCACCTCGGCCCCGGCGCCGGGCTCGGGCAGGGCGTTGCGGTCGAGCTTGCCGTTCGCCGTCTGCGGCAGTCGGCTGAGCGTGACCCAGCCGCGCGGGATCATGTAGTCGGGCAGGCGCGGGGCCAGCGCCGCCGCCAGCGTTTCCGGCGCAGGGGCCTCCTGCCCGGCCTCGGGCACGAGATAGCCGACCAGCACCTTGTCGCCGGTGCCCCGGGCGCGCAGCGCGACGGCGGCCTGCGCGATGCCCGGCACGGCGCGCAGGGCGGTTTCGATCTCGCCCAGTTCGATGCGGAAGCCGCGCAGCTTGACCTGCCCGTCGATCCGCCCGAGCAGTTCGATCTCGCCATCGGCGCGGCGGCGGGCAAGATCGCCGGTGGCATAGAGCCGCCGGGTCACGCCGCCGAGCGTCACGTCGCGGAAGGCGCGCGCGGTCAGGTCGGGCCGGTCGTGGTAGCCGAGCGCCAGCCCGTCGCCGCCGATGAAGAGCTCGCCGGTCACGCCCTCGGGCACCGGGCGGTCCTCGGGGTTGAGGACGTGCAGCGTGGTGTTGGCGATGGGCGCGCCGATGGTGATGTCCGCGCCGGGATCGAGGCGCTTGAGGCTCGACCAGATCGTGGTCTCGGTCGGGCCGTACATGTTCCAGAGCGTCGCCCCGCCCGCGCGCAGCCGGTCGGCAAGGTCACGCGGCAGCGGCTCGCCGCCCGCCAGCAGGGTCATGCCCGCACCGGGGGTGAAGCCCGCCGTCAGCACCATGTCCCACAGCGTGGGCGTGGCCTGCATGTGGGTGATGTCGCCCTTGGCCAGCCGCGCGGCCAGCGGGAAGGCGGCGGCGACGTCCTCGGCCGGGGCGATCACGACGCGGCCCCCGGCGGCCAGCGGCAGCAGCAGTTCCAGCAGCGCGATGTCGAACCCGACCGTGGTGACGGCGAGCAGCGTGTCGGCCTCGGTGAAGCCGGGCGCCTCGGCCATCGCGGTCAGGAAGTTCACCAGCGCCCGGTGCGGGACGGTGACGCCCTTGGGCGTGCCGGTCGAGCCGGAGGTAAACAGGATATAGGCCGCGCTGTCGGGGGCCAGCGGCACCTGCGGCACCGGGCCGGGGACCGCCTCGGCGGGGTCGATGTGCAGCGCCGTGCCTGCAAGCGCCGGGTCGTTGCTGAGGACGGCGGCCAGCCCGGCGGTCTGCCGGATCAGGGCCAGCCGCTCGGGCGGCTGTTTCGGGTCGAGCGGCACCAGGACGTGCCCGGCCTGCCAGACCGCGAGGAGGGCCGCCAGCATCTCCGCCCCGCGCGGCAGGGCCACGGCCACGCGCTGGCCTGGCTCGGGCAGGCGGGCATGGATCAGCGCGGCGAGGGTGTCGACGCGGGCGGCGAGGTCGGCGTGGGTCAGGGAACCGTCCGGGGCCTCGACCGCCACGCGCGCGGGGTCGCGGGCCATGCCGCGCCGGATCAGGTCGAGCGCACTTGCCGCGCGGTCATAGGCGGCAGGCGCGGCCTCGGTCAGGGCGGGGGCGATCAGCGCCTCCAGCGGCTGAGCGGCATCGCGGGCGATCTCGGTCAGCACCGTCTCGAACAGCGCACACCAGCCGTCCACGCGGTCGGCCTCGTAAAGATCGCGGTTGTAATGCGCGTCGATCCGCAGCCCGTCGGTCTTTTCGCAGACGTTGAAGAACAGGTCGAAGCCGACCGCGGCCTTGGCGCTGGGCCGGAAGGCGGTGCGCAGGCCCGACATCGGGGCGAGATCGACGTCCTTCTCGAGGTTGAACTCGATCGAGGTCAGCGGCGTGCGGCTCAGGTCGCGCGGCACGTCGAGCGCGGCGACGATCTGGCCGAAGGTCGTCTGGCCGTGGTCGAAGGCGGCCAGCAGCCGGTCGCGGGCCTGCGCGAGATGGTCGCTGACGCGGGCGGCGTCCCCGAAGGCCGCGCGCACCGGCAGGAAGTTCACCAGGTGCCCGACGAGGTTCGGGTCGGGCAGGTCGGCCTGCCCGGCGGTCGGCACGCCCAGCACCACGTCGCGCGCGCCGGTCAGCCGGGCGACGGTGATCTGCATGGCGGCAAAGAGCGTGGCGAAGAGGGTGCAGCCCGCCCTGGCCCCGGCGGCCTTGACGGCCTTCAGGGTGGCGGCGTCGATCTCGTGGAAGCGTGTCGCCCCGGCATGGCTGCGCACCGGGCCGCGCGGCCGGTCGGCGGGCAGATCGACTGGCGCGGGCAGGTCGGCGTAGACGCCGCGCCAGTGCGCCAGCGTCGCGGCGGCAGGCGGCGTGGCGGTCCGCGCGTGATCCGCGAAGGACGGGGCCGGTGGCAGGTCGGCGGGGGTGCCCGTCGTCTCGGCGGCATAGAGCGCGGCGAGATCGTCGAGCAGCACGCCGAAGGACCAGCCGTCCGCCACGATGTGATGCGCGGTCAGCCGCAGGACATGGGCGTCCGGTCCCAGCCGCAGGAGGGCGGCGCGCACCGGCGCCTCGGCCGTCAGATCGAAGGGCATCGCGCCGTCCTTGGCCACATGGGCGTCGAGCGCGGCCTGCGGATCGGCGTCGGCCGACAGGTCGAGCACCGGCAGCGGCAGCGGCGCGGGCTCCGTCACGCGGAAGCTGCGGCCGTCGGGCGCAAAGCGCAGGCGCAAGGCGTCGTGGCGCGCCACCAGCCCGTCGAGTGCGCGCCCGAGGGCGGCCGTGTCCAGCGCGCCGTCCAGCGTCAGCAGCCCGCACTCGTTGAAGGCGGCGGCGGCCTCGTCGCCCATCTGGTGCGCCAGCCAGATCTCCTGCTGGCCCGGGGTCAGCGGGATGTCGGTGGGGGGCGGGGCCAGCGGCAGGGCCTTCGCCTTGTCCTGGATGTCGCCGAGGATGCCGACCGACAGCAGCGCGTCGAGCGCGGTGGTGAAGGCGCGCTCGACCTGCGCGATGTCGGCCTCCGAATGGGCCGTGGTCAGGAAGCCGCAGAAGCCGTCCATGACATGCACGCCCTCCATCCGCATCAGCGGGAAGAGCAACGTCGCGCGCGGGTCCTTCTCGGTGACGTTGATGACGAACCAGCTCGAATAGTGCTCGATCAGGTTCGGCAGGCCGCGCGCCTCCATCGCCTGACCCATGCGGGTGGCGAGTGCTGCTGTCCTGTCGATCACTGCGTCGTAGAGCCGGGCGCCCTCGCCCGCGATATGGTCGAGCGTGGCGTCCACCGCGGCCAGCACCAGCGGGTGGCGCACGAAGGTGCCCGCGAAGAAGGTCGGGATCGCCTCCGGGCGGCTGTCGTCGCCGTAGGACCACGCCCCGCCATCGAGCGCGTCCATCCACGCCGCGTCGCCGGCCAGCACGCCGATCGGCATGCCGCCGCCGACCACCTTGCCATAGGTCGCCATGTCGGCCTGCAGGCCCCAGACGCCCTGCATCCCCCGGACATGGGTGCGGAAGCCGGTCACCACCTCGTCGATGATCAGCGCCGCGCCACCCTGCCGGGTGATCTCGCGCAGGCGGCGGACAAAGCCCTCGGGGCGCAGTTCCGGATGACGCGACTGCACCGGCTCGACGATCACGCCGGCAATCGCGTCGATGTTGGCCGCGATCCAGTCGAGCGAGGCCGCGTCGCCGTATTTCAGCACCACCATGTTCGTCAGGCCCGAGCGCGGGATGCCCGGCGCGATGGGCAGGGCGTTCGGGTCGCCGCCGGGGCGGGTCTTGCCGCGCACCAGCACCTCGTCGAACTGGCCGTGGTAGTCGTGGTCGAAGACGACGATCTTCTCGCGGCCCGTGACCGTCCGGGCGAGGCGCATGCCGGCCATCACCGCCTCGGAGCCGGTGTTGCAGAAGGTGACGCGCTCGTGGCCCACGACGCGCGCGAACTTCTCGGCCACCGGACCGGCGAGATCGGCCTGCGGGCCGATGGGGAAGCCCTTTTCCATCTGGCGGGTGACGGCCTCGACCACGAAATCGGGCGAATGGCCGAAGCCGGTCTGGCCGAAGCCGTTGACGAGGTCGACGAAGCGGTTGCCGTCGAGATCGGTGATATGCGCGCCTTTCGAGGTAGCGGCGACGATCGGGAACACCAGTTCCTTCCACTCGGCGCGGAAGCCTGCGGCGGTGCGCGGATCGGCGAGGCGGGCGCGGTGCTGCGCGGTATAGGCCTTGGAGCGCGCGTGCTTCTCGGCATAGCGGCGGGCGAGGTCACGGGCGAAGGCGGTCTGCTCCGGCGTCATCGTGCCGCCGGTGACCGAGGGACCGCGCCCAGTCTTGAACCCCTTGGGCAGGGCGTCCTCGTCCGGGGCGGCAGCGACGGGCGGCGGGGCGGGCTGCCGGGCGGCGACCGGCTGGGGTGCGGGCGGGACCACGGCAGGCGCTGGCGCGGCGGCGGCCTCGGACGGGGAGGCCCCGAGCGCGCGCAGTTGCGCATCGAACACCGCCTGCATGGTCTGCATCTGCGCCTGCAGCACACCGGCGAGATCGCCTGCGGGGGCGCTCGGTGCGGCGATGGCAGCGGGCGCCGTTGGGACGGGGGCCGGGGCGGCGGTGACGGCAGGCACGGCGGCAGGCGGGGCCGCGACCGGCGCGGGATCGGCGGGCAGGCTGGCGTCGAGATGCGCCGCCACCGCCCCGGCGCTGGGGAAGTCGGCCATCAGGCGGCGGAAGCTCAGGTCGATCCCCCAGGTCTTCTTCAGCGCCTGACTGACCTGCCCGAGGAAGAGCGAGTCGAAGCCCAGGTCGAGGAACGGCACTTCCGCGTCCTCGGGCGCGAGGGTCTCGCCCGACATCTCGGACAGGAGGGCCAGCAGCTCGGACGTAAGGCGGGGCAGGCGGTCGGCGGGGGCAGCGGTCATGGCGGCAGGCTCCGGAACGGGGGCGGGCACGGGCAGGGGAACAGGCAGGGCAGGGTCGGCGGTGGCCACGGTCGCGGCGGGCGGATCGACCCAGTGCCGCTTGCGCTGGAAGCGGGTGCCGGGCAGCGAGACCGGGCGACCCGGCGCGGCGGCCCAGAGCGACAGGTCGAGCGGCACCCCGGCGGCCCAGAGGTTTGCGGCCGTGGCCGCCATCATCTTCTCGTCGGGAACCGATCTGGCATGATCCGGCAGCGACTTGAAAACTTCACGATGGCGGCCACGGTCCAGCGCCTGCGCGGCAAAGGCCGAGAGGGGGCCGGAAGCCCCGATCTCGAGATGCACGGCAGACGTGTCGGGCGAAGCGGCCCGGAGGGCGGCCTCGAACAGAACGGGTTTGCGCGCCTGCGCCGCCCAGTAGTCCGGGTCGGTCGCGGTTGCGGCGTCCATCTCGCGCCCGGTGACGGTCGAGATGAGCGGAACGGCAGGCGCGGCGAGGGTCATGCCCCCGACGAGGTCGCGGAGCGGCGCGATCACCGGCTCCATCATCGCCGAATGGAAGGCATGCGAGGTGTGCAGGCGGGTACAGGCGATGCCGTCGGCCTGCACGGCGGCCGCGAAGGCGTCGAGCGCGGCGTCCGGCCCGGCGACCACCTGAAGCTGCGGCGCGTTCTGCGCGGCAAGGTCCAGCCCCGCGGGCAGCCGCGCCAGCAGCGCGTCGAGCGGCAGGCGCACCGACAGCATCCCGCCCGGCGGCTGGTCCATCATCAGCCGTCCGCGCGCCGCGATCAGGCGCAGCGCGTCCTCGAAGGACATCACGCCCGCCAGCGTGGCGGCGGTGATCTCGCCGACCGAATGGCCGATCATCAGGTCGGGCGTCACGCCGCGCGCGGCCCAGAGCTGCGCGCAGGCGTATTGCGTCAGCATCAGCGCGGGCTGGGTCAGCCAGGTCTCGCGCAGGGCGGCGGCGGCCTCGTCGGGGGCCAGCGCCGAGCCGTCGAGCAGCGGGCGCAGGTCACGGCCGAGCAGCGGGCGCAGGATCTCGGCGCCCGCGTCGATCCAGCGGCGGTAGGCGGGCTCGGCGGCGTAGAGCCCAGATCCCATGCCCGGGTACTGCGCGCCCTGGCCGGGGAAGAGGAACACGAGGCGAGGCGCGTCCTTCGCCGCGACCGGCCGGGCGGTGCGCAGGGCCTCGGCGGCCTCCGCAGGCGTCGCGGCGGCGACGGCGAGGCGGTGTGACAGCACGCGGCGGCCCCGGCGCAGGGTCGCCGCGACATCGGCCAGCGCGGGGGTGTCGGGCTGCGCCAGCCGGTCGGCCAGCGCGTCGCGCAGCGCGGTCAGCGCCTCAGGGCTGTGGGCGGAGAGCGGCAGTAGGTGCAGACCGGTATCCTCGGAGGGTTGCGGTTGCGGTGCGCCCTCGATCACCACATGGGCGTTGGTGCCGCCGACCCCGAGGCTCGACACCCCCGCCCGGCGCGGCCCGTCACCCGGCCAGGGCTGCACGGCGTCGGGCACGAAGAAGGGCGTCCCCTCCGGAGTGATGCGCGGGTTCAGCCGCTTGAAATGGGCGACCGGGGGGATCACCCCGTCGCGCACCGCGAGCGCGGCCTTGATGAAGCCGACGACCCCGGCGGCGGCATCGAGATGGCCGATGTTGCCCTTGACCGATCCCAGCGCGCAGCGCCCGTCCGCGCCATAGGCGGCGGCGAGGCCCGCGACCTCGATCGGGTCGCCCAGCGGCGTGGCGGTGCCGTGGCACTCGACGAGGCCCACCGTGTCGGGCGGCACACCGGCATCGGCCAGCGCGGCGCGGATCGCGTCTGCCTGCCCGCCGACCGAGGGCGCGGTGAAGCTCATCTTGGCGGCGCCGTCGTTGTTGATCCCGACGCCCCGGATCACAGCATGGATGCGGTCGCCGTCGCGCTCGGCATCTTCCAGCCGCTTCAGCACCACGACCCCCGCGCCGTGCGAGAAGACGGTCCCGCCCGCCTCGGCGTCGAAGGGACGGCACAGCCCGTCGGGCGAGACCATGCCGCCCTCCTGGTGCAGGTAGCCGCGCTTTTCGGGGAAGGTGACCGAGACCCCGCCCGCCAGCACCGCGTCGGCCTGTCTCGCGCGCAGCATGGTCACCGCCTGCACGATGGCGACGAGGCCGGTC
Source organism: Alphaproteobacteria bacterium (assembly GCA_030425185.1). Lineage (GTDB taxonomy): Bacteria > Pseudomonadota > Alphaproteobacteria > Rhodobacterales > Rhodobacteraceae > Dinoroseobacter. The sequence continues at coordinate 42,127 of JAUIAU010000026.1, forward strand.
GAACAGGCGGTCGAGACCGCCAGCGCCGGGCCGCGCAGGCCCAGCTTCCACGCAACGCGGGTCACCAGCCCGTCGCTGTCGTTGCCGCTGAGGGTGACGTAGTCCTCGACCTGGTAGCCGCTGGTGAAGGCCTCGAGCGCGGCGCGGTCGTGCATCAGGTTCTGCAGCAGGTAGGTCGACATCGACGCGCCCGCGACGACGCCGACCCGCGCGTCGGTCCGCTCCGGATCGATGGCGGCGTCTTCCAGCGCGTGCAGGCAGAGGTCGAGGAAGACGCGCGCCTGCGGATCGGTTTTCGCGGCCTCGGCGGGCAGCATCTTCCAGTAGCCCGCGTCGAAGCCCGCCACGTCGTCGAGCAGCCCGCGCGCCGCCACGTAGCCGGGCGCGCCGCGGTCGAGCCGGTCCTCGATCTGCGCCGGGTCCAGCCGGGTGATCGCCGAGCGGCCCGAGCGGGTCAGTTCCGCGAAGGCGTCGAGGGTGTCGGCCCCCGGCACCCGCACCGCCATGCCGGTGACCGCGATCGCGCCCGAGCCGGTCCTGGGCGCGGCGACGGGGGCGGTGACCGGCGCGGCGTCGAGGCGTCGGGCGAGGTCGGCGACGCGGGGCGCCTCGAACAGCAGGGTCAGGTCGAACCGGCGGCCGAGCCGCGCCTCCAGCCGGGCATGCGCCTCGATCAGGTGCAGCGAGGCGCCGCCCGCCTCGAAGAAGGTCGCGCCCTCGGGGAAGGCGGGCAGGCCCAGCACCTCGGCGAAGATGGCGGCGATGGTGGCGGGCAGGTCGCGGGCCTCGGGGGGCGGCACCGGCGCGGGGGCGGTCGCGGCGAACAGCGCCTTGCGGTCGACCTTGCCCGCGGCGGTCAGCGGAAAGGCGTCGAGCACCCGCAGGTGGCGCGGCAGCATCCCGCGCGGCGTGGCCGCGGCCAGCCCGTCCAGCAGCGCGCCCGGATCGAGGGTCGCCCCCGAGGCGGGGATCACGGCCCCTTCCATCGCGCGGGCGCTGCCCTGTCCGACGACCGCCACGGCGGCATCGGCCACGCCCGGGGCGGCGCGCAGCAGCGCCTCGACCGCGTCCAGTTCGATGCGGTAGTATCCGTCTTGGTCAAGCGGATCTTTCAGCCCATTTCCGGCCGTCGCGCAGGAGAGCGTTGGCAAGCAGGACGAGCTTGCGCATGACGGCGGTGATGGCAAGTTTGGGTGCCTTCCCACA
>JAUIAU010000096.1 GCA_030425185.1 Alphaproteobacteria bacterium
AGCTGGTAGGCGAAGGACTTGTCGAGCCCGGCTTCCATGTAGTCGCGGATGATGCGCTTGGCGCGGCCCGGATTGCCGACCGCGTTCTGGCGCTGGATCATGAAGTGCAGGCTCTGGCCCACGTCGCCCATGTTGAGAAAGAGGCCGGAGCGTTCTTCCAGCCGGTCGGACAGCAGGTCGAGCGCCGCCGACCGGTCGATGGGCTTGAGCGCGTCCTGCACCGCCTCCAGCGTGCCGCCGCCGATGGTCCGCGCGGTCTGCGAGAAGGCGCTTTCGGGCGGGCCGTAGATCCGGGCGCAGCGCGACATGGCGTAGAGTTCGAGGAAGTCGCGCGCGCCGAGCGTCAGGTGCGACTGGCCGAGCAGGTCGTCGAAGGACACCACGCGGTCGCTGCGGGCCTTCAGCCGGGCGACTTCCTGGGGCGTATCGGAGAAGCAGATGACCCGCGCCTTCGGGTCTTCCAGCGTGCGTTCGAGGTGCAGCTCGTAGAACTCGCGCGGGATGTACTTGTTGGGCCAGAGCTTGTTCGAGGCCACCGGGTGGTGGATGATGTCGCCGCGCCGGATGTGGTAGGCAACCAGCTGCGCGCCCTTCAGCGTCTCGTCGATCCGCGCCATCATCGCCCGCACCGGGGCGGCGAACTGGATCTGGTCGAGCGCCTGCGGCAGGCGGGCGGCGACGTCTGCGGCCTGCTCCCAGGGCAGGACGGTGACGCCCATCGCGGCGCCCGACAGGAAGTTCCGGCCCGAGCGGGCCGCCTCCAGAAAGCCGTCGCGGCCCTGCGCGTCGGTCACGGTCGAGAGGTCGATCAGGTCCTCGTAGAGGTCCTGCATCGTCTCGACGTCGGAGAATTTCGCGGCGACGAAGTCGGGATCAAAGATCTGCGTCGGCTCGCGCAGTTCGGGGCGGGTCTGGCCATGCGTCGTCCAGCACACGTGCCACGGCAGGCCGTGATCCTGCGCCACACGCACGGCGTTCAGCATGGCGATCAGCCGCGCGCCCATCCCGTCATTGCGGTGCGCGACGATACTGCCGGTGATTTGCCCCATTCTCATGCCTCTGCGCGCCTCTGGGCTGCGTCTTGTCCTTGGCCGCACCAAAGCGGTGCAATGGGGCGGAAACCGGGACGAGTCTGGCCCTTTTGTTGAAATCCTGCCCGATTCAGGCCGCAGAGGCCATGCCCGGCCCGGCCGCGTCGCGTTCGAGGGCAGGATATCGCAGGCCCAGCGTGACGCCGCGCGCGACGAAGAAGATCATCAGCGCCGCCCAGAGACCGTGATTGCCGAAGGCAGGCAGCAGCAGGATCACGCAGACGACGTAGACCGCGAAGCTGACCGCCATCATGTTGCGCATGTCCGCCGTGCGCGTTGCGCCGATGAAGATGCCGTCGAGCATCCACGCCGCGCCGCCCATGACCGGGGCGGCGATCATCCAGGGCAGGTAGTCGCGCGCGACGGCCCGGACCTCGGGCGCGGTGGTCATCAGGTCGATCAGCGCCCCGCCCCCGGCCCAGAACCCGAGCGCCAGCGCCCCGGTGATCACCACGCCCCATTGCGAGGTCATCAGCGCCCCGCGCCGCAGCCGCGCGACCGAGCGCGCGCCCAGCGCCTGGCCGACCAGCGTCTCGGCGGCGAAGGCGAAGCCGTCGAGCGCATAGGCGGTGATGTTCAGGAACTGCAGCAGGATCTGGTTCGAGGCGAGGGTGACGTCGCCGAAGTCCGCGCCGAAGAACAGGAAGCTGACGAAGGCCGCCTGCAACAGCACCGAGCGGATCAGGATGTCGGAATTGACCACGCCCATGCGCACCAGCCGGACCCGGTCGAAGACCCGCGCGCGGTCCTTCCAGGCCCCGCCCGCGAAACCGTCGCGGCAGAGCCAGAGCGCGAGGCCCACCCCCAGCCACTCGGACAGGAAGGTGGCGAAGGCGACGCCCTCGACCCCCCAGCCGAAGCCCAGCACGAAAAGGAAGTTCAGCCCGATGTTGAGCAGGTTCATGCCCAGCTGGATGACCAGCACGCCGCGCGTGCGCTCCTGCGCGATCAGCCAGCCGGTCAGGCCATAGAGGGCGATGGCGGCGGGCGCGCTCCAGATCCGGATCGACATGTAGGCGCGGGCGAGCGTCTCGACCTCGTCGGACGCGGGCGAGAGCCGGAAGCCAGCCCAGAACACCGGAAGCTGCGCCGCGATCAGCACCAGCCCGAAGCCGCCGCCGAGCAGCAGCGCGCGGGTCAGGAGCGCCGCGACCTCGGCCCGGTCGCCCTGCCCGTGCGCCTGCGCCACGAGGCCGGTGGTTCCCATCCGCAGGAAGCCGAAGATCCAGTAGACGGCGGTCAGGATGATCGCGCCGATGCCGACGGCCCCGATCGGCGCGGCCTCGCCCAGTTGCCCGACGACGCCGGTATCGACCGCGCCGAGGATCGGCACGGTGGCATTCGACAGCACGATGGGCACCGCGATGTGCAGCACCCGCCGGTGGGTCAGTTCGCCCGACGAGGGGTCAGCCATCGCTGCCGCCATCGCGGGGCGGCATCAGGAACCGGGCGCTCGCATGCGCGAAGGGCCGGTCACGGTTGTCCTGCCAGGCCTCGACCTGCACCGAGGCATAGCGCCGGCCCTGCCGGGTGACGCGCGCCCGGGCGTAGGCATCGCGCGGCAGGCCGGTGCGCAGGTAGTCCACCGCGAAATCGATGGTCTTGGGCAGGCGCGGCAGGTCGGCGGTCTGCGGATCGAGACGGCCGGATTCGAGGTCGTCCCAAATCATCGCCCAGGACACCTCCATGATCGCGGTCACTTCCAGGAAGGACGCGGTCACGCCGCCGTGGATCGCGGGCAGCAGCGGGTTGCCGATCAGCTTGTCGGAGAAGTTCAGCGTCGCGGTCAGCTCGTCGCCGCGCCGGTCGACGGTGATCCCGAGGAACTGGACATAGGGCACGTGCTCGACCAGCCGCCGCAGCGCGGCATCGCGGCGCTGCTTGACCACCTGCACGGGTTCGGGGCGGGGACGGCGGGACATCAGGCGCGCTCCACGGTGAAGGTGCCGGTCGCCATCGCCACCGGGGCGTCCTCGCCCGGGTTGCTGGCGACCGCGCGCATGAAGGCGACGCTGCGGGTGATGTGGTGGCACTCGGCGCGGGCGATCAGCGGCGCGCCCGGCGTGGCCGCGCGCATGTAGTCGATGCGCAGGTCGATGGTGGCGGTGCCGGCGGGGGCGGCCGGGTGGCTCATGACGGCCGCGCCGCCGCAGGTGTCCATCAGCGCCGAGACCGCGCCGCCGTGGATCACGCCGCGCTCGGGGTCGCCGATCAGGTCGGGGTTCCACGGCATCGAGATCACCGCGACCCCCCCGCCGATCTCCTCGAGGCGCATGCCGAGGGCGCGGGAAAACGGAATCGCCTCGATGAACTGGCGCGCGATGCGGGCCTTTGTGTCGCTGTCCATACTGCCTCGCCGGGGGGCCGGGGCCTGCCTCTTGCATCCCGGGGCGGAAGCGGCGACCTTCGGGACGAGCGGCAGGCGGTCTGCGGGAGGGACCATGACCGAGAAGCTTCTGAGCTTCAAGGAGATGTGCGCACGCTTCGACGTGACGCCGCGCACGCTCCGGTATTACGAATACATCGAGCTGCTGGCCCCGACGCGCGAGGGCCGCGCGCGCTGGTATGGCCCGCGCGAGGTGGCCCGCATGACCCTGATCCTGCGCGGCCGCCGGTTCGGCTTCTCGCTCGAAGACATCCGCCAGTGGCTGCTGATCTACGACCACGAGGGCTCCGAGGCCCAGAACCGGGCGTGGATCGCGCTGGCAGACCGGCAACTCGTGGACCTGAAGGCGCAGCGCGACGAGCTGGACGCCACGATCGCCGACCTGACCGCGCTGCGCGACGAGGTGGCAGGCGGGCGCGCCTAGCCGTCCGCGGGGGGCCCGGGCGGCAGGACCACGGTCAGCATGAGACCGGCGTGGTTCGAGCCGAGGTCGCCCCCCCAGCGTTCGATCCCCGCCAGCCGCACCCCGTCGCGGGTCAGCGCGTTGTCGATCGGCACCCCGAGGCGCCCGGCCTCGACCGGCCAAGTCGCGGGCGGCAGGCGCACGAAGCGCGCCCCGGTGGCATCGGCGATCCGGCGCATCCGCAGCGACCAGGGCGCCGAGTTGAAGTCGCCGACCACCAGGACCGGTCCGTCGATGCGGTCGAGCGCGCGGATCAGCACGTTCTCTTCCAGCACCGCCCATTCGTCGTACCAGGGCTTCAGCATGTGGGCCGCCACCAGCGTCAGCGAGCGCGCGCCGAAATCGAGCGGGATCTGGGCGTAGCGTTCGCGGGAGACGAAGGAGAGGTTGCGCAGCGATGCGGCGTCGAGCGGCAGCCGCGACAGCACGAGCAGGTTGCAGGGTTTGCGGCAGCCAAGCTGGTAGGGATAGGCGCGCTCGAACCCGGCAAGCTGGGTCTCGACATGGCTGGCCTCGGCCAGCACCACGACATCCGCGCCGGAGGCGTTGACGGCGCGCACCATCTCCTCGGGCGGGCGCGGGTTGTCGCTCAGCACGTTGAACCACAGGACACGGATCGTCCGGGCCTCGGCGTCGGTCACCAGCGGATCGGACCGCGCGACATGCCGCGCGCCGGTGACGCCGCCGACCGCCAGGACCGCCAGAATCACCGCGAGCGCCAGCACCCGCTGCCCGAGCAGGATCACCAGCACCGCGAGCGCCAGCACCACCGCCAGCAGGTGCGGCACGACGCTGTCGAAGATGCGCCCGACGCCCTGCAGCGCGGCTTCGCTGGGCAGAACGGGCGCGAGCGCCGCGAGGCCGAGCAGGACCAGCGCGACACCGGTCACCATGCCCGCCAGCACCGGGCGGCGGCGGCGCGGTCTGCGCTTGAAATCGAGCGATTGCGGCATCGGGCCTCCGTCGGTCGCGCTCAGCCCTACCGCCTGCCCTGCCCGGTGTCACGCCCTCATGCCGCCCTGCGGCATCGTCCTGCCGACCCGCGGCGGAGGCCGGGCTTGTTTGACGTGACGTCTTGCTTACGTAAACGTCAACACATCGCTTATACCGGCGGCGAACTTGCCCTCACCGGGACCCGATCCGATGACCCGCACACCCGAGACCCTGCCCGAGACCGACGACACGCTGACCATCGGCGAGATGTGCGCGGTGTTCGACGTCACCCCGCGCACGCTGCGGTTCTACGAGTCGAAGGAACTGCTGGCACCGATCCGGCTGGGCACCCGCCGGCTGTTCACCCGGCGCGACCGGGCCCGGCTGAAGCTGATCCAGCGCGGCAAGCGCTTCGGGTTCCAGCTCGAGGAGATCCGGCAGTTGCTGGACCTCTACGATGCCGACGACAGCCAGCACGAACAGCTGCGCCGCACCTACGCCATCGCGCAGGAGCGCCTCGCCGACCTCGAACGCCAGCGCAGCGAGCTGGACGAAGCCATCGACGACCTGCGCGAGCAGTTGAAATGGGGCGCCCGCATCCTCGCCGGACGCCGCGCCGCTTCCGAAACCGACACCGACACCGCCGTTCCGGCCGCCGACCCCCGGCAGGCCGCCGAATAATCCGGTCCCCGACCGGCCGCACCAGGGAGAAGAGAGATGACGAGCTACACCGCTCCGATCCGAGACATGCAATTCGTGCTGCACGAGGTCCTGCGGGTGCAGGAGTCCGACGTGGCCGGCTATGACGAGCTGGACCGCGAGACGACCGGCGCGATCCTCGAGGAGGCCGGCAAGCTGTCCTCCGAGGTGCTGCACCCGCTGAACGCGGTGGGCGACACCGAGGGCTGCACGCTGGAGAACGGCGTCGTGCGCACGCCGACCGGCTTCAAGGACGCCTTCGAGGCGGTCAAGGCGG
>JAUIAU010000097.1 GCA_030425185.1 Alphaproteobacteria bacterium
CCTGGGTGCTCGACGTTCTCAAGGACGAAGGCTACATCCGTGGCTACGAGCGCTTCGAGAACGACGGCAAGCCCGAGCTCGAAATCAGCCTCAAGTACTACGAAGGCACCCCGGTCATCCGCGAACTCAAGCGGGTCTCCAAGCCGGGCCGTCGTGTGTACATGGCCGTCCAGGATGTGCCGCAGGTCCGCCAGGGTCTCGGTGTCTCCATCGTCTCCACGTCCAAGGGCGTGATGTCGGATGCCAGCGCCCGCCAGCATAATGTCGGCGGCGAAGTGCTCTGCACCGTGTTCTAAGGAGGGCTGGAATGTCTCGTATCGGAAAGAAACCGGTCTCCTTGCCGTCGGGCGTCAGCGCGACGCTCTCGGGCCAGACCGTGGAAGTGAAGGGGCCGAAAGGCACCCGCAGCTTCACCGCAACCGACGATGTGACCATCGCCGTGGAAGACAACGCCGTGACGGTTACCCCGCGCGGCTCGTCGAAGCGGGCGCGCCAGCAGTGGGGCATGTCCCGCTCGATGGTGGCCAATCTCGTCACCGGCGTCACCGCCGGCTTCAAGAAGGAACTCGAGATCCAGGGCGTCGGTTACCGTGCCCAGGTCCAGGGGACCAACCTGAAGCTGAACCTCGGCTACAGCCACGAGGTTGACTTCGCCGTCCCGCAGGGTGTCACCGTCACCACCCCGAAGCCCACGGAAATCATCGTCGAGGGCATCGACCAGCAGCTGGTCGGTCAGGTGGCAGCCAACATCCGCGAGTGGCGCGGCCCCGAGCCCTACAAGGGCAAGGGCATCCGCTACAAGGACGAGTACATCTTCCGCAAGGAAGGCAAGAAGAAGTAAGGACCGGACAGATGGCCAACAGCAAACGGGAACTGTTCCTCAAGCGCCGCCTGCGCGTCCGGAACAAGATCAAGGCGACCGCGAACGGTCGTCTCCGCCTCAGCGTGCATCGCTCGGGCAAGAACATCAGCGTCCAGCTGATCGACGACGTGGCGGGGCACACCGTAGCCGCCGCCTCGTCGCTCGAGAAGGACCTCGGTGTGATCGGCAAGAACAACGTCGAGGCGGCCGCGAAGATCGGTGCCGCCATCGCCGAGCGGGCCAAGGCGAAGGGCATCGACGAATGCTACTTCGACCGCGGCGGCTTCCTGTTCCACGGGAAGATCAAGGCGCTTGCCGACGCAGCCCGCGAAGGCGGTCTGAAGTTCTGATCAAGGCGCAGGGGGCCTGACATCAGGGCCCCCTCGATGATCCGGGACCACGCCCCTGCGGGGCGGTCACCAGGATTGAAGAAACGACAGCTCAGGAGGCCGGCATGGCAGAGCGTGAAAACCGTCGGGGTCGTCGCGAAGACCGCGAAGAAACCCCGGAATTTGCAGATCGTCTGGTCGCAATCAACCGCGTGTCGAAGACCGTCAAGGGCGGCAAGCGCTTCGGCTTCGCAGCGCTCGTCGTTGTCGGCGACCAGCGCGGTCGTGTCGGCTTCGGCAAGGGCAAGGCCAAGGAAGTTCCGGAAGCCATCCGCAAGGCGACCGAACAGGCCAAGCGCAACATGTTCCGCGTGGCGCTGCGCGAGTCGCGCACCCTGCACCACGACATGGAAGGTCGCCACGGTGCCGGTCGCGTCGTGATGCGGTCGGCTCCGGAAGGGACCGGGATCATCGCCGGTGGTCCGATGCGCGCCGTGTTCGAGATGCTTGGCATCAAGGACGTCGTCGCCAAGTCGCTCGGATCGCAGAACCCCTACAACATGATCCGCGCCACCCTCGACGGCCTCCGCAAGGAAAGCTCGCCCCGCCAGGTCGCCGCCCGTCGCGGCAAGAAGGTGGCCGACATCCTGCCGAAGCGCGACGAAGCCCCGCAAGAGTCCAGCCAGATCGCTGAGGAGGCCTGAGCACCATGGCGAAAACCATTGTCGTGAAGCAGATCGGTTCGCCGATCCGCCGCCCGCAGGACCAGCGCGCCACGCTGATCGGCCTCGGGCTGAACAAGATGCACAAGACCCGCGAACTCGAGGACACCCCCTCGGTGCGCGGCATGGTCAACAAGATCCCGCACCTGGTGCAGATCATCGAAGAGCGCGACTGAGCACAGTTCGCGGTCTGACAGGACAGAAGACGCCTCCGCGCCCCGCGCGGGGGCGTCTTGCATTTCGGGGGGTGCCCGATACGCTTGCAATTCCCGCAAGCACTCACCATCATCCGCACATGAACAACCGGCATCGAAAGACGCTGGCGGCCGTCTTTACCGATCCCGTGTCGGGCACGATCGCCTGGGCATCGGTCGAAGCGCTCCTGCTCGCTGCCGGTGCGCGGCTGGTCGAGGGGCGGGGATCACGTGTCCGGTTCGAAAAGGACGGTGAGGTGGCCACCTTTCACAGGCCGCACCCCGAGCGGGAAGCCAAGCGGTACCAGATCCGCGATGCCCGGGATTTTCTGGAACGGATAGGAGTCCGGCCATGACGAACACGATGACGTACAAGGGCTATGCTGCCCGCATTGCCTATGATGACGAAGATGGCATCTTCTCGGGGCAGATCGCGGGCATCACGGACCGCGTCGGTTTTCACGCCGAGACGGTCGAGGACCTCCGCGCCGCGTTTCACGAGGCCGTGGATGACTACCTCGAGACGTGTATTGCCGTGGGAAAGCCGCCGCAGAAGGCGTATTCGGGGCAGGTCATGTTCCGCGTCAGCCCCGAGGTGCACCGCAAGGCCGCGCTTGCCGCAGAACTGGCGGGCAAGAGCCTGAACCAATGGGCGGAGGATGTTCTCGACCGCGCCGCCACGGACCCGGCCGGCGGCTGACCCGCCATCCCCCTTGCACCCCTGAGCGACTCCACCTATACGCGCCCGGTGGCCCGTCGGGCTGCGTTCACACAGACGCCGAGGTCGGCCCAACCGTCGCTGGGGGCCGCATCCGGCAAGGAGAAGCGACATGAAACTGAACGAACTCCGGGACAATCCCGGCGCAACCAAGAAGCGCATGCGCATCGGTCGTGGTCCGGGTTCCGGCAAGGGCAAGACCGGTGGCCGTGGTATCAAGGGTCAGAAGTCCCGCTCGGGCGTTGCGATCAACGGCTACGAGGGCGGCCAGATGCCGCTCTACCAGCGTCTGCCGAAGCGCGGCTTCAACAAGCCGAACCGCAAGGCCTTCGCCGTGGTGAACCTCGGGCTGATCCAGAAATTCGTCGAAGCCGGCAAGCTCGATGCCGCGAACGTGACCGAAGACACCCTGGTGTCCTGCGGCCTCGTGCGTCGCAAGCTCGACGGCGTCCGCATCCTCGCCAAGGGCGAGATCACCGCGAAGATCACCGCGACCGTGACCGGTGCCTCGGCACAGGCGGTCAAGGCGGTCGAGGCTGCCGGCGGCTCTCTGACCGTCACCGGCGCCGCGACCAAAGAGGCGGCCGACGCGTAAGCGGTTGTGCGCGGCGCTGGCGCCGCCTACATCAACCCAAGCTTCCAAGCGCCGCCGACCGGACACCGGTTTGGCGGCGCTGACGTGACCGCGACCAGAAACGGGACCCCGTATCGCATGGCATCCGCAGCAGAACAAATGGCCGCCAACCTGAGCTGGTCCGCCTTCGGCAAGGCGACCGAGCTCCGGCAGCGCATCTTCTTCACCATCGGCCTCCTGATCGTCTATCGCCTCGGCACCTACATCCCGGTGCCCGGCATCGACGGCGGGGCGCTGCGCGAGTTCATGGACCAGGCCGCGGCCGGCATCGGCGGCGTGCTGAACATGTTCACCGGCGGTGCGATTTCCCGCATGGGGATCTTCGCGCTGGGGATCATGCCCTACATCTCGGCCTCGATCATCATCCAGCTCTTGTCCGCGATGGTGCCGCAGCTGGAAGCCCTCAAGAAAGAGGGCGAGCCGGGCCGCAAGAAACTGAACCAGTACACCCGTTACGGCACCGTGTTCCTCGCGACCTTCCAGGCCTACGGCCTCGCCGTGTCGCTGGAAGCGGGCGATCTGGTGACCGATCCCGGCTGGTACTTCCGCGCGGCCTGCGTGATCACCCTGGTCGGCGGCACCATGTTCCTGATGTGGCTGGGCGAGCAGATCACCCAGCGCGGGATCGGCAACGGCATCTCGCTGATCATCTTCGTCGGCATCGTCGCCGAGATTCCCGCAGCCCTCGCGCAGTTCTTCGAGAGCGGCCGCTCGGGCGCCATCGCCACCCCGGCGATCCTCGGCGTGATCGTGATGCTGACCGCGACGCTGTTCTTCGTGGTCTTCATGGAGCGCAGCCTGCGCAAGATCCACATCCAGTATCCCCGCCGCCAGGTGGGCATGAAGGTCTATGACGGCGGCTCGTCGCACCTGCCGATCAAGGTCAACCCGGCGGGCGTGATCCCGGCGATCTTCGCCTCGTCGCTGCTGCTGCTGCCGACGACGATCTCGACGTTCTCGGGCTCCGAGACCGGACCGATCATGTCGACGATCCTCGCCTACTTCGGCCCGGGCCAGCCGCTCTACCTCGCCTTCTTCACGGCGATGATCGTGTTCTTCACCTACTTCTACACCGCCAACGTTGCCTTCAAGACCGAGGACGTGGCCGAGAACCTGAAGAACCAGAACGGCTTCATCCCCGGCATCCGTCCCGGCAAGCGCACCGAGGAATACCTCGACTACGTGGTGAACCGGATCCTCGTGCTCGGCGCGGGCTACCTCGCGATCGTCTGCCTGATACCGGAATTCATCCGCTACGAACTGTCCATCACGGCCTACTTCGGCGGCACCTCGATCCTGATCATCGTGTCGGTCGGCATGGACACCGTGCAGCAGATCCAGTCGCACCTGCTCGCGCACCAGTACGAGGGTCTGATCGAGAAATCGCAGCTGCGCGGCCGCTCCGGCACCAAGAAGCGCACCCGCAAGGCTCCGTCGCGCCGATGACCAACATCATTCTTCTGGGCCCGCCGGGAGCGGGCAAGGGAACGCAGGCCCGGCGTCTGGTCGAGGCGCGGGGCATGGTCCAGCTCTCGACCGGCGACATGCTGCGCGAGGCGAAGACCAGCGGCACCGAGATGGGCAACCGCGTGGCGGAGGTCATGGCCCGGGGCGAACTGGTCACCGACGAGATCGTCATCGGCCTGATCGCCGAGAAGCTCGACACGGTCGAGGCCGCGGGGTTCATCTTCGACGGCTTCCCGCGCACCCTGGCGCAGGCCGACGCGCTGCAGGACCTGCTCGCCGCCAAGGGGCAGGACCTGGCCCACGTGATCGAGATGCAGGTCGACGACGCGGCGCTGGTGGCGCGGATCACCGGGCGGGCCACCTGCGCGTCCTGCGGCGAGGTCTACCACGACGTGACCAAGCCGATCCCGGCGGACGGGCACTGCACGTCCTGCGGCGGGACCGAGTTCACCCGCCGGGCCGACGACACCGAAGAGGCCCTCAAGACGCGGCTGATGGCCTATTACAAGCAGACCTCGCCGCTGATCGGCTACTACCATGCCAAGGGCCTGCTGCGCGGTGTGGACGGGCTGGCCGAGATCGACGCGGTTGCCGCCGACATCGCGGCGATCCTCGAGTCCTGACGCCGGGCCGGCCCCCGCCGGAGCGCTGGCAAAAAATGCTTGACAGGCGGTCGGGGCGGCCTTGACGCCCCGGTCAAACCCCCCTATTGCGACGCATCTCTCTCCTTGCGGCGAGTCGGTGTCCCGTGCGGGTATCGCGGTCCGGGATGAGAGGCAGTCGGGCCCGGCGGCGCATGTCCCGGGCCTTGCGTTGTGAAAAAAGGTTCTGGGATCACGGAACCGCAACCGAAAGGACAAGCTGCTTTGGCACGTATTGCTG
>JAUIAU010000027.1 GCA_030425185.1 Alphaproteobacteria bacterium
GCCTGTCGAACGCCGAGATCGCCCGGGCGATGGGCGAGACCGAGAAGCGGGTCGCCGACGGCCTCATGGGGCTGAAGCGCAGCAAGCGCGCGACGGTGGCGAACGATGCCAGCGGCCGGGTGATCCATCTGGTGCGCGTGAAGCCGAAGCCGGCCCCCGTGCACCGCCCCGCCGTCGGGCCGACCGTCACCCGCGATCCTGAGCCTGCCAAGCCGAAGCCCGCCGCCCGGCCGCCGGTTCCCTACGTGCCGACCAAGGCCGACCACGACCGCCGGGCCGAGGAGCAGGCGCAGATCGACGCGTTCCTCGCCGCCGGCAAGGCGCGCCGGTTCGAGGGCGGCCTGTTGTCGACGCTGCTCGAACAGGCATTCGCCGAGGACGAGATCGCGTTCGAGGTCGTGCACAGCCTGAAGGAGAACCAGCACGGGCGGCTGCCCTACCGCGTCGCCGGCAAGCTGGTGAGTTCCGAGGCGGCGATCAAGCACGCCGACGTGATCCGCCGTCGCATGGGACTGCCGCCGATAGCGGCCGAGGCTGGGGAGGTGGCGGCGTGAGCCAGAACACATCCTCAGCCGTCATGCAGCAGCGCCATGAGGCCTTGGACAGCCTCGACGACTTCCCGACGCCGCCCTGGGCCGCTCGGGCGCTGTGCGAGTGCCTGGCGTCGATGACCGAGGGCTACAATCCGTCGATGTCGTGCTGGGAGCCGGCCTGCAACCGCGGCTACATGGTGCGCGGCCTGTCCGGCTACTTCGAGCGCGTCTATTCCTCCGACGTGCATCCCTATGGCTTCGGCGCGGTGCGGGACTTCCTGTTCCCCGGCGACGAGCCGCGGTTCGACTGGATCATCACCAACCCGCCGTTCGTGCTGGGCGAGGAATTCGCGCTGACCGCCGTCGAGCGCGCTCGCTACGGCGTCGCCATGTTCACCCGGCTCGCGTTCCTCGAAGGCCAGGGGCGATTCGCGCGCCTGTTCAGCAAGCGCCCGCCCACGTCGATCCTGCAGTTCACCGAGCGGCCGATCCTGCACCGCGGTCTCGTCCGCGACCCGTCGCTGCCCTACTGGGACGAGGAGGCGCAGAAGATGCGCCGGCCCTCGACGGCGACCGCCGTGGATGACCTCCGCGATATCGACCCGACGCTGCGGAACTGGGCGGCGTTCTGGATCGGCATGGGCTGGCAGGTCAGCCGCATCGACGGCGGGTATTCAGCCGTCACCCCGGCCCCCGGTGGCAGTTACTTCATCCGCCAGTGCTGGGCCGAGATCGACCCGGCCGCGTGCGCGGAGCAGCTCGCCGTCGTGCTCGATCGGTGGCCGTGGCTGGTCGAGGTGCCCGCCGGCCCGCGGCATATCGGTGAGGTGGCCCGCGATATTGTCCGGCGGCTGGGAGACGAACGGTGAGTATGCGGCGGGAACTGCAGTCGTTGACGCCGATGTCATTCGCCAGGGCATGCGAGGTGTTCGTCGACGACCGAGCCGTCCGCCGGGCAGCAACCTCATGGCTGATGCCGCATGCCGCCGACGTCACGGTGCACGATGACGGATCTTGGCAGCCGGGTGGCGCCGATCCGGTAATTGTGGTGCCGATCTGGTACTGGCCGCCGCACGAAATCGTGGACCTCGCTGCGATCGACCTGCGTACCGACCGCGCGTACCTGCGCGCTGGCGTAGCGGACGCGCTCGGCGAGCATCGGGTCAACCCTGTCGACCAGGACGTGACGCTCGTACTGCATGACAGCCCATCGGCTTGGCTGCGCTCTGGTGGTCTCGGCATCTGCCCGCTGTCGCCGGCGTTCCTCCCGCACCTCCTCGGGCGTCGGGACATCACGTTGGCAGCGCCAAGCGATGAGGCAGCGATGGCGCTGCGGCGTCGGCTGATAGCCGCCCTGCCGCCGCTCCCGGGGATCGCGGTATGGGAGGGCTGACGCGCATGTCGGAGCACGACGACATCAAGGTGCGTCCGTTCATCCCTCCCCATCAACAGCAGCAGTTCGTTGACCCGAACAGCCGTGAAGGCCGCCGCCGCAGCCGGGAAGCGCTGAGCGGGCCGCAGAACATCGACCGCCACAAGGCGAAGGTCGTGCGAGGCATCACCGCTGCCGAGCTCGGCGAAAGGCCGCTGATACCCCCGGCATGGTGGCTGGAAGACCTCATCTATCAGGCGGCGGTCGGCTGCCTATACGCCCCTGGCGGCACCGGCAAAAGCTACGTCACCCTGCAGATGGCCGTCGCCTCGGCGCTGGGGGAGCATTTCTGCGGACGACCGACCGTCGAGGGCCGCACCGCCGTTTGGTCATGCGAGGACGATGAAGGGGTCCTGCACGCCCGCCTCGACCGCATCGTGAAAGCACGCGGCCGCACCATGGCGGACCTCGAAGACAGGATCGTGTTGTTCGACCGCACCGAGCAGGACAACACCATGCTGCGGCTGGACAAGTCGTTCGATGTACAGCCGAACAGGCTGTGGGACGACTTCATGCTGACCATGGAGCGCCTCGAGCCATCGCTGATCGTGATCGACGGGTTGTGGAACATCTACGACGGGCCCGAGAACAACCGCGGCATCGCCTACAAGGTGGTCACCCGCCTGAAGGAGATCGTGCAGGTCACCGGCGCCACGGTGCTGGTCACCGCGCACCCGTCGCTGTCGGGCATGGCGTCCGGCGAGGGCACCTCTGGCTCGACCGCGTGGAACGGCGCCTGGCGCTATCGCCTCCTGCTCGATCGCCCGGAGCGCAAGGGCATCGAGCGCGTGTTGAAGGCAATGAAACAGAACTACGGCCGGGACGACGATGAGATCCGGTTGATCTGGGACGACGAGTCCGGCGTGTTCATTCACGACCAGGAGGAGTCGGGAACCGTCGCTGCGCTTAAGCGAGAGGCAGAGCGCAACCGGTTCGTCGAGACGCTGTGGCGGATCCTGCGATCCGGCCGCCGCGTCACTATCGGGGCGAAAAGCAGCCCCAACCATGTGACCAAGGTGTTCGGTCTAGAAAAGGACTGGCGCCGGTTCAGCGCGACCAAACTCGATGAGTTGGCGCGTGAATGCTACGACCGCGAACTGGTCCGGCTCGGCACCGTGAAGGATGCCCAGCGCCGGCTCCAGGAAAGCCTTGTCCCCGCAAATTGGGACGACAGCGGGGAGGCAGGCAGTGGCCACTAACCCGTTGAATTCCCTTCTGCTCCAGAGCGACCGGAGTTCAGCCATTTTGCGGCCGATCCGGTACTACTTTGGGCGTAAGTCACTGAAAACGCTTCTGCTCCAGAGCTGCTCCAGAGCTCGCGATTTTGCATCAAGAGCTTCGCTAAGTGCTTGTTTTCATTGTGCTCCAGAGCTGCTCCAGAGCTTTGCTCCGGTTGCATCAACCGCTCTGAAAAACGCAATGAAATCAATGCTCCAGAGCTGCTCAAGAGCTTGCTCCACAGCACCACCCCTTACAGGGGTGTTGGTAGTTACCACCTCCCCACCACCACGCCCTGCAGGGGTCTTGGGGCGCGCACACCTACCTCGCCAGCAATTCAACCGCCCAGGACAGCGAGAGGCATCCTGGCCCGTCGAGTCGCTGGTGTGGCTAACCGCAGCGATCGTGTCCGACATGCTGGCCGACCAGCCGGCGCGCTTCCGGTGGGCATCGGACCTGCCGGCCATCCAACTCTCGGAGGCGAAATGACCGCTCACATCACCAGGGAGACCGCCGCCATGCCGAAGCACGAGACGCCGATGGCTCCGAAGCCGGCCAAGCCGGACCTGCGGCGCCACGAGCTCGACGCCATGTCGGATGATGGCCTGACCGCTTTCGGGCGGACATGGTACGCGCTCGAGGTCGACCCGCAGCGCGAGCTGGTGGTGCGCTACGACATCCGCCAGGCCGGGTTCGAGGCGTGGTGCCCGATCCGGACGCGCTGGATCCGCAAGAACCGCTACACCAAGACCCGGTTCGAAAAGCCGTTCCCGCAGTTGCCGCGGTACGTGTTCGTCGGGTTCGAGCCGGACCAGCCGGTGCCGTGGTTCGACATCTGCGCGATCGACCATGTGCACGGCCCGCTCGGCAACCACGGCAGGCCGTCCGAGGTCAGGACGATGCAGCTCCAGGCCATGATGCAGGACCAGTTGCTCGGCAAGTGGCGCGCCGAGAACCGCGAACGCGGGATGATGAGCCAGTTCCTGCGGATCGGCGACATCATCCCGACCGGCGCCCTCAAGCTGCCGATCGAGGATGTCGACAGGGATCTCCAGGTGACGGACATCCGCGGCCGCACCGCGGTGCTCGACGGCCTGGGGCTCTTGGGCGCGACGGTCATCCAGGTCGACGTGAACAGCATCGATTTCACGAAGGTCTCGACGCGGCGATGAAACGCATAGGCCGGCGCGCACTCAGAGGCGCGGCCGGCCATGCGCTTTGGGCGGACGATCTACAGCGACACGAACGTCGCCGTGCCCTCCTTCGGGCGGCGATGCAGATAGGCCGCCGTGGTGTTCGGCGAGGCGTGTCCCATGCTGGTCTGCGTCGTCTTCAGGCTGGCGCCGGCGTCCATGGCGTCGGTCGCGTGGGCGTGGCGCATGTCGTGGACGTGCGCTTTGACGCCGACACGCTGGGCCGCGTTGGATACGATACGCCAGGCCGTCGCACCATCCATCGCCCGCCGGCCGCGGCCCGGGAAAACCGGATCGTTGGATACGAGACCCTGGGCGCTGATCCACGCCTGCAGGTCGGCCCACAGCTCGGACCGGATCAGCACCACGCGCAGCCGGTTGCCCTTGCCGCGGAGCGTCGCCTGCCCGCTGATGCCGTCGTCGACCATGTCGGGCCGCTCGCGCAGGGCGGACACGGTCAGGCCGCGCAGCTCGGCGTTGCGGGCGCCGGTGAGGTAGGCGAACCGGATCAGCAGGCGGTTCCGTTCGTTCGGCTCGGCGGCGACCATGGCCCTGATGTCGTGGGACTCGGGCACGCTCCGCTCGGCGTAGTCGGCCGCGTCGGTCTCGCTGCCGAGCTTCGGCATGCGCAGCAGGGTGGACGGATCCTCGGCGATGTAGCCGGCCGTGCGCAGGAAGCCGAACAGCGACCCCAGGCAGGCGAGCCGGTTGCGCCGCGTGGTGACGGCCAAGTGGCCGATGGCCTGCGCGTAGGCGGTCAGGTCGGCCAGCGTGACCGATCGCAGCGGCGCGCCGCCGGTGAACTCCCGGAAGCCGCGGAGCGTGGCCCCATAGGTCGCCTGGGTCGACTCCGGGTACTGGCCCAGCCACAGCAGGACCAGCTCGGCCTCGGAGCGCTCGCGCAGCGGTGCCGGCGGCAGGATCTCGACGTTCGTTGCATGGGTGATGGCCATGATCTCGGTCTCCTCTACAGCTTGACGGCAGCGACACCGGCCGAGCGTGCCCGGACGAAGTCGCAGGTGATGGTCTGGCCCGGCATCGCGGCCTGCAGCGTCTCGACGATCGCCGATTGCAGGTCGCGTGCCTGGGTGGTGAGGCAGGGCGGCATCGGCCCCCGTTCGGACGGCCTGGCCCGTGCCCAGGCGTCCCACTCGCGCGGGACCACCGGGAAGCTGGCGCCGACCACAACGGCGTGCATCCCCTCGTCGGTCGGTCGGAGCTCCAGGTTGAGCCCCTTGGGCACCCGCCCCGCCTTTGCGGCGGAGCGGAGCGCGTTGCGGGCGGTGTCGATAGCGTCAGGCATGGTCCACCATCCGTTCGTGCACGGCGATCACGTCGGCCCGCGCAACCTTGAGCGGCTGGGTCCACCGGGACCGCCACATGCTGCTGATGAGCTTGCGGACCAGGACGTGCCGCCCGTCGCCGACGTGGCCGACGAATTCAGCGTAGCACCGGCCATGCTTGCGGTGCGGCTGGCGGATCGTCATCGCCTGTCCGGCGGTTGCCTGATCCAAGGTCGGGAACAGCGGCCGGCGGTTGTCGTTGGCGATCATGATGGCTTCCTCCGCGTCGGCTGGACAAGCCGCAGTGTCGCCTGCCCGCCCATCCGGTCGACCAGATCCTTGATCGGCGCCCAGCCGCCCTCGGAGAGCCAATGGCGCACGGCCGCCCGGTCGAACAACTTGCGGCCCGACCAGTCCCGGCGGATGCGGTAGTCGTTGATCTCGGAGAAAGCGGTCACGGCAGCGCTGATCTTCGCGACCACCCGCCGCCGGCCCTTCTTCGGCACCTGCCGGTCGATGGCGACCTGCAACGCCGGCATGAAGTCCAACGTGGCCACCATCTTCGGGTCGGCCGTCAGACGCTGCTCGATCATCGTCGGCAGCATCTCGCCCAGCGCCTCCGTCAGCGCCTTCCGCACGACGCCCTTGACGATGCCGCCGACTGCCGACCGGTCGAGATCTGGGACCAGATGGCCGCGGCGGTAGGCGGTGAACACCTCGATCAGCATCCGCCGGACGTCCGGCGCCTTCGGAGCCCGGCTGAGCTGGCAGACGCACAGCGCCTGCTCCTCGGTCAGGTGGTACTCGGTGACCTCCATGCCGCCGCGCTTGTCGCGCTCGACAACTGCACGCGCCGAGTGCAGTTGCCCATACGCCTCGATCTCAGCCTTGTTGCGCTCGATCACGCGGCGGATGTTCGTCGGCCGCTTCATGCCCAGCCGGGCGCCGAGGTCGACATCCCGCACGGTCGGTTCGCCGTGGGTCTCCACGAGCTGGATCGGCGATCCTAGGGCGGTCATCTCGTTCATGACGGCCCCCTTAGATCGGATTGCAGGCGCCGACGACGCGGCCCAGCACCATGGCGTCCACGTCGGCCCCGGGCATGATGTCCGGGCCGGCGGCATATTTCGGGTTGTCGAGCATCAGACGGACGCTGCCGTCGATCAGCATCTGGCACCGGCGGATGATCGTCTCGCCGCCGTACATCAGGACGTAGACCGCATCCGCCGCGACACGGTCGCACGGCGCGACGACCGCGTAGCCGCGCTCGGCAAGGGTCGGCTCCATCGCGTCGGTCTCGACCGGGAGAAGCCGGCCGCGTGACAGGTCTTCGATGCGGGTGGTGGTCTGAAGGATTGACATATCGACCTCTCGGCTTGAACAATCGGTCATTGGCGATACATTTAGATCACACAGACACGAAAGTCAATACCATTGGCCAACATCGATACAAAAAGATCAACGCTTCTCGGCAGACAGATCGCAGCGGCGCGGGCGCTCCTAGGCATGCGGCAGGGGGATCTGGCTGAGGCCGCGAACATCTCTGTGCCGACGCTCAAGCGCATGGAAGGGGCCGAAGGCGAGGCGCCCGGCTATGCCAACAACGTTGATGCCGTCCGCCGCACTCTCGAAGCCGCCGGCATCGAGTTCATCGAAGAGAACGGGGCCGGTCCCGGCGTGCGCCTTCGCAAACCGTCCTGACTGGACTTCAACCTCAACCCGCGCGAGCATCTGCTATATTGCGGGAGAACAATCATGAAACGATACGGTGCCGCTCTGGTGCTCTGTGCCTGCCTAACCACAGCACCGGCGCAAGCGGAACTGCCCGAGCGCATCGACTGCTGGGACGCAACGCGAGACCTCAACGAGTTGTGGCTGAGCCTGGACAACCTGGCGTCGGCGATTGCCAGCAAGACGTCCCGAATTCCCGGCGACCTTGGATCCAAGCACATCGCAGTCGTCGACATCGTCACGTCCAACGTGCACGGCACCATCACCTGGGACGATCCTGCGGACGCCGCACGCCTATGGCTCCGCATCGCCACATGGCCAGCCATGCGCCGCCGGTTGCTGACCTGCTCGGCCATCGTCGCCCCAGCGGATGCGGCCCTGCCGGAAACGATACCCGCCAAGCCGCATCCCTGAGACGCACAGCACCGGCCCGCCCGCACCGCTTCCCGCCTCCGCTGCGGCTCGCCATCATCGAACCGGCGACAGCCGCACCCGCACGCCATCGCCCCGCATCCCCTGCCATGGGCACCCCGCACCCCAGGCCGCAGGCCCCCGGTCTGCCCGTCACCAGGACAGCAAGACCACCACGCCACCGGACCAGCACCACCGCCCGCAACCCCGCGCCACGCCTGACGCTGCGACCGCCACACCCCCACCGCCCCCACCTCCCCACCACTACGGCACCAGCCGGACAGCAGGGAGGACAGCAGGACACCAGCACACGAACACCATCGCGAAACAATCTTGCGCGTCTCGAGGCGATGGGATGGGGAGGGCGCCTGCTGTGCTCGACGCTCGCTGTTGTCGCTCGCGCGATGGATTTGACGTCGACATCGCAAAACGGACAGGCCGGCAGCCGTCGCTCGCATCCGACGCCAGCTTCGCGGCGCAACCCATTGGAAATGCAAGAGAACACCGTTTTCCTTGCATCCGCTTGAGGGCTCCCCGCTGCCGAATTGGCACGAAACCTGCGCCACTACCCCCCGTGCACTATCCCCCTCAAAACCCAGGATTTTTTGCACTTCTCCGGAAATTCCAGGGAACTCGGGCCCGAGGTACGGATTTCGGCGCGACTTGGTTCCGGCGCGGGTTCGGGCGATCGGATCTAGGGCCGAGGATTCGGGGATTGAGCGGGGCCGGGAAAGCGGCGCGGGGAAATTCCGGGGGATTTTTCGTCGAAACTCGCGCGAAGGTAGGTCTCCTATGGAGGGGTCACTTGGGTTTTCGGCGCTCAACCAGAAGGTGGTGCCGATCTGGGGGTCAGAAGCGTCGAAACGGCCCCTGATCCGGTTGACTTCCGCGCAAGGTGAGCGCATTTTCGGGTCATGGAAGATCCGGTTCGTACTCTCCTGGTCTCGATCGTCGTCGCGGTTGCCCTTAGCGCATCTGTCTTCTTCGGCTCTGCCGCAATCTGGGGGTGGCCGAAGCGGACGGCGTGCGAGGCTGGCGGGGCAGAGTATCTCGGGCCATTCCCCGGAACCTTCGGGCTGTGGATGCCTGAGCGCAGCGATGGATCGAGATCGAGGTGCCGATGACCGGCGCCGAACTCCGCGATGCCCTGGTTGCGCTGTACGGCACCTGGGGGTGGCAGTCGAAGGCTGCGAAGGATCTCGAGTGCGACGTGAGCTCGGTTCGGCGGTGGGTGAAGGGCGAGGTTGCAGTGCCGGGCCCGGTGGCGGCGGCGGTGCGGTGCTTCCAGCGTGAGAAGGTCGGGCGGTCCGACTGAGGGCGCGGATTGGTGTATGGTGGCGGCATGAGCGACAATCGGTTCAAGACGGTTCCACCGCCGATCGTCCGGATCGAGGTTCTGGGTGAGCCTGGCTGCGCTCCGATGTACGTCAGCGCCCACACGATCAACCATGGTTCCGGCGCCGATGGGGTGTTCGTCGAGATCCGCGGCGCCTATCCTGCCCCGGACGAACTGGCCGGGCTCGAGCCCGGCGCCGACGAGCATCGCGAGCGAGCGGCAGCGGCGATCACGACGCTGCGGGAGGCGATCGACGGGCTGTACGCCAAGCGCGACATGCTGTCGGCCGACGAGGGCGGCTTGGTCGCGGCGATGGAGCGTGCGAGCCGGCAGTTGGCGGGAGCGGCACCGGATGCGCCGCCGCAGGAGGGCTGAGGATGCCGAGACGAATGGTTGATCCGCCGATACCGGGGCCGGTGTTTGCTCGGGAGGTCGGGCTTCTGACCGCAGACCAGATGCGTCCGATGTCAGAGGATGCGAAGGACGCCCCGCGGATCGTGTTCGATCCGTACCACCTGTTCCGGATTGGACGCTGGGAGCCGTCGCGCAGCATGTGGGTTGCCGATTGCCCGACGGCCTACGAGACCGGCGAGGTCGAGATCGAGCTGCGACCGACCGCCTGGGCGCCGCTCCCGAAGATTCCGGACTGGGCGCACGAGCCGAACCCGTGGATGGCGGACTACGAGTCGGCGGCGAACGGAGGCTGAGGCGATGGCGTCGGACGGGAAGCGGGTGGTGATCGAGAGCAAGGCGGAACTCCGGCGGTGGTTCACCGAGCTGGGCTCTGGCGCGATGCGACCACGCGAGGTTCCTGCGAAAGAGCTGGCGGCGGTTCAGAAAGCGTTCCGGAGCGTGAACGCCGAGACGGAGCGCCTGATGCGCGCCCCGGTAATGATCGGCTTCGACCCGGCCTCGCCCGGCGGCGACCGGAGCTGCCTGTCGATCCAGAGCGCGAACCTGGGCACCCCGGACATGGTGATCGTGAACGGCCGGCGGTACGTGCCGGCGGAGGGGCGCGATGGCTGACCCCGAGCGGATGAAGAACGACCCCGTGGCGTTCGTTGAGGCGGTTGGAATTCCTCCTGTCACGCCGCTGCAGCGGTACTTCCTCCGTCTGCTGCAACAACGGGATCGGCGTGGGAAGAGCGTCGCGCGGCCTGCTGGCGGCGTGACTGGTCTGCACCGGGATCCCGACTTCATCATCTTCGACGAGGCCGGCGACATTCCGCGGTCGGCCTGGGACGCCCTGACCAAGGACAAGCCATGAACCGCCGCCAGTTCCTTCTCAGCGCCGGAGCGGCCACAGCAAGCGGAGCGTTCCTGGTCGGCCCCGCCGATAGGATCATTGGCGGAGACTGGACGATATCTCCGGCGGAGATGTTGGACGCGGCACGGCGGGAGTTCGAGGACGCCGCGTCGCGTGCGCTTGCCGGAGACGTCGCCGCCATCGAGAGTGTCGGCCCCTTGAGCACCCGGTACACGAATCTCGCGTACCCGTTCCATGGGCCGTCGGAAGACTTCGTGCGGATCTTCATGCAGGTGCAGAACACCCTCTATGCCGTGGCCGACACCTTGCCGGAGGCCTGAACATGCATCGTCGCCAGTTCCTTCTCGGGTCGACCGCGCAGGTCACCCTTCCCGTGCTCCCGGCCGTGACCGCGGGGCAGAACAAGCCGACAGCCTACGGCCGGGCATTCGGGTTCGCCCCACCCAAGATCAACGCGAGCGACCTGCACTACCAGATCGGCGACGGTCCGGTCACCTGCGTGGTCTACTCGGACCGCCGGGATATGCGGTTCGCCTACAACGGCCAGATCGGGCGGCAGACCGAGGCGGTCGACCTCGGCAACGGGTACTATCGGGTGACGTCGGTGGTTGAAGCCGCCATGGGGTGAGGCGTTCGGGGTTTTGTGGTGTGCGAATGCACATCTTGTGTTGACAAAACCAAACCTCGCCCACACCTTGTGGCCTTGGACGAGCGTCGATCCGTGTAGGCAGCCGTAAGGCCGAGCCCCGGGCGCCCCGGCGGGACTGAGTTTCCCGCGTGGTGCGAAGCTATGCCAGAGCGCTCCTGGCGATCCTGACATCACGATGACGCTGGGTGGAGCAGCCCGGTAGCTCGCCAGGTTCATACCCTGGAGGCCGCGGGTTCGAATCCCGCCCCAGCAACCATTCGAGCGGCGTGGGCCTGCCGGGAGCGAAACCCGGATCGTAGGCGCCAAGGCCCGCCGGCAATGAGCAGCACCGGCCCGCTCGATACTCCCCCACGCGGCGATGCCGCACCATCTCCCCCGAGGAACCCATGACCGACCCGGCAAAGGCGGCGGTGACGGAGTGCGTCGCATCGCTCGCCGCCCAGAACCTGTTCGACGGCGCCATGACGCAGTTCAACGGCCATGTCCTGCTGGCGAACCCGCGGATCATCGCTGAGGCCCGCTCGCAGTTGCATGACCGCCTTGACGCGCTGCTGGACGCGAAGGCCGCCCATCTGGCCGCGGTGATGAGGGCGATGCGATGAAGACCCTGGAGACCTATCTGGTCGACGCCGAGCACAAGGGCGTCATCGACCACCAGCTTCGCATCCAGCGCGGCCCCGGCGGCGAGGTGCGGTTCTACATTCACCCGGCCAACGTTGACGGCGACACCCTGGACTTCGAGGTGCAGGGCAACTGCCTCAGCCCGGTGTTCGAACTGTTGGCCGGCGAAATCGGTCTGAGCGAGGTCGAAGGGCCGGCGCTCGCCACCAAGGACGACATCGACGCCCTGCGGTCTGAGATCGCAGCGCTTCGCCTGCATCCGAAGGTGATCAGGTGATGTGCGCCGACCACATTCTCAGCAGCCACTTCACGAACGAGCACGGGCGCAAGATCGTTGTTCAGGTCTGCGTCAATGATAGTGGCTCCGTGACGTTCGGCGCAGAGGGGCCATCATCCGCATTCGAGAACACCGTGACCCGCATGGAGGCGGTGCACCTGTGGTCTGTGCTGGGTGAGGTCCTGGGGAAGATGTCATGACCGACCCCGCGAAGCCCGTCGCACAAGCGGAGGCGCTCCGCTCGGTTGCAGCCAAGGCTCTGTTCGATGGCGCCCTCCAGATGTTCGAGGGGCATCTGATCAACGGACACCCTCACATCGTCACGCAAGCCCGTTCTGAGCTTCACGACAGGCTCGACGGTCTCTTGGACGCCAAGGCGGATCAGATGGCCGCCATCATGAGGCAGTTCGGGCGATGAGCACGCCCGCCGCATGGCAGCAAGGTTGCGGCGCGTGATGGTTCCTGTCGAGGCACTTCACTGCGCGTACAAGGCCGCGGCCGCTTTCTGCATCGCCGCCTTCGCGTTCGGGTTCGTGGTCGGCCGGTTGGCGCCATGAAGCGCAGCGCCATCATGTGGTGCCCGGGCCGCGGCCCCATGTTCTTCGGCTGGCTGCTGTTCGGTCACATCCTCCCGTTCATCGGCTTCGAGCGCGTGCCGTGCTCCTGGGATGGCCAGCCGGCCGACTTCTTCGACCCGATCAACGGCCAGACCGACGGCACCCACACCTGCTCGCTGTGCTCCGTCGAGTGGCTGGGCATCGGGCTCACCTTCGGCCGGCCGCGCGACATCCGACCGGCCTGACAGATCAGGGGCGCCGCACCCACCGGGGACGTCGACGGGAGCGACCTCGGGACTCCTCGCGAACACAAGGCCCAGCCTCCTCGTTCGGTCGTCACCCCTGACGTCCTTCGGGCGACCGTAGATACGAGGTAACCCCGGGTGGCGGGCAACTTGTACCGGCCAAGGCTGGGAACTCCCGCGAAATCGGAGGTGAAGATGGACGGCTACGTGGTCGAGCACATCAACGACGCGGTCCTGGCACTCATGCTGGACCCCCGCGGCCAGCGGGTCGGCCAGAAGGTGTTCTTCGGGCCGCGCGACAAGGCCCTGCGCCTCGCAACCGAGGAGGACGCCAAGATGCTCGGCGAGACCTTCGCCCCGGGATCGTTCCGCGTGATGCCCGCGAAGCAGCGGGCCGCCGCCGAACTGCGCGTGCTCGACGCCGAAAAGCCGAAGGATCCGGCCGAGGCCGCCTCTGAGCGTTTCGCCGGCCGGGCCGCGAGCCGCAAGTCGAGCGCCGGCAAGTCGACGGACTGACCGCCGTGACGCCCCCGAACAACGACTGGGCAGCGATCGGCGTCGACTGGCACAACTTCAAGCTGTCCATCATGGACATCGCGAAGCGCCACGGCCTCAGCGAGACCGCGGTCCGCAAGGGCGGCCGCAAGCGGGTCGAGCGCGGTGAATGGGCGGCGCGGCCGTCGCACAGGGCTGGCCGACGCCCGGCCGGCGCTCCGGACTTGGCCGCCGAGACCCCGATGCCGCCGCCAAGCGGCGACCCGGCCATCTACATCCCGCGCTTCAACGCCGCCGGCCGTGAGCTCCCGCCGGTGGGCCTGAAGCCGACGCCGGTCGGCAACCGCCCGACGGTCTACACCAAGAAGCTCGGCGAGCGGATCTGCGACCTGATCGCCCAGGGCTGGACGCTGGAGCAGGTCTGCTGGCTTCCGGACATGCCGGCGCTGTGGCGGCTCACCCAGTGGACCCGGAGCGACGACCACAAGGACTTCTCCAAGGCGTACTGGGCGGCGCGCGAGGCCGCCATCCACCTGGAAATGGACGACCTCGACGCCGAACTGAAGGCCGCGCTCGAGGAATCGAAGGAGGTCAAGAAGGACCCCGCGAAGACCGGGACGCGGACCACGGCCAAGGCGGCAACGGTCACGACCCAGCGGATCCAGGCGCTGCGCGAGCGCCGGCAGCACCTCGAGTTCAAGCTGACGAACCTGATGCCGCACATCTTCCGCGGCTCCGGCCGTCGCATGGGCAAGAACGCGGACGCCGTCGAGAACAAAGAGAAGATCGGCGGCCTGGCCGCAGCCGCCCGGAAGGGCACCACCGAACTGCTCGACCGCGGCGTGATCGACCCCAACACCCGCGAGGTGACCCTGAAGGTCGTCGAGGGCGG
Organism: Alphaproteobacteria bacterium; assembly: GCA_030425185.1. Taxonomy (GTDB): domain Bacteria; phylum Pseudomonadota; class Alphaproteobacteria; order Rhodobacterales; family Rhodobacteraceae; genus Dinoroseobacter. The sequence goes on from JAUIAU010000027.1 coordinate 14,141, forward strand.
GAAGAAGTGAACCTGCAGCGCCGGCGGCGACGGGGCACACACGGCTTCTCCGAGCAGGCGCAGATTGCCCTGCGGATCCGCCGCGACCCGGTCTGGTTCTTCCGCGATGTCCTGGGCATCGAGCCCTGGGAGTTGCAGATCGCCATCGCGCTGAGCGTCCGGGACAACCGGCGCACCTGCGTCCCGTCCTGCCACGGCGCCGGCAAGTCGAAAATCTCCGCCGGCATCGCGCTCTGGTTCATGCTCGCGTTCCCGGGCTGCAAGGTCGCCACGACCGCCCCGAGCTTCCGGCAGGTCAAGAACATCATCTGGGCGAACATGCGCCAGATGCACGAGAACGCGCTGATCCCGCTGGGCGGCGAGGTTCTGACGACCCGATGGGAGCTCGAGCCGGAGTGGTACGCCTTCGGCTTCACGACCAAGGACCCGGACGCGGTGTCCGGCATCCACGCCCCGGAGATCCTGGTGCTCCTCGACGAGGCCGCCGGCATCCCGATGGCGATCTGGAAGGCGATCGAAGGCCTGACGTCCTCCGCGATGCCGCGGGTGCTGTCGATCGGCAACCCGACCGACCCGACCGGCGGTTTCGCGAAGGAAGCGGCGGACCTGGAGCGGTTCAACAAGTCGGTCGGCCTGTTTCACATCTCGGCGTTCGACACGCCGAACGTGAAGTCGGGAAAGATCGTCATCCCGGGCCTGACGACCCTGGAGTGGGTCGAGGAACGCAAGCGCGACTGGGGCGAGGAATCGCCGCTCTACATCGCCAAGGTGCTCGGGCGGTTCCCGGACCAGGCCGACGACGCGCTGATCCGGATGTCCTGGGCCGAGACGGCGAAGGCGGCCGAGTTCGAACCCGGCGATCCCCGGATCCTCTCGGTCGACGTCGCCCGGTACGGTCGGAACCGGACCGTCGCCTACATGCGCGAGGGCCGGCGATACCGCTGCGTCCTCCGCAAGATGGGCCTCAGCATCCCGGAGACGGCGCGAGAGGTCTGGAAACTCGCGACCGAACTGGAAGCCGAAGAACTGAGGGTCGACGACTCGGGCGTCGGCGGCGGCGTCACCGACATCCTGCGGGAGAACGTCAAGGCCGCCGGCCGCGGACCGGTCATCGATGCCTTCAACGGCCAGAACGTGCCGAACGAGCCGGAGCGGTTCGCGAACCGGCGCGCCGAGGCCTACTGGTCGCTCCGCGATGCCTTCCGCGAGGGCCAGATCGACATCGACGAAGAGGCTTCCGACAACGCGATCAACCAGTTGACGTCGATCCGCTACCGGACGCGCAACCTGGGCCGCCAGGAAGTCATCCAGATCGAGTCGAAGGAAGAGATGGAGGCCCGCGGCATGCCATCGCCGGATGACGCGGACGCCATGATGCAGGCCGCCGCTCCGGCGCGTGCATCGAAGCTGGTCCGGCTGGCTTGGGGGAGTTGATGGCCGAAAACACCACCCCCCTCAACGTGCTGCAGACGCTGTCGATGGTGACCCAGCGTCTGCGCCTCGCGTTCTTCGGCCACGGCAACCTGTTCGACGGCCGCCGGAAGGTCTGGGAGAACCTGGGCTATCCGACCGTCCGGGAGCGGACCGCCGAGTTCTACTGGGCGAAGTACCGCTACCAGGACATCGCCAAGCGGGTCGTCAACGCACCGGCCGACGGCACCTGGCAGAAGCCGCCGGAGGTGTGGCAGGACCCGAACCCGGAGATTTCGACGCCGTTCGAGCAGTCCTGGGCCGCCCTGCAGAGGCGCCTCCGCGTCTACTCCGTCTGCAAGCGCCTCGATCGCCTCGCCGGCATCGGCCGCTACGGCGTGATGCTGATCGGGGCGCGCGACGGTCGCGATCTGAAGCAGCCGCTCGGCCGCCTCTCCAACGAGGCCGACGTCCTCTACCTGTCGGTCTACAGCGAGTCCCACGCGAAGGTGACGCAGTGGGACAACGACCCGAAAAGCCCGCGCTTCGGCCTGCCGTCGGTCTACACGATCCAGTTGGCGGCCGACGTGATGGGGTCGGGCATCAAGAGCTTCTTCACGGCCTCCTCGCAGGCCGAGGTGCACTGGTCCCGGGTCGTCCATGTCGCTGATGATCTGACCGAGGACGAGATATTCGGAACGCCCCGCCTCGAGGCGGTGATGAACCGGCTGATCGACCTGGAGAAGATCGTCGGGTCGACCGGCGAGATGTACTGGAACGGCGCGAACCGCGGCATCGTCTGGAACGTCGACAAGGAGGCGAAGTTCACCGACGCCGACTTCGCGGCGCTCGACACGCAGGTCAACGAGTACCTCGACAACTTGCGCAGGATGGTCAAGACGCAGGGCGTCACGGCCCAGGTGCTCGGCTCCGACCAGCCGCGACCGGCCGAAGCCATGCAGGCGTGCATCGCCCTGATCGCCGGCACCACCGGCATCCCGCAGCGCATCCTGATCGGCACCGAAGCCGGGAAACTCGGATCGACCCAGGACGAGCGGGCCTGGACGAACCGGATGGAGGAGCGGCGCGAGAACTTCGCCGAGCCGTTCATCCTGCGGGCCCTGATCGACCGGCTGATCGGGGTCGGCGCGCTGAAGGATCCAGGCAGTTACTACGCCGGCTGGCCGAAGCTCCAGGCGATGAACGCCAGCGAGCGGGCCCAGGTCGGCCAGCGGCTCGCGCAGGCGGCCAAGGCATTCGGCGAGGCCCAGGCATCCGGCCAGAACCCGCTAACCCCGGGCGAGTGGCGCGAGCAGATCGGCCTCCCGGCCCTGCCGCCGCAGAACCCAGCAGCGACACCGGAGTAAGCCATGCCCCAGGTCTTCCGGACCGGCGTCGAGCAGGACGGCCGGTCGCTTCTGCACATCCACGCCACGGCCGTCCCGGACGCGATCCGCACCGAGACCATGGCCGGCAAGGAGTACCGCGTCGTCCCGGTCGTGATGGTCGTGGAAGGCGTGATGTACGGGGCGAATTCGGCGGCGCCGACCCTGTACCGGGCCGGCGTGCTCGCTCAGGCGGCCAGTTCCTGGGACGGCAAGCCGGTCGTCTACAACCACCCGACGCGCGACGGCAGCTTCGTCTCGGCGAATGCTCCGGAGGTGTACGCCCAGGAGACCATCGGGCTGCTGTTCAACACCAAGGTCGAGGACAACCGGCTCAAGTCCGAGATGTGGCTGGACGTGGCGCTGATCGCCAGCCTGGACGGCGAGCGGGCGACGGTGGTCGACCGGCTCGAGTCCGGCGACCCGGTCGAGGTGTCCATGGGCGCCTTCGTCGCCGAGGAAACCGAGGCCGGGATGTTCAACGGGAAGTCCTACGGCCGCGTCGCCGCCGGCGTGTGGCCGGACCACCTCGCGATCCTCGACAGCCAGACGACGGGTGCGTGCAGCGTCGAGGACGGCTGCGGCGCGCCGCGCATCAACGCCGCCTGCGCCTGCGGGGGCACCTGCGGTACTTGCAAGGAGGCTTCCATGACCGAAACCACCATCGCGCTGGAGCGCGTGACCGACGAATCCGTTCCGGCCGAGCGTCACATTTACCGCCTGCCCGAAGGGACCGAGGGCGCGATCGATCGGCTGGCCTACTCGGATGGCCTGCCGGCCGTCGACATCTCGGCGCCGCGGTTCAACGCGCGCCGCACCGCCGTCCTGCTGCACGGCGAGCCGGCCGGCGACGTCATGGCCGTGATGATGGAGCCCAAGGGCCTGCTGGCGCGGCTGTCCGAAATGGCCTTCGGCCGCCCGAAGCTGACCGCCAACCTGGGCATGAAGGATCTGCGCGAGGCGCTGCAGATGGCCCTCGAGGAGGCAGGTCAGGACCATTGGCCGTGGATCATCGACATCATGCCGTCCGACGGCTCGATCCTCACCGGCGACGTCATCTACGAGCGCGACGACATGACCCTGGTCCGTCGCGGCTACAGCGTGACGCCCGGCGGCCCCGTGACCCTTTCCGGCGACATGACGCCGGTCCGCCGGGAGACCACCTGGCACGACGTGGTTGTCACCACCAACCAGCAGGAGACCGAGACCATGACCACCATGCAGGAGCGTGTGGCCGCCATCGTCGCGCACGATCGCAGCCAGTTCACCGACGCCGACACCGAGTACCTGTCGGGTCTGTCCGAGGACCGGATCGCCAGCATCGAGGCGAACCTGGCCGCCAACGCCGCGCCGCCGAAGGTGCCGCAGACCGCCGAGGAGTACCTGGCCGCGGCGCCGAAGGGCATCCGCGAGGTGTTCGAGGCGGGGCAGGCCGAACTCAAGGCGAAGCGCGACGGCCTGATCGAGCAGGTTCTGAAGGCCGGCGACACCTTCACCCGCGAGGAGCTCGAGGCGATGGAGACGCCGCTGCTCGCGAAGACCGCGAAGCTCGCCACCCCGGCCGACTTCCGCGGCCAGGGCGCTCCGCGCAGCGTCGGCCAGCCCGAGCCGAAGAACCCCGGCTACACCCCGGTGACCTTCGGTGGCCGGGATCCGCTGGAGCCCAAGGCGGCCTGACCCGCCACAACCCTGCGGCGCAGCCGCATAGCGACAGGAGGGCCCCATGGCCGCGACTCCCGAGACCATCAACCTGCGGTCCGCCGACAAGCAGACCGACGAACGCCTTGCGGCCGCGGCGATTACGCCCGGCCACCTGGTCGAGCTGACCTCGGCCGACAAGTTCCAGAAGCACGCGACCCAGTCCGGCAACAACGACAAGACGTTCGCGCTGGAGAACTCCACGCTCGGCAAGACGATCACCGACGCCTATGCGTCCGGCGACACCGTCATCGCCCGCACCTTCCGGCCGGGCGATCGGGTCTACGCGATCCTGGCCGACTCCCAGACGATCGTCATCGGCGACCTGCTGGAATCGGCCGGCGACGGCACCCTGCAGAAGTGGGTGCAGGACTCCACCGGCGTGTACGTCCCGAACCAGATCGTCGCCAAGGCGCTGGAGGCGGTCACGACCAGCGGTTCGACCAGCCGCATCAAGATCCAGATCGTCTGATCCGGATCGCCCTTCCTCCCCCGTTTTCCCATCTGGCCGCCACCGGCCGTCCCTGAAGGAGCCGAACATGAATGCCATTGTTCCGGCCGGCGATCCGGCCATTCTCACCGGCATGGAAGCCGGTTCGATCCGCGCCGTCATGATGCAGAACGGCATCGACCCGGCCGAACTGCGCAAGTACGACCGCACCCTCCCGGAGGATGCCTGGAAGGAGATCGACGCCCGCGTGGTGCAGATCGCCCGCCAGCGTCTCGTGCTGACCGGCTACCTGCTGTCGCAGGGCCTCCGCTATCCGCTCAATGACTTCCTGGGGACCCCGGTTCTCCAGACCCAGAAGGCGAGCGACATGGAGGCGGCCGACATCACCATGGAGCCGACCAGCCGCGGCAACGAGGGTCGGATGACGTTCTCGGACGTCTACCTGCCGATCCCGATCATCCACAAGCCGATCAGCTTCGGCATCCGGATGCTGCGGGCCGCCGCGAAGAACGGTCAGCCGATCGACACCACCACGATCACCACCGTGCTCCGCAAGGTCATGGACAAGGTCGAGGACGTGTTCGTCAACGGCGCGTCCGGCATCGCGGTGACCGTGGAGTCGACCCAGGGCGTCGTCCAGGGCCTGACCACGTTCACCAACCGCAACACGGTCGACCTCGCCGTCAACTGGGACACCTCCGGCAAGACCGGCGCCCAGATCCTGTCCGACGTGATGGACATGCTGGACTCCGCGCGTGGCGACCGGATGTACGGCCCGTTCGTGCTGCTGGTGCCGAACAACTACGAGTCCAAGCTGGACGAGGACTACGGCTCCAGCTACCCGAAGACGATCCGGGCCCGCCTGCTGGAGATCGAGGCGATCCAGGACATCCGGGTCATCGACCAGTTGTCCGACGACAACGTGGTACTGCTGAACCTCTCCGAGGAGACCGTGGAGGTGATCGACGGCCTGCGGCCGACCGTCATCCCGCTGATCCAGAACGAGACGTTCGTCGAGCCCTACCTGGGCATGGCCTGCATGCTGCCGTACCTGAAGGCCGACAAGGACGGCAAGTGCGGCATCGTGCACCTGCGCCCGGCGGCGTGACCGCCTGATCCCTGACCTGCACCCCCGTGCGGCCCCCGGCTCCGGCCGGGGGCCGTATCGCGTCTGAGGAGACGACGATGCCCCAGGAATTCCGCTACCGCATCCGGCCCGGCCACAAACACTACGTCGGCAAGCGCCGCTATGGCCCGGGCGACGAGATCACGTTCCCGCGCTCCATGATGGACAGCGACATCCGCGCCAAGCTGGAGCCCCTCGACGAGCATCTCGAGCAGGAGGCCCGCGTCGTCGACCAGGTCGCCACGCTGCGGCTGCGCGAGCACGATGACGGCACCTGCGACCTGATCGGCCGCGATGGTCGGCGCATCAACGTGACGCCGATGTCCAAGGCCGACGCCCAGGCGGTGATCGACGTGACGACCCGGCCGGCCGAGCCGAAGGACGAGGATCCGAAGGACGTCGAGTTCAAGCGGCCCTACTCGGTCGAGAGCGCCGGCGTCGGCTACGTCGTCAAGGACGCCGAGGGCCGGAAGGTCCACGACAAGCGCAGCCTCTCGAAGGCCGAGGCCGAAGCTCTGATGACCGGGAACGAGGCCTGATCCATGGCCGCCAGGGTCACCAGCGCCGAGGTCAAGGTGATCGTCGAGACCTCGATCTCCGATGTGACGACGCCGTTCATCGACATGGCGACGCTCATCGTGGACGAGGATCTCGCCGACACCGGCATGTCGGCCGCGCGCCTGACCAAGATCGAGCTGTACCTGGCGGCCCACTTCGTCCTGATGACGGAGGAGCGCGGCGGCCTGACCAAGACCAAGACCGGGGAGTCGGAAGACACCTTCCGGTCGTTCATGGGACTCGCCCTGAAGGGCACCCGGTACGGTCAGACGGCACTGCTGCTGGACTCCTCCGGCGTGCTGACGACGATGGGCCAGTACCGCGCCACGATCGAGGCGCTCTGATGCCCGTCGAGCGGTACTGGGAACCAACGCCGTTCTGGAAGGGCGAGACGGCGTTCGTTCTCGGCGGCGGCCCGTCGCTTCGGGAGGTCGACCTGTCCCCCCTGGTCGGCCGCTGCGTTATCGCCCTGAACAACTCGTGGTATGCCCGCCCAGGCGTCGAATTCTGGCGCGACGATGCGCCGATCGAGCCGGGCCCCTGGCAGATCGCCTATTTCAACGACGGGCCCTGGTGGGACCAGTACGGCGACGAGTTCCGCCGCTTCCCGGGCCTGCAATGCACCATCTTCGCCAACCGCCAGCTCCCGGGCGTGGCCCACCTCCGTCGGGGCCGGCAGAGCATCGTCGACGAACGGCCCGGATGGATCGGCTACGGCAACGACGCCGGCATCATGGGCCCGCTGCTGGCTCACAAGCTCGGCTGCCGGCGCGCCGTCCTCCTCGGGTACGACTTCCGCAGGGCGCCGGACGGCCACAACTGGCACAGCCGGCACACCCGGCCGATCCCGGCCCACGCCTATCAGCAGATGTACCTCGGCCCCTACCGGGAGATCGCCCCGCAACTGGCCGGCCGCGGGTTCGACGTCGTCAACTGCACGCCCGGGTCGGCTCTGGACGTGTTCCGCTTCGGAGACCTGAAGGACTTCGTGTGAGGCCGATCATCGTCCTGGCCATGGGGCGGTCGGGCAGTTCCTTGGTCACCGGAAGCCTGGCGCTGCACGGGCTCTGGACCGGGGTCTGCCGCCCTGCCGATGACCACAACCCCCGGGGCTACTTCGAGAACCTGCGGCTCAACGGCGCGCTCGGCCGGCTCTACCCCGGCTCGATCTATCACGAGATGCAGCCGATGAGGTTGCCGCGGCGCTGGCCGACCTTCGTGCGATCCGTTCAGGACCGCGAGGGCTACCGCGGCGGCCCGTGGATCGTGAAAGCCAACGCTTTCACCTGGCCGGTGTGGGTGCCATTCGATCCGGTCTTCGTCTTCGTTCGGCGCAACATCGAGGTCACCGCCCGCTCGGCCGAACGCCATGACCCGGGCGCCGAGCTCGACCTTGACGACTGGCTGACGATCGCCGAGGCGCACCACGCCGAGATGAACCGCGTCCGCGCCATCGTCGGCGGCTTCGACGTGAGCTCTACCCGGCTGGCCGGCGGGGACTTCGATCAGATCGCCCCTGTCCTCTCGGCCATAGGCATGACCGTCGATCGCGAAGCGCTCGCCTCCTTCGTCGACCCGACACTGCTCTCCCGCTGACATCACCGAGGAGGGTCCGATCGTGGACCTGATCAAGCGCTGCCTCTGCCGCGCAACGCGGTTCCGTGCCCTGGAGCGAAACGGCCTCGCCGTGAAGCAGTGCCTGGACTGCGGCGCCCTGCACCAGCACGTCGAGATGACCGAGACCGAGTACGCCGACTGGTATCGGACCGCCTACCACGACGGCTGCTACACACACACGCTGGAGCATGATCGCGAGGTGGCGAAGAAGCGGCTCGACTACTACCGCATCCCCGCCGGTGCCCGCCTGCTGGACATCGGCGGCGGCAACGGCGCGTTCGTGATGGAGGCGAAGGCTCGTGGCATCGAAGCGGTCGGCCAGGATCTGGCGGAAGGTGCATCCGCGGCTCCCGACGACACGTACACCGGACCGCTCGCGTCGATCCACTTCCCGACGGACCATTTCGACGTGGTCACGATGCACGACGTGCTCGAGCATGCGCCGGACCCGATCGGCATGCTGCTGGAGGTGCGCCGGATCCTGAAGCAGGGCGGCCGGCTGCTGCTGGACTTCCCCGACTTCGTCGCACCGGAGGGCCGGCACCACTGGAAGCCGGTCGAGCACCTGTGGCTCCTCGACATCGACCGGCTCCTCGACCTGCTGACCGCGGTCGGATTCCGGGTCCACGATCACGATCACCCGATCCCGGGCAAGTGGCTGGTCGACGCGGTCGCACCGGCCGAGAAGCGGACGTCGATCATCCTGCCGCCCGGCATCGGCGACTCCTACTGGGCGCTGGCCAAGCTGCAGGGCCTGATGTCGCTCTACGGCTGGGGCGATGTCGTCGACGTCTGGCTGGAGGACGCCAAGGACAAGAACCGGGCCGCGGACTTCGTCCGTCTGGCGCCGTTCGTCGCCTACCAGGGCACCGTGAAGCAGGCGCGCAACCGGATGGCCTTCCACGAGGCCTACCGGCAAGACGGCCGGGCGGTGATTCCGGGTGTCGAGGATCGGGACTTCCTGGTGTCGTTCAACGGAACCCTCGGGGCCGGTCACAGCCTCGAGGATACGGAGCCGGCAGCGCCGGTGGCCTGGCGGTATCCGGCGTGGCGGTCTCTGGGGGAGCGGGCTGCCGAACGCGGATACCGCCAGCGCTTCGGCGAGTACGTCGTGGCGTTCTTCGTCGACGGGGGGTTCTATCACAAGTGGGTGGCGCACTTCGGCGCCCGGGAGATCGGCCAGACCTTCGACCTGCTGTCGCGCGATCGCACGGTGGTGATCATGGGCGCGCGGTGGGACGTCGGCGGGCTCTCTTCGAAGGCCGGCGGCAACGTCGTCGACCTGTCCGGGCAGACCAGCGTCGAGGAGATGCTGGGGCTGCTGCGCGGTGCGGCCGGCATCGTCGGCTTCCCGGCGGGCAACACCATCGTCGGCGCCGCGATGGGTGTCCCGACCGCCCTGCTGTACCACGACCACTTCGTGAAGCCGTTCTGGACGAACACGGTGCCACCGGACACGGTCGGCCGGAGCTACCGGGCGCTCGACGTCACCCGGACCGGTCCCGGCGATCTGGTCGACGCGATTTCGGTCCTGATGGGCGATCGGGCGGCGGCATGATCTTCGTCCAGGGCATGCAGGGGCTAGGGGACTCGGTCTACCAGCGGGCCGTCGTGGCGGCCCTGGCGCGAGAGGATGACGTCGTCCTGTCGACCCCGTGGCCGCAGCTCTACAGCGACATGGACGTCCGGTTCCTGCGCAGCCCGTCGCCGCTTCGGACCCAGTCCCGCAACATCGACGCGCAGCCGGGCAGCCTGTGGGTCGAGAAGCCGGCCGGTGCCAGCCGTCGCAAGGTCCACTACGCCGGGTGCTGGGACCGCGGCGACTCCATGCTGGTCGCGATGGCGAAGTCGGCCCAGGCGACGAACCTCCCGCTGCCGCTGAGCCTTCCGCAGCCTCGGATCGATGGCCGCTGGACCGGGTATCACCCGGCCGGCTCCTTCCCGGGCCCGGACGGACCGGCCCCGAAACAGGGGGTCGCCGTAGTCAGGCCGGTGACCCGCCGGACCGAGTGGCCCGACACGGCCAGAAATCCCGATCCGGCCTACGTCCAGGCGGCCGCGCTCGCGCTGATGGACGCCGGCTACCACGTCATCTGCGTGGCCGACATCGACGGCGTGAACGAGGTGCTGGTCGGGACGATGCCGCCGGCCGACGAGTATTTCATCCGCGGCGAGTTGTCGGTGGCCGACCTCATCGACCTGATGTGGTCGGCGCGGGCCGCGGTCGGTGGCGTCGGGTGGCTGCTGCCCTTCTCGATCGCCAGCCAGACGCCGCACCTGTGCATCCTGGGCGGCCACGGCCGGTCCAACTGCCCCGAGGTGCTGGTCGACCCCATGCTCGACACCGGGCTCGTGACCTGGGCGGTGCCGGACAACTTCTGCCGCTGCGACGCCATGCGGCACGACTGCGACAAGACGATCAGCCGATCCAACGCGCTGATCGCCGAGTGGATCGCCGGCCTGTGCGAAATCTGAGCCAGACCATCACCCGGTGGACGCCGACCGCAGTCGGGAGTTCCGGCAAGCCGTCGACCTGGGCGAAGACGGAAATCCTCGGCCGCTGGGAGGAGGCAAGCCAGATCTTCACGCGCGCCGACGGGACCGAGAAGGTCTCGCGCGCCGTCGTCTATCTCGCAGGTGATGTCGCCACCGGTGACTTCCTGCTGGAAGGGAGTTCGGTCGACACCTCGCCGCCGGCGACGGCCTGGCGCGTGGAGGCGTTCAGCAAGACCCCGAACCTGCGCGGCACCGACTACGAGCGAAAGGCGATGCTGTGAGCAGTCCGGCCGACGATCTGCTGACGTTCCTGGCCGCTGCCGGTCTGAGCCTGACGGTTGGCACGAACGCCTTTCGGGGCCCGTTGCAGCCGGCCGGCGACTACGTGCCTGCCAATGTGGTGTTCGCGGCCGATGCCGGCGGCCCGCCGCCGTTCGCCCGGGATATGGGCGGGAATGGCGAGGCCCGGTCGCCGATGGTGACCATCCGCCTGCGCTGGACCGACGCTGATCTCGGCCGGAACAAGGTCTACGCCATCCGCGACGCCCTGACCGGCGCCTCGATCTCGGGCTACCTGGACGTGGTCGCCGCCGGCGAGCCGCGGCAACTGCCCGATGATGAGAACGGCCGGGTGCTCTGGATGCTGGTCGTCAAGATGACGAAGAACGCGACGGCCTGATGCAGGCGCCGAACGACATCGCCGCCCTGGAGCGTGATTTCGACGCGATGGCCGAGGAGCAGTTCTACGAGCGCGGCCGGCAGATGATGCGGCTGGTGGTGTCGCAGACCTTCAACATGATCGTCGACAACACGGTCGTCTGGAGCGGCTACGCGGCGGCGAACCAGCGCATCGGCATCGGCGGGCTCGAGGACGCCGAGTTGAACCCGCGGGCCCGAGGTGGAAGCCCGTACCCGGCGGCCGGCGAGTACGAGCACCTGATCGAGCCGACCCGGGTCGACGAACTCTCGAAGCTGGCCGACATCCAGTTCGGCGAGCCGGTCGAGATCGGCACCGCGGTCGGCTACTACGAGGACGTCGGCTGGACCCCTGGCCGCGGCGCCGACATCTACGCCGAAGCGTCGATCGTCGGCCCCGAGATCGCGCAAGGCCTCTTCGACCAATCCTGATCCCGGCCCAGCCGGTTAACCCCGCCGTCCGCAGCCAGCGGCGGCGCATCCGCGTGCCCGCGTGGTGCGGGCTATCCACGAAAGGAGCATCGCCATGGCCGGCAACCGCGAAACTTGGTTCGGCGCCGAAGTCATCCTGAACTCGACCGACCTGTCCGATCAGGTCACCTCGATCGACTGGACCGAGGGTTTCGAGCTGCTGAACTCGCCCGCGATGGGCGACGACACCAACATCGGCGTCCAGGGCCTGCGCCAGCTCTCCGGCACGATCAACTTCAACCAGAGCTTCGCCACCAGCAACGTCGACGCCACGATCCGGGCGGCCGTCGCCACCCGCGGTTCGGTGCTGCTCGAGGTGAAGAAGGACGGCTCCACGTCGACCTCGGCCACCAACCCGCAGCGCCGGGTCCTGGTCGTGCTCGGCAACTACACGCCGTTCGGCGGCTCGGCCGGCCAGGTCAAGACCGCCTCCGTCACGTTCTCGGCCGCCGGCGATCTGGCCTGGCTCGAGTCGTAACCCCAACCCAAGACCAGGAGTAGCTCCCCATGAAACTCCGTCAGGAGTACGCGACCAATGCCAATCTGGAAACCGAAGGCGTGTGGCACGATCTCGGCGACGGCGGCCGGGTGAAGGTCGCGCGCCTCGGCAACCAGAATTGGCAGCGCGCCTACAACAAGCTGCCGCACGGCCTGCGCAGCGCGGCGTCGGCCGGCCGGCTGAAGGGCGCCCAGGCCGACGAGTTCGACAAGCGCAACGCCCGGGTGCTGGCCGAGACCGTCCTGCTCGACTGGGACGGGATGGAGGAGGTAGACGGCACGCCGATCCCCTACAGCGTCGAGGCTGCCGAGCAGGCACTGATCGAGCTGAAGGACTTCCGCGTCGCCATCGTCCAGATCGCCGGCGACATGGCGAACTTCCAGGCCGAGGAGGTGGCCGAGAAGGGAAAAGGTTCGCGGGGCTCGTCGAAGTCGTCCTGACCTACTCGGGATCCGACGACGACCCCCTCGACCTGCACTACCGGCCGCTCATTGCCAAGGCGGAAAAGACCGGCGAGATCGATCCCCGCCTGAACGAACTGGAGTGGCCGGATTCCCACGACTGGATCTGGATCGGGTTCTGGCGGCTGAGCAAGGGCCGGTCGGCCGGCTTCAGCTCGCCGAACCCGATCCCGATCTCCGAGAAGATCGCCTATGTCCAAGCGCTGGAGATGGACCAGTTCCTGGACGAGTTCCTGGACGTCACGGCGGCCATGGACACGGCCTACGTGGCGTGGCACCGGGACCGGAGCGGGTGAGGCTGCCCTACGGGGCGGCCTTACTGCCAAGGTTCGCACACACGAATTTCATACTCTAACTTCTTAAGTGCGTTGGAAAACTCACTCAGCGCCTTTGCTAAACTGTCGGCGCTTGAGATCATGGCGGACATAGATACTTCAGACACCCGGACGTCAGATTCCAGTATTTGATCGCGTGCTGCTAGCGCTCCCTTCGCGATGGACAGGGCGCTATCCAATGCGTTCGAAGACATAGCGTGAAGTCGATCGGCTCTATCAGAACAATATGCCTCGCTCGGCTGACGGGCATCCGCCGCAGTCGCTAGCGACGCCACCATCAAGACAATCCAAAGAGTTCGCATGACACCCTCCTAAGTGGAGGTGTCAGCCTGAACCACAAGTCCCCGTCGAGCAATCGCCGGGGCTTTCGTCGTTCTGGAGGTCTGCTTGGCCACTCCCGTGATCAAAACCCGCTTCGAGAATGAGAACGCCGAGGCGACGGAGCAGCAGCTTCAGCGCATCCGGCAGCTCATGATCGACGCGGCCAAGGCCGCAAACGATCTGCACCGGGCCTATGCGCAGGCCGCGGGCGGCGATCGCATGGCCGCCACGGCGGCTGCGGCAGCAGACAAGAATGCCACAGCTATGAAGTCGGCTGCGGAGAGCGCCAAGGTTTTCGAGCAGTCTGTCAAGAAAACGGAGCTGGCAATTATTGCCGCAGCAAACCGGACAGAGGCATTCAATGCCACCATTAAGAATTCGTCTCTTTCACTTGCGGAGCAGAGCCGAGCGATCTCGCGCAACAATCAAGTGTTCAATAACTACGCAAATTCAATTTCGGGCACTGCTCTAAGTACCGATGAACTGCGGAAGAAGACGCTCGCTTTCAGCCGGGGGCTGATCGATCAGAGGACGGCCATGCAGGCTGCGCAGCGCGATCAGCGCGATGCGATTCAGTCGGCACGAGATCATGAGAAAGCGCTTGCCGAACTTGCGAGAGCAGAGGCGTCAGCAGCCGCCGCAGCGCAGACGGCCGCTAACCGGCGGATCGCGGCACAGTCCCAGCAGGAACGGGCCTTGGCGACTGCTGAACGCCAGGTGGTGTCGTTCACTGCTTCCGTCATGCACTCGGGGGTGCAGCAGCAGGCTCAGGCTAGGCTCGTCGAAGCGGCCCAGAGGCAGTTCGAAGCCTATTCCGCCGCGTTGAAGCGTGCTGATCGCAATCAGTTGGAGGCCGTTCGGGCGACCAACCAGCACCGAGCCGCCATGCAGCAACTTAGCGTCGAGCTCGGGAACCTGCGGATCGAAGAACAGGCCCGGCAGGTCGGCGTGCTCACCAATGCCTTCCGGCTGAACCGCGTTGGTCTGCTGGAACTGCAGGCCGCCGGCGTGAACACGTTCCAGGCGCTGGCCGCCGGCATCAACCCCTTCCACGTCGCCGTGATGGAGGGCGCGCAGGTACTCGGCGCCCTCATCCAGGGCGGTTTGCTGACCTTCAAGACCCTGCTCGGTCTTGCCGGGGTGATCGGCAGTGTCGTGGCCGTCGTCGGCACCTTCGTGGTCGCGTTCGCCAAGGGCGTGTTCGAGATGAAGGAGTTCGAGCGCGTCAGCAGGATGACGGCGAACGCCGCTGGGCTGACCGCGCAGGGCCTGCAGGACATCGCTGCGGCGGCGCATGAGGCGAGTGGCATTGGCACTGGCGCGGCGCGGAGCATCGCAGTGGAGATGGCCGCCACCGGCAAGATTTCCGGCTCGGTCATCTCCAAGCTGACGATGCTGACGAAAGACTATGCCGAGGTCACCGGCCAGAGCGCCGAGGAGGCCGGGGCCGCGCTCTCGAAGAGTTTCACCGACCCGATCAAGGCCGCGAACGAGCTCGACGACGCCTACAACTTCCTGACCGTCGCCCAGGTGGATCACATCCGGGTCCTGTCCGAGCAGGGCGATCGGACCCGTGCGCAGGTCGTCCTCGCCGACGCGCTGAACGATCACATCAAGAACATCGCGGATGACGGTCTGACCTGGCTCGGCCGCCGGCTGAAGGAGGTCGGAGACCTCTGGGACCTGTTCTGGGACAAGTCGAAGGGGATCGGCCGCGGCCCGACGATCGAGGAGCAGCTTGCGAACGCCAGGGCGCGCCTCGCTGAGGAGACGGCCGGCGGCGGTCGCGTCGGCCCGAGGTTCTCGAACCCGGCTGAGGTCGAGAACATCCGTAGGACGATCACCCGGCTGGAGGGCGAGAAGTTCGTCCAGGACGCCGCCACCGCTTCGGCCAAGGCAGCCGCCGAGTTCCGCGAGGAAACCAAGGCCCTGGAGCTGGTGACCCGCGGGTATGAGAACTACGCGACGAAGAAGGAGCAGCTCGAAAATCAGTCGCTGCGCTTCGCCAACGCGATCCAGATGGTCACCGACAAGATCAACAGCCTGAGCGAGGCTGATCTGTCGACGGGTGCCTTGCCGCAGCTACTGGACATCCTGAAGCGCCTGAAACTCGGCGCTGAGGATACTGCCGCCGAATTCATAGCCCTTCGCACGACCCTGGAGGCGAGCGAGGAACAGACCAGCATCGCACGCAAGGTGGCCGGCCTGGACCCGGCGCAGCGTGGCCCGCGACAGGCGTACCTGACGGCGCTCGATCAGGCCCAGCATGGCAGCCCGGAGGATCAGCGGGACGCCGTAGCGATCGCCCAGGAAGCCCGCAAGCGCGCCGTGATCGCTCTGAATGTAGCGATCGAGGATCAGAACAGGATCCTCTCGATCAACGCCACCGAGACGTTGAAGGTGGCGGACGCCTATCTGCAGTCTGCGTCCGCCGGCCAGAAGGCGGAAGCCGAGCGCCAGGCCGCCAACGACAACTTCCGCACCGGCGTTGACGCCGAGATGCGTGCGCGTCAACTGCTATCCGCCCAGGTCGACAAGGCCATCGAGAGCAGCGCGAAGCAGATCAACCAGCTCGCCCGCGAGGCATCGCAGCGCCAGATGGTCGCCGCGGCCGCCCTGATTGGCGCCGAGGCCCAGCGCAAGGCCGAAACCCAGATCAAGGTCGAGAACGCCACGCTCGCCGAGCGCCAGGCGCTGGTGAATGCGAGCGCCGACCAGGAACTGCGGCTCCGCAAGATCATCGAGGACAAGACGAAGGCGATCGAGGACGAGGCGCGTGCGGCGCGCGACCTCGCAGTCGCCACAGCTCTGATCGACCAGAAGGAGCAGATTCAGCTCCTCGAGACCCAGGTCCGCGTGATCGCGGCGTCGAACGAACAGCGCGTGGTGCAGATCGCCCACGCGCAGGCGATGATCGACCTCCACAAGAAGGAGGGGGACGCTCTTACCGAGAACGAGCGGAAGTATGTCCGCAACGCCGAGGCGATCGCTCGGCAGCGTGCCGAGTACAAGTTCCTCGAGGACTCCTACAACGCGCTCGCTGATGCCGGCGTGCAGGCCTTCGACCGGATCGGAGAGGCGATCACGCAGGGCCTGGCGACCGGGAAGCTCGATATGGTCGAGCTCGGGAACATCTGGAAGGCCGTCGTCTCCGAGATGATCCAGACGGCGCTCAAACTGGCCGTCATTAACCCCATACTCAACAGCGTCTTCGGCCAGTCGCGCCCCACTCTGTCAGGAGCGTTCCAAGCCATTGATGCCTCCAGTGGCGGAGCCTCCGGAGGGAACAATCCTCTCAGTTCCTTGTCCTCGATCACCAATCTATTTGGCGGTGGCCCAGGTGGGATTGCCAGCAGCATCGTGAACTCGTCGTTCGGGGCGTCGCTCGGCCTATCCACTTCGATCGGCGCTGCCGCCGGCCCAACTCTTCTGTCCGGCGCTGGAGCTGGCGCGACGGCATTCACGGCGGCGCAAACAAACGCGCTCATTGCTGGTGGATGGAGTGGCTTCGCTCCGACGTCGCTGGGCACAGGGTTGATCGGAGCAGCCGGCCCGATAGCTGCCATCGCAGCTATCGCACTTCCGCTCTTGATGAGCGCCTTCGGCGGCGGTCCCACGGTCGGCCCGGTCGGCATCGCTGACTTCAGCCCAGGCCTCGGCCGCCGCAAGGCGTTCGATGTCGCTGGGATTGATCCGTTCACCGCCGACAACGGCGGCAACGGCGAGGCGATGCGCCCGATAGCGGAGGCCATCGCCGACCTGATCGCGGACACCGCGGACCGGTTCAGCGCGACGATCGAGGAGTCGCTGCGGTTCCGGGTGGCGAACTATGCCAGCCCGGAGGGCGGATCCGGCCGGGCGCAGGGCTTCGAGGTGAACGCCTTCATCCGCGGCGAGGCGGAAAAGCGGGTGGCCGAGGGCCTGTCGCAAGAGCAGGCCATGTTCGAGGCCCTGAAGTTCGCGGTGACCGAAGCTTTCAAGTTCGACTCGGCGGCGCTCGCCGAGGCGGTATCCAACAGTGCGGCCACCACGACCGAGGAGTTGCTGGCCGACCTGGAGTTCGCCGACCACTTCGAGCGCCTGAACAAGGCGATCGACGACCTGGGCGGGACGGTGGACGCCAACACGCTGGCGCTGGCTCAGCAGACCGTCGCGACACAGGACGCGGCCAGGACTTGGGTCGACACCAACGCGAAGCCGATCGTGGACGACTTCGCGAAGGCGCTGGAGCTGTTCCCGGCCGAGACCGCGCGCCAGGAGACGAAGACCATCACCGAACAGGGGGTCTATGTCCGCGGCGGCGAGGGCGGCCGGGACCTGACCTTCGTGAAGTCGGGTACCGACCAGTTCGACCAGCTCACCTCCGGCAGCGACCCGCTGCAGATCGTCACGCGGATCCGCTCGGTCAGCGAGGAGGTTGCCGGACAGTCGAAGAACTACGCCGACAATCTTGATCGGATCGGTCGTGCCGTCGAGAACGGCGCCGCCGCCTTCGATCTTCTCGGCCAGCAAGTCTCTGGCACGGCCGATCAGGTCATAGGCCCGGCAGCGCTCGATTGGATGCAGACCAAGGCGAACATCGAGGCCCTGCGCGGTCCGATGGAGGCGTGGAACGAGCAGATCGAAGCGGCGAATGCGGCCTTCCCTGAACTGAACGCCGCGCTGATCGACGTCGACCAGACGATCTCCGATCTGCTCGACACCGCCGGGACGCAGGCGAGGCAGAACTTCAACGACAGCATCCAGGCGCAGACCAATACGGCCCGGGGCCTGGGCGTGATCAATACCATCCAGGGGCTTGCCGACGCGCGGGACGTGAACCTGTCCGACGCGGCGGCCCTGGGCATCGAATATCCGCAGGACCGGTCCAATCCGGTGCAGGATCTGTTCGAGGCCCAGGTCCGACAGTCGCTGAGCGGCGCGTCGCTGGCCGATCTGAACGAGATCCTCAAGTCCGGCCAGATCGTTGACGAAGGTGCTCGCGCCATCGTCATGACGATCCTGAACGAGCAGGCGCTGGCGAGCGTTCGGACGACCGAGGTCACGAGCATGCAGGCGCTCTATGACGAGCACCAGCGGTTCGCCGACGCCGCCAACGACAATGCGAAGAAGCTGCGCGAGGCGGCGAACTCGCTGCTGGTCAACCGCGACCTGTCGCCCCTGTCGCCGCTCGACCGGCTGAATGAAGCGCGCCGGCAGTTCGAAGAAGCCTACGCGGTCGCCAACGACAGCGATCCGAACGATGCGGAATCGCAGTACGCCATCCAGCAGCTCCCCAGCTTGTCGGAGACGCTGCTGCAGGCGAGCCGCGACTACTACGCATCGTCCAGCGGGTATCTCGCCGACTTCGCCCGGGTACAGGATGCCCTCAACTCGACGGCGCTGCGCCAGGAGAGCATCGAGCAGCAGCAGCTCGACGCGATGCGGGACATCGAGACGGCGATCCAGGATCTCGGTGGATCGCTGACCAATCAGACCCCGGCGCAGATCGCGGCGGCCGGCGGGTTCGACTTCGGCCGGCAGGTATCGAAGAACCAGGGGATCTACAACGACCTGATCAGCCTCGGGCTGCCGACGCCTGACGCCTTCGGTGGCGGCCAGTTGAACGCGCTGCGGGCCAGCAATCCGGCAGTGGAGGCCTACCTGCGCGCCAAGGGCTATGCCGACGGCGGCCTGGTCACCGGGGGCGTCCCGGGCATGGACAGCGTGCCGCTGTGGGCGATGCCGGGCGAGCGGATCTTCAGCGTTCCGCACTCGCGGATGCTGGAGAACCTCGCCGCCAACCAGAGCGGTGGGTCGGCGATGGTGTCGGAACTGCGCGCCCTGCGCAGTGAGGTCGAACGCCTGCGCACCGCCGTCGGCGAAAGCGGCCGGCAGGTGGCGGCCACCACGGCGGCCGGCTCGCTCCGGGTCGCCGGTGCGGTCATGGAAGGCAACGCCGCCACCAAGCGCATGGCGTCGACCGCCGAGCGCAACTCGGCGAGGCCCGTCGCAGCGTGAGCATGTACGCCCTTCAGCAGACCGGCGCGACCGACGCGGCCGGCGGCACCCGGACGTGGACGTTCGCGACCGGGTCCATCGTCGGCCTGCCGGCCGGGTGGATGCCGCGGATCATCAAGCCGGGGAACTTCGAGCGGCATGCCTTCGGCCGAGGATCGGTCACCGGTGCGCCGGCGGTCGACTTCGGCGTCGCGAGGCTGAACGGCCGCGATGGCGGTCTCGACGATCTGATGCTGGCCGGGGTTGACGGCCAGGTCGTGAAGCTCTGGCGGGGCGAGGAGGGCTCCGTCACGGACGCATCGACGGGCCGGAAGCGCGATCCGTCGTTCGACGAGATGGAACTGTACCTGCAGGGCACCTCGGCGCTGGCGACGTACAGCGACGGCGCGGTGACGCTGCAGCTCCGCAACCGGCAGGCGGAACTGTCCTCGCTGCCGATCCAGCTTCTCCGCTATGCCGGAGACAACAGCCTGCCGGATGGCGTCGAGGGCACGGCGAGCGACCTCAAGGACGCCTACAAGCCGATCTGGCTCGGCTACAACGAGGGCGTCCCGGTCCCCTTCGTCAACACCTCGAAGGTGATCTTCCAGCTCTCCGACGCCTCGACCATCTCGATTACCGGGGCGGCGCCGACGGCGGTCTACGACAAGGGCGCGGAACTCACGGCGACCAAGGTCGAGAAGACGACTTGGGCGGCGTTCACGCACGCCACCGGGCCGTCCGGGGAACTCTGGTGGTACTCGGGGGCCGAGGGGTGGTTCATCCGACTGGAGTCGTCGCCGGCCGGCACGATCACCGTCACCGCCCAGGAGGGCACCTCGGCCGACACGACGGCCGGCCAGCTCTGCAAGCGGATCCTGCTGGCCCATGGCGTCTCGGAAGGCGAGATCGCCGGGGTCGACGCCCTGGACGGCAAGGCGTCGGAGCCGATCGGCTACTGGGTCGACACCTCCGAGCACCGCATCGGCGACGTGATGGCCGAGATCCTGGCCGGCGCCTTCGCCACCTGGACGGACGACCGGACGGGGGTGTTCACCTTCGATCGCCTGGAAGCGCCCGCGCTCGAGGCGGATCACACGTTCTACGACTGGCAGCTTTTCCGTTCGAACGGCGAGGGATTCCGCATCCTTTCCGGCGACGAGCCGGGCAGCCCGCTCCCGATCAGCGAGGCGGTCGTGCTGTACCGCCGGAACTGGCAGGTCCAGACCGGCGACGACCTCTCCGGCTCGGCCACGGACGCCTATCGCGCCTACGCCGCCCTGGAGAACCGCCAGGTCGCGAACGACAACAGCGCGATCAAGGCCAAGCACAAGCTGGCGAAGCCGTTCGAGCGGCGAACGCTGTTCACGACGGAGGCGCAGGCCACCACTGCGGCGGCGCGGATCGTCGACCTGTTCGGGGTCCGGCGCTTCATCGTCGAGATCGACCTGCCGACCGAAACCGCGGCGGCCGTGAAGCTGCTGCAGACCGTCTCGATCCCCATCGGCCGCTTCGATTGGGACACCCGGAATTTCCGCGTCATCGGGATCGTCGACGACCTCGACGAACAGACGAACGCCTCCGTCACCACCCTGGTCCTGTGGGGATAGCACCATGCCGCAGCTTGGCTCTCAGACGATCACGACGGCCCTCACCGGCGAGGTGGTGGCGACTGTCACTGGCCTGACCGCGAAGGACTGGCTGTCGCTAGAAGCGGTGTTCAGCTACGGGTCCGGCGGGACGGATGTCGACACCGACATCGAAACGTCGTTCGACAGTGGCTCGACCTGGATCAAGATCGCGCGGTTCAACAACACCACCGCGACGGCGAGGAAGCAGTTGACCTGCCTCGCGGCGTCGGCGGTGACGAGCGCGGTCGATATCAGCGCAGCCCCATCGGACAACACATGCCGCTCCGGCATTCTCGGTGATCGCATCCGCATGGTGGTGACGTCGACCGGCACCTACGCCGGCAACACCACCATCACGGTCAACTACTTCGCCGTCTGACCGATGGCGAACGTCCTCATGCTCGGCCCGGACCTCGGGCAGGCGACGTACTACACGGTCGCCTACTCCGCCGACTACGGTCTCTGGCTGCCGGACTATCCGCTGTCGAACCTGTCGACCGACCGGAAGGCCGAGGAGGCGTGGTCGCTCGACGTCTCGACCGACGCGACGCAGTTCCTGGTCGACCTCGGCGCCTCCCGGTCGATCAAGGGCATGGCGATCCCCTGGCACAACCTCAGCGCCGACGCCACGGTGTCGGCCTACGTCTACACCGACGCCGCCCTGACCGACCTTGCCGGCAGCTTCGTCGACAGCCTGGTCTATCGCGAGGTCTACCCGTTGACCTCGGTGCTCTGGGAAGCGGCCGAACTCTGGGACGGCAAGCTGACCGCCGAGAACCGGCTGGTCTTCCCGGTGCCGTGGTTCGAGATCTTCGACACCCCGGTGGTCGGTCGGTACATCCTGGTGCAGATCAACGACACCGGGAACACCGCGGAGGGCCGGCTGAAACTCGGCCGGTTCATGGTCGCGTCCGGCTACCAGCCGACCATGAACGCGTGGTACGGGTCGAGCATCGCGGCGGAAGACGAGTCGATCCGCACCACCTCGCTCGGCGGCGCCGACTACTACGACGAGCGCGAGAAGCGCCGAACGATCACCTTCGAATTCGGCCTCGCCAAAGAGGACGAGGCGATGGCGAACATGCTCGACCAGGTCTACTCGCTAGGCCGGTCGAAGCAGGTGTTCGTCGCCTGGAATCCCGACGACACCACCCACCGTCACCGCCGTTCGTTCGTCGCCACGATCGACCGTCTCGATCCGCTGGTCGCGGCGACCTACGGCTACTTCAAGACGACCTACCAGTTCCGCGAAGTCGTGGCTTAGGAGCGCAGCATGGCAACGAGCGTCACCCTCGACGGCGTCACCTTCACCGACACCGACTTCGTTGACCGGGGGCACCTGGACAGCGTCTCGGTGGGCGGAACGGCCTATCCGCGCTTCCAGGCGCTGTGGGTCGCGGGCGTGAACGAGATCAACACCAAGGTCGGGCAGATCGGCGGCCTCGGCGTGGCGATGGCCTACGCTGCCGAGACCGGGTCGACGGCGGACGCCGCACCGGGCGACGGCAAGCTGACCTGGAACAACGCGACCCAGGCGAGCGCCACCACGATCTATCTCGACGCCGATGATGCGAACGGCGTCGACATCACCGCCCTGATCGACACGCTCGACGACTCCGACTCGACGATCAAGGGCACGCTGCGGCTCACCCAGCGCGACGACAACACGAAGTGGATCGTCTACAACCTCACCGCCGTCACCAGCGCCACGGGCTACCGGAAGCTGACCGTGGCGGCGGTCGACTACTCGGCCACGACGCCCTTCGCCGACGGTGCGAACCTGACGCTCACCTTCTCGCGCACCGGCGACAAGGGCGAGACCGGCAACGTCGGCGACATCACCGCGCAGCCGGCAGAGACCACGGTCGCGATGGACGACCTGGTGGTGATCCACGACAGCACGGCTGGCGCCACCCGGAAGATGACCGTCGCGAACCTGCTGGGGTCGACGGCGATCACCAGTATGACGGTGACGGCGCTCACCGCAACCACGGCGACGGTGACCACCCTGACGGTGTCCGGCGTTTCGGACCTGCGGGGCGTCGTACAGACCCACGCCGCCGGCCAGTCGAAGCTCTCGGTCAACGAGTCCGCCGGCTCGACCGCCACCGACCTGACCGTGGACGGCGAGCAGTTCCTGTACCTCAACCTGACGGCCGACCACACGATCAACGTGTTCGGCGGCGAGCCGGACGCCAACGGCGCCTATGTCCCGAACGGCTGGCGGCTGGAGATCGACAACGATGTCGGCGGCAGCGGCGGGCGGGACCTGACGATCCAGAAGGGCAACGAGCTTACCTATTCGGCCGATCTTCAGTCGACCGCCGAGGCGGGAGAGACGAGGCCGTGGGTGGACACGAACACGTCGCTGACGCTGAACGCCGCCACCGGCCCCGATGGGCGGACAACGCTACAGAAGATGGTGGAGGATGCTAACAGTGGGCAGCATGTCCGGTATGTGTCTGTGACCGGGTTGTCTCCCAACCAGACTTTGACGATGAGCGTTATCGCAGGAGATGCAGGGGATGGTCGCAACCTGGAAATACTCCTGCACGACACAGGGGCATCTGCAAATCAACTGAAATGGATCGTCAACCCCGCAACCGGGGCGACGGTTTTCGGCCCCGCCAACGGTGGGAACGCTGCGGGCGCGACCGGACTTGCAACATCGCTGGACAATGGTTGCTGGCGGTTCGACCTGACTGGGCAACCAAATACTTCCGGCAGCAATACAACCGTGCAAGTTGGCCTATACACTTCGCAGAGTTCATATAGCGGCGACGGCAGCTCCGGCGTCTATATCGGCAACGTCCAGGTCAACCCCGGCCAGCCCAAGGGCATGATCGAGGTCGGCGCCTCGCGCGCACTCGACGCCTGGCTCTCCGACAACGGCGTGGAGCCGGTGTGGACCTCGCAGGCCGCCGGTACCAAGACGGTGGTGGTGATCGACCCGCCCGAGGTCGACGGCACCCTGACCGCGTCGCGCGTGCGGGGAGGCTGATATGCCGGCGATCCTGACATCCGGCGCGGCCGGCAACGGCGTGACCATGTACTACGCGGAGTTTCAGCCGGCGACCGACACCGGGACCAGCATGGACCCGTGCGGGATCGGGGTGTGCTCGGCCCTGCCGACGGACGGCACCCGGCTCGGCCAGACGACGACCTGCATCGGCTGGCGGGCGAACGGCGACATCGAGTGGAACGGCAGCGTCCTGATAACGGGGCTCTCGTCGTGGATCTCGACCGACCTGCTCGGCCTCGGCGTGATCGTCGCGCCGGGCGGCGGCGGGGCGTCGCTGGTGTTCTACAAGAACGGCACGGTCGTGGGGACGCTGTCGATCGACCGGTACCTGTCGAGCCCGATCCGGTTCGTCACGTCGATCCGCCAGGGCACGTCGCCGGTGTACTCGATGACGGCGGCGTTCGCCAAGGCGTCGTGGACCTACACGCCGGCGTCGGCGGTCTCGATCGGCGCGGCGGCGACGTGGGTCGACGAGAACTCGACCACGCTGAGCGGCGGCAACCTGACCGCCGGCGAGGGCACGTTCGCGAACGACACGCCCGTCCGGGCCAGCGTCGACATCAGCTTCTGAGGGTGACGATATGAGCGTGACGATCTGGGACGGCACGGCCAACGATGGCGCGGGCGGGATTGCGGTCGACGTGGTCACCCGCCTTGTGCCGGTCGATCCGGACGATCCAGACGCCGGCTACGAGGAGGAGATTGTCTCCTCGACGACGCTGGCCCGGGTGGCGGACCCGAAGTGGTCGCGCCCGCGCTGGCCGGCGGCGATGCGGGCCGAACCGGCGGAGAATGGGGCCGGCAACTTCAAGGCCGGCTGGGTGATCCTGGATGACGTCCTGGTCACGCCGACCCTGGGCGATGGGGAGACCCGCGGCGATCTCGGCAGC
Organism: Alphaproteobacteria bacterium; assembly: GCA_030425185.1. Lineage (GTDB taxonomy): Bacteria > Pseudomonadota > Alphaproteobacteria > Rhodobacterales > Rhodobacteraceae > Dinoroseobacter. The sequence continues at coordinate 39,187 of JAUIAU010000027.1, forward strand.
ACGCCGGAGATCGACCTGGAGGCGGCAACGGCGACCTGGACCTATGCCACGGCCACCAAGGACCTGGCCGTGCGCAAGGCGGCGATGAAGGGTGCCGCGAAGGCGAAGGTCGGCGCCATCGTCGAGGGCGGCTTCGCCTACCGCATCCCGGGCGATCCGCCGGGCGACCTGCACACCTACCAGATCGGAACGGCCGATCAGGGCAACATGACCTCCATCGGGGGTCTGTTCGCGCTCGGCGTGACGGACGCGCACGGCGGGTTCTGGCGGGATGCGGCCAACGTCAACGTCACCATGACCCAGGCCGAGTGCGAGGCGTTCTTCGCGGCGGCAGCGGCCTACAAGGCGGCGGCCGTCCGGCAGATGTGGGCGCTGATTCAGGCCGTCGAGGATGCAGCAGATCATGCCGCGCTCGACCTGATCGACATCGCCGCCGGCAGCGTGGACAGCGTCGGGGCGTGGCCGGCGAACGGGTCGTAGGCTAGTCGCACCAGCCGGCGCGCCGGCCGCCGTCGTAGGGCCGCCCCAACCCTCTTTCGATCAGCAGCGTCGCGAGGTCTCGGCCGTCGGGGGTGAGCACATGGGCATCCACCCGGCCGCCGTACTTGTCCCATCCGATGACGTCGAGGGTGACGGTCGCCGCGCCCTGAAAGACCCGCAGCACGAATGCCCGGGCGTCGGCAGCCTTGCGCTTCTCCGCCTCGCATTTCCCGCGGATTTCCGGGGTGTCGACGCCTAGCACGCGCACCGACATCCGGCGCAGCGGCCCGGGCAGCTCGGGCACCAGGATCCACAGAGTGTCGCCGTCGTAGCCGACGCCGGCCCGCAGCTTGACCGTCCACGTCTCGGCCGCCGCGGGAGCGGCCAGCAGGCACAGCAGGGCGGCGATCCATCGCATCCCGATCTTCTACCACAGGAGGCTTCCATGCGCCTGATCCTTCGCGCCGCCCTGCTGGCGGCGGCAGTCCTGACGTGCGTCCCCGCGTCGGCCCAGATGCCGGCTCTCTGCGGCAACCCCGTCGACATCGCGCAGCGCCTCGCCAGCGAGTACGGCGAGACCGTGACGGCTCGGGGGATCGCCGCCAGCGGCAGTCTCGTCACCGTCTACAGCAACGCGGCCACCCAGACGTGGACGGTGCTGGTGGCCCGGCCCGGCGGTCCGGCGTGTGTCGTCGCCACGGGTGAGGGCTGGGAGCAGATCGAGTACACGGCCCCGGCCGACCCGTCCTGATCCACAGCCGCTGGGGAGAGGCAGCATGACGTTCGACGCATGGTGGGAGCTGCTGCGGTGGGGCGCCGTACCGCTGGGCGGCCTGCTGATCTGGTGGGTCCGGGACATCCAGGCCCGGCACCGCCACCAGGTCGAGCGGCTGCACGAGAAGATCGACGGCGAGGCCCGGCTGCGGCACGCGGAATCGGAGGCGTGCCGGCGGGAGCACCGGGAGGCAGTCAAGGCGCTCCACGACGATCTGAACGCCTGGAAGCTGGACGCGGCCAGCCGCTTCGCCAGCGCCGCGCACATGGAGCGCGGGTTCGAGAAGCTGGAGAACGCGATCCAAGGACTCGGTTCGCGCCTGGAGCGATGGATCGAGGGCCGGCAGACGGGAGCCGACTGATGCTCGACCCGACCCACTTTCGCACCTTCGTTGTCCGCCCGACCCTGACGGCCGTCGGCATGCACTCGACCGCGGCCGAGCGCCTGATGCTGACCACGGCCATTGCCGAGTCCGGCCTGCGGTTCCTGGTGCAGCTCGGCGGCGGCCCGGCGCTCGGTGTGATGCAGATCGAGCCGGCGACCCTCGACGACATCTGGGGCCGCTACCTTTGCCGCAAGCGACCCGACCTGCGGGCCAAGGTCGAGCGGATCATGACCCCGCAGCCGGTCGAGGAGCAGGTCGTCACGAACCTCGCGTTCGCGGTGGCGATCGCGCGCTGCAAGTTCTGGATGTCGCCGCACCCGCTGCCCGCGGCCGACGACGCCGAGGCCATGGGGCGCGCATACAAGGCCATCTACAACTCGGCGCTCGGGAAGGCCGACGCCGCGCACTTCGCCGAGATCTACCGCCGGTACGCGCTCGGCTCCTGATCATCATCACCATGGAGATCACCATGAAGCGCATCACCGCGCCGCTGCTGGCGCTTGCCCTGCTGGCCCTGGCCGGATGCGCGGGGACCGATGGGTCCGGCGGCCTGACCGACCGCCTGCCGTCGACCGTGGCCGACAAGCTGGTCTGCGCGAAATCGGAACGCCTCTGCGCCTACATGGCCGCAGCGGTCGTCACCGAGCTGTCCGTCGACCGGATCACGAACCGTGAGCCCCAGGACGCGGTGCCGACGCTCGGCCGCCTGCTGGTGCTGACCAAGGCGCTCGGCCGCTTCGATGCCGACGGCGGCGACTGGCCGGCGACGACCGCCTATCAGGCCGGCCGCGCGCTGGTGCTGGCCATGAAGCCGATCGTCACGAACCGTGCCGGGACGTTGCTGGCCGGCGCTGCGGCTCCGACCCCCTCGTTCGTCCTGGCCGAGCTCTACCGCGTCGGTCTGGCTGCGGCCG
>JAUIAU010000028.1 GCA_030425185.1 Alphaproteobacteria bacterium
TCAACGGCGCCGGTAAATCGACGCTGCTGCGGATCATGGCCGGGATCGACAAGGACTTCTCCGGCGAGGCCTGGGCCGCCGAGGGCGCGCGCGTCGGCTACCTGCCGCAGGAGCCGAAGCTCGACGAGACCCTCTCGGTCCGCGAGAACGTGATGCTGGGCGTGGCGGGCAAGAAGGCGATCCTCGACCGCTACAACGAACTGGCGATGAACTACTCCGACGAGACCGCCGACGAGATGGCGAAGCTCCAGGACGAGATCGACGCCAGCAACCTGTGGGACCTCGACAGCCAGATCGACGTCGCGATGGAGGCCCTGCGCTGCCCGCCCGACGACGCCCCGGTGGCCACGCTCTCGGGCGGCGAACGCCGCCGCGTCGCGCTCTGCAAGCTGCTGCTCGAAGCGCCCGACATGCTGCTGCTCGACGAACCGACCAACCACCTTGACGCCGAGACCATCGCCTGGCTGCAAAAGCACCTGATCGAGTACAAGGGCACGATCCTGATCGTCACCCATGACCGCTACTTCCTCGACGACATCACCGGCTGGATCCTCGAACTCGATCGCGGCCGCGGCATCCCCTACGAGGGCAACTACTCCGCCTGGCTCGAACAGAAGGCCAAGCGGCTGGAGCAGGAAGCCCGCGAGGACAAGGCCAAGCAGAAGACGCTCACCCGCGAACTGGAATGGATCCGCGCCGGGGCGAAGGCCCGGCAGGCCAAGCAGAAGGCCCGGATCAACGCCTACGAGGAACTCGCCAGCCAGTCCGAGCGCGAGCGCGTCGGCAAGGCCCAGATCGTCATCCCGAACGGCCCGCGCCTCGGCAACCGGGTGATCGAGGTCGAGAACCTGCAAAAGGCCTACGGCGACCGCCTGCTGATCGAGAACCTGACCTTCTCGCTGCCGCCGGGCGGCATCGTCGGCGTGATCGGCCCGAACGGCGCCGGTAAATCGACGCTCTTCCGGATGCTGACGGGGCAGGAACAGCCCGACAGCGGCAAGGTCGAGTACGGCGACACCGTCAAGCTCAGCTACGTGGACCAGTCCCGCGACGCGCTCGATGCCGACAAGACGGTCTGGGAAGAGATCTCCGGCGGCGCCGAGATCATCGAACTGGGCGACGCGCAGATGAACAGCCGCGCCTACTGCGGCGCGTTCAACTTCAAGGGCGGCGACCAGCAGAAGAAGGTCGGCCTGCTCTCGGGCGGCGAACGCAACCGCGTCCACATGGCCAAGCTGCTGAAATCCGGCGGCAACGTGCTGCTGCTCGACGAACCGACCAACGATCTCGACGTGGAAACGCTGCGCGCCCTCGAGGACGCGCTCGAGGATTTCGCGGGCTGTGCCGTCATCATCTCGCACGACCGCTTCTTCCTCGACCGCCTCTGCACCCACATCCTCGCCTTCGAGGGCGAAGCCCATGTCGAGTGGTTCGAGGGCAACTTCGAAGCCTACGAGGAAGACAAGGCCCGCCGCCTCGGCCCCGACGCGCTGGAGCCGACGCGGGTCAAGTACAAGAAGTTTTCGAGGTGACAGTCGCCTGAGGCGACTGTCACAGTGCGCGAAAGCGGGTTTGCATCGCAAACCCGCGTGCGGCACCCGGTCGAGGTCTGTCCCCCTGTAGGGTGCGTGCTTGCACGCACCATCTTCGGACGGCCGTGCATCATGGGGTGCGTGCCAGCACGCACCCTACAGTGCGTCTAACTCCATCGCCCATTTCGAATGTCCCGATGCACGGACGACCACGCCCAGTCCTCGGCGCGGTTGGTGAAACCGTGCTTGACCGGGTTCAAGTGGCAATAGCGGATCGCCGCGGATAACTCCCGTTCGTCCCGCAAGTGCCGTTCCCAATATCTGCGCTGCCATATGGCGCGCTCGCAGCGGTCAATGTCGCTGTTTCGACGTGATCCCATCGGCAGCCCGCGGGAGAAGCGTGTCTTGATCAGCCGCCAGCGCGTCGGATAATCTGTGTCCCCTTCCGGCAGCGACCAGACGCAGTGCAGGTGATCCGGCATCACCACCAACGCCTCGATCTTGAACGGACGATCTGTCCGCGTGGCCCGCACCGCCTCTCGCAGCCGATCCACCTCCCGCAACAGGAGGTCGCTGCCCCGGTCCCGCAGGGCCACGGTGAAGAAGATCGGGAGGCCGGGCAGTCTTGGTCTGCGATACTCGGGCATCCCTGCACCTTGGGTGCTCTGGGTTAACACCCCCTTGCCCCCCGCCGCTCCGCACCCCACATGATTGCCGACGTCAATCACCTGCTCCCGGAGCCGCCCCGATGACCGCCTCGCACCACCTGACCTGCCTCGCCTGTGCCGCCACCAACCGGGTGCCGGCCGACCGCCTCGGCGACGGGCCGAAATGTGCCGCCTGCGGGGCCGCGCTGCTCGACCCGGTGCCGCGCGATGTTGATCCCGACACCCTGCGCAAGGCCGAGCGGACCGATACCCTGCCGCTGGTCGTCGATTTCTGGGCGCCGTGGTGCGGCCCCTGCCGGGTGATGGGTCCCGAGTTCGCCAAGGCGGCGCAGGCCCTGCACGGGCAGGCCCGTTTCGCCAAGATCGACACCCAGACCCACGGCGCGGTCTCGCAGCGCTACGGCATCCGGGGCATCCCGCTCCTGATCCGCTTCCGCAACGGGCAGGAGGAAGCCCGCCTGACCGGCGCGCGCCCCGCCGCCGAGATCGCCCGCTTCGCCAGCGAGCCCGCGCGGACGCAGGCCTGACCCCTCTCAGGCGGCGGGCCGATCCGGCGCGGGCGGCGGGTCGTCGGGGGCGCGGTCCCACCAGCCCTCGATCCCCGCTTTCGCCGCCATCGCGCGCATCTTGTCTTCCACCCCCAGTTCGCGGAACCGCTCCCAGATCGCCTTCTCGGTCTCGATGAACCCCGCGGCCTTCATCGCCAGCCAGCTGCGCAGCAGCGCGTTGATCCGGGCCTGGTAGCCGAGGCCCATCGCGCGGAACGCCCGCACCACCGAGCGGTCGAGGTAGAGCGTGACCTTCTCCTTCTTCTCGAAGGTCTCGTGGTCGAAGCACAGCCGGTGCCAGGCATCCGGCACCTGCGTCCGGATGTAGGTGTCGAGGTGCTCCTGCCGGTCCAGCCACCAGACGACGCGCTGCAACTCGTCGAGTGCGTCGCGCTGGGTCTTGGTCGGCCGCTTCGGCCGGTCCGGCCGCTTTGGCTGCTCCGCCTGCTTTGCCTCGTTCGTGTCGGTCATCCTGCCCGCTCCCTCGCCGTGATCCCGCGCCGGACAGCCTCGCCCGGCGGGGTTAACAAGGTCTGAGGGCACCGTACGCCCGCACCGACGTGATACCGACGTCGAACCGACGCGGAACCGACCCCGCACCGACGGGTCGGACGCGCCGTCCGTCTTGACCGTCGCAGTCCCCCGTGCCCATGTCGGGGCCAGTCAGGGAGGCCGCGATGTATCAGCCCGTCATCTCCGGAACCGGGGTTTTCACCCCGTCCCAGGTCATCACCAACGACGAGCTGGTGGCCGCCTTCAACGCCTATGCCGAGCTCTGGAACGCCGAGAATGCCGACGCCATCGCCCGCGGCGAGGTCGCGCCCAAGGCCCCCTCCAGCACCGAGTTCATCGTTCAGGCCAGCGGCATTGAACAGCGCTATGTGCTTGACAAGTCAGGGGTTCTCGACCCGGCCCGGATGTTCCCCGCGCTGCCCGAGCGGCCCGACGACGCGCCCGGCGTGATGGCCGAGATGGCGCTCGACGCCGCCGGCAAGGCCCTCGCGCAGGCCGGGGTGGCCGGGACCGAGGTCGACCTGATCCTCGTCGCCGCCTCGAACCACGAGCGCGCCTATCCTGCCATCGCCATCGAGGTGCAGCAGCTCCTCGGCGCGGGCGGCTTCGCCTTCGACATGAACGTCGCCTGCTCCAGCGCCACCTTCGGCATCCAGGCCGCCGCCGACATGGTGCGCGCCGGAAGCGCCCACAAAGCCTTGATTCTGAACCCGGAAATCTGCTCGGCTCATCTCGAGTGGCGGGACCGCGACTGCCATTTCATCTTCGGCGACGTCGCCACCGCGACCCTGATCGAGCGCAAGGAAGACGCCAAAGGCGCCCACTGGGACATCGTCTCGACCCGCTGCGCGACGCAGTTCTCGAACAACATCCGCAACAACAACGGCTTCCTCCGCCGCACCCGCCCCTACGGGATGGAGGACCGCCGCGACATGCAGTTCATGCAGAACGGCCGCAAGGTCTTCAAGGAAGTGCTGCCGCTGGTCAGCCAGCACATCGCCGACCATATGGCGGCCGAGGGCGTCGGCCCCGAAGACCTGACCCGGCTCTGGCTGCACCAGGCGAACAAGGCGATGAACGATTTCATCGGACGCAAGGTGATGGGCCGCGTCCCCGCCCCGGAAGAGCAGCCGAACATCCTCCAGGACTACGCCAACACCTCTTCGGCCGGCTCGATCATCGCGTTCTCGCAGCATTCCGAGGACATGACCGAGGGCCAGAAAGGGCTGATCTGTTCCTTCGGAGCGGGGTATTCGGTCGGTTCCGTCCTGCTGACGCGGCGGGCCGCCTGAGCGAAATCCCTTGCTTTTTGCGGTAAACGACCACATATCCGCCGGGCGACGTTACCTCTGCTCGATCTCTGTCTCCGTAAACGGCTTCAGTTTCTTCGACCCCAGACTGACCACGCCGGGCTGCCGCAAGACGCGGGCAGCGCAACACAGTTAGGAGACACGGAAATGGCTACTGGCACCGTGAAATGGTTCAACAGCACCAAAGGCTACGGCTTCATCCAGCCGGACGGCGGCAAGAAGGACGTGTTCGTCCACATCTCCGCCGTCGAGCGCTCGGGCCTCACCGGCCTGAACGACGGCCAGAAGGTGAACTTCGACATCGAGTCCGGCCGTGACGGCCGCGAGTCGGCGGTGAACCTGTCGGTCTGAGCCTCGCTCACCCGGATCGAACGGAGGCGGCGCGGGTCACCCGCGCCGTCTTTTCTTTTGTCGCTCGCCCTACCAGACGACCCGGATCAGCAGAAGGTTCGGGACGAGGAAGGCGAAGGCGATGCAGAACTGCTGGGCGAGGGTGACGATCTTATTCATCCGGCCCTTCTCGGCGCTCTCGCCGAAGCCCATCATCCCGGCCATCAGCCCGTAGCCCGCAGCGGCGCGACGACGCTCTTCCGCCGCGATCGAGGCGAGGGCGGCGGCGGTCTTCGGGTTCACGTCGCCCTCCGCGGCGGTGAAACGGTGGTCCATGTCTTGCATCGTCAATCCTCCTGCGGCACCTCGGCCAGTCTTCCCCATAAAAGATAGGTCTGCGGCCCCGCCGGACCATGCAGCCCCTGTCCCGCCGCGTCAAAAAAACGCAGAAGTGAGGGGACCACGGACGACGGACGGATCATGGACGCAGACACCGAGCTTCTGGTGATCGGGGCAGGGCCGGCCGGCAGCGCCCCAGCCCGCCGCGCGCGGGCGCTCGGGCTGTCGGTGGTGCTGCTGGACCGGGCCGAGCTGCCCCGCGACAAGCTGTGCGGGGGCCTCGTCACCGGGCGATCCGCCCGCGCGCTGGACCAGGTCTTCGGCATTGGCATCACCCCCGACCTGTTCCTGACCAGCCGCCACATGCGGTTCCGGGCCGGGGCGCGGATGCTGGCCGACAAGCCCGCCGCGCCGCCGATGCACCTGACCCTGCGCCGCCCCTTCGATGCCCGCCTGCACGGGCTGGCGGTGGCGGCCGGGGCGGTGGCGGAGACCGGGGCGCTCGACCGGATCGAGGGACACTGTGCCGTCCTGAAGGATGGCCGGCGGATCGGCTTCGAGGTGCTGATCGGCGCGGACGGCGCGAATTCCGCGGTGGCGCGCGCCCTGTTTGGCCGGGCCTACGATCCCGCCACCATCGGCTTCGGGCTGGAGATCGAGGCGCCGCGCCCGCCCGGGGACGACGACACGGTCGAGGTCGATTTCGAGGCCGCGCGCTGGGGATACGGCTGGTCCTTCCCGAAACAGGGCAGCCGCACGGTCGGCGTCGGCGGCGTGAAGGCAAGGACCGGCGATCTGAAGGACGCGATGGCGGCCTATCGGGAGCTGGCCGCGCCGCAGGCCGGGGCAGCACGGGTCAAGGGGGCCTTCCTGCCCTTCGGCGACTTCCGGGCCGTGCCGGGGCAGGGGCGCATCCTGCTCGCGGGGGATGCGGCGGGGCTGGTGGACCCGATCACCGGGGAAGGAATCGCGCTGGCGCTCGAAAGCGGCGCGCTCGCCGCCGAGGCTGCGGCCGACGCCCTGCGCATCGGCACGCCCGACCGCGCACTGGCCCGGTATCGCAAGGCGCTGCGCCCGATCCATGCCGAGTTGCGGCAGGCGCGCCTGTGGCGCTGGCTGCTGTTTCCGCAGACGATGCGCCCGGTGTTCCTGAAGGGCTTTGCGACCTCGTCGATGCCGGATCGCTATCTCCGGTTGCTGGCGGGCGAGATCCGCTACGGCGACCTGCGCTCCGACCTGATCCGCAAGACGCCGCGCGCGCTCTGGCGGGCGCTCCGGACCTGATCTATCCCTGCGGGCATGAGCGGACATCCCTTCTTCTTCGGCTACGGCAGCCTTGTGAACACGGCCACCCATGCCTATCCCGAGGCGCAACCGGCGACGGTGAGCGGCTGGCGGCGGGTCTGGGTGCCGACCACCCGGCGCAAGGTTGCCTACCTGTCGGTCGAACGGGCCGTGGGGACCGAGATCGACGGCCTGATCGCGGCGGTGCCCGGCGGCGACTGGGTTGCCCTCGACCAGCGCGAGGCGGCGTATGACCGGGTCCGCCTCGGACCGAACGAGATCCGGCATGGCCTGCCGAGCGACCCCGAGATCTCGCTCTACCAGGTCGCGGCCGAGACCGCGCCGCGCACCCGGGACCACCCGATCCTGCTCAGCTATCTCGACGTCGTGGTGCAGGGCTTCGCCCGCGTTTTCGGGCGGCCCGGTGTCAGCCGTTTCTTCGAGACGACCGCCGGATGGGATATCCCGATCCTCGACGACCGGGCGAACCCGCGCTATCCGCGGGCCCAGCCCCTCGACCCGGCCGAGCGGGCGATCGTGGACTGGGAACTGGCGCGCCTACCGGCGGTGGTGCAGGAGCTGGAATAGCCGGGTGCGGAACCGTTCCGGTTCGGGGCGCGGCAGGTCCGGCGCGGAAATCAGCCGCTCGGCCAGCCGCCACGCGATCAGCCCGAACACCACGCCGCCGACGGCCTGACCGATCAGCACACCGGGCGCGCCCAGCCAGGCCGACAGCAGCAGGACGGGCGGAACCGTGCCCAGCGTGTGCCGGCCCCAGTTCAGCCAGGTCGACCGCAGCGGCTGGCGCAGGTTGTTGAAGGCGGCATTCGCCACGAAGAGGGTGCCGTTGAAGAAGAAGACCAGCGCCAGCGGACCGCAGAACAGGTAGACCAGCGCCAGCGCCTGCCCGGTCGCGTCGAACATCGCCGCGATCGGTGCGCGCAGCAGGAACAGCAGCAGTGCGGCCGCGACCACGTAGAGCGCCGTGAACAGCAAGGCCGCCCGGAACGCGCCTCGTACCCGGTCGCGGTCGCCCGCCCCGGCATTCTGCCCGATGATCGGCCCGACCGCGCCGGACAGCGCGAAGATGACCCCGAAGGCCACGGGCGTCAGCCGCGCGACGATGGCCATGCCGGCGACGGCGTCCTCGCCGTACTCCGCCATCGACCGGGTGACGAAGGCCTGCCCGACCGGGGTTGCGAGCTGGGTCAGGATCGCCGGGGCGGCGATGGCGGCCAGCGGGCGCAGGTCCGGCAGCATGTGGTCGGCGCGGGGGGCTTCCAGTCCGCCGTGATGGCGGAAGATCGGCAGCAGCGCGGTGGCCGCGATGGCCATGCGGGCCGCCACGCTCGCCAGCGCGGCACCGGTCAGGTCGAGGCCGAAGCCGAAGATCAGGATCGGGTCCAGCACGGCGTTGACCGCACCGCCGACCAGCGTGGCGACCATCGCCCGGTTGGCGTCGCCATGCGCCCGGAGGATCGCGCCGCCGATCATGCCGACCATCAGCAGGGGCAGGGACGGCACGATGATCCTGAGGTAGGAGACGGCGAGGCGCGCTGTCTCGCCACTGGCACCCAGCAGCCCGACGAACAGCGGCACCAGCACCCAGACAACGCCCGCGAAGACGGCGCCGAAGGCCACGGCCCAGACCAGCGCGGTCGAGGCGCGGCGGCGGGCGGCAACCTCGTCCCCCGCGCCGAGCGCCCGGGCGACCAGCGCCCCGGCGGCAATCGCCATGCCGATTCCGAAGGACGTGGTGAAGAACAGGATCGCCCCGGCATAGCCGACGGCAGCCGCCAGTTCGGCCTGCCCGAGCATCGAGATGAAGAGCATGTCGACCAGGTCGACCGCGAACACTGCCACCAGCCCCAGCGAGGCCGTCAGCGACATCACCGAGACATGCCGGAACAGGTTTCCTTCGAGGAATTTCGCGTCGGCCATCCGTCCGTCCCGTTGCCCGCGTTCACCCTGCCCGGATTGCGCGGGCAGGGCGAGGGGCAATCTGACGGGATCAGGCGCGGGGCCGGGCCTGCATCAGCGGCATGAAGTCCGCCATTTCCGGCCCGCGCGCGCGCCCGGTCAGCGCCATGCGCAGCGGCATGAACAGTGCCTTGCCCTTGCGGCCGGAGGCGTCCTTCATCGCGCCGGTCCAGTCGGCCCAGGTCTGGGGCCCGTAGGGCGGCTCGGGCAGGCGGGCGAGCGCGTCGATCACGAAGTCCCGGTCGGCGTCCTCGATCAGCGGCACCGCGCCGTCGCGCAGGATCTCCCACCACGGGCCGAGATCGGCGCGGGTCTCGATGTTCTCGCGCAGCACCTCCCAGAACCGGGGGGCCAGGTCGTCGGGCACGCCCAGCTCGGCCAGTTCGTCGGCCATCGCCCCGTAGGGCAGCGAGGCGAGATAGCGTGCGGTCAGCGGCTTCAGGTCGTCGGCGTCGAACTTGGTCGGGGCGGCCCCGAACTGGCCGAGATCGAAGCCCTCGATCAGCTCGGCATGGTCGGCGCGCAACTCGACCGGCTGGTTCGAGCCGAGCCGCGCCATCAGCGACAACAGCGCCATCGGCTCGATCCCGGCGGCGCGCAGGTCGCGCAGCGCCAGTGTGCCGAGCCGCTTGGACAGCGCCTCGCCCTGCGGGCCGGTCAGCAGCGAATGGTGCGCGAAGGCGGGCGGCGTGAAGCCGAGCGCCTCGATGATCTGGATCTGGGTCGCGGTGTTGGTGACGTGGTCCGAGCCGCGCACGACATGGGTCACGCCGAAGTCGGTGTCATCGACGACCGAGGCGAGCGTGTAGAGTACCTGTCCGTCCTGCCGGATCAGCACCGGGTCCGAGACCGACGCGGCGTCGATCGAGATGTCGCCGAGGATGCCGTCGGTCCAGACGATCCGCTCGTGGTCGAGCAGGAAGCGCCAGACGCCTTCGCCGCGCTCGGCGCGCAGCTTCGCCTTCTCGTCGTCGGACAGCGCCAGCGCCGCGCGGTCATAGACGGGCGGTTTGCCCATGTTCAGCTGCTTCTTGCGCTTCAGGTCCAGCTCGGTCGGGGTCTCGAACGCCTCGTAGAAGCGGCCCTTCTCGCGCAGCGTGTCGGCGGCGGCGGCATAGCGGTCCAGCCGTTCGGACTGCCGTTCCATCCGGTCCCAGGTCAGGCCCAGCCACTCGAGGTCCTGCCGGATCGCGTCGGCGTATTCCTGTTTCGAGCGCTCCGGGTCGGTGTCGTCGAGCCGCAGGATGAAGGTGCCCCCGGCCTTGCGCGCGATCATCCAGTTCATCAGCGCGGTGCGCAGGTTGCCCACGTGCAGATAGCCGGTGGGCGAGGGGGCGAAACGGGTGATGGTCATGGCTGGGCTCCGAGTGTGGCGATCCGTCTTTCACAGAGGGCCGGAATTGTCCATATCGGGGCCATGGAACAGGACTGGTCCCAAGCCACGGCCCCCGATCTGGCCGAGATCGAACGCCTCGCCGACCTGGCGCGGGCGGCCCTGCCCGATGCCATCGCGCGCGCGGCGGCCGAGGTGGTGATCCGCGTCGCCGACTGGCCCAGCGACGAGATGCTCGAGGATCTCGGGCTCGAGGCGGCATGGGAGCTGACCGGTCTCTACGAGGGGATTCCGCTGACCGAGAAATCGGTGCTGCACCAGCCGGAGGGGCCGGACGTGATCTGGCTGTTCCGGCGCCCGATCCTCGACGAATGGACGGAGCGGGGCGGCATCCCGCTGGGCGAGCTGGTGACCCATGTGCTGATCCACGAGTTCGCGCACCATTTCGGCTGGAGCGATGCCGACATCGCGATGGTCGATCGCTGGTGGGAATAGGCGCAGCGCGCCACATCACATCTGCGCCAACGCACAGGCCGGCGCGGCACGTCCCTCTATGTCTCGCACGGGAACACCACATTCCGATAGGAGACGACCCATGACCGACCTGACACGCCGCCAGGCGCTGCTTGCCGGGGCCGCCTTGCCGCTGGCCGGGGCCGCCGCGACCCCCGTCCTCGCCGCCGCCGAGATGAAGGGCCCGTCCTTCGCCCAGGTAAACCGCTTCATGCTGGGCGGGTTCGAGGTGACCACGCTGCTCGCCGGAACCCGCAAGGTCGAAGAGCCGCAGGGCATCTTCGGCATGAACGTTACGCCGGAAGAGTTCGCGCAGGTCTCCGCCGACAACTTCCTGCCGACCGATGCCGCGCAGTTCTTCTTCACCCCGACGCTGGTGAACACCGGCTCCGAGCTGGTGCTGTTCGACACCGGCCTGAACGGCGCCGGGATCACCGATGCGCTGGCCCGCGCGGGCTACACCCCCGACCAGGTCGACACCGTGGTCCTGACCCACATGCACGGCGACCACATCGGGGGCCTGATGACCGACGGCACGCCGACCTTCGCCAACGCCCGCTACGTTACCGGCCAGGTCGAGTTCGATGCGTGGAACGGCATGGACAACGACGGCTTCAAGGCCAACGTGCTGCCGCTCGCCGACCGGATGAGCTTTCTAGGCGATGGCGGGGACGTGGCCTCGGGCATCATCGGCATGGCCGCGTTCGGCCACAGCCCGGGCCACATGGTCTACCGGCTCGAGTCCGAGGGCGAGGCGCTGACCATCATCGGCGACACCGCCAACCACCCGATCTGGTCGCTCGAGCGTCCGGACTGGGAAGTGCGCTTCGACATGGACAAGGCCGCCGCCGCCGCAAGCCGCCGCAAGGTCTTCGGGATGCTGGCGGACGAGAAGTCGCCCTTCATCGGCTACCACATGCCGTTCCCGGCGATGGGCTATGTCGAGACCCGCGGCGACGGCTTCCGCTGGGTGCCGGCCGGCTACCAGATGATGCTGTAAGGCTTTTTGCCTACGTGGCCTGAACCGGCCAGCGCCGGTTCAGGTCGGCAAGCCCTGCCGCGATCAGCTCGGCGAGCACGTCCATGTCGGCGTGCTCCAGCCGGGTCAGGTAGAGGCAGGATTTGCCGAGCTTGTGTTTGCCCAGCCGGGCGAGGATGTCGCCGTAATCGTCATAGCCCGGCAGGATGTAGATCGAGAGCGCTGCCTTGCGCGGGCTGAAGCCGGTGGCGAGAAAGTCGCCTTCGCGCTCGCTTTCGTAGCGGTAGTGATACCACCCGTACCCGATCATCGAGGGGCCCCACATCCGGGGCTGCCAGCCGGTCACCCGGCGAAAGAGGGCGTCGAGCGCGCGCGCCTCGTCGCGGCGTCGCTCCGGTGTGACGGCGTCGAGGAGCCTGTCCACGTCGCCGCCGGTCATGTGCGTCTTGTTGACCGCCATGCGCCCGATCCTGTCACGGATCGGGCGATCTGGCGAGCGGTCAGGCGATCTTGTCGGCGAAGGCGACGACGCGCTTGGCCTGGTGCGCGATGGCCGCCTTGCCCTCGTCGGTCAGCTCGCCCTGGCTCATCGAGAAGCCGTAGGGGTTGCCGCCTGCGGCAAAGATCGACTGGTCGGTATAGCCCGGCGGCACGAGGATGGCGCCCCAGTGCATCGCGGTGGTGTAGAGCGAGATCAGCGTGGTCTCCTGGCCGCCATGGGCGTTCTGCGCGCTGGTCATGGCGCTGAACACCTTGTTGGCGAGCTTGCCCTGGAACCACAGCCCGCCCAGCGTGTCGATGAAGGCGCGGACCTGGCTGGCGACGACGCCGTAGCGGGTCGGCGAAACGAAGATATAGGCGTTAGCCCATTCCATGTCGTCATGGCTGACGGTCGGGATGTCGGCGGTCTTGGCGATGGTCGCCTTCCAGCCGTCCTGGCTGTCGATGGCCTCTTGCGGGGCGGTCTCGGCGATCTTCAGCAGGCGCACCTCGGCCCCGGCCTCGCGGGCGGCGTCGGCGGCGGTCTGCGCCATGGTCAGGTTGGTGCCGTAGGTCGAATAAAAGACGACGGCGACTTTGGCTTTGGACATGGAACCCTCCTTGTCAGGTTGCTGGGCAAGGATGTGGTCCCGATGCTGCGCCGCGTCATCTGCGAGAAATCGCGCCTTTCCTGTGCGGCATCGCAGAGGTGGCCGCTAGCGGAACTTCGGCCCGTGGCACCAGACGGTCAGCGAGTGCCGCGTGCCCGACGTCACGGGCGTGACGCGGTGCAGCACGAAGGCCGGAAACACCGTCGCGGCACCCTGCGCGGTATTCGCGGCCACCAGGTGCGTCCCGGGCATCACCTCCAGCACGCCGCCCTCGTAATCCTCGGGGGCGGACAGTTGCACCACGATGGTCAGCTTCCGCCGTTCGGCCAGCCGCCCGTCGCCGATGTCGGAATGCCAGTCGAAATGTCCTTCGCGGGCGCTGTCGTAGCGCGCGACCTGCGGGCTCTCGGCAAACTCGGTGATGTCGTAGTCGAAGACCTCGCGGTTGGCGACGCGGGCAATGTCGATCAGCCGGTCCATCACCCAGTCGGTCCCGGGCAGGTCGTCGAGCCACACGAGGTCGGCGCGGCGGATGTTGTGATCCGCCCCGACCCGGCCGACGAGGCGGGCGTCACGGGCAGGGGCCTCGGCGATCTGGCCGAGCAGCCGCGCACAGTCGGCGGCGGAGAAGGCGTCCGGGAGGGTGTGAACGGGAATCATCGGTGTCGGTCCGGCAAAGGGTCAGCCCTGTTGCCCTGTTCCGCCCGGTCCCGCGCGCCGGATTGCGTCAGCGATGTCGTTTTCCGCCGGGCGTCCGGTCAGCTCTCATCCCGCCAGCGGTTCACGATCGGGTAGCGCCGGTCCAGCCAGAAGGCGCGCTGTGTCAGACGCGTGCCGGGGGCGGACTGGAAGCGCTTGTACTCGCTGATGTAGAGCAGGTGCTCGACCTTCTTCACCGTGGCGCGGTCGAAGCCTTCGGCCACCAGGTCCGCGACGCTGGCCTCGCGGTCCACCAGCCCGTCGAGGATCGCGTCGAGCACGGGGTAGGGCGGCAGCGAATCCTCGTCCTTCTGGTCGGGCCGCAGTTCCGCCGAGGGCGGCTTGTCGATGATCCGCTGCGGGATCACCTCGCCCGCGGGCGCCTGCATCCACGGGCGGTGGTTGGCGTTGCGCCAGCGCGCCATCTCGAAGACGCGGGTCTTGTAGAGGTCCTTGATCGGATTGTAGCCGCCCGCCATGTCGCCGTAGATCGTGGCGTAGCCGACCGCGACCTCGGACTTGTTGCCGGTGGTCAGCAGCATTTCCCCGAACTTGTTCGACAGCGCCATCAGCAGCAGTCCGCGCAGGCGGGACTGGATGTTCTCCTCGGTCAGGTCGGGCGTGGTGCCGGCGAAGAGCGGCGCAAGTGCCTCGGTCACCGCCGCCTGCGGGCCGCTGATCGGCAGCGTGTCGAGCCGGGTGCCGAGCGCCCGGGCGCAGAGCGCGGCGTCCTCCAGCGAATGGTCCGAGGTGTAGGCCGACGGCAACATGACCGTGCGCACGTTCGCCGGGCCGATGGCATCGGCGGCGACGGCCGCAACGAGAGCCGAGTCGATGCCCCCCGACAGACCCAGCAGCGCCTTACCGAACCCGGCCTTGGCCATGTAGTCGCGCAGCGACAGGACCATCGCGCGGTAGTCCTGCTCCCACGCGTCGGGATGCGTCTCGCGCGCCCCGGTCCGTGCGCGCCAGCCCTCGGCGGTGCGGTCGAAATCCACGTGGGTGACCAGGCTGTCGAAGACCGGCATCTGCACCGCCAGCGCGCCGCCGGGGTTCAGCACGAAGCTGCCGCCGTCGAACACCTGGTCGTCCTGCCCGCCCGTCATGTTGAGATAGACGAGCGGCAGACCGGTCTCGACCACGCGGGCGACCATCAGCGACAGGCGCTGGCCGAACTTGTCGCGATGATAGGGCGAGCCGTTCGGCACCAGAAGGATCTCGGCCCCGGTCTCGGCCAACGTCTCGGTCACGTCGGGGAACCAGGCATCCTCGCAGATCGGCGAGCCGATCCGCACCGGTCCGACCCGGTAGGGGCCCGAGATCGCGCCCGGCGCGTAGAGCCGCTTCTCGTCGAAGACGCCATAGTTCGGCAGGTGGTGCTTGTGCGCCAGCGCCACGATCCGGCCGCCGGACAGCACGGCATAGGCATTGGTCAGCCGGTCGCCCTCGCGCCACGGCAAGCCGATGCCGATCGCCGGCCCCTCGGCGCAGTCCGCGGCCAGCGCCTGCACCGCCGCCATCGCCGCCTCCGCGAAGGCGGGCTTCATCACGAGATCCTGCGTCTGGTAGCCGGTCAGGAACATCTCGGGCAGGGCGAGCATGTCCGATCCGGCCGCCTTCGCCTCGGCCCAGGCGCTGCGCGCGGCGTCGGCGTTGGCCGCGATCGCGCCCACCGTGGGGTTGAGCTGGCCGAGGCTCAGGCGGAAGGTGTCTTGCATCGGGGACCCTCTTCAGTCGCGCGCTATCTAGCAGACTGGCAGGGAAGGGAAAGGACCGGGCGCAGCGGCCCTGCAACCTTGTCCGTGCGCGGTCGCTCGGGTAGCCTGCCCCCCGACACCGCCGGACCAGCCCCGGCAGAGGAGAGCAGATCGTGAGCATCTTTCTGAACGGGACCCGTGCGGGCCTCGCGGCGGTCATGTCGCTGGCCCTTGCCTCAGGCGTCTGGGCGCAGGGCGCCGTGACCACCAAGCGGTTCGACGACGGCGGCATCTACGAAGGCACGTTCCGCAACGGCAAGCAGCACGGGCGCGGCACCTACAAGCTGCCGAACGGGTACGAGTACTCGGGCGAGTGGGTCGACGGCGAAATCCAGGGCCAGGGCACTGCCCGCTTCCCGAATGGCTCGGTCTATGTCGGCCAGTTCGTGCGCGGCAAGCCGGAGGGCCAGGGCGAGATCGTCTTCGGCGACGGCGCGACCTACGAGGGCGACTGGGACGACGGCCGGATGACCGGGCAGGGCACCGCGCAATACGTGGACGGCTCGGTCTACCAGGGCGGCTTCCTGAACGCCCGCCATCACGGGCAGGGCGTGCTCCAGCGCACCGACGGCTATGTCTATGACGGCGACTGGGTGAACGGGGTCGAGGAAGGCAATGCCACGATCACCTATCCGGACGGCTCGGTCTACGAAGGCACGATGGTCGCGGGCCAGCGCAGCGGCGAAGGCCGCATCACGATGCCCGACGGCCTGATCTACGTCGGACAATGGGCCGACGGGCAGTTCGACGGCACCGGCAAGCTGACCCAGCCGACCGGGGATGTCTACGAAGGCACCCTGCGCGCGGGCCTGCGCGAGGGCACCGGCAAGATGGTCTACGCCTCGGGCTACGTCTACGAAGGCACCTTCCTCAACGACAAGCGCGACGGGGAAGGCCGGTTCGAGGGGCCGGACGGGTTCCTCTATGTCGGCGAGTGGAGCGACGGGGAAATGGCCGGGCAGGGCCGGATCACCTATCCCGACGGCTCGGTCTACGAGGGCCAGTTCGCGGGGGGCGTGGCCCATGGCGAGGGCACCATTACCTACCCCGACGGGTCGACCTATGTCGGTGACTGGGTCAACGGCGTGATCGAGGGCAAGGGCGTCGCCACCTACGCGAACGGCATCGTCTACGAGGGCGAGTTCCTGAACGCGCGGACCCACGGTCAGGGCAAGATGACCTACAGCGACGGCTACGTCTACGAGGGCCAGTGGGACCAGGGCCAGCGCAGCGGGCAGGGCGTCGCCACCTACCCCGACGGCACGGTTTACCGCGGCGAGTTCAACGCCGGTCTGCGCGAGGGGATCGGGTCGATCACGATGGCGGACGGCTTCACCTATACCGGCCAGTGGAAGGGCGGCGAGATCGACGGACCCGGCACCGCGACCTATGCCAACGGCGACGTCTACGAAGGCATGTTCAAGGCCGGCAAGCGGGACGGCACCGGCACCATGCGCTATGCTTCGGGCGAGGTCGAAGAGGGCACCTGGGACGAGAACCGCTATGTCGGTCCGACGGGCGAGGGCACTGGCAACGACGGCTGAGGGCGCCCTCAGACCGTCTCGCCCGCGTCGAGCCGTTTCAGCCAGCGCGCCGCGTCCCGCAGCACGGCGTCGCGCCGCTCGGCGTCCATTCGGTCCCATGTGCGGTACATCTGCGCCATGCGCGGGTTCGGCGCGAAGCGGTCGCGGTGCCGGATCAGGAAGTCCCAGTAGAGCAGGTTGAACGGGCAGGCCTTGTCGCCGGTCTTGGCACGCACCGAGTAGCTGCACCGCCCGCAATGGTCCGACATCCTGTCGATGTAGGCGCCCGAGCTGACATAGGGCTTCGACGCGATGATCCCGCCGTCCGCGAACTGGCTCATGCCGACGGTGTTCGGCGCCTCGACCCATTCATAGGCATCGGCATAGACCGCCAGGTACCATTCGTGCAGCTCGGTCGGATCGACCCCGGCCAGCAGGGCGAAGTTGCCGGTGACCATCAGGCGCTGGATGTGGTGGGCATAAGCCTCGTCGGCGGTCTGGGCGACGGCTTGCGCCACGCAGCGCATCCGGGTCGGCGCGCCCCAGTAGAAGGCAGGCAGCGGGCGATGATGGCCGAGCGCGTTGCGCGACGCGTAGTCGGGTCCTTCGAGGAAGTAGATCCCGCGCACGTACTCGCGCCAGCCGATGATCTGGCGGATGAAGCCCTCGACGGCGTTCAGCGGCGCATGGCCCGCCTGCCACGCCCGTTCCGCCGCGCGGCAGACCTGGAGCGGGTCCAGCAACCCGGCATTCAGGTAGAAGCTGACCAGCCCGTGATAGAGAAACC
The DNA here is from genome assembly GCA_030425185.1 of Alphaproteobacteria bacterium. Lineage (GTDB taxonomy): Bacteria > Pseudomonadota > Alphaproteobacteria > Rhodobacterales > Rhodobacteraceae > Dinoroseobacter. The sequence continues at coordinate 17,187 of JAUIAU010000028.1, forward strand.
GGTGCCCGTCGAGCATAGCGTCCTGGTAGTCGCCGAAGCGCGGCAGGGCGGTCTCGATGGAATCGTCGAGGGCCGCTTCGGCCCCTTCGGCGTCGGTCGCGAACCAGAACGGGCGCAGACGACCGAAGTTCGAGGGGAAGGTCCGTTCGACGAGGTCCAGCACCTCGTCCGTCACGGCGTCGGGATCGAAGCGCCTCGGAACGCGGTCCACGCTGTCGGGCGCGGGCTTGCGGTTGTCGTGGTCGAAGTTCCATTGCCCGCCGATGGGCTGGTCGCCGTCCATCAGTAGGCCGGTGCGGCGGCGCATCTCGCGGTAGAAGTATTCCATGCGCAGCGCCTTGCGACCCTTGGCCCAGTCCTCGAACTGGGCGTGGCTGGCAAGAAACCGGGTATCCTCCAGCAGCGTGACCGGCAGGGGCATGTCCTGCAGCAGCCGGATCAGCCGCCACTCGCCGGGCTCGGTCGCCAGCACGTCTGTCGCGCCGGTCGCCTCGGCGGCGCGCAGCAGTTCGCCGGGAATGGACCCGGCGTTGAGGGGATCGTCGTAGGTCGTGTAGCGCACGCTCCAGCCGTCATCGCGCAGCCGGGCGGCGAACTTGCGCATGGCGGCGAAGAGGAAGGCGATCTTCTTCGGGTGATGGCGGACGTAGCTGGCTTCGTCCCGCACCTCGGCCATCACCACGATGTCGCGGTTCCGGTCGGCGGCTGCCAGCGCCGCGAGGCTCGGGGACAGCTGGTCGCCGAGCACGAGGATCAGACGCGCGACGCTCACCACGGCACCCGCTTGCCCTGACCGTCGAAGAACCCGCCGGTTTCGGCCGGGCCGAGCCCGTCGAGCACGCCGAGCAGGTTGGCGGCGGCCTCCTCCGGGGCGATGGCAGGGTGCCGGCCGAGATATTTCTCGGTGAACCGGGTCGCCACGGTGCCGGGATGGAGCGCCACGACGACCGCCTGCGGGTGGGTGCGGGCAATCTCGATCGCGGCGGTGTGGATCAGCTGGTTCAGGGCGGCCTTCGCGGTGCGGTAGGCATACCAGCCGCCGTAGCCGTTGTCGCCGATCGACCCGACGCGGGCCGAGAGCGCCGCGAAGGCACAGCGCCGGTCGCGGGGCATCAGCCGCAGCGCGTGCTTCAGGACGAGGATCGGCCCCATCGCGTTCAGGTCGAACTGGGCGCGCAGGGCCTCCGGCGTCACCTGCCGCAGGGCCTTTTCCGGGGTAGCCCCGCCGATTTCCAGCGCCCCTGTCGTCACGAGGATGCGGTCATAGGGTCCGTCCAGACGGCCGAGCGCGGCCTCGACCGAGCCCTCGTCGGTCACGTCCAGCCCGTCCGCGCTGCGGGACAGGGTCGTGACGGCCTCGTCCCGGGCGCGCAGGGCCGCGGCCAGCGCGGCGCCGATGCCGCCGCTCGCGCCGATGATCAGGGTGGACATGGGGGCTGCTCCGTCGGTTCGCCCGTCAGCTATGCGGGCGGGGGCACAAGTCAAATCTGCTTTTCTTTCGAGGCGCGGGGTGTATAACCGGGCGCATGAACAAGCCGCTGCATATCGCACGTCCGCGCGCCCTGGGCGCCCTGCTTCTTCTCCTTAGCCGCCTCTGAGCGTGCCTGTCGGCGCGACTGCTCAGAGGGTTCATTCGCGCCACGTCACCCAGAACACCGGCTAGACCACAGAGACTTCCCATGACCGACAAGACCGAACAGGACCGCGTCCTGATCTTCGACACCACGCTCCGTGACGGCGAACAGTCGCCGGGCGCGACGATGACCCATGCCGAGAAGCTCGAGATCGCGGCGCTGCTCGACGAGATGGGCGTGGACATCATCGAGGCAGGGTTCCCGATTGCCTCGGAGGGCGACTTCGAGGCGGTGAAGGCCATCGCCCAGCAATCGCAGAACGCGGTGATCTGCGGCCTCGCCCGGGCGCAACTGCCCGACATCGACCGCTGCTGGGAGGCCGTGCGCCACGCGAAGCGCCCGCGCATCCACACCTTCATCGGCACCTCGCCGCTGCACCGGGCCATTCCGAACCTCAGCCAGGACGAGATGGCCGAGCGGATCCACCAGACGGTGACCCATGCCCGGAACCTCTGCGACAACGTGCAGTGGTCGCCGATGGACGCCACCCGGACCGAGCATGACTATCTCTGCCGCGTGGTCGAGATCGCGATCAAGGCCGGGGCGACCACGATCAACATCCCCGATACCGTCGGCTATACCGCGCCGCGCGAAAGCGCCGACCTGATCCGGATGCTGAAGGAGCGCGTGCCAGGGGCGGACGACATCGTCTTCGCAACGCACTGCCACAACGACCTCGGCATGGCGACGGCGAACGCGCTAGCGGCGGTCGAGGCGGGCGCGCGCCAGATCGAGTGCACGATCAACGGCCTCGGCGAGCGCGCGGGCAACACCGCCCTCGAAGAGGTGGTGATGGCGCTGAAGGTCCGCAATGACATCATGCCGTTCCAGACCGGCGTCGACACCACGAAGATCATCCACATCTCGCGCCGCGTCGCTGCTGTCTCGGGCTTCCCGGTCCAGTTCAACAAGGCGATCGTCGGCAAGAACGCCTTCGCGCACGAGTCAGGTATCCATCAGGACGGGATGCTGAAGAACGCCGAGACCTTCGAGATCATGCGGCCCTCCGACATCGGTCTGAAAGAGACCAATCTCGTGATGGGCAAGCACTCGGGGCGCGCGGCGCTCCGGGCCAAGCTGAAGGACCTCGGCTACGATCTGGCCGACAACCAGCTGAAGGACGTGTTCGTGCGGTTCAAGGCGCTCGCCGACCGCAAGAAGGAAGTCTACGACGATGACCTGATCGCGCTGATGCGCGACACCGCCTCGGACCCCGACGGCGACCGCATCCGCGTCAAGTTCCTGCGGGTGATCTGCGGCACCGAGGCGCCCCAGTCCGCCGATCTGACCCTGACCATCGACGGCGAGGATCATCAGGTCACCGCCACCGGGGACGGTCCCGTGGACGCCGCCTTCAACGCGGTCAAGAAGCTGGTGCCGCACAACGCGCGGCTGCAGCTCTACCAGGTCCACGCCGTGACCGAGGGCACCGACGCACAGGCCACCGTCAGCGTCCGGATGGAGGAGGAGGGTCGCATCGTCACCGGGCAGTCCGCCGATACCGATACCGTCGTGGCCAGCGCGAAGGCTTATGTCCACGCGCTGAACCGCCTGCTGGTGCGCCGCGAGAAGGCGGGCACCGACGGCAAGGAAGTCAGCTACAAGGTCGTCAGCTGACCCCCGCCGGATCGAAGCATCACCGGGGCCGCCCTCAGCCGTGGGCGGCCTTGCTGTCTGACGGGGCCTCGTCGCGCTCGGTCATGCCGTAGTCGCGCAGGACCGAGGCCACGCGCAGCCGGTAGCCGTCGAACATGATGTCCCGCCCGGCGCGTTGCGCCCCCCGGTGCTGGGGCAGGTTGCGCCAGGCGTCCAGCGCCGCCTCGTCACGCCAGAAGCTGACCGACAGCAGCTTGCCGGGGGTGGTCAGGCTCTCGAACCGCTCGACCGAGATGAACCCATCGATTCCTTCGGCCAGCGGGCGCATCCTGGCTGCCATGTCGAGATAGGGTTCCGTCTGCCCCTCGGCCGGAAACACCTCGAAAATGACGGCGATCATTCGATTCTCCCTGAACGTTTGTCACGGTGCAGCACGGAACGGCGGAAACGTGCTGATTTGTCCTGTGCCGGACCTTTACCCCGTGTTGCGTGCCAGCCATATAGGCTACCGACGTATCTTGGGGCGAGTCAAAGAACACGCTCTATATAGAGGACAGGACACAGGCATGGTTGGTGGCTTCGGTCTCTTCTCGTCTGACATGGCGATCGACCTCGGGACCGCGAACACGCTGGTCTATGTCAAGGGCAAGGGCATCATTCTGAACGAGCCCTCGGTCGTCGCCTACAACGTCAAGGACGGCAAGAAGCAAGTGCTTGCGGTGGGCGAGGACGCCAAGCTGATGCTGGGCCGAACGCCCGGCAGCATCCAGGCGATCCGTCCGATGCGCGAAGGCGTCATCGCCGACTTCGACGTGGCCGAGGAGATGATCAAGCACTTCATCCGCAAGGTCCACAAGCGCACCACCTTCACCAAGCCGAAGATCATCGTCTGCGTGCCGCACGGCGCGACCCCGGTCGAGAAGCGCGCGATCCGGCAGTCGGTGCTGGGCGCCGGCGCGCGGCGGGCGGGCCTGATCGCGGAACCCATCGCGGCGGCAATCGGGGCCGGCATGCCGATCACCGACCCGACCGGGAACATGGTCGTCGACATCGGCGGCGGCACCACCGAGGTGGCCGTCCTGTCGCTGGGCGACATCGTCTACGCCCGCTCCGTGCGGGTCGGCGGCGACCGGATGGACGAGGCGATCATCTCCTACCTGCGCCGCCAGCAGAACCTGCTGATCGGCGAGGCGACGGCCGAACGCGTGAAGACCTCCATCGGCACGGCGCGGATGCCCGACGACGGGCGCGGTGCCTCTATGCAAATTCGCGGCCGCGACCTGCTGAACGGCATTCCGAAGGAAACCGAGCTGACGCAGGCCCAGGTGGCCGAGGCGCTGGCCGAACCCGTCCAGCAGATCTGCGAGGCGGTGATGACCGCGCTCGAGGCGACCCCGCCCGATCTGGCCGCCGACATCGTGGACCGTGGCGTCATGCTGACCGGCGGCGGCGCGCTGCTGGGCGATCTGGACCTCGCGCTGCGGGAACAGACCGGCCTGCCGATCACCATTGCCGACGAGTCGCTGCACTGCGTTGCGATGGGCACCGGCAAGGCGCTGGAATATGAAAAGCAGCTCCGGCACGCTATAGACTACGATAGCTGATCCGGGACCGGGGCGTGCCCTGGCGCGGCCCTGAGGAGCGTGCGTGGCCCGTTACCGCGAAGACGAGAACTTTGGCCTTGTGGTCCGCCGCATCGTGCTGGGCGGCCTCATCGTGCTGTGCCTGCTCCTCGTCGCGGTCTGGCGGATCGACAATCCACGCATCGAGCGGCTCCGGGCGCAGGTGGTCGAGGCCATCGTTCCGCGTCTCGAATGGGCACTGGTGCCGCTGACCGTGATGACCCGCATGGCGGGCGACTTCCAGTCCTACTCGCGGCTCTACGAGCAGAACCAGCAGCTGCGGCGCGAGCTCCAGCAGATGCGCTCGTGGCGCGAGGCGGCAATCCAGCTCGAACAGGAGAACGCGCGCCTCCTCGAACTGAACAACGTCCGTCTCGATCCAGAACTGACCTTCGTGACGGGCACCGTGCTGGCCGACAGCGGAACGACGTTCCGCCGGTCCGTGCTCCTGAACCTCGGGTCGCAGGACGACGTGCGCGACGGTCTGGCCGCGATGGACGGGATCGGGCTTGTCGGGCGGATCGCGGGCGTGGGTGAGTCGACCTCGCGCGTGCTGCTGCTGTCGGACAGCGCCAGCCTCGTCCCGGTCACGGTGCAGCCCTCAGGCCAGAGGGCGCTGCTCGTCGGGGACAACAGCGTCGCGCCGCTGCTCGAATTCGTCGAGAACCCGGACCAGGTCCGTCCCGGGGACCGGGTGGTGTCATCCGGGGATGACGGTCTCTTCCCGTCCGGCCTGCTTGTCGGGCAAGTAGCGCTCGACCGCGACGGGCGCTTCCGGGTCCGGCTCGCCGCCGACTACGGGCGTCTTGAGTACCTGCGGGTTTTGCGGGCCCAGCCGCGCGCGCCGGTTGCCCCGCCGATCCCGGTTGGCGAGGCGGGCGCGGCCCAGCCTGACGGCGAGGCCGCTCCCGCGGACACAACCGCCGACGCCGACGCCGTGCCGGAGGTACCACCCGGTGATTGACGGTGGCTTCCTGCAGGTCTGGAGCTACCGCGCGCTGTTTCTTCTTCTGGCGGGCGGGCTGGCCCTCGTGGCCCTGTTGCCGATCAACACCGCCGAGCCGGGGATCCCGCGCCCCGATCTTCTGCTGTGCCTGGTGGCGGCGTGGACACTGCGGCGGCCCGATTTCGCCCCGCTCTGGCTGATCGCGGTCGCCGGGCTCGTGCTCGACTTCCTGCTGTTCCGCCCGCCGGGCAGCTGGACGCTGGCGCTGATTCTGGCGGCCGAGACCCTGAACCGGCAGGCGCAGCGCGATGCGGACCCCACCTTTGCCGTCGAGATGGTTCAGGTGGCGGCCGCCGTGGCGGTCGCGCACGTGGTCAACCGCGTGCTTCTGGTGCTGGTCGGCGCGCCGCGCCCCTCGGCAGGCGCAGTCGTGATCGAGATCCTGTTCACGCTTCTGGCCTACCCCCTTGTCGCGGTAGTCTCGGTCCTTATCCTGCGTGTCAGACGTCCGGACCCGCAGTCCGGCTTCGGGTTCTAGGAACATCCATGCGCCGCGGCGAACGCGAAATCCAGAAGAGCGTGACGGGGATCACGCGACGCACCGCCATGCTGGGCGGCGCGCAGGCCAGTGTCATGGCGCTCCTTGGCTGGCGGATGCACCAGTTGCAGGTCGACCAGGCCGAGACCTTCCGCCTGCTGGCCGAGGAAAACCGGATCAACATCCGCCTGTTGCCCCCGGCACGCGGGCTGATCTTCGACCGCAACGGGGTCCTCCTCGCCGGGAACGAGCCGAATTACCGGGTGACCATCGTCCGAGAGGATGCCGGGGACGTGGACCTCGTGCTGGCCCGGTTCGCCGAGATCGTGCCCTTGCCGGAGGACGAGATCGAGAAGCTGCGCCGCGAGATCTTCCGCCGCTCGCCCTTCGTGCCGATCACCGTGGCCGAGCGTCTGACCTGGGACCAGCTGAGCCAGGTCGCCGTCAACGCCCCGGCGCTGCCCGGCCTCACGCCCGAGGTCGGCCTGTCGCGCATCTATCCGCTCGACGCCGATTTCGCGCATGTCGTCGGCTATGTCGGCCCGGTGTCGGACTTCGATCTGCAGAACATCGAGGACCCGGACCCCCTGCTTCAGATCCCGCGCTTCCAGATCGGCAAGACCGGCGTCGAGAAGCAGTACGAACCCGAGTTGCGCGGCAGCGCGGGGACCAAGCGGATCGAGGTGAACGCCGCGGGGCGCGTCATGCGCGAACTCGACCGGGTCGAGGGGCGACCGGGCGCGGATGTGCAGCTGACACTGGACTATGCCCTGCAGAACTATGTCGAGGCCCGGCTGTCGGGCGAAAGCGCCGCCGCCGTGGTGATCGAGATCGCCACCGGCGACGTGCTGGCGCTGGGGTCCGCCCCGTCGTTCGATCCCAATCTCTTCGTGCGCGGGATTTCCTCGACCGACTTCAACGGGCTGCTGAACGACCCCTATCGCCCGCTGGCCTGCAAGGCCGTGCAGGGCACCTATCCGCCGGGCTCGACCTTCAAGATGGTGACCGCCCTCGCCGCGCTGGAGGACGGGCTTGTCGCCCCGGACGAGCGGGTGTTCTGCCCGGGGCATCTCGATCTCGGGAACCGCCGGTTCCATTGCTGGAAGCGCGGTGGCCACGGCCGGATGGACCTCGTCGACAGCCTGCGCGAGAGTTGCGACGTCTACTACTACGACATCTGCCAGCGCGTCGGCATGGACCGGATCAGCGCGATGGCCCAGAAACTCGGTCTCGGGGTGCGGCATGACCTGCCGATCAACGCCGTGGCCGAGGGCCTGATGCCCGACCGGGCGTGGAAGGAGCGCACGCGGGGCGAACCCTGGCTGATCGGTGACACGCTGAACGCCAGCATCGGGCAGGGGTTCCTGCTGGCGTCGCCGGTGCAGCTGGCCGTGATGGCGGCGCGCCTCGTCTCGGGGCGGAACGTGCAGCCGAACATGGTCCGGTCCGTCGACGGGCGTCCCCTCGACCGGCCCGCACCCGAGAGCCTCGGCTTCGATCCTGCCCACCTCACGCGCATCCGGCAGGCGATGGACGCTGTCGTGAACCAGCGCAGCGGCACCGCCTACAGCGCCCGGGTCGTCGAGTCCGAGTACCGTATCGGCGGTAAGACCGGCACCAGCCAGGTCCGCAACATCACCGCCGCCGAACGGGCGAGCGGCGTGGTCAGCAACGAGGACCTGCCCTGGGAGCGGCGCGACCACGCGCTGTTCGTCGGGTATGGCCCAACCGAGTCCCCGCGCTACGCGATTGCCGTGGTGGTCGAGCATGGTGGTGGCGGATCGGCCGTCGCGGCCCCCATCGCCCGTGATATCCTGCTGCGCGTGCAATATGGCGAGGTTCCGCCGCTGTCGGCCTATCCCGATTACCTGCGGTCCCGGATCGCGCGCGAGCAGGACGAACTCGTGCTGCGGGCCCCGGTCCAGCCCAGCCGGCAGAGCGACCGCGCATGAGCTATCTCGAGTACTCCATCCGCACCGTTCCCAGCGGCCCGGCGAAGATCCTGCATCTGAACTGGGCGCTGATCCTGCTGCTGGGGGCGGTGGCCTGCACCGGGTTCCTGATGCTCTACTCGGTGGCGGGCGGCGACTTCGCGCGCTGGGCCGAGCCGCAGGCGAAACGCTTTGCCCTCGGCCTCGCGGTGATGTTCGTCGTGGCGATGGTGCCGATCCACATCTGGCGCAACATCTCCGCGCTTGCCTATGCCGCAGCGCTGATCCTGCTGCTGGCCGTCGAGCTTTTCGGCTCGATCGGCATGGGGGCGCAGCGCTGGATCGATATCGGGTTCATGCGGCTGCAACCCTCTGAGCTGATGAAGATCACGCTCGTGATGTTCCTCGCCGCCTATTACGACTGGCTTGACGTCGACAAGGTCTCGCACCCGCTGTGGGTGCTGGTGCCGGTGCTGATCATCCTCGTTCCCGTCGCGCTGGTGCTGGTGCAGCCCGATCTCGGCACCGCGCTCCTGCTGCTGATCGGGGGGGCGGCGGTGATGTTCCTCGCCGGGGTCCACCTGCTCTACTTCGCGGTGGTGGCGGCGGGCGGCGTCGGGGCGGTCGTGGCGGTGATGTGGTCGCGCGGGACCGACTGGCAGTTGCTGAAGGACTACCAGTATCGCCGGATCGACACGTTCCTCGATCCCTCCACCGATCCGCTCGGGGCGGGCTACCACATCACCCAGTCGAAGATCGCGCTCGGGTCGGGCGGCTGGACCGGGCGCGGCTTCATGGAAGGGACCCAGAGCCGCCTCAACTTCCTGCCCGAGAAGCACACCGACTTCATCTTCACCACGCTGGCCGAGGAATTCGGCTTCGTGGGCGCGATCACGCTGCTCGTGCTCTATGCGCTGGTCATCGTGTTCTGCATCACGTCGGCCCTGAAGATGCGCGACCGCTACTCGTCGCTTCTGGTGCTGGGTATCACCGTCGCCTTCTTCCTCTACTTCACCATCAACATGGCGATGGTGATGGGCCTTGCGCCCGTCGTCGGCGTGCCGCTGCCGCTGGTCAGCTACGGCGGGTCGGCGATGCTGGTGATCCTCGCGGGGTTCGGCCTCGTGCAGAGCGCGCACGTTCACCGCCCGCGGTCGCGCTGATCCTCACCCGACCGTTTCCGAAGGAGGCCCCATGCCCGTCACGATCCTGTTTGCCGCCCGCCCGGAGCGCTGGGTGCAATACGAAGCCCCCCTGACCGAGGCGCTGGCAGAGGCCGGGATCGACGCGGAGATCATCACCGGGACCGACAGCCCCGAGACCGTCGACTACATCGTCTATGCCCCGAACAGCGACGTTCAGGACTTCACCCCGTTCACCCGGTGCAAGGCGGTGCTGAACCTGTGGGCCGGGGTCGAGAACATCGTCGGCAACACCACCCTGACGCAACCGCTAGCCCGGATGGTCGATCCGGCCCTGACGCAGGGCATGGTCGAGTGGTGCGCCGGGCACGTGTTGCGGCACCACCTCGGGATGGACCTGCATATCCACGGGCAGGACGGCATCTGGCGGGCCGGGATCATCCCGCCGCTGGCCGCCGAGCGGGTGGTGACGGTGCTGGGGCTCGGCGAGCTGGGCGCGGCGGTGGCGCAGGCGCTGGCGGGCCTCGGTTTCGACGTGCGCGGCTGGAGCCGCAGGCCGCGCGAGGTGGCGGGTGTCGCCTGTTTCGCCGGGGCAGACGGCCTCGACGCCGCGCTGACCGGGGCCGGGATCGTGGTCCTGCTGCTGCCGCTGACCCCCGCCACGGAAAACGTCCTGAACGCCGACCGGATGGCGCTGCTGGCGCCGGGGGCCGCGATCGTCAACCCGGGCCGCGGACCCCTGATCGACGACGAGGCCCTGATCGCCGCGCTGGACAGCGGGCAGCTGTCTCACGCCACGCTGGATGTCTTCCGCACCGAGCCGCTGCCGCCCGAGCATCCGTTCTGGGCGCATCCGAAGGTGACGGTCACGCCCCACATCGCGTCCGAGACCCGGGCGAGCACGGCGTCCTGCGTGATCGCCGAGAATGTCCGGCGCGGCGAGGCGGGCGAACCGTTTCTCTACCTCGTGGCGCGCGACGCGGGCTACTGAGTCTCAGCGCAGGCGCGGCGGGCGGTCCGGGTCGAGGCCAGGGGCACCCGGCGCGTGGACCGGCTCGGGGTCGGGCAGATCGAAGCGCAGGCCGTGGCGCGCAAGCCTGGCCGCCAGCGGATCGGACGCCCGGAAGAACGCCACATCCATAGCGCCCGCGTCGATCCCGGCGAAGACGAGCGCTTCCTGCGCGGTCTGCGCCAGCGCATCCTCGGCCCCCGGCACCGCGTCGATGAAGGCCAGAAGCGGCATCGTTCCGGCTCCGGCGTACCGGGCCGAGACGAGATAGGCCTGTTTCGCCAGGCCTGCCGAGGCGGCGAGGCGGGCATCGAGCGCGGTCAGCACGACCTCCGGCACGCCACGCGGCGGGCCGATTTCCTCCGGGCGGGCCTCCTGCCGGTCAGGCCGGGCGGCGGTCGTCTCCGCCAGCCAGGCCACCGCGGCGGCGGGCAGCACCATGGCGGACGGGGCGACGTCGAGGTTCAGCCCCAGCCCCAGCCCCTCGGACGCCAGCATCGCCGCGAGGCGACGTCCCGACATCGCGGCATAGGGCTGGGCGCTGCCGAAGAAGGCGGTCAGGCGATCCTCGGTGTCGAAGGCAAGGACCAGCGTGTCCTCCTCCACCGGGAAGAGCAGCGGCGAGATCGTGTCGCCTTCTGCCTCGGCCTGCAGCGCGATGACCAGTTCGGCGGCGGCGAGCCGGTCGTAGAACCGCAGCCGGGTGCGGTCGTCGTCGGGCGCGGCCTCCATCGCGGCGTGGGCGAGGTCGAGGGGCGTGGACGGGTCGGTCATTCGGCGAGAACCTCGGCAATCCGGGTGCGCAGGGCCGGCAGAAGATCGGCCTCGAACCAAGGGTTTTTCTTCAGCCATGCGGTATTGCGCCAGGACGGGTGGGGCAAGGGAAACACGCGCGGCGCATGGGCGCGCCAGTCCGCGACCGTCGCCGTCACCCCGGCCCGGGTCCCGAGATGCCAGCGCTGGGCATAGCCGCCGATCAGCAGCGTCAGCGGCACCGCCCCGAGGGTTGCCATCACCCGCGCGCGCCACGTCCGCGCGCAGAGCGGTGGCGGCGGCAGGTCCGCCCCCTTGGCATCGTAGCCGGGAAAGCAGAAGGCCATCGGCACGATCGCGACGCGGGTGCGGTCGTAGAAGGTGGCGCTGTCCACCCCCATCCACGCTCGCAGCCGGTCGCCCGAGGGGTCGGCGAAGGGGCGACCTGCCTCGTGCACGCGCAGGCCCGGCGCCTGCCCCGCGATCAGGAGGCGCGGCGTGGCGCCGAACCATGGCACCGGTCGCGGCGCATGGCCGGTGGCCGTTGCGGCGAAGCGGTCGGCGCACAGGCGGCAGGCGGCGATTTCGTCAGGCAGGTCCATGCCGCGCAGTTTAGGCTCGGCCGCGGCAAGGACCATGCCCCGCACGCGACTGTGCGCACCTGCTCCATTGCGGCAGTCCGGCTGGTCGCCTATGCCTCTCCCCGAGAGAGAGGGAACGGAAGAGAACATATGTACCGCGTCTGGAACTTCGTAACGGACTACTCGCTCCTGCTGATCGGCGGTGCGCTGGCCGCGCTCGTCTGGGCGAACGTCGATGCCCACAGCTATCATGCCTTCGTCGAGTACCCGCTGATCGACCACTTCTTCATCGGCCATCTGCACGACGACGGGGCGGGGCATGCCTATCGCACGCTGACCCTGCACTACCTCGTCAACGATGTGCTCATGGCGCTGTTCTTCGCGATTGCCGCGAAGGAGGTCTGGGAGGCCGTGATCCTCCAGAACGGCAGCCTGCGCGGCAAGAAGGCGGTGACCCCGCTGATCGCCACGCTCGGCGGGATGCTGGGGCCGATCTCGGTCTATCTCGGCCTTGCGCTGCTGCTCGGACCGGCCAAGTTCGGTGCGGTCGCGAACGGCTGGGCCATTCCCACCGCCACCGACATCGCGTTTTCCTACCTTGTCGGGCGCATGGTCTTCGGCGCGGGGCACCCGGCGGTGCGCTTCCTGCTGCTGCTGGCGATTGCGGACGATGCGGGCGGTCTGCTGATCCTCGCCATCTTCTACCCGTCGGGGGATCTGGCACCGGTCTGGCTGCTGCTGTCGCTCGGTGCGGCGGTCGGCGTCTTCGTGCTGTTCAACTGGTTGCCGCGCCGCCTCGACGCCGGTGACCAGCTGCGGACCCGCTCAACCTGGGTGCGGACCAAGCTGTCGTTCTGGCCCTATGCCATCGCGGGTTGCCTCAGCTGGTACGGCTTCCAGGAATCGGGCCTGCACCCGGCGCTGGGCCTGCTGCCGATCGTCCCGACGATCCCGCACGCCGACCGGGCCTTCGGCTTCTTCGCCGAGGCGGAGGTGCATCTGCACGACCTGCTGAACCAGATGGAGCACGCGCTGAAGTACCCGGTCGAGATCGTGCTGTTCCTGTTCGGCCTGATGAACGCGGGCGTCGAGTTCTCGGCGATCAGCGAGCCGACCTGGCTGGTGCTGGCCGGTCTTCTCATCGGCAAGCCGCTCGGCATCCTTCTGCTGGGCTGGATCGCGGCGAAACCGCTGGGCCTCGGGCTGCCGGCGGGCATGCGCACCATCGACCTGTTCGTCGTCGGCTGCGTGGCCGCCATCGGCTTCACGGTGGCGCTGTTCGTGGCCTCGGTCGCCTTCGATCCGGGTCCGGTGCAGGACGCGGCCAAGATGGGTGCCCTGCTCAGCTTCGGCGCGGCGGCGATCTCGCTGATCGTCGGCAAGCTGACCCGCGTGCAGAAGGTCGTCGCCTGACTCGGCGACCACCGGTCGAGCCGAATCATGCCGAGGGGCCGTCCGCAGGGGCGGCCCCTTTCGCTTGACGGCATCGTCCGGGGACGTGGCAACAGTCGGAAGGCAGCGCTCGGAAAATACACGGGATTGGACACAATGCTGCCCAATAGCCCGCCTACCACAGCCAATGCGCCTCCCTTGCGTGTAGGGTAAGAGCGCGTCCGGGGTAGTGTGATGATCGAGTTCGACAATGTCAGTAAGAGCTTCTGGACCGGGAAGCAGCGCAAGGTGATCCTTGACCGGGCCTCCTTCCGTGTCGAACTCGGCCGCTCGGTCGGCATCCTCGCCCCCAACGGCACCGGCAAGACGACCATCATCAACATGATGTCCGGGCTCGAGAAGCCCGACGAGGGGACGATCTACCGGACCTCCCGGATCAGCTTTCCGCTCGGCTATGTCGGCGGGGTGGTGAACCGCCACACCGGACGCGAGAACGCGCGCTACATCGCGCGGCTCTACGCGCTGGACCCCGACTACGTCGAGGCGTTCTGCCGGTACCTTTGCGACATCAAGGAATACTTCGACATGCCCGTCGGGACCTACTCGGCGGGGATGCGGTCGCGGTTCAGCTTCGCACTGATGCTGAGCCTCGATTTCGACATCTATCTCATCGATGAAGGGATGCCTTCGACAACGGATGTGCAGTTCAACCAGCGCGCCGGGGCCGTGCTGCGCGAGCGGCTGGAACAGGCGACGGTCGTGATCGTCTCGCACCAGGCCGCGACGCTGGAGAAGTTCTGCCGGTCGGCCGCGGTGCTGAGCGATGGCAAGCTGCACATGTTCGACACACTGGAAGAAGCGAAACGGATGTATGACTACGAAGCCCAGAGCTAGGAAGTTCCGGCTGCGCCGGGGCGACGGCAGCGCGGCTGCCGCCGGCGGGGCCACCGGGACCGACATGCCGTTCAGCGACGGCGCCACCGACGACGGATTCGGCGGAATGGACTTCCGCAAGCCGGATGAGCGCGCCGACGCCCGCCGGGTGGTTCCGGCGCGCCCCGTTCGGACGCGGGACGGCAACGGTGCGGGTGCGGGCACAGGGCCGACGCCCGTGGCACGCGCCCCAGCCGCGGAGGTGGTCCGCGGCGGCCGGCGTCGGCCGGACCCCGACCAGCAGTCGGACCTCGGCCCCGATCAGGAGATCGAAGCGATCCGCCAGGAAGGTCTGACCGGGCGCCAGCTGCGCATCGCGCGGCGCGTGGCGCAGAAGCACGGGATCAACGCGGTCTCGGACCTCGACGCGGTGCGCCAGCTCCGCCAGCGCGGGATCGACCCGTTCGCCCTCGAGAACATGCTGCAACTGGTCAGCTCGGACCAGCTGCCCGCCCGCCAGGACGAGGTGAAGCTGCCGCAGACCCGGCCCGCACAGGTGCCTGCGCCCGCGCAGGCCCCGGTGAAGCCGCAGCCCGAGCCGATGACCGGCGCGGACGTTGCCCGCGAGGTGCGCCGCATCCAGAAGGACATCGCGCGGCGTCGCCGCCGCCGGCTGGTGCTGCTGATGGCCCGGCTGCTGTTCTTCGTGATGCTGCCGACTCTGTTCGCGGGGATGTACTACTACCGCTACGCGACCCCGATGTACGCGACGAACACCGAGTTCGTCATCCAGCAGGCCGAAAGCCAGTCCGGCGGCGGCGGGTTCGGCGGTGTGTTTGGCGGCTCGCCGATGGCGACCAGCCAGGACGCCGTCACGGTCCAGAGCTACCTGCAATCGCGCGACGCCATGCTGCGCCTCGACCGGGATCTCGGCTTCCGGGCGCATTTCTCCTCGCCGCAGATCGACGGTCTGCAGCGGCTGGCGCCCGATGCCTCGAACGAGGCGGCCTACAAGCTGTATCGCCGCCACGTGAAGATCGGCTTCGATCCGACCGAGGGGATCGTGCGGATGGAGGTGATCGCCGCCGATCCGCAGGTGGCCAAGGGCTTTGCCGAGGCGCTGATCGGCTATGCCGAGGAGCAGGTCGACAACCTGACGCAGCGGCTGCGCGAAGACCAGATGGCAGGAGCCCGCGACAGCTACGAGGAGGCCGAGACCAAGATGCTCGCCGCCCAGCAGCGCGTCGTGGCCCTGCAGGAGCAGCGCGGGGTGCTGAGCGCCCAGGCCGAAGCCAGTGCGCTGATGAGCCAGATCTCGACCTTCGAGGTGGAGTTGCAGAACGAACGCCTGCGCCTGCAGGAGCTTCTGCAGAATTCCAACCCGAACTCGGCCCGCGTCTCGATCGTGCGCAACAACATCTCGCGGCTGGAACAGCTTGTCGTGGATCTCCGCGCCAAGATGACCGAAGGCGGCGACGGCGGATCCGCCTCGCTGGCGCGGATCTCCGGCGAACTGATGATCGCCGAGCAGGACCTGCAGACGCGGACCCTGCTCCTGCAACAGGCGCTTCAGCAGATGGAGACGGCGCGCATTGAGGCGAACCGTCAGGTGCGGTATCTGTCCCTCGGCGTAAGCCCGATTGCACCGGATGAAGCCGCCTATCCGCGCGCGCTGGAGAACACGTTCCTGGCGCTGCTGATCTTCGGCGGCATCTACCTGATGCTCTCGCTTACCGCCTCGGTGTTGCGGGAACAGGTATCGGGATAGGAATGCACACAATCGAAACCCGGGGCGTGGCGTTTTCGAACGACGCGCCCCTCGTCGTGATCGCCGGGCCGTGCCAGCTCGAAAGCCTCGACCACGCGCTGGAGATCGCCGAGACGATGCAGGCGGCCTGTGCCGCTGCGGGTGCGGGCTATGTCTTCAAAGCCAGCTACGACAAGGCCAACCGGACGTCGGTCGGCGGAAAGCGCGGGGTCGGCATGGACGCGGGCCTTGCGATGCTGGCGACCGTCCGCGACCGCCTCGGCGTGCCGGTGCTGACCGATGTCCACGCCCCCGAGCATTGCGCGCCGGCGGCGGACGCGGTCGATATCCTCCAGATCCCGGCCTTCCTGTGCCGCCAGACCGATCTTCTGGTCGCGGCGGGTGAAACGGGCGCGGTCGTGAACGTGAAGAAGGGCCAGTTCCTCGCGCCGTGGGACATGCCGAACGTGGTCGCCAAGATCGAGAGCACCGACAACCGCCGTATCCTGCTGACCGAGCGCGGGGCCTCCTTCGGGTACAACACGCTGGTGGCCGACATGCGGTCGCTGCCGACGATGGCCCGTACCGGCTACCCGGTCGTGATGGATGCGACGCATTCGGTGCAGCAGCCCGGCGGCCTAGGCGGGGCCAGCGGCGGGCAGCGTGAATTCGCGCCGGTGATGGCCCGGGCTGCCGTGTCTCTGGGCATCGCCGCGGTTTTCATCGAAACGCATCAAACGCCTGATAGCGCCCCGTCGGACGGGCCGAACATGATCCCGCTGGCCGAGATGTCGGCGCTGGTCGCAAGCCTGATGCGCTTCGACGCGCTGGCCAAGGCGGACCCGTTGCGGGTCTGAGCAGACAGGACAGACGGAGTTTCCAATGACCAAGCCGATTGCCGATGTGAAAGTGAACACGTGGGACTTCCTGCGTGAGCCGATGATCAAGCCGACGGGCTTTCGCGAGTACGATGCCCGCTGGCGCTTCCCGGACGAGATCAACCTGCCGGGCATGACGGCGCTCGGTCTGGGTCTCGGCACCCAGATGCACGAGCGCGGCCTCGAGCCGGTCATCGCGGTCGGCAACGACTACCGCGACTATTCGCTCAGCGTGAAGAACGCGCTGATCCTCGGGCTGATGCAGGCCGGTATCCACGTCAAGGACATCGGCCCGGCGTTGTCGCCGATGGCCTATTTCAGCCAGTTCCATCTCGACGCGCCCGCCGTGGCGATGGTGACCGCCTCGCACAATCCGAACGGCTGGACCGGGGTGAAGATGGGCTTCGAACGCCCTGTCACCCATGGCCCGGACGACATGGCCCGGCTGCGCGACATCGTGCTGAACGGCGAGGGCATCGCGCGCGACGGCGGGCGCTACGAGCGCGTCGACGGCGTGATGGAGGCCTATATCGACGACCTCGTGGGCGACTACCGGATGAGCCGTCCGCTGAAGGTGGTCTGTGCCACCGGCAACGGCACCGCGTCGGCCTTCGCCCCGCTGATCCTCGCGCGGATGGGGGTCGAGGTCGTGCCACTGCACACCGAACTCGACTACACCTTCCCGGCCTACAACCCGAACCCGGAAGCCATGGAGATGCTGCACGACATGGCCGATGCCGTGCGGGCGTCGGGGGCCGACCTGGCGCTGGGCTTCGACGGCGACGGCGACCGCTGCGGCGTGGTCGACGACGAGGGCGACGAGATCTTCGCAGACAAGGTGGGCGTGATCCTCGCCCGGGACTGGGCCAAGAGCCACCCGGGGGCAACCGTGGTCGCGGACGTGAAGTCCACTGGCCTGTTCGCCTCGGACCCGGAGCTGATCCGCCACGGGATCAAGGCCGACTACTGGAAGACCGGACACAGCCACATGAAGCGCCGGGTGCGTGACCTGGGCGCGCTGGCCGGCTTCGAGAAGTCGGGTCACTACTTCCTCGCCGGGGACATCGGGCGCGGCTACGACTGCGGGATGCGCGTGGCGGTGGAAATCTGCAAGCTGATGGACCGCAACGCCGACAAGTCGATGTCCGACCTGAAGCGCGCGCTGCCGAAGACCTTCGCCACGCCGACCATGTCGCCGTTCTGCCCGGATACCGAGAAGTACGGCGTTCTCGACCGCATCGTTGCGCGGCTCGGCGAACGCACCGAGCTTGGCGGCCGGCCGGTCAAGGAGGTCGTCACGGTCAACGGGGCGCGGGTCATCCTCGACAACGGGGCATGGGGCCTCGTCCGCGCCAGCTCGAACACGCCGAACCTCGTCGTGGTCTGCGAAAGCCCCGAGAGCGAGGCCGAACTGCGCGCGATCTTCGAGGATCTCGACGCGGTCATCCGCACCGAACCGAGCGTCGGCGAGTACGACCAGAAAATCTGACGGCACCGTCTGAAAATGCCGTGCGGGGACTTGCAGCCCCGCACGGAAAGCCGTATCTCCGCCCGCACGGTTGGGGTGTAGCCAAGCGGTAAGGCAGCGGTTTTTGGTACCGTGTACCGTAGGTTCGAATCCTACCACCCCAGCCAGTTCCACCGAAATCACGCATTATCAGCGGATTGCATCCCTAGGGTGCAGGCCGTGCGCCGGTGTTCCCGGCCTCGATCACGTCGATGATGTCGGTCGCCCATTCCCCGATCACCGGCACGAAGTCGATCGAGGACAGCGCGAAGACCAGCGCCGAGACGAGGATCGTCGCGCCCACGACCGACCCGAGGCCGAGGGCGAGACCGCGCAGGAAGTTGAACCACAACAGGCGCGGCACCGTCGCATGCGACCGGAACACCTTGTGTCCGGTCAGGGTGGTCAGCGCCGCGCGCAGGGCAGCGACCTCGCGGGCGAGGCTGTCCGGATCCGTCTGGTTTCGGTCGGTCATGCTCCGATCCAAGCACAGCGACCCGCCGCTGGCAAATCGGCTCCGGGTCAGCTGCCGCCGCCGGGCATCACGGTCAGGCCCAGCATGGTCCAGTTCTGCATGCCGCCCCGGTAGTAGCTGATGTTCTCTGCGGGGAACCCGGCCTCGATCATCCGGCGGGCGGCGGTCGGGGACTGGCCGCACCACGGGCCATTGCAGAACAGGACGACTTGCTTCACGGCGTCACCCTCGCAGATCCAGCCGTCGAAGTCCGGTTCGCAGCCGAGTTCGCCCAACCGGTCGGCCGCCTCGGTATAGGGCACGGAAACGGCCCCGGGGATCGTGCCGGCCTCGAACTCGGGGCGAATGCGTCCGTCGATCACCACGATGGCCGGGTCCTGAAGGGCGGCCAGCACCTCGAGCTCGCCGATGGGTGTGACGCCGGGGGCCGGGATCATCGGCTGAATGCAGAAATTGGGGCAGGGCCGCGAGGTCAGGGTCCAGTCGCCCTCCAGCCGGTGCGCGGTGTCCTGGTTTCGCATGATCTCGACCGGCCCGGCGGCGGTCGTGACCGTCACCGACATCGTGTCGGGCGTGATGCCGACCGGGTCCGCATGGGCCGCGAGCGGTGCGGCAAGCAGTGCGAGCGTGAGAGCGATGGCGCGCATGGTGTCCTCCCTGACATGTCGGCTCCAAGGTCCGCGAGATCGGCGCGCCGGTCAACGGGACGTGCGGTCCGGGGGCTTGTCCTTCGCCCCTGCCGCGCCATGCTTCCTGTCATGTGGATGCGCGCGCTTCTCCTGCTTGTCCTGTCCTCCGGCCCCGCGCTGGCCTGGGACGTGACCCTAGGTCCGGTCTGCGTGCTGCGTCACGAGACGCCCGATCTTGGGGTCGAGTTGACCTACGATCCTGCGCAGCCGCGCTACACCATAACCCTGACCCGCCCCGGGGGCTGGCCTGCGCTGCGGTTCTTCGGGCTGCGGTTCGAAGGGCCGCGCGGCAATCTCATCACCACCGACCGGCAGCGGATCGACGGTGCAGGGCTGACGGTCGAGGACCGTGGCTTCGGCAACGTGCTCGACGGGATGCAGGCCAACCTGCGGATGGTCGCGGTGATGGGGGACGGTGCGCTGACCGACATCGCTACCGTTCCGCTCGACGGGGCGGCGCCGGCGGTGCAGCTGTTCCGGGACTGTCCGCCGCAAGCCGGGGTGTGATGCGACAGACGTCGCGGTTCGTGCTAGGATTCGGGCATGAAATGGACCCAGCTCTCGGAGCGCCAGATCCTGAAGGCGCAGGCGGAAGGCCAGCTTGACCACCTGAAGGGGGCGGGCAAACCGCTGCCCCCGCCGGGGGATGGAGACGCGGCCGAGACTGCCGGCTTCCGGATCATGGCCGAGGCAGGCGCGCTGCCGCGCGAGATCGAATTGCGCAAGGCGGTGCAGGCGCAGGCAAAGGTTCTGGCGGCCACCACCGACCCGGCGGACCGGAAACGCGAGATGGCGCGACTCGCGCGGCTGCAACTCGATCTGGCGATCCAGGAAGAGGCGCGCCGGAAGTTCTACTCGACGCGCTGACGCGCCCCCCTTGACGATACCCGGGACTCGGCGCAAAAAACGCGCCGTTGGGGTCGTAGCTCAGTTGGGAGAGCGCGTCGTTCGCAATGACGAGGTCAGGGGTTCGATCCCCCTCGACTCCACCAAACTCCCTTATCTGACGACATGCACCGCGCAGGGCGCGTGGCGCACCACCCGTGCGGCCGTCGAGCCGAGGAAATAGTCCTGCAGGCCGGGCCGGTGGCTGGCAATCGCGATCAGGTCGATGCCGTTCTCCGTGGCATAGTCCACGATGGTGCGGCCCGAATGACCCTGAACCACGACAACGTTCACGTCCGGCGCATCCCCGAGAATCCCCAGCAGCGCATTGCGGACCCCGTCGATCTGCGAGTCGAGGTGGTCCGGCGGCAGGTACTCCGTCGCGTAGCTCGGCAGCAGGTCGATCACGTTGAGGGCAGTGATCTTGGCCCCGTCCCCGGCCAGCGCACGGGCGACGGAAAGCGCGCGGTGGACATCCCGTTCATGGTCCACGGCAATCGGAAGAAGGATGTTCTGATACATCGACAGGCCCCCTCCTATGGGCTTGCTCCCTTGGTAGGCCGTGCGGCGGGCGCGCACCTTGACGGGGATCAAACTGCGCGCTGGACAACCGCCGGTGAGGGACGCCACCCTCGGGCATGGCCGAAACCTCCCCGATCCGACCGACCGACGACGAGGCCCGCGCGCTGGCGGCCATGCTGATGCGCGAGGCCCGCACCGTGGCGCTGGGCGTGCTCGAACCGGGAACCTCCGTGCCGATGGTCACCCGCATCGCCATCGCGGTCGAGGGCTCGGGGGTCCCCGTCGCGCTGGTGTCCGATCTCAGCCAGCACACCGCCGCGTTGCGGGAGATGCCAAGCGCCTCGCTGCTGTTCGGCGAGCCGGGTGCGAAGGGCGATCCGCTGACCCATCCGCGCCTGACGGTGCAGGCCGAGGCCGCGTTCGTGCCGCGGTCCGGTGACGCGCACGCCGGGCTTCGGGCCCTCTGGCTGTCCCGGCATCCGAAGGCGAAGCTCTACGTCGATTTCGAGGACTTCGTCTTCGTGCAGTTCCGCCCCCTCCGGGCCTATCTGAACGGCGGGTTCGGCCGCGCCTTCGTGCTGACACCTGACGACCTGCGCCAGGGCTGAGGTCTACCAGCCCTCGGTGCCCGGACCGCCCTTGATGAGGCCCGTCAGGTTCGGCGTCACCCACCCCCCGTAGAAGCTGCCGGGCTGGTTCCTGACCGGAACGTTGCCGACGAAGGCGGCCTCGACCCGTTCGGGGTAGAACGCCTTGAACCCGGCCAGGGCCGCGAAATCCCGTGTCGGTGCCGCGTAGCACCACGCCGCTCGGCCGCTGCGCAACCCGTCGAGCCGGAGGTCGAAGTACGTGGCGCGCCCCTTCCATTCACAGAAGCTCGTGCCGTGCACCGCGTGCAGTGCCCCCGCCAGCACGTCGTCCGGCGGGAAGTAGTAGGTCGGCGGGTGATGCGTCTCGAGCACCCGCAGCCCGCGCGTCGTCTCGGCGACGACGCGCCCCGCGAAGATCACGCGCAGGCGCTGCGGCACGGGCTCGATCCGCGGCGGCCGGGGATAGTCCTGAACGCGCTCAGGCAGAAGGGGAGGGGTGTCGTTGCTGCACACCTGTCAGAGATGGCCCGCAATGCGCGCCGGACAAGGCGGCCGGACCCCGTCGGCGCCCGGCCGCCCCTCGTCAGATCGGCCAGTCAGCCCGGACCGTCAGATGGGCCTTGCCGGTCACGGCTTCCGGCCAGTTCATCCGGATCTGGTCGAGCGTCGGGCCGAAGTTGATGTTGAAGTTCGGCATGACGAAGAGCTCGGTTCCCGCCGCGTTGCGGATCGAGGCCTCGAAGGTGGCCGAGGTCACGTAGCGGGCCTGCCCGTCGAACGGCAGGTAGCCGTGGAAGTCGCAAATCCAGTTTCGGTCGGGCGACGTGCGCTGGAAGCTGAGCATCACCGGGTTGATCGTGCTCTGCGTGATGCCGGTGAAGACGTTGTCGGCAAAGACCACGTTGCGGCAATACCCGATGTCCAGCGGCGCGATGCTGTCGTCCACGGCCTCGACCCGTTCGGTCGCCCCGCCGATCGAGATGAACGAGTTCGACGTCACCGTCAGCCCCGCGAGCGTGTGACCGGGCCCGTAGGGCTTGACGATCAGGAAGCGGTACCAAGCCCCGGCATCGATCACGGTGAAGATGTTGCCGGTCAGGATCAGCCCGCCGAAGGTATACTCGTTCGAGAACTCCGGGAAGGCGTCGTGCTCGTTCGTCCACTCGATGGGCGCGTTGTCGATGTAGTTGCCGGTCACCGTGCTGTGGACATGCGGCTGGGTGAAGACGACCCCGGCGGTGCGCGGGCCGTCCGGCACGGTGTCGCCCTGGAACCAGTGGTTGTTGGCGATGACATGGCCCGAGCCGTGCAGCACGAGGAAGTGCTTGAACCGCACCGCCCGGCTGTCGCGCACCTTCAGGTCATTGGCGTTCACGTTGATCCCGACCGAAGTGTGGGCCGCGACGCTGGTGTTGATCTCCGACGAGACGAAGTTGCACCGGTCGATTTCCATCGACTGGCAGCCGACCCCGATCGAGGTGATGGCCCGGTCCTTGGGCTTGGTGAAGTCGCAGTCGCGCAACCAGAAGGTGTCACCGTCCGGGGCCAGCAGGATGCCCGAAGCGACCGAGTTGCAGCGGAAGTCGATCTCCTGCAGCGCGAACTTGCCCAGCAGGTCGAAGCCCGAGAAATCGAGCACGTACTTGAACCGGGTGAAGGTAAAGCTCTGCGTCCCGGCCGCATCGTGCAGCGGGCGGCTCAGGGTGATGCGACCTGCGGCGTCGTTCTTGTCGCGCACGTAGACCTCGCGCCCGACGCCGTTCCCGGTGACCAGCGCGCCGACCGGGATCTGGGCAATGCCCGCGACGTTGCTCAGTTCGAGCGGGGCCGCCGTGGAATAGGTCGCGGTGGCGGTCACTGTGTCCGGCTCCCAGTTGGGGCTGCCGATCACGTGGAACTGCCCGTTCCGCAGCACCCGGCGGATCGAGAACTCGGATACATTCCCGATGGCGGCCTGCATGTCGATCGGTGCGTCGAGCTGGATCGAGCGTCCGCAAAGATCGAGTGATTCGTGATCGGTGTAGTTGAAATAGGCCTGCAGTGCCTTCCGGAAGGCCAGCACCTCGTCCCCGAAGGCGGCCACGTAGGTGTCGAGATCGAAGCTCCGCAACATCTGGAGGCGCTTGTCCGCGGGCATCTGCACCGTGCCGACGAACCGCACGTCCGAGGTCAGCGTCACGTGGTCGGCGAGGTGATAGGTCCCCTCCGGCACCAGCAGGCGGCGGCCTGCCGCGGCGGCATCCGCCAGCAGGAAGGCGGTGGTGTCGTCGGCGACGCCGTCACCGACCGCGCCGTAGTCGCGCACATCGACCCAGTCCATCAGGTCGCGCAGGAAGACCGAGGTGACATCCTCGATCCCGACCGACTCGATCCGGATGACCCCGCCCGTCGCCCCGGTGAAGTCGATGCCGAAGTGACCGTAGAGCGGGGTCAGGCCCCACGGCATGTCGACGCCGGTGCGGGTGCCGGTGCCGACGATGGCTGAAACCTCGTAGACCGTCCCGTAGCTGGTGGGGGTGACCAGCGGGCCGGACTCGGTCAGGCCGGGCACCCGTTCCTCGATCGAGTTGCCGGGCCAGCCGCCGATCCGGGCGATCGGCATGTTCCCCGAGACAACCTTGAACCGCGCCCGGATCCGCAGGTAGCAGCCGGGCAGGATCGGCGTCTGCCCGGTGAAGCGGACGCGCTGGGTCGCGTCGGTCTTCAGGATTTCGAGGCAGGTGCCGAAATCCGCATCGCCCGGCACCAGCGCCGCCGTTGCGGCGCCGTCCCAAACCGGTTCCGCGGGCGTGCCTTCGCCCTTGCTCCAGACGGCCAGACCCTCGGCAAAGGCCGGGGGCATCAGCACCAGTCCGTCGGTGATCGCCTTGTTCATCGTTGACCCCTTGATCGGGCCGGACCAGGCGTGACCCCGCCGCGTGACACGGGACGGGATGTCCTGGTCTCGGCGGATGGCGGCGGGCCTGTGGTGGCCTGACCGCGAGGCAGGGTAGGAATCTCGCGTTAACCGAATGTAAGCCGGGCGTGCGCACCCCACATCCGCGTGATCGGGCCTGCGGTTTCCCTCAGGCCTCCGACGGTTGTCTTGAGCCGCGCGCGGCGTTGCGCTTTAGTGCGCCCATGGAGGAGCGACCCGGACATCTCAGCCGCCGGAGGCTGCTCGCTGGCCTCGCGGCC
>JAUIAU010000098.1 GCA_030425185.1 Alphaproteobacteria bacterium
CGCCAGCTGGCCGACCTGTCCGGCGGCCAGACCCAGCGGGTGCTGCTCGCGCGGGCGCTGGTGGCCAAGCCGACGCTCCTGCTGCTGGACGAGCCGACGGCGGGCCTCGACCAGCCCGGCTCGGCGGCCTTCTACCGCCTGATCGACGAGGTCCGGCGCGAAACCGGCTGCGCGGTGCTGATGATCAGCCACGAGTTGCACGTCGTCATGGCCGCTTCCGACCGGGTGATCTGCCTGAACGGCCATGTCTGCTGCCACGGGACGCCGGAGCATGTCTCGACCGCGCCGGAATACCGCGCGCTCTTCGGCACCGGCACCGGCGGGGCGCTGGCCCTCTACCGCCATGACCACGACCACAGCCACGGACCGGGCGACCCGCACGGACATGCCCACGGGCACGGCCATTCCCACGACCACGGCCACGACCACAAGGCGACGGAGGCCGCGGAATGATCCTCGACGATTTCATGGTCCGCGCCACGCTGGCGGGGATCGGGGTGGCGCTGGCCGCGGCCCCGCTCGGCAGCTTCGTGGTCTGGCGGCGGATGGCCTATTTCGGCGACGCCACCGCGCATGCCGCGATCCTCGGCGTCGCGCTGTCGCTGGCGCTCGAGATGTCGGTCTTTCCCGGCGCGATGGCGGTGGCGCTGGTGATGGCGCTGACGGTCTCGGCCCTCAGCGGGCGCGGCTACGCGATGGACACGCTGCTGGGCGTGCTTGCGCATTCGGCGCTGGCCTTCGGGCTGGTCGCGGTGTCCTTCCTGTCGGGTATCCGTATCGACCTGATGGCCTATCTCTTCGGGGACATCCTCGCGGTGTCGCAGGGCGATCTCGCGGTGATCTGGGGCGGCGCGGCGCTGGTGGTGGCGCTGATCGGCTGGCGCTGGTCGGCGCTTCTGACCGCGACCCTGAACGAGGAACTGGCCTACGCCAGCGGCATCGACCCGAGGCGCGAGCAACTGGTGCTGACGCTGGCGCTGGCGATCACGGTCGCCGTCGCGATCAAGGTGGTCGGCGCGCTGCTCATCGCGGCGCTGCTGATCATCCCCGCCGCCGCCGCGCGTCCGCTGGCCCGCACGCCCGAAGGGATGGCCCTGACGGCGGCCGGGATCGGGGCGGCCTCGGCGCTGGTCGGGCTCCGGGCGGCCTATGTGCTGGACACGCCCGCGGGCCCGTCGATCGTCTGCGTCGCGACGCTGTGCTTCGTCGCGACGAGCCTCGTGGCCGGGCTGCGCCGGGGACGGCAGGCATAGGGCAGGGGGACGGGGTGCGTGCGGACACGCACCCCGGAAGATCCGCGCCTCAGGCCGCCTCGGCCTGCGCGGCGAAGCGCTTGTAGAAGCTCTGGCCCTTCTTGCCCATTTCCGCCAGCAGCGGCGGGCAGGCGAAGCGGGGACCGTGGGCCTCGGCCAGGGCGGCGGCGCGCTCGGCGGCATAGGGCGTGCCCAGCATGTCGAGCCACGAGAACGGACCGCCCGACCACGGCGCGAAGCCCCAGCCGAGGATCGCGCCGACATCGCCTTCGCGGATGTCCATCAGCACGCCTTCTTCCAGCGCCCGGACCGCCTCCAGCACCTGCGCGAACATCAGCCGGTGCTGCACCTCGGTCAGGTCGGGCTGGGTGTCGGCCAGCGGGTAGCGCGCGGCGAGGCCCTCCCACAGCCCGGTCCGCTTGCCGGCCTCGTCATAGGCGTAGAAGCCCGCGTTCGACTTCTTGCCCAGCCGGCCTTCGCCCGCCATCCAGAACAGCACCTCGTCCACCGCGCTGTCGGGATAGGCGTCGCCCATCGCGGCCTTCGTCGCCTTGGCGATCTTCACGCCAAGGTCGATCGAGGTCTCGTCCACCAGTTGCAGCGGCCCCAGCGGGAAGCCGAGCAGCTTGGCGGCGTTCTCGATCAGCGCGGGCGCGGTCCCCTCGGCCAGCAGGCGGATGCCTTCGTTGATGTAGGGGATGATGCAGCGGTTGGCGTAGAAGAAGCGCGCGTCGTTCACCACGATCGGCGTCTTGCGGATCTGGCGCACGAAGTCGAGCGCCTTGGCCACCGCCCGGTCGCCGGTGCCCTTGCCCCGGATGATCTCGACCAGCATCATCTTGTCCACCGGCGAGAAGAAGTGGATGCCGATGAACTGCCCGGCGTTCGACGAGGCGCGCGCCAGCTCGGTGATCGGCAGGGTCGAGGTGTTGGTGGCGAAGATCACGTCCGGCCCGGCCGCCGCTTCCGCCTTCGCGGTCACCTCGGCCTTGATCGCGGGATCCTCGAACACCGCCTCCACGATCAGGTCACAGCCCTTCAGCGCGGCATAGTCGGTGGTCGCGGTGATCCGCTCCAGCAGCGCGGCCTTGGCCTCGGGCGTCGACTTCCGGCGCGCGATGGCCTTGTCAAGCAGCGCCTCGCAATAGGCCTTGCCCTTGTCGGCGGCGGCCTGCTGCTGGTCGATCAGCACCGTCTTGATCCCGGCCTTCGCCGCGACATAGGCAATGCCCGCGCCCATCATGCCCGCGCCGAGCACGCCCAGCTTGGTCACGCGCTGGTCGGCCACCTCGGCGGGGCGCACCGCGCCCTTCTCCAGCGCGCCCTTGTTCAGGAACAGCGACCGGATCATCGCGCTCGACGACGGGTTCAGCAGCACCGAGGTGAAGTGCCGCGCCTCGATCTTCAGCGCGGTGTCGAACGGCACCAGCGCCCCTTCATAGGCCGCCGCCAGCAGCGCCTTCGCCGCCGGGTAGACGCCCCAGGTGTTGGCGTTCACCATCGCCGAGGCACCGACGAAGGTCATGAAGCCCGCCGGGTGGTAGGGCGCGCCGCCGGGCATCTTGTAGCCCTTCTGGTCCCACGGCTTGACGAGGTCGGCGTCCTTCGCCGCCAGCACCCAGTCGCGCGCCGCCTGCACCGAGTCCTCGGCGACCTCGTCGATCAGCCCCGCCGCCTTGGCCTTGGCGGGCTCCAGCGTCTTGCCCTCCAGCAGGTAGGGCGAGGCCGCCATCGCCCCCATCTTGCGCACCAGCCGGGTGGTGCCGCCCGCGCCGGGGAAAAGACCGACCATGATCTCGGGCAAGCCGATCCGGGCCTTGGGGTTCGGCGCGGCAAAGATGCGGTGGGTCGCCAGCGCGATCTCGTAGCCGATGCCCATGGTGGTGCCGGGCAGGGCGGTCGCGATCGGCTTGCCGCCCTTCAGCGTCTTCGGGTCCATGCCCGCCCGCTCGATCTTCCGCAGGATGCGGTGGCCGTTCATGATGAACTCGAAGGTCACCGGGGCCGGGTCGTCGCCGCCTTCCTCGCGGATCTGGGCCAGCACGTTCAGGTCCATGCCGCCGGCGAAGTCGGGCTTGCCCGAGGTGATGACGATGCCCTTCACCGCGTCATCGGCGAGGCAGTCGTCGAGATACCCCTCGACCAGCGCGAAGGCCTCGCGGGTCAGGACGTTCATCGACTTGCCGGGGCAGTCCCAGGTGATGACGGCAACGCCGTCGGCGTGTTTTTCAAGCGTGAAATCGGTCATGGGAAGCATCCTGCATGTCGTCAGTTGAGAGGGCCGCCCGCGGGGCGGGGGGCAAAGGGGGGCGGGGCATAGACCTTGTGGGCGCCCGGCAGGGTCAGCGTCGGCTGGTCCGCGATGGTGCGTGTCACCCGCCACAGCCCGTCGGCCTGCCGTTCGAGCACCATCTCGATGGTGTAGGGCGTGTGGCAGTAGTGCCCGTTGCACAGGGCATGGGTGTCGTGCCGGCCCTCGATCCGGTCCGGCGCGGTGAAGGCGGCCCCGGTGCAGAGCCGCACGTAATGGGTCGCCCGGGCGCGCCGCAGGTGGTCGCGGATCGCGGTCAGCATGCTCAGCATGTCCGCATCGCAGGCGGCGACGTGCTCGCCGTCGACGGCCTGCAGGACATGCGGCACCGCCATGTGAGCGAAGCAGCTCTCGAAGAAACCCGACATCAGGGCGGTCGAGACGGCGTCGAGGTTGCGCTGGTAGATCGCGGTGGCGGATCCCGTCATCCCGGTGTCTCCCCTGTCCCGAGCGGCGTGCCGTCGCGGCGCGTGAAGACCGCGCCGTCGCGCGTCATCCGCACTTTGAGGTCGACGTCCGAATAGGTCGCTTCCTCGTCCGGCATCTTCGAGCCGATCACGAGGAACCGGCCCTCGGCCGCCGAGCGGTTCTCGAACCGGTGGCCGTTCGGCACGTTCGCCGGGAAGGCGGCGCAGTCGCCCGGGTGCATCTCGGTCGCGCCCTCGTCCTCGACGAGGTGCAGCACGCCCTGCGTGACCATGACGAACTCGTCCTCCTTCAGGTGCCAGTGCCTGAGGCTCGAGACCGCGCCCGGATCGAGGATGACGAGGTTGACGCCGAACTGCGTCAGCCCGCCGGCCTGTCCCAGCCGCAGCGACCGCCGCCCCGCCATCTGCGCGGCATAGGGCGCGGGATAGATCGAGCCGGTCTTTTCCGGCACCGCCGACAGATCGAGCCTGGGCATCAGTGTTCCCTCCGGTCCGGAGTATACCGCACATCGCGGTAGGGCAGTTCCGGGGCCGGGTCGGGCAGGCCGACCGGCCACTCGGGGTTCTTCAGCGCGCCGTCGATATGGGTGATCCGCACCGCGCCCTGGTAGAGCTCGAGGATCAGCATCGCCTGGAACGCGGCCACCACCGGGGTCGTCCCGTCCATGGCCCGCACCTCGACGAAGCCGCGCAGGACGTTCGGCCCGTGGAACCCGGCCCAGACCGGGATCAGGTCGAGCCGGGTCATGCCCTGCTCCAGCAGCGCGTCCAGCGGCGGGGTCAGCGCCTGCAACAGCTGGTCCCGGGTTTCGGCGCGGATGTCGACCAGATGCGTGCGGAACGCCACCGGCAGGGCGAAATGGCCGCCAAGCGCGTCCATGTCGCGCGCGGCGATCGCCTGTTCCAGGGCCGCCGCCAGCGACCGGAACAGGTTCAGCGCAACCGCGTCGGTGGTGTCCCCGGGCATCCGGCCGACCTCTCAGACCCGCTCGATGATGGTCGCGGCGCCCATCCCCGAGGCGACGCAGAGCGTGGCGAGACCGGTCTCCTTGTCCGACCGCTCCAGCTCGTCGAGCAGCGTGCCGAGGATGATCGCGCCCGTCGCGCCCAGGGGGTGACCCATGGCGATCGAGCCGCCGTTCGGGTTGACCGCCGCCGGGTCCGCGTCGAAGGCCTGGATGAAGCGCAGCACCACCGACGAGAACGCCTCGTTCACCTCGAAGAGGTCGATGTCCGAGAAGGCCATGCCGCTGTCCGCGAGGATCTTCTGCGTCGCGGGCACCGGGCCGGTCAGCATGATCGTCGGATCGGTGCCGATCTTGCAGGTGGCGCGGATGCGCGCGCGCGGCTTCAGGCCATGCGCCTTGCCGAAGGCCTTCGAGCCGATCAGCACGCCCGCCGAGCCGTCGACGATCCCGGACGAGTTCCCGGCATGGTGGATATGCTCGATCCGCTCCAGGTGCGGGTATTTCATCAGCGCGATCTTGTCGAAGCCCGGCATGGTCTCGCCCATGTCCTTGAAGCTGGGCTTCAGCG
>JAUIAU010000099.1 GCA_030425185.1 Alphaproteobacteria bacterium
GCCCATGACGCGCAAGATCATCATCGACACCGATCCGGGGCAGGACGACGCGGTCGCCATCCTGCTCGCCCTCGCCTCGCCCGAAGACGTCGAGGTGCTTGGCATCACCGCGGTCGCGGGCAACGTGCCGCTGCCCCTGACCGAGAAGAACGCCCGCATCGTCTGCGAGCTTGCGGGCAAGCCCGACACCCGGGTCTTCGCGGGCTGCGACGCGCCCCTTGCCCGCAAGCTGGTCACCGCCGAGCATGTCCACGGCAAGACCGGCCTCGACGGGCCGCAACTCGCCGATCCGACGATGCCGCTGCAGCCGCAGCACGCGGTCGACTTCATCATCGAGACCGTGCGCAGCCATCCCGAGAAAACGATCACCCTCTGCCCGCTCGGGCCGCTGACCAACATCGCGTCGGCCCTGCAGCGTGCGCCCGACATCGCGCCGCGCCTGCAGGAGATCGTCCTGATGGGGGGCGCCTATTTCGAGGTCGGCAACATCACCCCTGCGGCCGAGTTCAACATCTTCGTCGATCCCGAGGCCGCCGACATCGTCTTCCGCGCGGGCGTGCCGCTGGTGGTGATGCCGCTCGACGTCACCCACAAGGCGCTGACGACCGCGCCACATGTCCAGGGCTTCCGCGACATGGGCACCGAGCCGGGCCGGATGGTCGCGGAGTGGACGGATTTCTTCGAGCGCTTCGACAAGGAGAAATACGGCTCCGCCGGCGCGCCGCTGCACGACCCTTGTGTGATCGCCTACCTGATCCGGCCGGAGCTCTTCAAAGGCCGCCACATCAACGTCGAGATCGAACTGACCGGGACATATACCACCGGCATGACGGTCGCGGACTGGTGGCGGGTCTCGGGGCGGGCGCCGAACGCGATGTTCATGGGCGACATCAATGCCGAGGGGTTCTTCGGTCTCCTGACCGAGCGGATCGCCCGGCTCTGATGCGGCACGGGCCCGGGCGTCAGACCAGCCCCGCCACCACGAAGATCATCAGGATTGAGTAGAGCGCGATCCCGCCCCCCACCAGCCACAGATGCCACTGGCGCAGCACGCTGGCCTTGGCCATCTGCCCGGCCTGGTAGAGCAGGTCCGGCCACGTGTAGCTGACGAAATCGCCCTGCGTGAAGACCGCCTTGATCCGGCCCTCGGCATCGACGACCGGCAGGCGCCGGAAGCGCTCGTTGGACATGATCCGCAGCCAGTCCACCACGTCGTCGGTCTCGCGGGCGAGGCGCGGCTCGCGGGTCATGATCGCGGACAGGGGCGTCTCGGCCGGGTCGTCTCCCGCGCGCACCAGCTTCGTCATGATGTCGCGCTCGGTCACCACCCCCGTCACGCGGTCGTCCGCGTCGGTGACGATGACCGAGCCGTAGCCGCGTTCGGTCATCGCGGCGACGGCCTCCTGGACGGTCGCCTCCGGCGGGAAGGTCAGGGGTTTCGGTTTCGAGGCGAACTCGGGGCGGTCGCGCAACGTCATCGCGACCCGGGTCGTGGCAGTCATTCGCATGCCCTCCGTGTTGCGTCACAAGGGGGCCAACCTATGCCGTTGCGCGCCGCGTTCAACCCGGGGGCTTCCCATCGGGGGCTGCCGGGCCTACCTCGGAGACAGCAGAGAAAGGCCCGCCGATGACCGTCGCGTTTCCCTTCGACAACACCTACGCCCGCCTGCCGGAGGGGTTCTTCACCCGTCTCGGGCCGACCCCGGTGCGCGCGCCCCGCCTGCTGGCGGTGAACCGGCGGCTGGCCGACGAGCTGGGCCTGACCCTGCCCGACAACGACGCCGGGATCGCCGAGGTCTTTTCCGGCAACGCGCTGCCCGGGGGCGCCGAGCCCTTGGCGCAGGTGTATGCCGGGCACCAGTTCGGCGGCTGGTCGCCGCGCCTCGGCGACGGGCGCGCGCTGCTCCTGGGCGAGGTGACGGACCGGCACGGGCACCGCCGCGACATCCAGCTGAAGGGGGCGGGACCGACGCCCTATTCCCGGATGGGCGACGGGCGCGCGTGGCTCGGTCCGGTGATCCGCGAATACCTCGTCTCGGAGGCGATGCACGCGCTCGGCGTGCCGACCACCCGCGCGCTGGCGGCCGTGGCCACCGGCGAGACCGTCCTGCGCGACGCGCCGCTGCCCGGGGCCGTGCTGACCCGCGTCGCCGCGAGCCACATCCGCGTCGGCACCTTCCAGTACTTCGCCGCGCGCGGCGACACCGCCGCCCTCCGGACCCTGACCGACTACACGCTCGCCCGACACTGCCCGGAGGGCGAGACCGCGCTCGACCTGCTGCGGTCGGTGATCGCGGCGCAGGCGCGGCTGATCGCGCAGTGGATGGGCCTGGGCTTCATCCACGGGGTGATGAACACCGACAACATGACGCTCTCGGGCGAGACCATCGATTATGGCCCCTGCGCCTTCATGGAGGCCTATGCGCCGGGCACCGTCTATTCCTCGATCGACCATTACGGCCGCTATGCCTATGCCAACCAGCCCCAGATCGGGATCTGGAACCTCGCGCAACTGGCCAGCGCGCTCCTGCCGCTGATCGACGCCGACGAGGCGCGCGCCGTCGAGATCGCGACCGAGGCCGTCGATGGCTACCGCCCGGCCTACGAGGCGGCCTGGACGCAGGTCTTCGGGGCCAAGCTGGGCGTCGCGGCCCCGGACGAGACGACCGCGGCCCTCGCGACCGAGCTGCTCGAGCTGATGGCGGCGGCCGGCACCGACTTCACGCTGACCTTCCGCGGGCTCGCGCAGGGCGAGGCGCGCGCCCTCTTCGCCGACCCGGCGGGCTTCGACGCCTGGGCGGCGCGCTGGCAGGCCCATGCCGGACCGGAGGCCGCCGCCCGCTGCGCCGCCGCCAACCCGGCGGTCATCCCGCGCAATCACCGGGTGGAGGAGGCCATCCAGGCCGCCGTCGCCGGGGACATGACCCCGTTCGAGCGGCTCGGCCGCGCGCTGGCCACGCCCTTCACCGAACCCGCAGACGCCCCCGAGCTGATGCGCCCCGCCGCCGCGCACGAGGCGGTGCACGCCACCTTCTGCGGGACCTGACAGGGCGAAGGGCGGCCCGTTCCCGGACCGCCCCTCTTCTTCTTGGCAAAAATACTCACGGCCCGGCGCGGACCCTCGGCGCGCGGCCCGGGGTCAGCGCAGGATGCTGCGCCCGGCGAAGACCGCCGTCTCGCCCAGCATTTCCTCGATCCGGATCAGCTGGTTGTACTTCGCCAGCCGGTCCGAGCGGGCCAGCGAGCCGGTCTTGATCTGGCCGCAGTTGGTGGCGACCGCGAGATCGGCGATGGTCGCGTCCTCGGTCTCGCCCGAACGGTGCGACATCACGCAGGTCATGCGGTTGCGGTGGGCAAGCTCCACCGCTGCCAGCGTCTCGGTCAGGGTGCCGATCTGGTTGACCTTGACGAGCAGCGAGTTGCCGCAGCCGCGCTCGATGCCCATGGCGAGGCGCTCGGGGTTGGTCACGAAGAGGTCGTCCCCCACGAGCTGCACCTTGCCGCCGAGCGTGTCGGTCAGGAGCTTCCAGCCCTCCCAGTCGTCCTCGGCGCAGCCATCCTCGATCGACAAGATCGGGTAGTCGGCGCAGAGCGCCTCGAGATAGGCGACGTTCTCGGCGGGCGTCAGGGTTTTCCCCTCGCCCGAAAGGACATAGCTGCCGTTCTTGAAGTATTCGGTCGAGGCGCAGTCGAGCGCCAGCATCATGTCGTCGCCGGGGGTGTAGCCGGCCTTCTCGATCGCCTTCAGGATGAAGTCGAGCGCGTCGCGGGTCGAGCTGAGGTTCGGCGCGAAGCCGCCCTCGTCGCCCACGCCGGTGGCGAGCCCCGCCGCCGAGAGATCCTTCTTGAGGGTGTGGAACACCTCCGAGCCCATGCGCACGGCCTCGGACAGGCTGTCGGCCCCCACCGGCATGATCATGAATTCCTGGATGTCGATCGGGTTGTCGGCATGCTCGCCGCCGTTGATGATGTTCATCATCGGCACCGGCAGGACCCGTGCCGAGGTGCCGCCGACGTAGCGATAGAGCGGCTGGCCCGTGAACTCGGCGGCGGCCTTGGCGACGGCGAGCGAGACGCCGAGGATCGCGTTGGCCCCGAGGCGGCCCTTGTTCGCGGTGCCGTCCATCTCGATCATCATGGCGTCGATGGCGGCCTGTTCGGTCGCGTCGGCGCCGACCAGCGCCTCGGCCAGCTCGCCGTTCACCGCGCCGACCGCCTGCCGCACGCCCTTGCCCATGTAGCGGCTCTTGTCGCCGTCGCGCTTCTCGACGGCCTCGTGCACGCCGGTCGAGGCGCCCGAGGGCACCGCCGCCCGGCCCAGCGTGCCGTCTTCGAGGGTGACATCGACCTCGACGGTCGGGTTGCCGCGGCTGTCGAGAATCTCGCGCGCGTGGATGTCGATGATGGTGCTCATGGGGGCGTCCCTCTCTCTCGGGGTTCCGGTCGCCCGCCTCATACCCGCTGCGGCGCGGCGCGCCTAGCCCCCTGGCGCGCCCGCGGCCCGGGCGCGGCGTCGCGCCTGCCGTTCCCGCGCCAGCGTGTAGAGACCCGAGCCGATGATGATCCCCGCCCCGATCAGGGTCGCGCCGTCCGGGACCTCGCCGAAGACGAGCACGCCGATCGACAGGGCGAAGACCATCCGGCTGTAGCGGAAGGACGAGACCAGCGCGATGTCGCCCGCCCGGGTCGCCGCCACGATCAGCAGGTAGGCCAGCATGCCCACCGCGACGCAGGCCGCGAAGAGCGCGGCCTCGCGCGGGCCGGGCACTGGCCAGGACGCCCCCTCGATCGCCATCAGGACGAGGCCCGCCGGCACCAGCGAGGCGAAGGCGGCCAGCGACAGGTGCGCGCCGCCGAACCCGGCGGGCAGGCCGCGCGTCACCAGGTCCCTGGTGGCGAGGCAGAGCATGCCCGCGACCGCCAGCAGCGCCGCGGGATCGAAGCCCGCGAGGCCCGGGCGCAGGATGACGAGAACGCCCGCGAATCCGGCGAGGATCGCGATCCAGCGCCGCCAGCCGATCTCGGCCCCGAGGAAGAGCGCCGCGCCGAGCGCCACGACCAGCGGCGTCGCATGCAGGATCGCCGAGGCGAACGCGAGCGGCACCATCGTCAGCGCCGACACGAAGAAGACCGTGCCGACCGCCTCGGCCGCCGTGCGCACGAGGACCCGCGGATGGCTATAGGCCGGGCTGCGCAGGCTCTGGCCCGAGGCCGCCAGCCAGACGGCGAAGGCCAGCGTGCCGCCCGCGCCCAGCGTGGCCACGATGCCGCCCGCCGAATAGGTCGCCGACAGCGCCTTGATCAGCGCATCCTCGACAGCGAAGGCCGCCATCGCCGCCACCATGAGGGCCGCGCCGCGCAGGTTGTCCATGGGAATGCTCTCCGGTCCGCCCGGCATGGCTTGTCTTATGACATCCCTGGGCTTCCTTGCGATAAGGGAGCCGCTGCCCGGCACACCAAATATGCCGGGCAGCGGCGGGGGACGGATCGAGAATGGGTCGGCCATCGTGGGCCGTGCGGTAG
>JAUIAU010000029.1 GCA_030425185.1 Alphaproteobacteria bacterium
TGTCGTCGTTGAAGACCGAGCCTTCCAGCCGGTAGAGGTCGTTGAGCGGCCCGAGCGCCTGCGCGATCTCCTCGTTCAGGCAGTCGCGCACCTCCTGCGGGCTGACGTCGTCGGGCAGGAACACCGCGGCCGCGCGCCGGGTGTCGAGGTCGGTCCAGTCCACGACCCGCGACCGGCGGTTGGAGATGTAGCCGTCCCAGCTGGCGACGTTCGGCACCACGAAACAGGCCGCCTGCGGCACCGCGCGTTGCAGGCGCGCGCGCGGCAGCGCCTCGAT
This sequence comes from Alphaproteobacteria bacterium, assembly GCA_030425185.1. Classification (GTDB taxonomy): domain Bacteria; phylum Pseudomonadota; class Alphaproteobacteria; order Rhodobacterales; family Rhodobacteraceae; genus Dinoroseobacter. The sequence goes on from JAUIAU010000029.1 coordinate 278, forward strand.
CACCAGGTTCGGGGTCTCGCCTGCCTGCGCGCGGCGGATGTCGATGCCCGCCTCGCGGCGCAGCCGGGCGAGAAGCACCTCGAGGTCGCGCTCCAGCGTCGCGGGCAGCCGGGCGGCGCGCACGCCGACCCGCACCGGGCCCTCGAACCGGGTCAGGCGCGCGACCGAGCGGCCGCTTTCCATCAGGAAGGTCAGGTCGAGGAAGTCGGCGGCCAGCGCCGTGCGGCTGCGCACGATGGGGGCTGCCACCGGGGCCGCGAAGGCCTTCATCGGCGGAAGCGCGATGGCCTGCGGCGCGGCGCGGCGGTCGGCGGTCTCTTCGAGCGGGACCGTGGCGCAGCCCGCCAGCGTCAGCGCCGCCGCGGCGGCCAGGAGACACGCGCGCAGGCTCATGGCCGCTGGTACTTCACGAAGGGGGTCAGCGTGCCGACGCGGTCGTAGAGCTTGCGCGCTTCGGTGTTGAACTCCTGCGTCATCCAGTAGACCGAGGGCGCCCCGGCGGCATCGGCGGCGGCATAGACCGCCTCGATCAGCGCGCGTCCGACCCCCTGCCCGCGCACCTCCGGCACGGCATAAAGGTCCTGCAGGTACGTCACCGGCTCGATCCGCCAGCCGTGCCGGTGGAAGATGTAATGCACGAGCCCCACCGCCCGGTCGCCGTCCCAGGCCAGCATCCCTTGATAGTCCGACACCAGCGGATCGGTCATCCGGGCGAAGGAGGTGGCATAGACCGCCTCGGGCAGCTCGGTCTCGTAGAACGCGAGATAGGCCCGCCAGAGCGGCGTCCAGACCTGCCGGTCGGCAGCGGTGAGAGGGCGGATGGCGGGCATGGGCAGAGGGTCCTCCGGTGCACGCAGGATGCCAAGTCCCGGGAGCGGCCACAACGCCCGAATGGCCGTTTCCGGCCTGTTCCGGGCGATTCCCGCTTGACGCAGGGAGGGGCGCGCCGATCCTTTCGACATGGAGCCGGATCTCGAGGAAGCGGACGTCGTCTACAAGATCCTGCGCGTGGCGCGGGTGGACGCGGCCCTGCTGGATATCCCGCTGCCGGACCTGGCGAAGATCATCGTCGCGGTGATGCGGGACCCCGGGGCGGGCGAGCCGATCCGGAACGACCGGGTGCGCACGATCGTCTTCGACTACGCCGTCGATACGAAGGCAGTCTTCGACAGGGACGGTGTTACCGTCTATATATGTCGTATCCGGCACCGTTCAGAACTGGACGGACGGTGGACCCGGACGATCCGGGAGGTGACCCCGTTCGCCGTCGAGACGATCCGTGATGTCGTCGTCGCCCTGATGACCGGAGGAGCAGGAGCATGAGCGCGCAAGCCAACCGCGACCCCGACCCCGCCGATCTGGCGGCAGAGGCCGAAATCGCCGCCGACCGCGAGACGGAGGGCGGGACGATCGTGCCGCTGATGCGGCAGACGCTCGGTGCGGAGGACATGGCCCGCCTGCGGGCAGCCTATGGCGCCGACCGGGAGACCCCGTTGCTGGTCTATGGCCTGCTGGCCGCGACCGTTCTGGGCGCGGGGCTCAGCGTGGCGGCCATCGCCCGGCGGACGAACCTGTCGGAGCAGAAGGTGCGCGACGTGCTCGACGCGCTGCGCGACGCGACCCGAACCCCCGGCACCTGACCCGCCTCCACCGCCCGAACCCCGCTGGCCCCCGGGCGCGGCAGGGGCTAGGTTGGCGCCGAGACAGACCCGGGGGGCAGGCATGCGGATCGCGACGTTCAACATCAACGGCATCAAGGCCCGGGCCGAGGCGCTGGAGGCGTGGCTGAAGGACTTCCAGCCCGACGTCGCCGTGCTGCAGGAAATCAAGTCGGTGGACGAGGGCTTCCCGCGCGAGATGTTCGAGGACGCGGGCTACCGGGTCGAGACCCACGGCCAGAAGTCGTTCAACGGGGTCGCCATCCTGTCGAAGCTGCCGCTCGAGGACGTCACGCGCGGCCTGCCGGGCGACGACGCCGACGAGCAGGCGCGCTGGATCGAGGCGACGGTGATCGGCGAGATCTGCCCGGTGCGGGTCTGCGGCCTCTACCTGCCGAACGGCAACCCGGCGCCGGGGCCGAAATACGACTACAAGCTCTCCTGGATGCGCCGCCTCAGGGCGCGGGCGGCAGACCTGATGGCCGCCGAGGAGCCCGCGCTGATGGCGGGCGACTACAACATCATCCCGCAGGACGAGGATGCCGCGAAGCCCGAGGCGTGGCGCGCCGATGCGCTGGCGCTGCCGCAGAGCCGCGCGGCCTATCGCGAGATCCTGAACCTCGGGTTCACCGAGGCGTTCCGGGCGCAGGTCAGCGGGCCGGGGCACTACTCGTTCTGGGACTACCAGGCGGGCGCGTGGGAGCGGAACAACGGCATCCGCATCGACCACGTGCTGATGACGCCCGCCTGCGCGGACCTGATGCTGTCGGTCGGAATCGAGAAGCAGGTGCGCGGGGGCGTGAAGCCCTCGGATCACGTGCCGGTGTGGGTCGAACTGGCCGCCTGAGTGCGCGCCTCGGCCACCGCCTGCCACGCCCCCGCGGTGGGGTCGTAGTCGTAGATCCAGTCGAACCGGCGGCGCACCGCGTCCGGGGCCAGCCGGTTCAGCGCCGACAGCCCGGCATGGGCCAGCGTCCGCACCGGGCCGGGGCGCAGGTGATAGGCCCGCGCGTTGGCGGTCGCGCCGGTCACCAGCTTGCGCACCCGGACTTCGCGGGCGGCCTGGTAGGCGGCGAAGGCGGCGCCGGTCTCGTCCGCGGCGGCAAGGCAGTCGACCAGCACCCAGGCATCTTCCAGCGCCATGTTCGCGCCCTGCGCGAGAAACGGCAGCGTCGGGTGGACGGCGTCGCCGATCAGCACGGCCCGGCCCCGGTGCCAGGTCACGGGCACCGCGTGGCGGAACAGGCCCCAGAGATAGACCTCGCGCGCCTCGCCCAGCCAGCCGCGCACCTCGGGGGCGAAGTTCGAGAAGGCGCGCTGCAACCGGGCGGGGTCGTCGGCGTGGTGCCAGCCCTCCTCGGTCCAGCCGGTGCGCTCCTCGACGGCGACGATGTTGCGCAGCCGCCCGCCGCGCAGCGGGTAGCTGACGAGGTGCCGGCCCGGCCCCATGTAGACCGAGGCCTCGGGCGGATCGTCGGAGCGTCCCGGCACCAGCGTGCGCCACGCCACCTGCCCGGTGAAGAACGGCCGCCCGGCCCCGGCCCCCGCGAGCACCGCGCGCCGGGTCGGGGAATGCAGCCCGTCCGCCCCGATCAGCAGGTCGGGACGCAGCAGGCCGCCGGTCAGCAGGCGGATCACCGGCTGGCCGTCGCCCTCGATCTCGACGCTGTCGACGGCCTGCAGGAGGCGGATCTGCACGCCCGCGCCGCGCGCCGCGCCCGCCAGCGCCTCGATCAGGTCAGCCCGGTGGACCATCAGCGTGGCGGGCCCGGGGCCGGGATCGGGCAGGCGCATCCGCAGGCGTTCCGCACCATCGAAATGGTTGCGCAGCACCACGGCCCGGCTGGCGGGGGCTTCGGCGGCGATCTGGTCGTAGACGCCGAGGGCGGCCAGCACGCGGCCGCCGTTCGGGCTGATCTGGAGGCCTGCGCCGACCTCGCGGATTTCCTCGGCACGTTCGAGAACGGTGACGGCGGCCCCCCGCTGCGCCAGCGCCGTGGCCACCGCGAGGCCCGCGACACCCGCCCCGAGCACCGTGATTTCAGCGCCGTCCCAGAGGCTCACCCTCAATTCCTCCTGTTGCGCGCCGGTCGAACGCCGCGCAGCCTGCCGCCCATGCCGAAAACGAAAAACACCGGGGCAGGCCCCGGTGTTTCAAAGACCCCGAGACGGGGCAAAGGTCAATCGTCGCGGTGGACTTTCTCGCGCCGCTCGTGGCGCTCCTGCGCCTCCAGCGTCATGGTCGCGATCGGGCGCGCGTCGAGCCGCTTCAGCGAGATCGGCTCGCCGGTGACTTCGCAGTACCCGTACTCGCCCTCGTCGATCCGGCGCAGCGCGGCGTCGATCTTCGAGATCAGCTTGCGCTGGCGGTCGCGGGTGCGCAGTTCCAGCGCGCGGTCGGTCTCTTCGCTGGCCCGGTCCGCGACATCGGGGATGTTGCGGGCGGTGCCCTGCAGTTCCTCGATGGTGTTCGCGCTCTCGGTCAGCAGGTCGTTCTTCCAGTCCACCAGCTTGCGACGGAAATACTCGAGCTGGCGGTCGTTCATGAACGGCTCGTCTTCGGCCGGCCGGTAATCCTCGGGTAGAAAGGTTTCGGCTTTCATTCCAGGTCCCTCTTGCTGTCCGGCAAGCGCGGTGTCGATCGCAGCATCCGATTTTGACAACCCGTGCATCCGGCACCTCCCGCGCTGGCACATAGCCGAAGGACCCGGCAATGTGAAGCAGAGATAGACGCGGGCCCGCAAAAGTGAACCCCCCGCATGTTGGGGAAGCGGTTGACAAATTGTGCATATTTGGCACCGGTTGAGCGTCCGGCAGGCAGCCGGCGAACCGCGGGTCAGACGGGCGGCGCGGGGCGCGCCGGTGCGCGGGCGGGCGGGGCCGGGACGCCCGGGCCGCGCGCGGAACGATTCCCCGGCTCGCGCCCCGGTTGCGGCATTGGGGGCTTGTTCCGGCCGCGGCTTCTTGCTCTACCCTGCCCCCACCCCCACGACAGGACAGGGACACATGCGTTTTTCAGGAACCGACCGCTACATCGCGCCGCCGGAGCTGGAGCTGGCGGTGAACGCCGCCGTGACGCTGGAGCGTCCGCTGCTGGTCAAGGGCGAGCCGGGCACCGGCAAGACCGAGCTGGCCCGCCAGGTGGCCGAGGGGCTGGGGATGCCGATCCTCGAATGGCACGTGAAGTCCACCACCCGTGCCCAGCAGGGGCTCTACGAGTACGACGCCGTCTCGCGCCTGCGCGACAGCCAGCTCGGCGATGACCGCGTCAACGACGTGAGGAACTACATCCGCAAGGGCAAGCTGTGGCAGGCCTTCGAGGCCGAGGCCCGCGTGGTGCTGCTGATCGACGAGATCGACAAGGCCGACATCGAGTTCCCGAACGACCTGCTGCAGGAACTCGACCGGATGGAGTTCCATGTCTACGAGACCGGCGAGACCGTGCGCGCGGCGCATCGCCCGGTGGTCATCATCACCTCGAACAACGAGAAGGAACTGCCGGACGCCTTCCTGCGCCGCTGCTTCTTCCACTACATCCGCTTCCCCGAGCCCGAGGTGCTGGCGCAGATCGTCGAGGTCCACCACCCGGGCATCAAGCCCGCGCTGCTGACCGCCGCGCTGACCCGCTTCTACGAGATCCGCGAGACGCCGGGGCTGAAGAAGAAGCCCTCGACCAGCGAGGTGCTGGACTGGCTGAAGCTGCTCCTGGCCGAGGACCTCGGACCCGAGGACATCCGCAAGGACGCCAAGGACGCCCTGCCCCGCCTGCACGGCGCGCTGCTGAAGAACGAGCAGGACGTGGCGCTCTTCGAACGCCTCGCCTTCATGGCCCGGCGCGAGGGGCGGTAGGCCCCCCGCCCCCGCTCAGACCATCACGCCCTCGGCGGTGATGGTCAGCTTGCCGCCCAGCCAGGGGCCCAGCGCCTCCGGCAGCGTGACCGAGCCGTCGGCCTGCTGGCCGTTCTCCAGCACCGCGATCAGGCAGCGCCCGACCGCCAGCCCCGAGCCGTTCAGGGTGTGGACGAACTCGGGCTTGCCGCCCGAGGCGGGCTTGAAGCGGGCGTTCATCCGGCGGGCCTGGAAGTCTCCGCAGACCGAGACGCTGGAAATCTCCCGGTAGGTGTTCTGCCCCGGAAGCCAGACCTCGATGTCATGCGTCTTGCGCGCGCCGAAGCCCATGTCGCCGGTGCAGAGCACCACGGTGCGATAGGGCAGCCCGAGCCGCTCCAGCACCGTCTCGGCGCAGCGGGTCATCCGTGCGTGCTCGTCGAGCGAGGTGTCGGGATGGGTGATCGACACCATCTCGACCTTCTCGAACTGGTGCTGGCGCAGCATCCCCGCGGTGTCCTTGCCCGCGCTGCCCGCCTCGGAACGGAAGCACTGGGTGTGCGCGGTCATCCGGATCGGCAGCGCGGCCTCGTCCAGCACGTCGCCCGCCACCGTGTTGGTCAGCGTGACCTCGGACGTCGGGATCAGCCACCAGCCGTTGGTGGTCTGGTAGCTGTCCTCGGCGAACTTCGGCAGCTGGTTGGTGCCGTACATCGCGGCGTCCCGCACCAGGACGGGCGTGATCATCTCGGTCAGGCCGTGCTCGGTGGTGTGCAGGTCCAGCATGAACTGCGCCAGCGCCCGGTGCAGCCGCGCCATGGCGCCCGACAGCACGACGAAGCGCGCGCCCGACAGCTTGGCGGCGGTCTCGAAGTCGAGGCCCCGGGCGGCGGGCAGCTGGTAGTGCTCGACCGGCGCGAAATCGAAGGCGCGTGGGGTGCCCCAGCGGCGGATCTCGACGTTGTCGTGCTCGTCCGCGCCGTCGGGGATGTCGTCATGCGGCAGGTTCGGCAGGCCCATCAGCAGGTCGGTCAGCGCCTGGTCCTCCGCGCGCGCCTCGTCCTGCAGGCGGGCGATGTCGGCCTTCTTCTCGGCCACCAGCGCGCGCAGGCGCTCGAACCCGGCCTCGTCGCCCGAGGCCTTGGCCGCGCCGACCTGCTTCGAGGCCGCGTTCTGCTCGGCCTGCGCGGTCTCGGCGGCGTGGATCAGCGCGCGGCGGCGCTCGTCGAGGGCCAGCACATCGGCCGAAACCCCCGACAGCCCGCGCCGGGACATGGCCGCGTCGAAGGCGGCGGGATGGTCGCGGATGTAGCGGATGTCGTGCATGGCAGGGGTCTCCGGTCACTCGGGTGGCTCGGCCGTCCTATGCCGGATTGCGAGGGACAGGGGAAGGGGGGCGGGTCAGTCGGGCGCTCAATCGCAGTCCCGTTGGGCGGGCAATCTGCCGCCTCACTAGAACGGTATGTCATCGTCCGGATCATATTCCGGCGGCGGGTTGTCGGGGTTTATCTGGCCGTCGGCGGTGTAGTGCTGGCGGCGCTGGGACCAGTCATAGGTGTCGGGGTTGGAGCGCCAGTGAGTGAATTCGATGCGCCAAGCCGTGTTGGGACCGCCTAAGTCAAGCAAACCTGCGTCCAAAGCGACGTCCGGCCACCACTCCGGGTTCTCAAACGGCAGCGTGACGCTTGCATCCCCAAACATCGCGGTGACCTGCGGAATTGACAGATCGGCTGACGACCAATCCACTCGGGCAACGCCCGCCCCATGATATGTGGTCTCCGTTGCCCGAGTGGATTGGTCGATCTCCGCCCAGTTCAGGTTCGCCCCCTGCATCTCCGCCCAGTTCAGGTCCGCCCGCTGCATCTGCGCGCCGCGCAGGTCCGCCCGCTGCATCTGCGCCCCCCTCAGGTTCGCCCCCTGCATCTCCGCCCTGCCCAGGTTCGCCCGCTGCATCTGCGCGCCGCGCAGGTCCGCCCGCTGCATCTGCGCCCCCCTCAGGTTCGCCCTCTGCATCTGCGCCCAGTTCAGGTCCGCCCGCTGCATCTGCGCGCCGCGCAGGTCCGCCCCCTGCATCTGCGCCCCCCTCAGGTTCGCCCTCTGCATCTGCGCCCAGTTCAGGTTCGCCCCCTGCATCTGCGCCCAGTTCAGGTTCGCCCCCTGCATCTGCGCCCGGCTCAGGTTCGCCCCCTGCATCTGCGCGCCTTCCATCTGGGCCTTGTCGAAATCCGACCCCTTCAAGTCAAAGCCTTGCAGGTTCGCTTCCCGAAGATCGACCACCAGACCGTCCTGCCCCGGGACCTTGCGCAGCCTTCCCAACACTTGTGCCGCCTTTTCCAGATCCGACCGGATCGGGCGCAAGCTGTGTGCCCATTCGCGCAGCGCCTCTGGAGTCGCCTCCTCCCGTGACAGCCCAAGCTCCTTGGGCTTCAGATCGGACTTTGACAATTCCCGCACGTAGACCGACAGCAGCGACGCGATCCGGGGCACGATGTTGGGGTCTGCTTGTGCGCGTTCCCGCGCCAGCCCTGCCAGACGGTCAATCGCAGCGCTGCGGGTGACGACATCGTCCTCGTAGGCGTTGAATTGCGCCGCACCCGCGCTGCGCGTTACCTGCCGCCGCGCCGCCAAATCCTCCGCCGCCGCGTTGATCTTGTCGTTGAACAGCGCCTCGTCCTGCAAGTCCAAGGTCTTCTGCGCCACTACCGACCGCCAGATCAGGAACGGCGCGCCCAGCAGGGCGACGAGCAGAGCACCCAGTCCAAGGGACTGGGGGCTGGCGGCCTGGTCACCGACGATCACTGTTCCGATCAGAAGGAAGGACGCGATCACGGCCATGACGAACAGCAGGGCGAAGGCGACGATCACAGCGGCGAGGATCAGGGTTCCCGCACGACCCGTGTTCCGGATGCCGAGCCAGCCTTTCACCGGGTCAAGCCACCTCGCCGCTTCCGCTGCGCCGGTGGAGCTCTTGGGAGACCGCCGCACCGCCCGCCACAGCCCGACGGCAGACCCGGCGAGCAGCACCAGAAGCGCGGCAACGATCAGGACCCAGACGCGGTCCACCGTGAAGGTGTAGGAGGTGTTCTCGATCAGCATCCTTTCGATGGTGCCAGCGCCCCGCGGCCCTGTCACCTCCGGTGTGCCTGACCCGGGCACGCCCGAAGAAATTCTCCTATGTGAATATGTCTTTCCGTCCTATCCTGCCTCCCCCGGCCTTCGCCGGGACACGGGAGGAGAGACCATGACCATCAGGACCCTGATCGGGGCGGCGGCGTTCAGCCTTGCGGCCTCGGTCGCGCTGGCGGGCGAGACCCATCACATCGCGTTCCATGTCGACGAGGGCGATGCGCAGGTGATGAACCTGACCCTCAACAACGCCGCCAACGTGCGCAGCTACTACGCCTCCAAGGGCGAGGACGTGGTGATCGAGATCGTCACCTACGGCCCCGGCCTGACCATGCTGCTCGAAGGCCGCAGCCCGGTCGCGGACCGGCTGGCGACGATGACGCTGGAGATGGGCGACGCGCTGACGCTGTCAGCCTGCGGCAACACCCACAAGAAGATGTCCGAGGCGGCGGGCACCGAGCTGGCGCTGCTCGACGGGGTCGAGATGACGCCCTCGGGCGTCGTGCGCCTGATCGAGCTGCAGGAACAGGGTTACGCCTACGTGAAGCCCTGAGCCGGACCGCGGGGCCGGGCACGCGCACCGGCCCCGCACCGACACGATACCGACGTGATACCGACGTCGCACCGACGTCGCACCGGGACCGGTTTTGGCACCCTGCCCCTTCCCGCCGCGACCGGCTGTCCCTATGTCCCGGACCGAGGCCGCCCCGCCTTGCACCCGCCGCACGCCCCGCATAGGGTGCGCGCTGACCGATGCCGGGCCCTTCCGGGGCCGTTTGAGACAAGGACCGACCGATGTTCGTCACCCCCGCATATGCGCAGGCCGCAGGCGGCGCCGCTGGCGCCTTCACCAGCTTCATCCCGCTGATCCTGATCTTCGCGATCATGTACTTCCTGCTGATCCGTCCGCAGCAGAAAAAGATGAAGGAACACAAGGCGATGGTCGAGGCGCTGCGGCGCGGCGACCAGGTGGTGACGCAGGGCGGCCTGATCGGCAAGGTGACCAAGGTCAAGGACGACAACGAGGTCGAGGTCGAGATCGCCACCGGCGTCGTCGTCCGGGTGGTGCGCCACACGATCACCCAGGTCACGACCAAGACCGACCCGGCGAAGCAAGCCTGAACTGAACCGGACAAGGCCCTGAACTGATGCTGCAAATCCCCCTCTGGCAACGGGTCCTGATCTGGGGGGTGGTTGCCCTCGGGCTGGTGCTCGCCCTGCCGAACGCCTTCTACACCCGGGTCGAGACCCACAACGACGCCCGCGCCGCCGTCGAGGCCGGGCAGGCCCCCGAGACGCTGGAGGCCGAGCTGGCGCTCTGGCCGTCGTTCCTGCCCTCGGGGCTGGTCAATCTCGGGCTCGACCTGCGGGGCGGCGCGCATCTGCTCGCCGAGGTGCAGCTTCAGGACGTCTATGCCGAGCGCATGGACGCGCTCTGGCCGGAGGTGCGCGACGCGCTGGCCGCGCGCCGCGACGTTCTCGGCTCGATCCGCCGCGTCGAGAGCGCGCCGGACGAGTTGCGGGTGCGGATCGGCGAGGCGGCGCAGATGCCGCAGGCCCTTGAACTGGTGCGGGCGCTGGCGACGCCGGTCGCGACCCTGACCGGCGCCGGGGCCTCGGACCTCGACGTCAGCTTCGCGGGCGACGTGCTGATCGTCACCCTGTCCGAGGCCGAGCGGCAACTGACCGACGACCGGACGATGCAGCAGTCGCTGGAAATCATCCGCCGCCGGGTGGACGAGGCCGGGACGCGCGAACCGACGATCCAGCGCCAGGGCGACGACCGCATCCTGATCCAGGTGCCCGGCATCGGATCGGCCACCGAGCTGAAGGAGCTGATCGGCACCACCGCGCGGCTGACCTTCCACCCGGTCGTCGGGCGGACCTCGGACCCCGAGGCCCCTGCGGGCGCGCGCAACATCGTGGTGCCCTCGCTCGACGAGGAAGGCGTCTACTACGTACTGGAGCAGACCCCGGTCGTCACCGGGGACGAGCTGACCGACGCGCAGCCCGCCTTCGACCAGAACGGCCGCCCGGCCGTCAACTTCCGCTTCAACCCGACCGGCGCGCGCAAGTTCGGCGACTACACCGCCGAGAACATCGGCTCGCCCTTCGCCATCGTGCTCGACAACGAGGTGATCTCTGCCCCGGTGATCCAGGACCACATCCCCGGCGGATCGGGCATCATCACCGGCCGCTTCTCGATCGAGGAATCGACCCGCCTCGCCGTGCTGCTGCGGGCGGGCGCGCTGCCGGCCAAGGTGAACTACCTCGAGGAACGCACCATCGGGCCGGAACTCGGTGCCGACAGCATCGCGGCCGGCAAGGTGGCGACCGCCGTCGCGATGATCGCGGTCCTCGTCTTCATGTTCGCCAGCTACGGCCTCTTCGGCCTCTTCGCCAACATCGCGCTGGCGTTCAACGTGGCGCTGATCTTCGGCGTGCTGTCGCTGATCGGGGCAACGCTGACCCTGCCGGGCATCGCGGGCATCGTGCTGACCATCGGCATGGCGGTCGACGCCAACGTGCTGGTCTTCGAGCGTATCCGCGAGGAGCTGAAGACAGCCAAGGGTCCGGCGCGCGCGATCGACCAGGGCTATTCGCGGGCCCTTTCGGCCATCGTGGACGCCAACCTGACCACTTTCATCATCGCCGTGATCCTGTTCACGCTGGGCTCGGGCCCGGTGCGGGGCTTCTCGATCACGCTGGGCATCGGCATCCTCACCTCGGTCTTCACCGCGCTCTACGTGACGCGGATCATGGTCGTGACCTGGTTCGACCGCGCCCGTCCGAAAACCATCGAGGTCTGAGCCATGCGTCTGAAACTCGTCCCCGAACAGACCAACATCGACTTCTTCCGCTGGCAGTGGCTGACCATGGGCATCTCGGGTGCCGCGGTGGTGATCTCGCTGGTGGCGTGGCTGGTGCTCGGCCTCAACTTCGGCATCGACTTCCTCGGCGGCACGACGATCCGCACCGAGAGCCCGACCGCCGTCGATGTCGGCGCCTACCGCAACGCGATCCAGCCGCTGGGCCTCGGCGACGTGCTGATCACCGAGGTCTTCGATCCGACCTTCGGCGAAACCCGCAACGTGGCCATGCTGCGCATCCAGGCACAGGACGGCGCGGAGGCGATCACGCCCGAGATCATCGCCTCGGTCGAGGCGGCGCTGACCGCCCTCGATCCGGCGATCACCTTCCCCTCGGTCGAGAGCGTCGGCCCCAAGGTGTCGGGTGAGCTGATCTGGACCGCGATCCTGTCGGTCTCGACGGCGCTGGTCGCCATCCTCGTCTACATCTGGCTGCGCTTCGAATGGCAGTTCTCGGTCGGCGCGGTCGCGGCGCTTGTGCATGACGTGGTGGTGACCATCGGGATCTTCGCCATACTGCAGATCAAGTTCGACCTCGCGGTGATCGCGGCGCTGCTGACGATCATCGGCTACTCGATCAACGACACCGTGGTGATCTTCGACCGGCTGCGCGAGAACCTGATCAAGTACAAGGTGATGCCGCTCCGAGACGTGATGAACCTGTCTGTCAACGAGACGCTCAGCCGGACCGTGATGACCTCGGGCACCACGCTGATCGCGCTGATCGCGCTGCTGGCGCTCGGCGGCGACGTGATCCGGGGCTTCGTCTTCGCGATCTTCTGGGGCGTGATCGTCGGCACCTATTCCTCGGTCTACGTCGCGAAGAACATCGTGCTGCTGATCGGCGTGAACCGCGACCGGACCCCGGGCAGCGGGGCCGAGTCGAAGGCGGGCACGCAGTTCTCGACCGGGGCCTGATCCCTTGGACAGTCTCGCGGCCCTCTTCGGGCTGACGACGGGCGGGCTGGCGCTGGTGCTCGGCGCCGCCTTCGTCGCGGGGATGGTGCGCGGCTTCACCGGCTTCGGGACGGCGCTGGTGTTCATCCCGGTCGCGGCGCAGGTGCTCGACCCGGTGGGCGCGCTGGTGACGCTGCTGGTGCTCGACCTCTTCGGGCCGCTGGCGCTGGCCCGCTCGGCGCTGCGGACCGCGCACAAGGCCGACCTCGCGCGGCTGCTGGCGGGGGCCACGCTCCTGCTGCCGCTGGGGGTCGCGGCCCTGCTGGCGCTGCCGCCGGAGGGGTTCCGCTGGGGCGTCTCGATCGTGGCGCTGGGAATGCTGGCGGTGCTGGTCACCGGCGCGCGCTACCCCCGCCCCCTGCCCCCGCCCGCGCTCTATGCCACCGGCGGCGCGTCGGGGTTCCTGGCCGGGGTCACCGGCCTCGGCGGTCCGCCGGTAATCCTGTTCTACATGGCCTCGCCGCACCCGGTCGCTGTGATCCGCGCCAACACCCTGCTGTTCCTGCTGGCCCTCGACATGATGATGCAGGTGAACTTCGCGCTGCGGGGCGTGTGGACGCCGGGGGACGCGGGGCTCGGGCTGCTCGCTGCCGGTCCGGCGCTGCTGGGAAACCTCGCCGGGGCGCGACTGTTTGATCCTGCCCGCGCGGGGGTCTATCGTACGGTTGCCTACATCCTGATCGGCGCGTCGGCCCTGTCCGGACTGCCGCTCTTCGACTGACCCCAGCCCCCGGAGGGAGGCCCCGCCCCATGCGCCTGAACGAGGTTCGCTACGACACCGGCACCCCCATCACCGGCTACGGGCCGGGGTTCTTCCGCGTCGGCGAGGCGGTGATCGAGGGCGCGGCCCTCGTGATGCCCGGTGCCGCGGGCCCGTGGGGCGGCTACGACGACACCGACAGCCTGCTGGCGGTCGCGGACCGGATCGATGTGCTCTTCGTCGGGACCGGGGCCGAGATCGCGCATTGCCCGCCCGGCTTCCGCGCCACGCTGGAGGGCGCGGGCATCGGGGTCGAGGTGATGGCAAGCCCCGCCGCCTGCCGCACCTACAACGTGCTTCTCGGCGAGGGCCGCCGCGTGGCGGTCGCGCTGCTGCCGGTCGGGGCCTGACGCCGGTGGCGGGCGCGCTGGGGTTCCTGTGGCGGCACCACCGGATCGCGCTGCTGTCCTTCTCGGCGGTGCTGGTCCTGACGGTCTTCTTCGGGGTGCGCGCGGTGCTCTTCGGCCTCTACTGGTCGGACCCGGCGCACCGGGACCAGTCGATCCAGGGCTGGATGACCCCGCGCTACATCGCGCAGTCCTGGAGCGTCCCGCCCGAGGTCGTGGGCACGGCGCTGGGGCTGCCGCCGGAACCCGGCAAGCGCATCCGGCTGGAGGATCTCGCCGCCGAACAGGGCGTGCCGCTGCCAGTACTCGCCGCGCAGGTCGAGGCCGCCATCGCCGCGTTCCGGGCCACGGACCCGTCGCAGCCATGACCGAGACGCTGCTTGCCCTCGTGCCGGTCTGGGGCGTGGTGCTGGTGCTGGTCTCGACCTATGTCAGCTGCCTCGCCATCCCGGTGCCGACCTCGGTCATCATGCTGGGCGCGGGCGGCTTCGTCGCCTCGGGCGACCTGTCGCTGGCCGGGGTCGCGCTGGCCGCGCTCGGCGGGGCGGTGGCGGGCGACCAGACCGGCTACCGGATCGGCCGCGCGCTGGGGAGCGGGTTCCTCGACCGGATGCGGGGCCACCGGCGCACCGGCAAGACCGTCGAGGGCGCGCTCGCCATTCTCGACCAGCGCGGCGGGACCGGCGTGTTCCTGTCGCGCTGGCTGTTCTCGCCGCTGGGGCCTTACGTGAACTTCGCCGCCGGAGCCGCTGAATTTCCGTGGAAACGCTTCACGCTGGCGGGGATCGCGGGCGAGGCGGTCTGGGTCACGATCTACGTCGGGCTGGGCTACGGCTTCGCGGGCGACATCGTCGAACTGGCGGGCCTGCTCGGCAACGTCTCGGGCTTCCTCGCGGGGCTGGCGCTGCTCGGCGGGATCGGCTGGTGGCTGGCGCGGGCGCTGCGGCAGCGCAACCGCCATCGCGGCGCGCGCGCTACAGGCTGACGATCTTCACGTCCGAACCGGAGACGGTCAGCGCGACCTCGCCGTTGCAGAGCCGGAGCGCGTCGGCGCCGAACACCTCGGCACGCCAGCCGCGCAGGGCGGGCACGTCACGCTCGCCCGCCGCGATCAGGTCGAGGTCGGAGGCCGTCGCGATCAGCTTCTGCGCAACGCCCGACTGTTCGGACTTGGCCTTCAGGAGCACGCGCAACAGGTCCGCCAGCGCAGGGTTCACCTGCAGCTTGTCTCGGGACTCGGGCGCCTTCGGGAAATCCTCGGGCTTCGTCGCCTGCCCTTCGCGGATCGCGGCGAGGATGCCCTCTGCGATCTCGCCCTTGCGCGCCTCGCGCAGCAAGAGCCGCGACTTGCCGAGGTCGTCGAGCGAGGCGGGCCGGGTCGAGGCCACCTCGAGGATCACGTCGTCCTTGTAGACCCGGCTGCGCGGGATGTTGCGGGCCTGCGCATACTGCTCGCGGAACCGCGCGAGGGCGCGCACCGTGGCGAGGAACTTGCCCGAGGTGGTGCGGGTCTTGACCCGGCGCCAGGCTTCCTCCGGGTCGGTCTCGTAGGTGGCGGGATCGGTGAGGATAGCAAGCTCCTCCTCGACCCAGGCGGTGCGGCCGGTGCGGGCGATCTCGGCGGCGAGATACTCGTAGATCACCCGCAGGTGGGTCACGTCCGCCAGCGCATAGGTCTTCTGGGCCTCGGACAGCGGGCGGCGCGACCAGTCGGTGAAGCGCGAGGACTTGTCGAGCCCGGCGCGCGCGATCTTGCGCACCAGCGTCTCGTAGCCGACCTGCTCGCCGAAGCCGCAGACCATCGCCGCCACCTGCGTGTCGAAGAGCGGCTTCGGGATCACCCCGCAATCGACGTGGAAGATCTCGAGGTCCTGACGCGCCGCGTGGAACACCTTGACCACGTTCTCGTTGCGGAAGAGCTCGACCAGCGGCTCCAGCGACAGCCCGTCGCCCGCCAGCGGATCGACGAGCACCGCGTCGGCGTCGCCCTTGCCGGGCAGCGCCAGCTGGATCAGGCAGAGCTTGGCCCAATAGGTGCGCTCGCGCAGGAACTCGGTATCCACCGTGACATAGGGCGCTTCGGCAGCGCGGGCGCAGAAGGCGGCCAGCGCCTCGGTCGTGGTCAGGGTCTGCATGGGGCCTGCTCGGTCAGTGTTCCCTCGTCTTTAGGCGGAAACCGCCGTCGGGGAAAGAGGGGCATCCGCCGCGAGGTCGAGGGCAAACCGCCGTCCGGCAACCGGGGTCTCGGCGAAGCCCAGCGCCTGGTAGAGCGCCGCCGCGCGGGCATTGTCCGGATGGGTGCCGACGGTCAGGCGCTGCGCGCCGTTCTCGCGGGCCTCCTCGCGGGCGGCGGCCACCAGCGCCCGGCCGATCCCCTGCCCGCGCGCCTCGGCCTCGACGAAGAGATGGTGCAGGTCCACCCGCCGCAGGGCGGTCTGCGCCTGCCAGAGCGGCACGAGCAGTGCGTAGCCGATCGCCTGCCCGGCCAGCTCGGCGACCAGGGCGCGGCCCCGGGGGCTCGGCCCGAAGAGGTCGCGGTGCAGCGTGGCCTCGGTCACGGTGGGAATGTCGCCGTGGTGGCGGGCCAGCGCATGGATCATCGCGCAGAGGCGCGGCACGTCGCCGAGGTCGGCGGATCGGATGGTCAGGGGCATCGGGTCGGTCCTTCGTGGAGGGAACCGCCCCGTGGCACATGAAAAAACCGCCAGCGAGGCGGTTCGGGAGGGGGAAAATGGCCAGCGAACCGCGTCTATGTCGAGCGGGTAAAATACCAGACGGAGAGGGCGATACGCACGGTCATGACGCAACCAGTGCCGATGCGGGGGCGGTCTGTCAAGCGGGCGATGCCAGATCGAGCCGCGCGCGGTTCCCCTCCGCCACCCGGCGCAGGACGGCGGGGTAGAGGCGGTGCTCCTCGACCAGCACGCGGGCGGCCAGCGTGTCGGGGGTGTCGCCCGGCAGGACCGGCACCCGCGCCTGCCCGAGGATCGGGCCGTCGTCGAGATCGGCGGTGACCTCGTGCACGGTGCATCCCGCCTCGGCGTCGCCTGCCTCCAGCGCGCGGGCGTGGGTGTGCAGGCCCTTGTACTTCGGCAGCAGCGAGGGGTGGATGTTCAGCATCCGGCCCGCCCAGGCGCGGGTGAAGCCCGGCGTCAGGATGCGCATGAAGCCCGCGAGGCAGATCAGGTCCGGCGCGACGGCGGCGAGCGGCGCGGTGAGCGCGGCCTCGAACGCGGCCCGGTCGGTCCCGAAGGGCCGGTGATCGACGGCCGCGACCGGCACGCCCAGCGCCGCGGCGCGGGCCAGCCCGCCCGCCTCCGGGTCGTTCGACAGCACGAGGACGGGCCGCGCGGGGTGGTCGCCGGTCATGCTCTCGACCAGCTTCACCATGTTCGACCCGCCGCCCGAGATCAGGATGGCGACGCGCAGGCTCATGCCAGCGTGCCGGTATAGGCGACCCCCTGCCCCGCTTCGACCGTCCCGAGGCGGTGCACCGTCTCGCCCGCCTCGGCGAGCGCGGCCGTCAGCGCGTCGGCCCGGTCGGCGGCCACGACCACGCACATGCCGATCCCGGCGTTGAAGGTCTTGAGCAGTTCCGCCTGCGCCAGCCCGCCGGTTTCGGCCAGCCAGCGGAAGACCGGCGGCAGCGTCCACGCGCCGAGGTCGATCCGCGCGCCGAGGCCCTCGGGCAGCACCCGCGGCAGGTTCTCGGTCAGCCCGCCGCCGGTGATGTGGGCTAGGCCATGCACGCCGCCCGCACGGATCGCCGCCAGCAGCGGCCGCACGTAGAGCCGCGTCGGCGTCAGCAGCGCCGCGCCCAGCGTCAAGTCCCCGGCAAAGGGCGCAGGGGCGTCCCAGCCGAGGCCCGAGCGCTCGACGATGCGGCGGACCAGCGAATAGCCATTGGAATGCACCCCGTCCGAGGCGAGGCCGAGGATCACGTCACCCTCCCCCACGTCCTGCGGCAGGTGCGCGCCGCGCTCCATCGCGCCGACCGCGAAACCCGCGAGGTCGAAGTCGCCCGCGTGGTACATGCCGGGCATCTCGGCCGTCTCGCCGCCGATCAGCGCGCAGCCCGAGGCGCGGCAGCCTGCGGCGATGCCCTCGATGATGGTGGCGGCCTCGTCCACGGCCAGCTTGCCGGTGGCGAAGTAGTCGAGGAAGAACAGCGGTTCCGCCCCCTGGCACACGAGGTCGTTGACGCACATCGCGACGAGGTCGATGCCGATGGTGTCCACCACGCCGGTGTCGATGGCGATGCGCAGCTTGGTGCCCACCCCGTCGGTCGCGGCGACCAGCACCGGGTCGGTGTAGCCCGCCGCCCTGAGGTCGAAGAGCGCGCCGAAGCCGCCGAGACCGCTCATCGTGCCCGGCCGGGCTGTCGCGGCGGCGGCGGGCTTGATCCGCTCGACAAGGGCATTCCCGGCGTCGATATCGACCCCGGCTTCGGCATAGGTCAGGCCGTTCGGACGGTCGGCGTCGGACGTGGTCATGGCAGGTCTCCGGGCAGGCGTTGCGGGCGCGATAGAGCATTCCCGCCCCGCGCTCAAGGCGGCGGCTTGACCGGCCCCGCCGCAACGCCGTATCCGGGGGCAGGCCGGGCCTGTAGCTCAATCGGTCAGAGCAGGGCGCTCATAACGCCTTGGTTGGGGGTTCGAGTCCCTCCGGGCCTACCATCCCCGCCCCCGCCCCTTGGCTCGCCCCCGCGTCGCGCGAGCATCCCCCTGCGCCCGTCAGCCAGAGCAGGGCCGTGCCCAGCCGAGGCGGATGAGCTCCGCGCCGCGCACGTTGACGGTGCCGACGATGGTGTTGCGCGCCTCCGCCATGAACCAGCGGGCCAGTTGCGGCGGGTACTGCCGGGCCATGAGGCGGGACCAGCGGTCGAAGGCGGTCGGCCCCAGGCCGACGCCGTAGATCTGCGAGGACGGGCCGTGGAAGCGGAACATCGTGTGCGGCGAGACGCAGGACCGCGGCAGGCCGAGGTAGAGCGTGCAGGCGCTGGCGCAGTCCGCGCCGGTGATCCGGACCTGCACCCCGCGCCGCCTGAGGCTTTCGATGAAGGCGATGCGGGTATCGAGCCGCCCGCCATAGTCCGTGCCGACCGTCAGCACACCGTTCCGCACCTCCGGCATCGCCTGGTTCACCGGGATCGCGGCATAGATCCAGATCGCGGTCAGCGCCGCGGCGATCCAGAACAGCAGGCCGAGGGCGATGCCGGGAATGATCCACCAGCCGGGCGGCAGCGACGGAGAACGGTCGGACGGACCGCGCGCGGCGGCGGGGTTCGGGTCGGACGACTGCCGCGGATTGTCGGGAAGGACCAGCGGACCGGGGTCGGCCCGTCGAGGGGCGTCGGGCTCGGGGCCGAGGGCGTCGGGGATCGGTTCGGAGGGGGAAAGAGACAACATACCGGAACTCGGGAACAATTGAACGAAGCAGAGCGTCGGAAAGACTGTTCACGCTATGCGGGAGCTCCGAGATTCGTAAATATAACAGCAAGATACACTCGTCGGACACCTCTCCGACCGCGTCTGCATAGCGTCTGATCCTGAAGGTCTAGCCGGCCTGACCCGAGGCATAGGGCCCGTGCGGCACAGGGATAACCGGGGGCGCGCTGCCCCCGCCAGTGGCGCCCTCGCCCGAGCGTCTAGGGATAGTATGCAACCCGCCGTCGAGCGCAACACAGCGATAGATACCCAAGCCGACCACGACGGCGGACCGGATCCGTCCGACGGGCCGGAGGCCTTCGCCGTCCAGCGAGGACAGGACCGCATCGCGGTTGCCCTTGCCCGCCCAACTCGGCGCCCCAAGACACCGATCGCGGGGGAAAAGGCTTGTCCGGCGGGCCAATTCGGGCAAGGTCTGGGGCACACATCATGCCACTTCGCGAGCCTCGGGCGCTTGCCTGTGGCGGTGCGGGGCGCCCGACCGGGTCTTTCGGCCCCGACCTGAGACGAACAAACGGGGGGCCGGTCGGGCCGGTTTTTTTGCCAATGACACGTTTTCTGGGCCTGCTGGCCGTGATCCTGTTCGGTCCGACCCTGGCGCAGGCCGGTGAGCGCGTTGCGCTGGTGGTCGGGGTTGGCCAGTACGAGAACACCGCCCCCCTGGCCAATCCGGAGCGCGACGCAACCGCGGTCGCGGCCGCGCTGGAAGAGGCCGGCTTCGAGGTGTCGCTCCACCTCAACGTGACCCAGCGGGAATTCGGGGGCGCCATGTTCGCCTTCCAGCGCGCCCTCGACGGGGCCGAGGCGGCGGTGTTCTATTTCGCGGGCCACGGCATCCAGATCGACGGCTCGAACTACCTGCTGTCGGCGGACGCGGTCGTGGACAACCCGCTGCTGGTAGACCAGGACGGGATCGAGCTGTCGCGGATCGTCGAGTTCATGGAGAGCCGGGCGAAGACCTCGATCGCGATCATCGATGCCTGCCGGGACAACCCGCTGGCCAATGCGCTGATCGCCGATGCAGGGCTTGCCGGGCGCTCGGCGGGCGCCGGGCGCGGTCTTGCGCCGATCACCCGGGAATTCGCGAACTCCATGGTGGTCTTCGCGACCGCACCGGGGGCCATCGCCTATGACGGAACGGACGAGAACTCGCCCTTCACCGAAGCCCTGTTGCGGCACATCAATACCCCCGATGTCGAGGTGTCGGTGATGCTGAAGC
Source organism: Alphaproteobacteria bacterium (assembly GCA_030425185.1). Taxonomy (GTDB): domain Bacteria; phylum Pseudomonadota; class Alphaproteobacteria; order Rhodobacterales; family Rhodobacteraceae; genus Dinoroseobacter. The sequence continues at coordinate 20,490 of JAUIAU010000029.1, forward strand.
GGGTGACCAACGACGTGCTGGAGGAAACCGACGGCGCCCAGCGGCCCGAGGTGATCGCCTCGATGGCGCGAGAATTCTACTTCATCCACAACGAGATCAACGCCGCCGGGGAAGTCGTCGTGATCAACCCCAGCAGCGACGAGGGGGCGGCGGCGAACCTGCTCACCGTGGCCCAGCAGATGCCGGCGGGGGCGAGCCGCGAGGCGGGCCTTGCCCTGGTGGTCGAGCGCTTCCCCGAGACGGCGGCGGCGGCCATGGCGCGGCAGTTGCTCGACAGTTCCCGCGTGGCGGTGGTGGCCGCCCCGCCACAGGCGCCCGCGCCCGAAGCCGCGGAAGAGGCCACCGGGCCGTTCGACCGGACGCTGCTGGGCGCGCTCGATGTCGATGCCGCGCGCGAGGCGGCCGCGGTGCAACGGGCGGCCGCGATGACGCCCGAAGAACGGGAAGCCGCGCTCGGGCTCGAGGAGGCCGATGTCATCCGGATCCAGACCACGCTGAACGCGATGGGCTATGATCTGGGCACCGCGGACGGCGCGTTCGGCCCGAAATCGCGCGAGGCGCTGCGGCTCTTCCAGCTGCGCGCCCGGGTCCCGCAGACCGGGTTCCTCGACACGGCCACCATCGAGGCGCTGCTGGCGGCCTTCGACGCCGCGCCGAAGACCTATGACGGCACCTGGCGGCTGACGATTTCGCGCGAATGGCTGCACGACGACTCGGCAGGCTTTGCCAAGGCTGGCGAACGGCAGGTCATCTCGTCCCTGACGCTGGAGGCGCGGGACGGTCGCTTCGCGATCCGCGATTTCCAGATCCCGACGGTCGAGCCGGACGATCCCTTCGCCGACTTCCGCGCAACCTATGACGACACCGGCCGGGTGCGGATCAGCGGGCGTGTCAGCACGCATTTCAAGGACCCGAACCACCAGGTGGCGAAGCTGGTCGAGCTGTCGACCGAACTGCAGCTGCCGCAGATCATGCCGGTCCGCAATTCCATCGAAACGCAGGCCAACCGGATCGACGGGTCCCTGCGCTTCCACGTGGCGCTCGCGCGCCAGAACTAGCGGCGGGGGCCGCCCCCGCCCCCATTGCGCCCGTCCCGGAACCGCGCCAGTGTCCTCCCATCTCGGGAGGAGCGGGCGATGGGCAAGCCACTGACGGGCATCCGGGTGCTCGACCTGACGAACGTGCTGGCAGGGCCGTTCTGTTGTCATCAGCTCGTCCACATGGGCGCCGAGGTCATCAAGGTCGAGGCGGTCGGGCGCGGCGACCTGGCCCGCCAGCTGGGCGCTGACCCGGAGCTGAGCGCGCGCAACATGGGGGTGTCCTTCCTCGCCCAGAACGCGGGCAAGAAGTCGGTCACGGTCAATCTCAAGACCCCCGAGGGCAAGGCGCTCTTCGAGCGGCTGGTGGCGACCTCGGACGTGGTGGTCGAGAACTTCCGCCCCGGCGTGATGGAGCGGCTCGGCCTCGGCTACGCGGCGCTGAAGGAAATCCGGGCCGACCTCGTCTACTGCGCGATCTCGGGGTTCGGGCAGGACGGTCCCTGGGTGCATCGCCCGGCCTATGACCAGATCGTGCAGGGGGCGTCGGGCGTCATGTCGATCACCGGCGATGCCGACAGCGCGCCGCTGCGGGTGGGCTACCCGATCGCGGACACCGTGGGCGGGATGACCGCGGCCTTCGCCATCGCGGCGGCGCTGAACGCCCGGCCGCGGGGGGCGTTCCTCGATGTCTCGATGCTCGAGTCGGTGATGGCGACGATGGGCTGGGCGGTCTCGAACTACCTGATCGCCGGGGTCGCGCCGACGCCGCAGGGCAACGAGAACCCGACCTCGGCCCCCTCGGGCACCTTCGAGGCGGGCGGCGGGCCGATCAACATCGCCGCCAACAAGGACGAGCAATGGGTGCTGCTGACCGATCACCTCGGCCTCGCGGCGCTGCGCGACCGGCCCGAGTATGCCACCCGCGAGGCGCGCAAGGCGCACCGGCTGGCCCTGAAGGCCGAGCTTGAGGCCGTGCTGCGGACCCGGCCCGCGCGGGACTGGGCGAAGGAGCTGAACAGGATCGGCGTGCCCGCCGGGGCGGTCCTGTCGGTGCCCGAGGTGCTGGCAATGCCGCAGATCGCGGACCGGGGCTTCCTCGCGCATTTCGAGGCGGTGCCGGGCGTGGGGCGGGACATCGACGTGGTCACCACCGGCGTCAAGCTGGACGGCGCGGCGCTGACGGTGGACCGGCCGCCGCCGGAACTGGGACAGGACGCCGAAAGCGTCTGGGGCGAGCTGGGCGTCGGCCCGGACGAGATCGCGGCGCTGCGCGCGAAGGGGGTGCTATGAGCGGACCGAAAACGGATGTCTCGGACTGGTGGCAGACCGCCATCATCGACATGGCCCCGGGGCAGATCCGGGTGCGCGGCACCCCCATCGAGGACCTGATCGGCGCGGTCAGCTTCCCGCAGATGATCTGGCTGATGACGCGGGGCACCCTGCCCTCGGCGGCGGAAGCGGCGCTGATGGAGGCGGCGCTGGTCGCGGCGGTCGATCACGGGCCGCAGGCGCCCTCGATCGCGGCGGCGCGGATGGCGGTGACCTGCGGGCTGCCGCTGAACGGCGCGATGGCGAGTGCCGTCAACATGCTCGACGACGTCCACGGCGGCGCGGGCGAACAGGCGGTCGAGCTTTACGGCTGGATCGACGCCGCGGTGCAGGCCGGCACGCCGGTGGCCGAGGCCGCGGCGGCGGGGATCGACCGCTGGCAGGCCGAGCGCACCCGCTTCGTGCCGGGCTTCGGACACCGCTTCCACAAGCCCGAGGACCCGCGCGCGCCCCGGCTGCTGGCGCTCGTGGACGCGGCGGCGGCGGAAGGCACCGTCCCGGGCCGGTTCGCCACCGTTGCCCGCGCGATGCAGGAGGTGCTGAACACCCGCAAGGGCAAGCCGGTGCCGATGAACATCGACGGGGCCACGGCGGTGATCTACGCCGAGCTTGGCTTCCCGGCCCCGCTGGCGCGCGGGCTCTTCTGCCTGTCGCGCTCGGTCGGCATCCTCAGCCACGCCTGGGAGCAGATGCAGCAGGGCGGACGGAACAAGGGGCCGACCCCGCCCGGCTATCGCTGGACCTACACCGGGCCGAACGGGATCGACGGCTGACGCGGTCTCAGACCTCGGACAGCCCGTCGCGGAAGCGGCGCATGTTGGCGGCATAGCCCTCGGCCGAGCGGCGCAGCCCGGCGATGGCGGCCTCGTCCAGCGTGCGCACCGCCTTGGCGGGGGATCCGACGATCAGCGAGTTGTCGGGAAACTCCTTGCCCTCGGTCACCAGCGCGTTGGCCCCCACGAGGCAGTTACGGCCGATCTTCGCCCGGTTGAGGATCGTCGCGCCCATGCCGATCAGGCTGTTCTCGCCGATCTCGCAGCCATGGACGATGGCGGCATGGCCGACGGTGACGCCCGCGCCGATCCGCAGCGGCGAGCCGGGATCCGAGTGCAGCACCGCGCCGTCCTGGATGTTGGTCTCGTCGCCGATCTCGATCGGGTCGTTGTCGCCCCGGATCGTGGCGCCGAACCAGACCCCGACCCCGCGCCCCAGCCGCACGTTGCCCACGACATAGGCATTGGGCGCGATCCAGACGTCCTCGGGGTCGGCGAGCGTGGGGGCGATCTCGCCCAGGCGGCACAGCGGCATGACGGGTCCTCCGTTGATCTCGCCCCTGTCCTGCCAGACCCGGCCCGCGGCGTCCATGGACTCGCGCCAACGGCGAGCGGACCACCCTCTTTCGGCGAGTTTCGGCAGGTTCCCGCGCATCGCCGCGGGCCGGTGCGCCGCGCCCCGTGACCCTGCGACATTCTGCCCCAGTATGATCCCGAGGGAGCAGACAACCGGAGGGTCCGGAGATGAGGGTGGTGAAACTGATCTGGTTCTCGCTGTGCCAGATGTCCCGGATGGGGCTGGCGCAGGCGAGCGCGGAGATGGTCGGCGGCGAGACGCTGCGGGCGCGGGCCGATGCGCACCGCGACCTGCACCGGCAGAGCGGCATGGCGATCCGGGAGGAGGTGCGCGGCGCCGCGCACCGGCTGACCGGGCAGCGCGCCGCCGCGCCGCAGGAGCGGATCACACCGGCAGAATGAGCTCGGCGCAGAGGCCACCCAGACGGGTGCTGTCCGACAGGCGCAGCGCCCCGCCATGGCTGCGCGCCACGTCGGCCACGATGGCAAGGCCCAGCCCCGCCCCGCTGCCCTTGTCCTGGTTGCGGGCGAGGTCGAGCCGCGCGAAGGGGCGCATCGCCTCCTCGCGCCGGTTCGGGGGAATGCCGGGCCCGTCGTCCTCGATCCGGAACACCAGGCTCGGCCCCTCGCGCCGGACCGAGACCTCGGCCCGCCCGGCATAGCGCTGCGCGTTGCCGATCAGGTTGTCGAGCGCCCGCCCGACCGAGCCGGGGCGCAGCGGCACCTCGCCGATGGCCTGCGCCAGCGGGCGCATCTGCACCTCGGCCCCGGCGCGGCGGGCCTTGTCCACCGCGTCGCGCGCCAGCGCCGCCGGATCTGTGGGCACCACCGCCTCGGTCGCGGCCCCGCGCGAGAAGTCGAGGAAGCCTTCCAGCAGCACCTCCATCTCGGCGATGTCGCGTTCCAGCGCCCGGGTCTCGGGCGTGGCGTCGAGCAGCGACAGTTCCAGCCGCATCCGGGTCAGCGGGGTGCGCAGGTCGTGGCTGACCCCCGACAGGAGCAAGGTGCGCTGTTCGATCTGCCGCTCGATCCGGGCCCGCATGTCGAGGAAGGCTTCGCCGGCCGCCCGCACCTCCAGCGCGCCGGCCGGGCGATAGGGCAGCGTGCGGCCCTTGCCGAAGGCCTCGGCCGCCGCCGCCAGCCGCTTGATCGGCCGCAGCTGGTTCCGCAAAAAGACGAAGGCCACCAGCGTCATCAGCCCGCCCACGAAGATGGTGATCACGACGAGCTGGTGCGGGTTCGACGCCGAGACCCGCTCGCGGTCCAGCCGCAGCGCCACGGTCCCCGCCCCGGTGCGATAGGTCAGCGTGACATGGCGCGGCTCGGTGGCGAGGTCGATGGCGACGAAGCCCGGCAGCGCGGTCTCCAGCGTCGCGATCACCGTCCGGCCTGAGATGTCGTAGAACCGCCGCGCGGTCGTAGCGGTGGGCGCGTCGAGGACCACGCCGGTCTCGAGCAGGTCCGAATAGCGCGCCGCGACCGCGGCCCGTCCCTCGGGCGGCGCGGTTTCCAGCGCATCGGCCAGCGTGCGGGCCTCCAGCACGACGCCGAGGGTGAGCTGCTCCGTGACATCCTCGAAATGGCGTTGCAGAAAGGCGATGGTCACCGCGAGCTGCAGCGTGACCACCGGCACCACGAGGATGAGCGCCGCCCGCGAGTAGAGCCCGCGCGGCAGGGCATGCTTGAGCCAGACGAACATGGCCGCGAGCCTAGGCGGGAGGAGCGACGGGTGGAAGGGGATTGGAGCGCGCCGGCGGCGACGGACGGACAGGTGCGGCACGTGCAGGCCCCCAATCCCGGGCCGATGACCTTTCGCGGCACCAACACCTACCTGGTGGGGCGCGGCACGGTCGCGGTGATCGACCCCGGCCCGGACAGCGCAGCGCACCGGGCCGCGATCCTGTCGGCGCTGGACCCGGGCGAGCGGATCGCCACGATCCTCGTCACCCACGCCCATGTCGACCATTCCGCCGGGGTGCCCGCGCTGAAGGCCGCGACCGGGGCCGAGGTGCTGGCCTACGGCGACGCCACGGCGGGGCGCAGCGCCTTCATGGCGGCGCTGGCGGCCGCGGGCGGGCTCGACGGCGGCGAGGGCGTGGACGCGGGCTTTGCCCCCGACCGCTGCCTGGCCGATGACGAGACGGTCGCGGTGGGCGACCTGCACCTGACGGCGCTGCACACGCCGGGGCACATGGCGAACCACCTCAGCTTCGCGCTGGGGGACATCGTCTTCACCGGCGACCTCGTGATGGGCTGGTCCACCTCGCTGGTCTCGCCGCCGGACGGCGACCTCGGGGACTTCCTGCGCGCGCTCGACCGGCTGGCGGCGCGGACGGGCGACCGGCTCTACCTGCCGGGGCACGGCGACCCGGTGAGCGACCCGGCGGCCCGGGTGGCCGAGCTGGCGGCGCACCGGCGGGCGCGGCAGGCGCAGATCGAGGCGGCGCTGGCCGAGGGGCCGGGCACCGCCGCGGCGCTGGCCGCGCGCCTCTACACCGACGTGCCGCCCGCCCTGCTGCCCGCCGCCACCCGCAACGTGCTGGCGCATCTGCTTGAAATGCTTCGGCAAAACCGCGCCGCCTGCGACGGCCCCCTGTCCGCCGCCACCTCCTTCCGCGCCCTGTGACGGGCGCATGACTTTTTTGGTCCAAGCCCTCTGGACACCCCCCCACGCTCTTGCTACATCGCCCCCCGTGTTCCGGCGTAGCTCAGCGGTAGAGCAGTTGACTGTTAATCAATTGGTCGTAGGTTCGATCCCTACCGCCGGAGCCAAAAAAGCCCTTAAGTCTCAGTGACTTGAGGGCTTTTTTAATTCTGGGATTCGGTCATTTTGGCGCTCCGGGCACAATTTGGGCACAAGGCGTGACAAGCTGGCACAAGTGCCAACCATAGCTCTCAACACAGGCGATGCCTTCCACTGTGCCCATCGCGCTTGGGGAAATGACTTGACCGTGCTGGAACCTTTGTGATCGCGCGGAAGCCGCGAAGCGTGATGCAGCAAATATAATCCAAGGCTTTCGTTATGATCCGCCAGTTCAGCGTCGCTCCCGAACTGATGCAGATACAAGGCACGCTGGCGTAGTGATTGAATCAGCGCATACGATCAGGCATACTCAGGCCTCCTGCTCTTTATCGGCCCCAAGACCATGAGGTAACCCATGGTGGACTACAGGGACCTGGCGACCGTGAAGCAGGTAGCGGCGGAAGCGCCGTTCATCACGGAAGCCACGCTGCGCTGGTGGATATTCCATGCGGAAACGAATGGGTTGAAGCCTGCGCTGCTGAAGATCGGTGGCCGCGTCTACATCGACCGCGCCGAATTCAACAAGTGGCTGGAGGGTCAACGCATGGCTCCGAAGCCGTTGAAGACTGCGGCCTGACAAGGCCCCTTTCCTCGACCGAAGCCCCGCCCTTAATGGCGGGGCTTCTTTCGATACAGAGAATCTTTCGTATCAGGGCTTCAGTAGGCGTCGTTGGTCGCGAAAATAACGAACTTTTGTTGCCTTAACTGGCCGAATGCCCTGAATAAACAAAAGCTGCTGATCGCCCGGCAACGCCATTATCTCATCAGGCGTCAAAAGATCACGTCCTATCTCAGATGTTGAGGAGGAAAATGTCGACGGTAGCCATGGAAGCGGCATGGGAGAACTCTTGCCATCGCTGGTAACGCGAATAGTTGCTTGACCCAACATGTCAGCGAGAAAACGAGCCGTCGCTGGGTCTTGTACGTTAAAGGCCTGACGCACCACACAATTGGCGATCATCGAACGCCACTTACGATAAGTCTGCTGGAGTTGATCAAGGTCCTGGACGAAGAGCCATAGTCGGGCACCGTATCCAGCCAGATAGCCAATTCCGTCTTCTATCGGGCGCATATGACCGAGCGCGGGCAGCTCATCGAGCAAAAATAGTACCGGATGTTTCGGCGCGTCACTGTCACGCGTCATTGCAGTGGTCGCGAGCCCGACCATTAAACGCATGAAGGGCTGATAAGCCGACAGATATTCAGGCGGCACGATCAAATAGACCGTGCGCGTCTCACGCTTCATGCTCTCGAATCTGAAAGTAGAATGCCTCGTTACATTGGCGAGCGCTGGGCTATCAAATACTGCGGTTGCAGCCTGCGCGGTAGAAATAATAGAGGAACGCTCCTTCGCCTCCTTCTGCCCAAATCCATCCGCGATGCGGGAAGCAATCGGATGGCCCCCATTGACGATAGATGTTAGCAAGTTGTCGAAGCAAACAGTGCTGCGCATCAGAAGATCACGCAATTCGGCCAAATTTTGCTGAACCTTGGGTCTTTCTGTTACAATATAAAGCAGCAATCCTGTAATGAGTGTTCGCGCCTCGCGCTCCCAATGCCCATCGTCACTTGTACTGGACGGCACCAGCATTTCGGCAACCAACCGCGCGTCATCAACATCAGAAGAACAGCCTTGGCGGATTGAATCAAGCGGATTGAATGCGGCATTACATGCGCGTTCATCAAACGGCGCAATTGCGTGGACCGGCCCAAATCTCTGGCGTATCTCCGCAGTTGCGCAATAGTTCTCGCCCTTTATATCCGTCACGAAGACTGAGCCTGGATAATCGATAAGATTTGGAATCACGCACCCAACCCCTTTTCCTGAACGCGTCGGCGCAAAAGTCAGAAGATGCCCTGGCCGATCAAACCGCAAGAACCCGTCACGCAGTTTGCCGATTATCAGCCCTTTGCGGCGCAGTCCCGCTTTTCGTAGTTCTGCTTTTGTTGCGAATCGCGCCGTTCCGTGACTTTGGGGACCGTTTCCCAAGGGAAGAAAACATAGAATTCCAGCGAGCATCGCCCCACATGCCGCAATTCCGATTAGCATTGCCCCATCGAATGATAAGAGATTAAAATTTTCCAAAATTGCTAGAGCTACCACAGCCAACAAAGCAATGATTGGCAGCTGAATAGTCACAAATCGCAGCATACGCCAAAACAATCGAAAATATCCCATGGCTACCTTTCCTTTCAAGGATTGGGGTCACAGCCTTATGGGAATCGGCACAAATTGCTGGTACGGTACAGCCAGATTGCACGGCGCAAAATGCACCGTTTTTGCAACGATTATCCACTTACTGAATATACGCCGATTTTTTGTTGCAAAAAATTGTTGCGTAAGCCACGTCTTTAACGAGTTGGTGAACAGCGTTCTTGAAACAAGTACTGCGTTTATATTACTCTTTCGCGACAGCCGTGTTGTATAACCCATAGCTTGACAGGCCTTCGTGACTGTCAATTCCAGTGTAATTTAGTGATGCATCCTCATATCGCCGAAAAGCAAATACCGCCTGATTCATCTGCTCTGTGTTGAACACCTTGAGCCGAACCAGGAGATGGAAATCCTGGACAGTCAGGCCGGTGACCGTCCGAAACAGATCGGGCTCAAGTTTAGTGATCACATCCTGAAGAGTGTTTTCGCGGAAATCGGTCAGATACATAAAGGCAGGGATACGGGTAGCGAACTTGATCAGCTTCTCCTGAACCAACTTACGCTTTGATTTATATTCCTTTTCTTCCTCTGACAGCTCCTTCTTTTCCTTAGCCGTCAGATCACGCTCCTTGGCCATTCCCTTGAGGTCTTTGATCCTTTCGCTCTTGTTGATGATGGTTTCGATCACGTTGTCGCCGAGGGCCCGCCAGCCCTCGATCCGCTCGACCGCCTTCATCGCTTCTGGGTTGTCCATCAGCTTGCGCAGCGTGTCGTTGTCCACATTGACCAGAAGGGCGCTTTCCCATTTGCGGGCCAAAAGGGTGGCGGATGTGCCTGCCATGGCGATGTCGAGGATCTCGCCCGTATCCAACTGCTTCATCACCGCCCCGTTATAGGCCAGCACGGGCAGGAAGGAGATCAATTCCTCCACGGCATTCTCAGGGTTGCCCTCGTTGGGCGACAGGCCGATCCCGTATTCTGACAACTGCCGCAACGCCCGTGTCGGGGCGAAGTCGAAGACGAAGCAGGCTGGTTTCAGGATTTCCTCAGCATGTGGGTCATCCCCGTTGGGGTTCTTGATCGACCAGGGCGATTGTACGCGGAACGCGGCTTGGAAATAGGTTTCCGGTGATTTCAGGTTGCGCAGCATCAGGATGGATGACCATTGCTTGACTGTAACACCTGTCGTCAGCTTGCCGCAGGACAGGGTGATACTTTTACTGTCAAACCCTGCGCCGATAGTGCGGCGCACGGGGGGCAATGCCTCTAGTCCGATCCCCGCTGACGTGCCCGCCGCGACGATCCGCGTGTAATCATGCCAGAACGTGTTCTGTTTTTCCGCTAACAGGTTCGCCATCGCGTGACAAGCCGCGACATTCGGCAGGAACCAGAACGAATGCTGCAAATAGGGCAACAGGCGCACATCGGAATAGGGGAACGGGGGGCGCTGGCCGGTTTTCAAGCTTTCCAGCGTGGTCGGATGATACTGGCCGCGAATGATGTCCAGCCACTTCTGAACATCAGTCTTGTGCTTGAATTGGGCCTTGTCATCCACACCAGTGGCGGAAAAGAACTCGTTCAAATCGAACTCATCAAATTCGCCAGCACTGGCGATGTTCAACAACTCTTCGGGCATTTGATAGGTCAACAGACGCATCTGCGGTAGGGCGCCGTAGGGGTTCCACTTGTCGGGATGCTGGGCGGTAAAGGCGGCTTTGGCCCGTTGTTCGTCTGTGTAAGTCCAGTTAAAAATCTGCTCTTCGATGAACTCGCCCGTGGCCAAAGCCTTGAAGGGAGTTCCCGACAGATAGAGATAGGCCTTGGTGGTGATCGGCAGGAATTCCGTCTCTGGTTCCAGTGTCTCTTGCAGGTCGGCGACGTATGCGTTCAGCTTATTTTCGTCACTGGCTAACTTCTCTTCACGTTCAAGCGTGTCTTCTTCATCTTCAATTTTGAAGCGCCGCTTTGTTGCATCACGCCAAGCACCGAAGTGATATTCATCGAAGATAACAAGATCCCAATGGACCTCATGTAACCACATATTTTTGGGCTTTACTGAGCCGCTCGCATCTGTGCCCAGCACGTCTTGCAGTGACCCGAAATAGACCACGGGCTTGTTGGGATCGATCTGTGTCGGGTCGCCCCCCGTCTTGACCGACAGGTATTGCCAGCCATCGAAATCCACATGGCTTTCCAGATCAGTTTGCCAGGCATCTTCCACGGCGGGTTTGAAGGTCACGACCAGAACCCGCTTGGCCCCCATCTTTTTGGCTAGTTGATAGGATGTGAAGGTTTTGCCGAACCGCATCTTGGCATTCCATAGATAGCGGGGCACGGCGTTTGGGTCTTCGTCCCAGCGGGACCGATAATAAGCATGGGTCAGCTTTACCGCTTCAGCCTGCTCATCCCGCATCGGGAAGTCCAGATGATGGGTGCCGGTGAACCGCTGGCCTGTGCGCAGCTCGATCAGCACGGCTTTCACGTCTTTCAGAGTGCAGCGCATCCACTCGCCGAACGGGTTGTCGAACCCCTTGCGGGTCAGAGCGGCCCGCACGTCGTGATCGGAAAAGATGCTGCCATCATCGCGTTCGGCGGGTTCATCCAGTTCGATGGTGAAATTGCTGATCGCCGCTGTGAGCAGCTGTTCACCGATCCGCTTTTTCACATCACGGGTGGTCTGGCCAACCTTGAGTAACCCATCATGCACCGCATCCGCGATCGCATAGGCATAGATACGGGGGCGAGCCGTGGGCTTGGGAGAGAGGATGTCGTCGACGGTTGGACTATTCATCGATATCCACCGCTGAAATGTCCATGGGCTTTATGACCGACTCGATATACGCAATCTCATCGGCGTCAAGGACATATTTTTTATAAAGCTTTTCATCGCTCCATTCTTTATCCCAATTTTGCATCGGCACCCACGAATAAGTTCCGCGCAATGAATCCTGCGTTATCTTACGCAAAGACACCAAAAAGCGGAAAAATTTTGTACAATAGTATGATTGCAGGCTACTCGCCTCATCTTCGGTATTGAGCCAAAATGCAATGAAAGTCTGCGTACAAACGGACCCCGGAGGTACAACAAGTGGCTTCCCCAATACTACATCAGGAATTCTCTGGCCGCCGTCCGACCCTGCTTTTGGCGCAAGCACTTTCCATTTATCAATCAAGTGGCTGTTCTTTTTTATTCCCGATTTATCTAGATAACCAACGGATCGTTTACCACGTTTAACCAAATGAAGTTCAATATCATTAACCTGCCGGACCTGGCGAAATGCCTCAAAATTTGTTGCAAATCCAAACGGCGTATCTGCAGTCAGAATATCTATGATACTAGTTGGCTTTGAAGCCATAACCTTTTTAAGGATTCCAACAGCACGTGGGTCACGAACAAAAACATCAAACTCATCGAGCTTTCTAGGTGTGGGGCCAATTTTAGTTTCAGAACGTATCGTAGTGACGTTTGCCATTCCGCGATGTGAGCCATCCCAAAGAAAATAGCAAATCCCGCCCTTCACCTCGACTCCGGGGAAGACTTCTTTCGATATCGGAAAATCAATAATCTCACGCAACTTTTGGCTGGTGAGCATGTCTGATCTAAAATCATCCATACCGCGCCCCCCAGCCATCCATCGCGATGGTACGACCATACTAAGGTATCGGGGCTCAAGTTTTATCGCCTGCTGAACAAATAGGTGATAAATTGATGAATCACTACTTCCACCAGCGCCGCCCGCCATCTGATAAGGTGGATTTCCAACAATTACATCGAACTGCATGTCGCCTCCGAATATTTCATTGATCCGCGTCTTGATGTCATCTGTATGAATGAAGGCATAGGCGTAATTTTCTACATCCTCACCTCTATCCATGAGGGATTTCGGAGCGCCACAGAAAAAGCATTTTGTTTCATTCCATGTGTGCTCGACCCGCTCAAACCAAACATTACCACTATCACTGTTGAACCGCTTGGTAACGGAATGTGGCCCATTGGCGAATTTCGAACAATAGACCGTCCGCCGCGCCATTAGGCTTGTGATCTTTGTAATCCCAATCCCAAAGACCTGCCGCGTCAGGATATGATCCACCCGTTCCTGAAGATCGGGTATCTGGGCCTCCAGCCCACGGATCAGACGTTGGGTAATTTCCCGCAGGAACACACCAGATTTCGTGAACGGGTCCAGAAACCGCACATCGGGATTAGCCCAGATATCAGCCCCGCCATGATCGGCGGCCCAAGCCGCCGCCACCGTATCCAACATTTGATTGGCAAAGACGGGGGGCGTGAACACCTCGTCATTCGACAGGTTGGCGATGCAGGTCAGAACATCGGGGTTGCGCCCTTTGAGGATAAAGCGGTCTGACATGGTCAAGCAGCCTCCTGCGGTTTGCCGCCTGCTTCAGCCAGCTCGCGGATCGTCATCGGCTTGTAGGCCTTGATCGGCGTGAAAATCTCGTGCTTGCCCAGATGGGAAAACAGAGTCCCCTCGGCACTGAAGGCGGATGATCCGGTCAGCACATCCAACCGGAAATCACGGCGGTTGAACTTGCCCTTCCCGATATAGGCCCATTCGGCAAAGGTGATCGGGTCTCCGTCATTGGCTTTCATTGACAGTGCGTCACCTTGGATTATGTTCCGAGACAGCACAAAGGACGCTGCGACGTATAGATCATCGTTTTCATCAAGGCGCAGGTAATCAGCCAATATTTCCATCATATTGGCCCGGCATTCGGCGATGTTGTCAGGCAATAGCTCGATCCCGTAGATGCACATCACGCCAAGTAGCGCGTATTGGCGTTTCTCGAAATCGGATTTGCCGAATTTTAGCTCAACGGCGGCCAATTTGCGTTGCAGCACTTTGACCAGGAAATTTCCGCTGCCACAGGCGGGTTCCAGAAACCGCGCATCAATGCGTTCGGCTTCTTCCTTCACCAGATCAAGCATGGCGTCCACCATCCATTCTGGGGTGAACACCTCGCCGTGGTCGGCCACACGTTTTTTCGACTTGATCAATGACATGCACAAAGTCCTGTGGAGCCAGGAAAAATGATTGTCTCAAGGTTAAGACTTAAAGCCGACTTCTCCCCAAGGAACCTTTTCCCAGTCATTCCCGCTCCTCGACATTGGTTTCGAGCGGGGAGGCGACGTCGGCCTTATCCCGCTCCTTCGATGCGTCGCGGTCGACCAAAAGCCGCAAGCCCTCGCGGATGACTTCGCTCGCATTATTGTAGAGGCCGGATTCGACCTTCCGCCTTACAAACTCTTCGAGCTGCGGCGTCAGCGATACGTTCATTCGGAGACTCCCCTGATCAGGACAGGATGCGGATAAGGTCCAAAATTGTCAATCTTTGTTATTCCACTAAAGCTCAAACCCCAGCCCCCGGTCGCGCTCACGGGCACGCTCCAGCTCACGCTGGCGTTCCCGGTGTTGCTTATAGGCTTTGTTGAGCTGCTCCCTGCGGTCTTCCGCAAGGGACGAGCGCTTCAGGGCCTTCTCGGTCAGGCGGTCCAGGGCACGGGCGCGCGCCTTGATCCGGGCCATGAGCTTGGCCTGTAGCTCTTTCGAGGTGCCCGCTATATTCTGGATCATCTCGAAGTCATGCACGGCCTGCCGGGAGCGGCGCTGCGCAATCTCGATCTCGCCCCGGATCAATTCGACGCGGCGCTTGGAGTCGCGGAGCTTCTGCCGCCGTTCGATCAGGTAGCGAAAGGTGCGCCGGGCCTTCTCGCGCTCGGGCGTGCGGATGTTGCCGGTGCGGATGCCGCGCACGGCTCCCAACAGGAACGGGTCTTTCTTCACCGCTTCCTCGGCCTCGCCGATACCAAGGGTCTTCTCAAGCTCATCCCATTTGGCGCGGGCCTTGGCGGCGTCCTTGTAAACGGTGGCAAGCCCCTCCGTGAAGCTGCGGTCGCGCCGGTTAAGCCAGGCCTGGTCACGGGCCTCCTGCTTGGCCATGGCGCGCTCGCGATGCTCCGCATACCGCACGGCGCCCTGTCGGCTGCGATATGTCGCCTCGATCTGGGTCCAGTACCGGAATTCCATATCGGCCTCGTCGGCGGCGCGCACGGCGGCCTCGTCCCGTATCTGCGGGGGCAAGTCGCTGTCATGCATCAGATCGACAGTGCGCTGGTCCTTGGGGTCCAGGCCGGTCGTATCGGGCGTGCGCGCGCGGTCATGCGCACGATCCGGCTTGCCGACTTCCAACCGCTCGATGCGGGCGGCGATGTAGTCGTCGAAGGTCTGGCCGAAGCGCTCCTGAAGGGTGTTGAACCGTACCCCCTTGCCCATGTCAGAGAGCTTGGCCTCGCGCTCGCCATCGGTCAGCACAAGCCCCTGCCCTTTCCGCTCCAGCGTATAGCCTCGGGCGGCCAGACTCTCGGTCAGCTGCTGCCAGCTGCGCGCGCCGTGGAAGTCGTTATAGAGGACGCTGCGGATGTGGCTCACCTCGTCCTCGGCAAACCGCTCGCGGGTGTTTCGGCCCTCGCGCCGGGCCTGCCAGTATTCCGCGTCAGTGGTCAACGACGGGCTGGTGTCCCGGTCGCGACCGAGCTGTCTCTCGTACTCCCGGTTCCTCAGAATGTTGAGCTCATGTTCCTGGGCCAGCTCCTTGACGATGCCGGTCAGCCGCTTGCCGTCCTGATGGCGGTCGTAGGCGATGTGCTTGGTCGGGTGGATACGGTTCACCAGAAAATGCATGTGCGGATGATCGGTGTCCTTGTGGGAGTAGACCATTAGCTGATGCTCACTCAGCCCCATGCGCTCGATGACCTGCCCGGCGATCTTGCGCTTCAGCTCCGGGGTGATCTTTCCCGCTGCCTCGTCCTTGGGATCGAAGGTGACGATGAAGTGATAGGCGGGCTGTTTGCAGCGGACAGACTTGGCGGCGGTGGCGTCCATGACGGCGGACGCGGCACGGGCATTGTCGGTGAAGAGATTGCGCACTTCGACAAATTCCACACGGTCAGGACTGAGCCCCTTTATCTCCCCCGCGAGATAGAGGGCCGACGCGCGGAAGCTCTCCGGCTGCTGCTTGGGGACCTTAAAGCGCATCGCGTCCCCCCTGCCCGTCATCCCGCTCCGGCGCGTCCCGCTCGCGCGGCGGCTCCTTCAGCTTCAGGCGCAAAGGCTCAAGCACGTCCTTGAGCAGGGTGAGGGTTTCGTTCACGTCGTCGGGGTGGATGTCCTTCCCCTGATTGGCGCGGCGGGCCATGGCATTCACCGCCACACCCACCCCATTGATGCGCGCGTGGTTCGCCTCGATCAGCGCAGTCAGATCTGTGCGGTCGGTGGTGCGCTCAATCAGGTCCTTGCCGACGAATTTGGCCCATGCGCCGAAGTTGTCATCGCCGGTCGCGGCTTCGAGCTGGGCAAGGTTCGTGGCGATGGAATTCAGCTCGTAATGGAGCATTGCCAGGGTGCGCTCGCGCGCCGGCCTTTTGCGTGGAGGGGTCTTCATGGCCGTCGCCCGAACATACTCGGCGACGGTCACACCGGCCTCGGCGGCGTAGCGCTCGATGGCCGAAAGTTCAGTGGGGGAGAGACGCAGGTGAAGGTATTCCGTGCGGCGTTCTGAGGGGGGCTTCTGCGGACGGGCCATGGCAATTATTCCCGCACGCGTGACCGTGATCCCGGAGGGCAAGATGGCCCTGCTTGAGACCCCGCCAGGTGGTCGAATGCCGGGCCTGTTGCGACACGCAAAACAGCTTCGCACCCGGCTGGCGCAGCCAGGCCGGGGAACGGGACGGCAGTCCCGTTAGAAGAGTTTTCGTGATGCAACATCCATCTTGCCTCCCCCCTGAACCTGCGTCTTACCTCTTCCTTATGCAACGGTGCACAAGGCAAAGCGTGATTCAGGTAATGAGAACAGACAACTAGAGGCAACGGATATCAACGGGACAGTACAGAAATCAGGATGCGGTTGCAAGCCTCAACAAAAGCCAACAGCCAGCAACAGGGCTATGTGAGGCGAGGTTCTGACGGATGAATGGCGGCGGCAAACACGGAAAAAGGCCCCGCCGAGGGGTGCCCGGCGAGGCGGTTTCACGACGTGCTGAAGGTGGATCAGGCGGCCATGCGCCAGCCGGTGGCGGGCCGGTTCGGAGAGCGCGTTTCCATCATGGCGATGGCGCACTGGACAGGCGTCATGCCGCTGTCGAAGGCGGTGCCGAGCTGGGTGTATTGTTCGTCGGTGAGATCGGCTTCCGCCTCGATCAGGTAGCTGTCCTCCACGGCGATGACGTACTCGTCCCAGCTCATGTCGAAGTCGTGCTCGGTGGTGTTCAATCGGGTCATGGTCTTTTCCTCCTTCCGGTTTGTCCTGGCCGCGACCGCGGCCTTCCATGGGCAACCAAAGGCGGCGGCATAGGCGACCAGACGCACCCGAAGGGCGGAGCGAAGCGGTAGACGGCGAGGACCGTCTTTCTTGATCCGCGAGGAAGGCCGAAGGCCGGGGAAGAAAGTCGGGCAGCGCCGTTGCGACGGGAGACGCCGACGCCATGTTTGCCCAGTTCAGGAAGGCCCGACGGTCACGGCCAGCCGGAAGGTTGGAAAGCCCCCGAGTGAGCATGCGAGCATGCTGGCATGCCAGAATGCTGGGACACGTCAGCTGAGGGGATGGCGGACAGAAGGCGGAATGTCGGCACAGGGTGAAGAGCAAAGAAAAGCCCCTGCCGCAGGTACGACAGGGGCCAGCCGGATCAGGCGTAGGGGATCTCGGCCACGTTGTCGCCGGGCCAGTAGAACTCCGTCACGAAGTAGCCAAGGCGGTTCACGGTGTGGAAGCCGCTCAGGATATGCAGCGTGTCATCCTCGCCCGAGACGAGCGTCCAGACGCATCCCGGATGGGCGGCCTGTACGGCGTCCAGCTCCGCGCCGCAGGTCTCGAACATCAGCCCGTCGCATGGGGCGTCCGGACGGAGAGTGTTCTTCAGCGGGCAGTAGGTGTCGGCCCAGTCGTCGAAGTCGCTCGGCGGCGTTGGCTCGACATCGCCGATGAAATAGGTCGTCAGGTCATGCTGCTCGCCTTCGGATGGACCGGCATCGGGAAGCTCGCCATTGATGAACCTGTCCAGCGCGACACCCTCAGGGTCATCCGCGTCGGCGGGGACGTGGTAGCGGTAGACGACGAGCTCTTCGACGGTCACCGCGACAAGGCGGGGTGGTTGGGTCTTGCCTTCAGCGGCGGCGGTATTGGTCTTCAAATCAGTCATGGTCAAAATTCCTTATTCAAAATGTCTTGGGGTAAAGCCGCCCGCCGTGATGGCGGGCGGCGTTGGTGGCAAGCTTAGCGGCTCCAGATGAGGGCAAATCCCTTGTCCTGCTGCTCGACCAGGTTGGCGTAGATCGGAGCGGCGAAGCTCGGGTCGTCCAGCTTGACCGAGATGTACTCGTTGCCGCCCTTGCTGGTGCGGTGCCAGGCCGCGCCGATTTCAACTGCGCCCGCCTTGATGCGGAAGTCCGGGGCGGTGTCGGCGGATTTCTCGACGCTGCTCACGGTGACCTTGGTGGCCTTCAGGCCGAGGGTCTGGATGGTGCCGGCGAAGCCGTTGTCGGTTTTGGTGAAGGTGCCGATGGTTGCCATTTTGATAGTCTCCTTTGTTTGGTGTCTGGGGGTCGCGCCCTTCGCGACCTTTCCATGGCCAATGTCAGAGACCGTCAAAGACCGGGCCTGCACCCGCAGGGCTGAAACGAAGTGGAGGACGGCAAGCGGGCTGTTTCTTGTTTCGCGAGGAAGGCCGAAGGCCGGGGAAGAAACCGACCGTGCGCCGTTGCAGGCGCGGGCGACGGGCTCAAATGTGGCCATAACAGGAAAGGACGTGAGGGGATGCGACCGCGCCAAACATTCAGGGGCTAAAGATGGCGACCTCGATCACCGCGCCCGACACGCTGCGGCCCGCGCGCAATCCCCTTGGTCTAGCCATCATGTTGCTGGTGAAGCGTCACAAGAAAACGCCCGCCCTGGCTGGAAGCCAAGACGGGCTGTAATCGGCAATGGTGGCCGTCACCGCAACAGGTGGCGAACGGTACAAATCTCAGTCGCGGCGCGTCCCGCCGAAAAGCGCTCCGAACAGCTTACCTGTCAGCCACAGGACAAGTGCCCCGACGGGAATGACGAACGGCGCACCGAGCAGCACCCAGCCCACGGCATCGATGTTGCCCGTGACATTGGCAGCGAATGCGGCCACGACGAGAATGAGAATGGCGGCGATGATCTGCATGGGGAAACCCTCCCTGAACATGAGTGGCGGCACCAAGCCCGACCGGGCCGCCCGCGCCCTGCCTTGTTGGGGGCCAGCGCGGTCAGCTTGGCGGTCAGGCCAGCACCCGGCCCTTGTCGGCAGCCTCGGCGGCATAGGCCGTCAGGCTTTTGGTCGGCTTGAAATGCTGGTCCCGCTCGATGCGCAGACCACCCGGACCACGCACGGCGGCAAGCTCCGACAAGCGCACGCTTCCGACCTCGGGGCATCCGAAACCAAGATCGCAAAGTCCGAAGGCGATATCCGGGTCTTCCGGGTCCAGTTCAGAGAGCAACCACGTTGCCGCGCCCCACGGGCAGAACAGTTTGACCACAGGCCAGAAGTCCTGGGTATTGCCGTCCTCGGCGATATGTTTGGCATTGGCCGTCCCGTTGGCCAGCATGCGCGCATGCTGGCATGCTGTAAGCAGAGTGTTCATTGTCGATGTGTCCTTCCGTCGAGTTGTTCAATTCTGCGAAGGACACCCACGCCCCGCGCATGAACCTCTGCCCAGCGGCGAGCGACGACGACAAACCAGTGACAACAGGGAGAATAGGCGCTCAGGCGGCGAAGCGCCGATATCCGACGGGCTCCAAGAGAGCCGCGCCGCGAAGCGGCGGCATCCGGCCAACACGGGACCCCCGACTTGATCGGGGGGAAAGGAGCGGGCAGGCCGGACGGCGACCTTTGGAAAGCCCGTCGAGGTCGGCACAAGCTGGACAGAGAGGTTTCAAGCGCGAAGCGCGACAACACATATCAACCCCGTCCCGCAGGGACGACATTATGGGGCGTTACGGGGTATCCCCGTTCGAAGGGGTGACGGAAAACGCCGAAAGGCGGTTGCAGACAGGGGAAGATGTTCCCCCAAGTATCGCGTGTTGATGTTATTCTGGACAGGATTAGCTTGAAACAGAAACCACGAGGGAAGATGAGTACATGCTTGGAACTGCGGCTGGAGTCTTTGATCTATCTGTCACATCCCGTGAGGTAGTATGGCTGTTTCCTGAACAGTTCGGGTTTGATCGTGTACCAATCCTTCATCGCCTGCAAGGGTGACCTGCTGCACAAGGCTGATTGCGGGAGTTTCTGGTTG
>JAUIAU010000030.1 GCA_030425185.1 Alphaproteobacteria bacterium
GTAGTGTGACCGGCAACGAAACGCAACCGGACGAGACGATGCCCGAGACCGCCGCCCCCCTCTCCGCCGCCGACCTGCGCGCTGCCCTCGCTGCCGCCACCGGACCCGCGCCCGAGGCCCGTGCCGCTGCCGAGGCGCGCAACGCGCAGCTGACCAAGCCGCCGGGTGCGCTCGGGCGGCTCGAGGACGTCGCGCTCTGGATCGCGGAATGGCAGGGCATCGACCGTCCCGCGCTCGACCGGGTGCAGGTCGTGCTTTTCGCGGGCAATCACGGGGTGGCGGCGCGCGGCGTCTCGGCCTTCCCGCCGGAGGTCACGGCACAGATGGTCGCGAACTTCGCCCACGGCGGCGCGGCCATCAACCAGCTGGCCGGGGCCTTCGGCGCGCGGCTCGACGTGGCGTCCTTCGACCTCGACAGGCCGACCGCGGACTTCACCGAGGCCCCCGCGATGGACGCGGACCGTTTCGCGCGGGCCCTCGGAACCGGTTGGGCGGCGGTCTCGGAGGACACCCAGCTTCTGATCACCGGGGAAATGGGCATCGGCAATACCACCGCCGCGGCGGCCGTGGCCTGCGGGTTGTTCGGGGGTCTGCCCGAGGACTGGGTCGGGCGCGGGACCGGGGTCACCGATACCGGGCTGCTGCTCAAGGCGCAGGTGGTGGGCGAGGGGCTCGACGTCCACCGCGCGGCGCTGGGCGATCCGCTGGAGGTGCTGCGCTGCCTTGGCGGGTTGGAACTGGCGGCGATGGCAGGGGCCATTGCCCGGGCGCGGATCCTCGGGATTCCGTTGCTGCTCGACGGGTTCATCTGCTGCGCGGCGGCGGCCGTTCTGGAGAAGGCGGTCCCGGGGGCGCTGGCCCACGCGCGCGCGGGCCATGTCTCGGCCGAGGCCGCGCACGGCAAGCTGCTGGCCGCGCTCGGGCTGGACCCGCTCCTGTCGCTGGGCCTGCGGCTGGGCGAGGGGTCGGGGGCCGCGGCGGCGCTCGGGATCGTCAAGGCGGCGGTCGCGTGCCACTCCGGCATGGCGACCTTCGCCGAGGCCGGGGTCGCGGGCGGCTGAGCTCCCTCAGCCGGTGCCGGGCACGCCCTGGCCGGTCATCGGCCGGGCCGGGCTGCGCCCCGGTTCCGCGTCGCCGGGCGGGGTTTTCCCGCCATCGTCGAGCGTGGTGACCAGCGCGGTCTCCAGCGCGTTGTTCAGCTCCTGCGCACGGGCCATGTAGGCGGCGTTCTCGGACACCGGCACGCCGGGCTTCCACAGCTCGGCCAGTTCGAGCAGGGCGTGGCGGTCATGCTTCCAGAAGGTCTCGGCCTGCGTCGCCGCCTCGTAGTCGCTGAGCCCCATGCCCTCGAGGACGTAGCGGCCTGCGCGCACCGAGCTGTCGAAGGCCTCGCGCACGATCTTGTCGGCCCCGGCGGCGAAAAGCTCGTAGGTGTGGACCCGGTCATGGGCGCGGCTGACGATGAAGAGGTCCGGCCGCTCGCGCCGGGCATGGCGCACCAGCTTCAGGGCCGCCGCCTTGTCGTCGAGCGCCACCACGAGAACCTTCGCCGTCTTCAGCCCCGCCGCGTGCAGCAGTTCGGGCCGCGTCGGGTCGCCGAAGAAGCCCTTGAACCCGAAGCTGCGCATCAGCTCGACGGTCTTCAGGTCGTTGTCGAGAACCGTGGTGCGGAAGCCCGACATCTGCACCAGCCGGTTGACCACCTGCCCGAAGCGACCGACCCCCGCGATGATGATCGGCTGCTGTTCGTCGATGGCATCCGCGGCGGGCGTCTCGCCGGCATCGGTCAGCCGGGCGGCGAGGCGTTCGTAGACGATGAAGAGAAGCGGCGTCAGCAGCATCGACAGGGCGATGACGAGCAGGAGCGTCGCGCTCAGCCCGGCCGGCAGGACATTGGTGCCGAGCGCGAAGCTGACCAACACGAAGCCGAACTCACCGGCCTGCGCGAGGCCCAGCGTGAACAGCCAGCGGTCGCGGCCCCGGATGTCGAAGACCCGCGCCAGCCCGTAGAGGATCACGCCCTTGATCGCGATCAGGCCCAGCGTCAGCGCCAGCATCGACAGCGGCGCGGCGAAGAAGCGCGCGAAGTCGATGCTCGCCCCCACCGTGATGAAGAAGAGGCCCAGCAGCAGGCCCTTGAACGGCTCGATGTCGGCCTCGATCTCGTGCCGGAACTCGGAGTTGGCCAGCACCACGCCCGCAAGGAAGGCACCAAGCGCGGGCGACAGCCCGACCATCAGCATCAGCGAGGCAACACCCACCACGAACAGCAGCGACACAGCCGTGTTCATCTCGCGCAGGCGGGCCGCGCTGATGAAGCGGAAGACGGGGCGCGTCAGAAAATGCCCGCCGAGGATGATGGCCGCAAGCGCGCCGATGGTCAGCAGCGTCAGCCCCCAGCCGGGCAGGTCCTGCAGCAGGTGCAGGGCCTCGGGGCCGTGGGGGGCATCGGCCTCCGCCTGGCTCGGCCGGACGATCGAGCCGTCGGGGGCCAGTTGCAGCACGTGCGGCATCGCCAGCAGGGGCAGGAAGGCCAGCATCGGGATCACCGCGATGTCCTGCGTCAGCAGCACCGAGAAGGCCGAGCGCCCGCCGGGGGTGCTCATCAGGTTCTTCTCGGTCAGCGTCTGCAACACGATGGCGGTGGAACTCAGCGCCATGATCAGCCCGACCGCCAGCGAGATCGACACCGGCTGCCCCAGCGCCAGCGCGCCCGCGGTCACCGCTGCCGTGGTCAGCCCGATCTGCGCCCCGCCAAGGCCCAACAGGCGGTCCCGCATGTCCCACAGCGCGCGCGGCTCCAGTTCGAGGCCGATCAGGAACAGCATCATCACCACGCCGAACTCGGCGAAGTGCTGCAACTCGGTCACGTCATGGGCGACGAGGCCGAAGACCGGGCCGATGGCGATCCCGGCGAAGAGGTAGCCCAGCACCGATCCCAGCCCGAGCCGCATGGCAATCGGCACCGCGATCACGGCGGCGAGCAGGAACAGGGTCGCCTGAAGCAGGAACTCGGTCATCGGTTTCGGGCCGTCCTTTGGCGCGGCGGGGGGCTTTGAGGCCCCGCGTCAGGTGGGCAGGGGCGCGTCGCGCTTGAGTTGGTTCATGACGATCTGGCTTTGCACCCGTGCAACAGCCGGGTGCGGCAGAAGGACGTCGTGGATCAGGCGATTCAGGCCGCCGAGGTCGCGGGTATAGACCCGGAGAAGGTAGTCGGCCTCGCCGGTCAGCGTCCAGACCGAGACGATCTCGGGCTGGGTCTCGACCAGCCGGGCAAAGCTCTGAGCACTGTCCGGCCGGTGGCTGGCCATCTGGACCTGCACGAAGGCCTGCACGTCGAGGCCCAGCTTCGCCGGTTCCAGCCGCGCGGCATAGCCGCAGATGATGCCGTCGGCCTCCAGCCGCTGGCGGCGGCGCCCGGCCTGGCTGGGGCTGAGGTTCAGCCGCGTGCCGAGGTCCTGCGCGGTGAGGTGCGCGTCGGACTGCAACGCGGCCAGCAGGCGGCAGTCGGTGGAATCGAGGTTCATGGCCGTACCTTGCGTGAGTCTCGCATCATTCCCCAAGAGTCGCGCGCAACTTCCGCATCGTCCAGCCTGAAATTGCCTGAAAATGCGCACTCTCCGCGAATGATGTGCCTCATTATCATCAAATCATCACATCCCCATGCAGGAGGACGCGAGATGGGTCCCTTCCCCCATGACGCCCCCAAGGCCACGATCAGCGCCGAGAACCCCGCCGGCACCGACGGGTTCGAGTTCGTCGAGTTTGCCAGCCCCGACCCGCAATCCCTGCGCGACCTCTTCGGTCGCATGGGCTTCGTGCACACCGCGACCCACAAGACGAAGGCGGTCGAGCTCTGGCAGCAGGGCGACATCACCTATGTCCTGAACGCCGAACCCGGCAGCTTTGCCGAGAAGTTCGTGGCCGAGCACGGCCCCTGCGCGCCCTCGATGGCCTGGCGGGTGGTCGATGCGCAGCACGCCTTCCGGCATGCCGTGGCGCAGGGGGCCGAACCCTACGAGGGGGCCGACAAGACGCTCGACTGGCCCGCGATCAAGGGCATCGGCGGATCGCTGCTCTATTTCACCGACCAGTATTATGAGACCAACCCCTACAACGCCGAGTTCGACTGGATCGACCGCGCGCATCCGGAGGGGGTCGGCTTCCACTACCTCGACCACCTGACCCACAACGTCCACAAGGGCAACATGGACAAGTGGTTCCGCTTCTACGGCGACCTGTTCAATTTCCGCGAGATCCGCTTCTTCGACATCGAGGGCAAGTTCACCGGCCTCTACAGCCGCGCGCTGACCTCGCCCTGCGGCCGCATCCGGATCCCGATCAACGAGGACCGCTCGGAGAACGGCCAGATCGTCGAGTACCTGCGGCGCTACAACGGCGAGGGCATCCAGCACATCGCGGTGGGGGCGCGGGATATCTACGCCTCGGTGGACGAGATCGCCCGGCGCGGCGTCAAGTTCATGCCGAAACCGCCGCAGGCCTATTACGACATGAGCCGCGACCGGGTGACGGGCCATGAAGAGCCGCTCGACCGGATGGCGGAGCACGGCATCCTGATCGACGGCGAAGGCGTCGTCGGCGGCGGCGAGACCCGCATCCTGCTGCAGATCTTCTCGAAGACCTGCATCGGTCCGATCTTCTTCGAGTTCATCCAGCGCAAGGGGGACGACGGCTTCGGCGAAGGCAACTTCCGCGCCCTCTTCGAGTCGATCGAACAGGACCAGATCGACCGTGGCGTGCTGAAGGCCAGCTGACCGCGCGCACGACTGGCGGTCGGGGGCGTGCGGGCCACGTCCCCCGGCGGCCTCCTTACTGGTCGAGCGCCCAGGTCACGTTGACGTTGGCGGTGAAGCTGACCTCGCCCTCCGCCACGGGGACCGGGGCGCTCATTGCCGCCATCGCGAACTCGGCGCGGACCATCGGCTGCGGCATCGACCCGCCGCTTTCCGAAACGGTCACGATCGGTCCGAGCTCCACCCCGAACCCCTCGGCGAAGAGGGCCGCCCGGCGGCGCGCCTCGGCGATCGCGGCGGCGCGGGCCGCGTCGAGATGCGGCTGGGGATCGGCGACGCCGAAGCTGAGACCGTCGAGCGAGTTGGCCCCGTCCTGCACCACCGTATCGAGAAACGCGCCCAGCCGGTCGAGGTCGCGCACCGTCACGCTGACGCCGTTGCTGACGCGGTAGCCGGTGATCCGCTGGTCGCCGTCCGACGACCGGCTGGCCCAGACCGGCTGCACCGACAGGCCGCGGGTCTGGCGGTCCCGCTCGGCGATCCCGGCCTCCGCGATCACGCCGAACACGGCCCCGAGCGCGGCGCTGTTGCGCGACAGCGCCTCGGCGGCGGTCTTGCCCTCGGTGACGACGCCGATCTCGACGCGGGCGAGGTCGGGCGCGACGCTGACCCGGCCCTCGGCGCTCAGCGACAGGGTGCCCGGCGGCATGTCGGCACGGGCCGCGCCGGTGGCGAGAGTCAGGCCGAGGAGAATCACTCCGAGGATCACGTGCGGGCGCATGGGTGGCTCCTGTCTTGTCCGATTTCGATATCGCCTGTGGACCAGTCCGGCCGGTCCGGCGGTGCCCCGCTTGCGGGGGCGGTTTCTCTTTTCCTCGGCCCGGTGCCGCGTTACAACCATGACCTCAAGGGAGGGGCCGAGACGCCCCGGGAAACACCGCGGTGACCGATGAAACCGAGCTTCGCGCTCCACCTCACCCATGACGGCATAACCCTGTTGCACCGGAGCCGTGGCGGCTGGGTTGATGCAGGCAGTGTGGCGCTGGACAATCCCGAGATCAACGAGCGTCTGGCGTGGTTGCGGAAGACCGCCGCCGCCCTCGCGCGCGACGGCGTGACGACCAAGCTGGTCATTCCGAACAGCGAGATCCTCTACGACACCGTGACCGCCCACGGCCCCGACGAGGCCGCGCGGGAAGCGCAGATCCGCGCCGGGCTTGAGGGCCGCACGCCCTATGACGTCAACGACCTCGTGTTCGACTACCGTGCAGAAGGCGACATCGCGCATATCGCCGTGGTCGCCCGCGAAACGCTGGTCGAGGCCGAGGCCTTCGCCACCGAGCATCGCTTCAACCCGGTCTGCTTCGTTGCCATTCCCGACGACGATGCCTTCGGCGGCGAGCCGAACTTCGGGCTGACCCGCGCCTCCGACACGCTGGTCGATCCCGCCGACCCGCTGGAGCGCGACGACGAGGCAATCCGCATCATCGGAACCGCCCGCCCGGCCGGGCAGGACGAGCGCGCGCCGGTGGTGCACGTGGCGGACGACGCCCCGGCGGCCGAGGCGCTGCCGCCGATCCTGACCGCCGCGCTGAACCCCGATCCGGTCCCGGATCCTGCGGAGGCCGCGGAGCCGGAAGCGCCCGAGGCGGACAGCGGGCCGACGGACGACACCCCCGCCGAGCCGGTGCCGGAACCGGTCGTGTCGCTCTTTGCGTCGCGGCGGCGGACGGGCGGGGTCGAGGCCCCTCCGAAGGGCAGCCCGGACGAGGTTGGCGCACTGGTCGAGCAACGCGCCGCCCGGATGTCCTTCCTCAGCGAGGCGGCCGCCCCGCCGCCGGAGGCCGGGGAGCGCCCCGAGCCCGCCGCCGACGAGACCGGGGACCGCGGACTGGGCCGGTTCAAGGGCATGGCGGCGCGGGCCTTCAGCTTCGGCAAGGACGACCCGTCGGACGACGCGCCCGAGCCGCGCGACGCCCCGAAATCGATCACCGACGCGCCGCGTCTCTTCGGCAACGGTCCGGCCCAGCCGCCCGAGCGCTCTTCCGCGCCTGCCGTCAGCCGGGGCCGGTCGGGGATCACCCTGCCGCCGATGCCGCGCCTGCGGATGGGCGGGGCGCAACAGGCCACCGCCGCCGTCGATACGGGGCCCGATGCGCTGAGCGATCTGGCCGAGGCCCCCGCCGAGAACGACGCCGCCCCGCAGCCGGCTGCCGTGCCGACCCCCGAGGTCACCGCCGCCCCCGACGCGGTTCCCGCGCCGCCGCGCGCAGCCAAGCCCTTCGTTGCCTTCTCGTCCGTGGTCCCGGACCGCGACGGCACCCAGTTCGACGAGCGCGCGGCCCGCGTGCGGGAGGTCGAGCCCGTGCGGTCCGTCCCGACTGCGGTGGCCGAGATCACCGACGCCGCGACCCGTGCCATCGGCAGTCTCGGCGGTAGCCTTGGCGGCCTGCCGGCAGCCGCTGCCGCGCGCCCGCCGATGGGCCTGATCGCGGCCGCCGCGCTGCTGGTGGTGCTGATCCTCGGGGCGGTCGCCGTGCTGCTCTTCGGGGGCGACGACGGGGCCGAGGCGGTTCCGGACACACCCGCGGCGCAAGTCGAAACCGCCGCGGCGGTGCCTGCCGCGCCGCTGGTCCCCGAGGCAGCCGTTTCCGCCACGGACGAGGCGCTGGCTGACGAGGCCGCCGCGGACGAGGCCAGCGCCGACGCCGACGCCGAGACCGCCGAACCGGCTGCCACGGACACCGCTGCCGCCGACACGCCCCCTGCCGCGCTGTCGCTGGTCGAGGCCGAAGCCGCCTATGCCGCGACCGGCATCTGGCAGCGCGGTCCGGAGGCACCGCCCGCGCCCGCCTCGACCGAGATCGACAGCCTCTATGTCGCAACGCTCGACCCCGAGATCGGCGTCGGCGATGCCGTGGCGCTTCCGGGTTATGTCGGCGGGCGCGATTTCCGGCCGATCTCGCCGCGCCCGCCGGTCGCGCCGGGGCAGACCTTCGATCTGGATGCCAACGGCCTGGTCGTGCCGACGCCGGATGGGGCCGTATCGCCGGACGGCGTGCGCGTCCATTCCGTCGCTCCCCCGGTCACCCCGCCCGAACGTCCCGCCCGGATCGAGCAGGACGCCGCGCTGGCGCCCGATGCCGCCGCGCCGCTGCGCCCGCGCGCACGTCCGGGGAACGCGACCGAGATCATCGAACGCGCCGCCCTCGGCGGCTACACGCGCGCCCAGCTGGCGGCCCTGAAGCCGCGCGCGCGGCCCGAGTCCGAGCAGGCGATTGCCGCCGCCGAGGCCCTCGCCGACGGTGTCGAGGCCGACACGGCCAGCCCGCTGGCGGTTGCCAGTTCGCGCGCGCCTGCCGGACGGCCGTCGAACATTGCCGAACTGGTGGCCGAGGCCCGCCGCCTCGCGCCCGAGCCCGAGACCCGCGTGACGCGGGTCGCCGCCGTTGCGCCCGCCGGTCCGACCATTCCCACCCGCGCCTCGGTGGCGCGGCAGGCGACGATCCAGAACGCGATCTCGCTCCGGCAGGTCAACCTGATCGGGGTCTACGGAACGCCCTCCGACCGTCGCGCGCTGGTGCGGCTGGCCAACGGGCGGTACGTCAAGGTCGAGGTCGGCGACCGCGTCGATGGCGGCCGGGTCGCCGCGATCGGCGACAGCTCGCTGCAATACGTGAAGAACGACCGGAACATCACCCTGGCGATGCCGGACTGACGGCAGGGCCACCGGGGCGGCCCTGCCAAGGCGTTGGGCAGCCTATTCGGCCACGGTGCGATTGGTGATGAGAACCCCGCCCCCCGGCAGCGCGGCAAAGCCCACGGTCAGGACGGTGCCGGTTCCGCTGCGGAACGACCAGGTCACATCCGCGCCGTTCTCCGACGTCTCGACCGGTCCCTCGGCCCGGTAGCCAAGCTGCTCCGCCAGGTCGTCGCGCAGCAGGCGGGCGTCCTCTGGCGACAGCGCGGTCTCCGGGATCGTGAGGCGGCAGAGCACCTCGGTGTCGTCGCTCGACAGTTGCAGGACCGTTCCGTTCGGGTGGTCGTGGTAGTCCATCCCGTCGCGGTCCTCGCGCTCGGTCATCCCGGCGCCCATGCTGGCGTGCATCCCGGCCATCATCTTGCTGCGCAGGCCGAGCGTGTCGAGAACACAGGCCGACAGCACGAAGCTGGTATAGCTGTCCCAGCTCGCAAGGGTCTCCTGTGCCGGGGCCGGGACAGGGGCGACCGCCAGCGCCAGCGCGGTCAGGATCGGGGCAGGGGACCGGCGCATCCGGACCTCACTCGCCCACATGGGTCATGTCGAAGGTCATGGTGATCCTGCAATCGGCCATGCCCGGCATCACCGACAGGTCGACCCCGCCCGCAAGCAGCGCGATGTCGAGCACCGAGTAGCTCTCGATCTGCGTCGGTGTCACGATCTCCATGCCGACATCGGCGCCGACGCTGCCGCCGCCCGAACTGACCTCGAACAGCTTGCCCTCGAAGCTGTTGGGACCGGTCCGGGTCCAGGTGATCTCCTGCCCGTCGGCGTTCATGAAGTCGAGCGCGTCCGGGTCGAACTTGCCGCCCCAGCTGATCCGGTGGGTTTCATCCTGCCGGTCGATGCCGCCCATGCCGCGGAACATCGCCTCCATCTGCGCCGGGCAGCGTTCGAAGATCTGGTCGGCGGAGGTGATGCGCCACAGGCCGTCGCGCGGAACGATGTCGCCGTCCGCCCCGGCATCCCCGGCCACCTCGCCCTCGAACAGCGGGATCGGGACCCGGCCCTGGTCGTCCGGCGAAAAGACGCGCGAGACCACCTTGCCGTCGCCGCCGAAGAGCGTGTCGAAATCCTCGGGCGCGGCATCGGTCAGGACCGGGCGCGAGTTTGGCAGTTCGGTGATGAGGATCGACTGCCGGGCCGGGTCGATCTGGAGATCGGGCTGTCCGGTCAGAACGCGGTAATCCTCGGCGGTCAGGGCGCTGGCCCCGATCTCGCACCCGCCGGGGGCGCAGATCAGAACGCGTAATGTCGGCTCCTGGGCGAAGAGCGGAGCGGCGAAAATGGCGGGTGCAACGACCAGCGCGACGGGAATGCGATGGAACATGGAGATCCTGACTGTGCGACGAAACGAAAAGGGGGCGGACCAAGGCCCGCCCCCATACTTTCGGATGTAAATTCCGCGCTGTCTACTCCGACGGGCGGCGCGCCTCCGGCTCAGCCGTGCGCCTTGGCCAGCGCCTGGTCGAGATCGGCGATGATGTCGTCCGCGTCCTCGATGCCGATCGATAGGCGCACCACGTTCGGTGCGGCCCCGGCGGCGACCTGCTGCTCGGGGGTCAGCTGGCGATGGGTGGTCGAGGCCGAGTGGATGATCAGCGACCGGGTGTCGCCCAGGTTGGCGACGTGGCTGAAGAGCTCGAGCGAATCCACCAGCTTCACGCAGGCGTCGTAGCCGCCCTTCAGCGCCACGGTGAAGAGCGCGCCCGCGCCCTTCGGGCAGACCGACGCGACCCGGTGGTTGTAGGGCGAGGAGGGCAGGCCGGCGTAGGTGACCTTCTCGATCCGGTCGTCCTGCTCCAGCCAGGCCGCGACCTTCATCGCGTTCTGCACATGGCGCTCCATCCGCAGGCTGAGGGTCTCGATCCCCATCAGCGTGTAATGGGCGGCCTGCGGGTTCATCGTCATGCCGAGATCGCGCAGCCCGACCGCGATGCCGTGGAAGGTGAAGGCG
This sequence comes from Alphaproteobacteria bacterium, assembly GCA_030425185.1. Lineage (GTDB taxonomy): Bacteria > Pseudomonadota > Alphaproteobacteria > Rhodobacterales > Rhodobacteraceae > Dinoroseobacter. Next base: position 10,472 of record JAUIAU010000030.1, read on the forward strand.
AGGGGGCCGAAGGTCTCGGCGAACTTCAGGCCGTGGTAGGCGGGCTCGGGCTCGGACAGCGACGGGAACTTGCCCGAGGCGGCCCAGTCGAACTTGCCCGAGTCGACGATGCAGCCGCCGGTGACGGTGCCGTTGCCGGTCAGGTACTTCGTGGTCGAGTGCACGACCAGCGTGGCACCATGCTCGATCGGACGGCAGAGGTACGGCGTGGCCGAGGTGTTGTCGACGATCAGCGGCAGTCCGACCTTCGCGGCGAGCGCGCCGATGGCAGGCAGGTCGGTGATGTAGCCGCCGGGGTTGGCGATCGACTCGCAGAAGATCGCGCGGGTGTCGTCGTCCACGGCGGCCTCGACCGCGGCGAGGTCATCGAAATCGACGAACTTGGCCGACCAGCCGAAGCGGCGGATGGTCTGGCTGAACTGGGTCACCGTGCCGCCATAGAGCCGGGTCGAGACCACGACGTTGCGCCCCGGTCCCATCAGCGGGAACAGGGCCATGATCTGCGCCGCGTGGCCGGACGAGCAGCAGACCGCGCCGACGCCGCCTTCGAGCGTCGCGATGCGCTCTTGCAGCACGGCGACGGTCGGGTTGGTCAGCCGCGAGTAGATGTAGCCCACTTCCTGCAGGTTGAAGAGCGCGGCCGCGTGCTCGGCGTCGCGGAACACGTAGGCCGTGGTCTGGTAGATCGGCGTCTGCCGCGCGCCGGTGGCCGGGTCCGGCCGCGCGCCGGCGTGGATCTGCAGCGTGTCGAAGCCCATCGGTCTGTCGGTCATGTCGGTGTCCCCTCCTTGGAAATCTGCGGCACCTTACTTTGAGGGCCGGGCTTGTCCACAGCGCCGTGCGCGGGGCGGGCCATGGGAAAACATTCCGGGAGAGCGTTCCGGATCGGGCAGAGCGGGGAGAATATTTTTTCGCGGCCGAAGTGGCCTCAGCGCGCCCGCCATGTCACCAGCGCGGAGGCGACGAAGTTCCACAGCGCGCCCACGACGGCGCCGGTGGCCGAGGCGACCTCGGCCTGCGGCAGGACGCTGTAGACCACGTCCGCCACGCCGACGTTCGCCACCGCGCCCACCGCGCAGACCGCGTAGAAGCTGAAGAGGCCGGTCACCAGTGCGCGCCCGCGCAGGGTGCGGTCATGGTAGGTCAGCACGTTGTTCAGCAGGAAGTTCGTCGTCATCGCGACCCAGACGCCGAAGGTCTGGGCGATCCAGAACGGCTCGATCCCCGCCAAGAGCGCCAGCCGCATCGCGGCAAGCTGCACGATCACGCCGGTCGCGCCGACGCTCAGGAACAGGATCAGCCGGATCGGCAGCACGCCGCCGGTCATCCGCGCGACCAGCAGGGCGAGGAACTCGGCGGTCACCGCGGCGTCGAGCTTCGACTCGCCGTGCCGCCGGTCGCGGAAGGTGTAGCCGACCTCGGCCACCTTCCAGCGCCCCTTCGCGGCCGCCAGCATGTCGGCAAGGATCTTGAAGCCCTGCGTCTGCAGCCCGGTCACCACCTGGTTGAAGCTCTCGCGGCGGACCATGAAGAAGCCCGACATCGGGTCGCTGGCCTCGATCTTCAGCAGGCGCTTGGCGAGGCGGGTGGCGATCTCGGAGCCGCGCGCGCGGGTCGCGGTGAAGCCCGCCCCGATCGAGCCGCCCTCGACATGGCGCGAGCCGATCACGAGGTCGAGGTCCGGATCGGCCCGGAACCGCGCCACCATCCCGGCCAGCTTGGTCTCGTCGTGCTGCAGGTCGGCGTCGATCACCGCCACGAGCGGGGTCGTGGCGGACAGGATCCCCTCGATGCAGGCCCCGGCGAGGCCGCGCCGCCCGATCCGGTGGATCAGGTAGACCCGGTCGTCGTCGGCAGCGGCGGCCCGCACCTCCTCGGCGGTGCCGTCCGGGCTGTCGTCGTCGACATAGACCACTTCCCACGCGATCCCGCCCAGCGCCGCGTCGAGCAGTGCCAGCATCGGGCGGACATTGGCCCGTTCGTTGAAGGTGGGAATAACGATGGTCAGGTCAGCGCGCATGGCGCTGCGTGTCGCGCAATCGAGCGGCAAGCGCAAGCCGCGGGAGGGCCGCAGCGGGCTTGGCTTGGGCGCGGGCGCGCGCTATGCCCGCCGCAGTCCAGACGGCAGCCCGGAAGGAGCCCGCCCATGCGCCGCGCCGAGATCACCCGCACCACCGCCGAGACCGACATCCGGGTCTCGGTCGACCTCGACGGGACCGGGACCTACGACAACCGGACCGGCGTCGGGTTCTTCGACCACATGCTGGACCAGCTTGCCCGGCACGCGCTGATCGACATGCAGGTGCGCTGCGAGGGCGACCTGCACATCGACGATCACCACACGGTCGAGGATGTCGGCATCGCGCTGGGCCAGGCGCTGAGCCGCGCCATGGGCGACAAGCGCGGCATCCGGCGCTACGGCTCGTGCCTGCTGCCGATGGACGACACGCTGGTGCGCGCGGCGCTCGACTTGTCGGGGCGGCCGTTCCTCGTGTGGAAGGTCGAGATGACCGCGCCGAAGATCGGCAGCTTCGACACCGAGCTGGTGCGCGAGTTCTTCCAGGCGCTCTCGACCCACGGCGGCATCACGCTGCATGTCGAGAAGATCGACGGGATCAACAGCCACCACATCGCCGAGGCCGCGTTCAAGGCCGTGGCGCGGGCGCTGCGCGATGCGCTGGAGGCCGATCCGCGCAAGGCGGACGCGATTCCCTCGACGAAAGGGATTCTCTGACGTGACGACGGTCCTGATCGACTACGATTCCGGCAACCTGCACTCGGCCCAGAAGGCGTTCGAGCGGATGGCGTCCGAGACCGGGGCCGGGACCGTCGTCGTGACCTCGGATCCGGACCTCGTGGCGCGCGCCGACCGGGTGGTGCTGCCGGGCGACGGGGCATTTCCGGCCTGCCGCCGGGGCCTGCAGGGCTTCGACGGTCTGGAGGCGGCGCTGATCGAGGCGGTCGAGGGGCGCGGCGTGCCCTTCCTCGGCATCTGCGTGGGGATGCAGATGATGGCCGAGCGCGGGCTCGAATACGAGCCGGTCGAGGGGTTTGGCTGGATCGGGGGCGTGGTCGACCGCATCCGCCCCGCAGACCCGGCGCTGAAGGTGCCGCACATGGGCTGGAACGATCTCGTGGTCGACGGGGCGGATCACCCGGTGCTCGACGGGATCACCACCGGCGACCACGCCTATTTCGTCCACTCCTATGCGATGCAGGTCACCGATCCCGCACAGCGCCTGGCGCATGTGGATTACGGCGGCGCGGTTACCGCCATTGTCGGCACGGGCAACCGGATCGGCACCCAGTTCCACCCGGAAAAAAGTCAGGCCGCCGGGCTGCGCCTGATCGCCAATTTCCTGAACTGGCGGCCCTGAGGCGCGGCCCGGCGGCCCGGTTTTCAGCTGGAGAGGCGCGTCAGTTGACGCGGGTCCAGGTCTGGCTGGCGCAGAACAGACCGCCCGCGACGCAGCCGCGCAGTTTCACCTGGTTGCCGCTGATGTCCATCTTGCCGATGTAGACCTTGTCGTTCGACGGACGCCAGACGCGGCCCTCGTAATGGCCTTCCCCCTCGGCGACCATGTCCATCACGATCTGCTTGCCGAGGTTCGGCGACTGGTATTCGCCGGTGGCGTCGTAGGTCCGGCGGATCACGCCGCAGAAGGCGGGGCCGCAGGGCTCGATCTGCACCAGCGCGTAGGAGCCGTCGTCGGGCTCGGTCTGCCACCAGCCGATCAGCGGGTCGGCGGCAGCCGCAGTTGCGAGGCCGAGGCTCGCGGTCAGGGCCAGAAGCCAGGTCTTCATGGGTATCTCTCCTCCCAGAGTTGCCGCCGAAATGCTGCCCCGAGGCCCGCCTGCCGATCAAGCGTGACGTTGCGCCAGATCGCGCGCTTGGCCTTGCGCCCGCACCGGGATAAGAGGCGCTCCGACCGGACGCCCCCAACCCGAAGGACCCGCGCCATGATCCTCTATCCCGCCATCGACCTGAAGGACGGGCAGGCCGTGCGCCTGCTGCGCGGCGAGATGGACCGGGCGACGGTCTTCAGCGATGATCCCGCGGCGCAGGCACGGGCCTTCCAGGAGGCGGGCTGCCGCTGGCTGCACCTCGTCGATCTGAACGGGGCCTTCGCCGGAACCCCGGTGAACGGCGCGGCGGTCGAGGCGATCCTCGCCGCGACGGACGTGCCCGCCCAGCTCGGCGGCGGCATCCGGGACATGGCCACCATCGCGATGTGGCTGGAGCGCGGGATCGCGCGGGTCATCCTCGGCACCGTGGCGGTGGAGAACCCCGATCTCGTGCGCGAGGCCGCGCGCGCCTTCCCGGACCGGGTCGCCGTCGGCATCGACGCGCGCAAGGGCAAGGTCGCGACCAAGGGCTGGGCCGAGGAGACCGATGTCGAGGCCACTGACCTCGCGCGGCAGTTCGAGGACGCCGGGGTGGCCGCGATCATCTACACCGACATCGACCGCGACGGCGCGATGGGCGGCCCGAACGTGGCCGCGACCGAGGCGCTGGCCCGCGCCGTGACGATCCCGGTCATCGCGTCGGGCGGCGTGTCGTCGCTGGGCGACCTGATCGCCCTGCGCGACACCGGCGTGATCGCGGGCGCGATCTCGGGCCGGGCGCTCTATGATGGCGCGCTCGACCTGGCCGAGGCGCTGGCCGCGCTGGGCTGAGCCGCCCCGGCAGCCCCTGTGCAGGGCCCGGTGCCGTTGGTAGGCTGCGCTTGGCCTCGACCGGAGTCCGCCCATGCGTGTCGTTCACCGTCTCTTCGCGCTGGCGCTGGGTGCGCCGGTCCTGCTGTGGCTGGCCTGCATCGGGCTGGTTCTCGTGCTGGCCGGGCCCTACGGGTGCAGCATCCACGAAGGTTTCGCGACCCCTTGCGTGGTTGCCGGGATGGACCTCGGCGAGACCGCCTATGCGGCCGGCCTGATCGCGGCGTGGGGCCCGCTCGTGCTGCTGCCGGTCATGGCGGGGACGGCGATCCTCTGGGCGGCGGTGACGGGCGTCGCGGTGCTCGTCCGGCGGATGCGGGCGCGGTCGGGCCGCACGGGACAGGGCGCAAGGCGGCGTTAACCCGGACCGGGCAGCCTCGGGGGTACCCAGTGTTTCCCCGCTTCGGCCCCACTCGCGCCACGCTTGCCGGGCCAGATTCGGGTCTGTCACCCGAGTTTGCACCGATGAGTTTCACCGCTGGCACCCTGATCGACACCCTGTTCGGCCCCGTGCCGGTCGAGGCCCTGCGCCCCGGCGACTGGGTCCTGACGCAGGAGGCCGGCCCGCAGCCGCTGCGCGGACGCGCGGCGCGGCGCTTCGCGGCGGCCGATCTGGCGGCGCGGCGCGGATCGGTGCCGATCCTGATCCGGGCCGGCGCGCTGCGGCGCGGGGTTCCGGCCCGCGACACGCTGGTCACCCCCCGGCAGGAGATCCGCACGGCCGATGGCGGGGCGGCCCCGGCCGCCGACCTGATCGACGGCCGCCGCGTGCTGGCCGCCCGCCCACGCCGGGCGGTCACCTTCGTCGCGCTGGCGCTCGATGCCCCGTGGACGCTGACCGCCAACGGCGCACCGATGACCGCGCAGGCCCTGCCGCAGGAGGCGCTGCCGTCGCGGGCGGTCCGCGGCCTCGCCGCGGCCCGCGTCAGCCCGCGTCTTCCCTTCGAGGCTGCGCGGCGCTAGGAGGGACCCGCAACCGACGGGACCCTGCCGATGCTCAAAACCCGCGTGATCCCCTGTCTCGACGTGGCCGACGGCCGGGTCGTGAAAGGCGTGAACTTCGTCGACCTCGTGGATGCGGGCGATCCCGTCGAGGCCGCGCGCGCCTATGACGCGGCGGGCGCGGACGAGCTGTGCTTCCTCGACATCCACGCCACGCACGAGAACCGCGGCACGATGTACGACCTCGCCACGCGCACGGCCGAACAGTGCTTCATGCCGCTGACAATCGGCGGCGGCGTCCGGACCGTCGAGGACGTGCGCGCGCTGCTGCTGGCGGGCGCCGACAAGGTCTCGTTCAACTCGGCCGCGGTGGCCGATCCGACCGTCGTCGCGCGGGCCGCCGACAAGTTCGGCAGCCAGTGCATCGTCGTTGCCATCGACGCCAAGACCGTCGCGCCGGGCCGCTGGGAGATCTTCACCCACGGCGGACGGCGCGCGACGGGGATCGATGCCATCGCCTTCGCGCTGGAGGTCGAGCGGCAGGGCGCGGGCGAGATCCTGCTGACCTCGATGGATCGTGACGGCACCAAGGCGGGGTTCAACCTGCCGCTGACCCGCGCGGTCGCCGACGCGGTGTCGGTTCCGGTGATCGCCTCGGGCGGCGTCGGCACGCTCGATCACCTCGTCGAGGGCGTGACCGAGGGCCACGCGAGTGCGGTTCTCGCGGCCTCGATCTTCCACTTCGGCACCTACACCATCGGCGAGGCCAAGGCGCACATGGCGGAGGCGGGCATTCCCGTGCGGCTGACATGAGCGCGCCCGGCACCCCGCTGGAGCGGCTCGCCGCCACCGTCGAGGCCCGCAAGGGCGCCGACCCGGAGACCAGCTGGACCGCGAAGCTGCTGGCGAAGGGGCCAGAGAAATGCGCCGAGAAATTCGGCGAGGAGGCGGTCGAGGCGATCATCGAGGCGGTGAAGGGCGACCGGGCGAAGCTGACCGCCGAAGCGGCGGACGTGCTCTTTCACCTGCTCGTCATGCTGGCGGCCCGCGACGTGACGCTGGCCGAGGTACTGGCGGAGCTGGAGCGGCGCGAGGGTACCTCCGGTCTCGCCGAGAAGGCCTCGCGCGGCTAGAACGCGTCGTCGGCCAGCAGACTCAGAACGGTCACGCCATCCGCGTCGGAGGTCACGCGCCGGACCCATGTCCCCAGCGCGGGCGCGATCCACCAGATCACCTCGCGGCGGTGCGGCTCCGTCAGGCTGCCGATGCCGAGCGTGCCCGCTTCCATGTACCGCACGCGATACGTGTCGAAGGTGCCGCGCGGCACCCGCAGGGTCTCGGTCCCCTCGACGGACAGGGTGACGTCCAGCTGGCCGAGGGACATCTCGGCCCCGGGCGCGATGCACCCGACCGAGACAGCGGTCAGCATCCGGGCGGACGGACAGGTCATCACGACATCTGCCGTGCCCGAAAGGGTGGTGCCCGTGGTCAGCGGCCACAGCGTTGCGGGATCGAAACCGAGGTCGGTGCGGATGCGCGGACCCTGCGGCCCGGTGGGCGTGATCTCGGGCACCAGCAGTCCGCGCCAGGTGTCGACACTCGCGCGGCGGGCCGGATCGGGGAAGAGGCGCTCCATCTCGAACCCGGCTGCCGGTGCGATCTCGAACCGCACGCGGTCGCCATCGGTTACCGCCTGCCGCCGCACGAACGCGGCGGCGAGGAGCGGCCCGTCCGGCCCCGTGTCGCCCGACAGGCCGTCCGCCTGCGGGGCAAAGAGCGTATGCAGATAGGGCAGGGCGCGGTCCGGGGGCGGGGCATACTCCGCCGGGCGGAGATCGGGCGGTGCCGAGGGCACGAGGCGCGCCAGTTGCGCCCGCAGGACCGGCTGGTCGGGATCGAGCAGCAGCGACAGGGCATAGAGCCCCGCCGCGCGTTCCGAGTCGTCCGCGTCCCACGCCAGGTGTCCCAGCTGGCGGTAGGGCTCGGGCCAGAACGGGCGCAGGGCGCGCACGCGGTCCCAGTCGGCGCGGGCGGCGTCGGTGTCCCCGGCTTCCTCGTGGAGGAAACCGCGATGCCACGGCGCGAAGGGATCCTCGGGCGCCAGCGCGATGGCGCGGTCGAAGGCCGCCATCGCGCGGTCGGGCAGGTCGAGCGCGTCCAGCGCGCGGCCCTCCCAGTAATGCGCCCAGGCCCGGTTCGGCTCGAGCACCAGCAGGCGGCGCAGGTCCACCAGCGCCTCGGCCCAGCGATCCTCCAGCCCGAGGGCGGCGGCGCGCTCGGTCAGAAGCTCCGCCTCGGTGCTGCGGTCGGGCCTTCCGGCCAGCGCCGCCGTACAGGCCTCGATCCGGGTGACCGGCGACAGGTCGCGGTCGCGGCAGTCGGCGGCGCCCTCCGCGAGGGCGGGCAGCGCCGCCGCCCAGAGGGCCACAACCCATCCGAGGGCAATCGGCAGACGGCGCATGGCGCTCAGAGCTTCGAGGAGATCACGCCGGTCGCGAAACCGCCCATGCGCAATTCCCCGAACAGCCGCTGATATTCGATCTTGGGGCAGCGGTCCTGCACGACGTCCAGACCCTTTGCCCGCGCGGCGCCGGCGGCTTCCGGATGGACCACGCCGATCTGCATCCAGATCGTGCGCAGCTTCGGCAGGTGCTCCAGCGCCTCGGCGAGGATCCCCGGCACCGCGTCCGAGCGGCGGAAGATGTCCACCATGTCCACCGGAATCGTGGCGGGAATCTCGGCAAGGCTGCCGTAGACGGTCTCCCGGAACAGGGTCTGCCCCGCGAGGCCGGGGTTCACCGGGATCACGCGGAAGCCCTTCAGTTGCAGGTAGCGGGCCACGAAATAGCTGGGCCGCACCGGGTTCGACGAGACACCGACCACGGCGACGGTCTTCGTCCGGGTCAGGATCGCGCGAAGCGTGGCGTCGCTGGGGCTGTCGGGATCGGGATCGGTCTGCATGGGCGGCACGCTACCGTCGGTCGCGGGTCGGGGGAAGGGCCGAAAAAAACGCCCGATCATCGGGATCGGGCGTTTGAAGGTACGGAACGAGGGACAGTGAAACGAGACGGGGGGTTCCGGCCCCTCGCCTCTCACTGTGACAGATAAGTGCCACATTCGACCGAAAAAGGGGCGCTCCGGATTCCGTGATCGGCCTCAGGCGTCCAGCACGGCGGGCCAGTTCGCATCGGCGCGGGCGATGTTGGCGTCGAGGTTGCGCAGGAAGCGGCGGCGCAGCGCGAGGTCGAAGTTCAGGAACAGCCGTCCCTCGTGGATGTTCCACGCTTCGGGCTCGGTCTTGGCGGTATAGCCGCGCGAGACGGCCCAGGCGCACCAGCCCCCGTAGGCGGGCGACCAGCGCGCAGGATCCGACAGGAACCGGTCCCGGTTCGCGCCCGATGCAAAGCGCCACGTCGCGCCCTGCCAGTCGGCGGTGATCGCGGGATCGCCCGCCACCGGACCGCCCTCGGTGAAATAGGCGACGGGGTCCGTGCCCGAGATCGCGGCGCCGTCCCGGGTGAAGACGGGCGGCGTGGCGGCCCGCGCGGCAAGGGGCAGGGTGGCGGCGGCCAGCCCGGCAACGAGCAGGGTACGGCGGTCGAGCGTCATGGTCAGGGTCCTCCCGGGATACGGTGGACCGAGGATGGGGGGCAGGGCGCCCGCGCGGAAGTCGCCTCGCGGCAATGTCAGGGGGCGTGATCCGCGCCGGGCTCAGTCGAAGAGGTCGAACAGGTCCTCGACGAGGTCCTTGCCGCGTCCGAATTTCTTCTTCAACGCCTTCTTCGCAGCCTTGCGCCGGGCCTTGTCGCCCGACTTCGATGCCGACCCGAGCAGGCTGATCCCGGCGGCGGCCAGGTCCTGCATCCCGCCGCGCGCGGGCTGGGCCACGGTGGTGCGGCGCGGCGCGGTCTCGCGGTCGACGCGCATCGCCTTCATCAGGTGCAACGGTGCGCCGCAGCTGCCACAGGCCAGCTCGTGCCCGCCGCGTGCCGTCAGGTCGAGCACCGAGCGATTGCCGCAATAGCAGCAGGTCGCGATCTTCCGCTGGTCGAGCTTGCCCATGTCGTCTCCGTCGCCGTCTCAGGTCCGCGAGGCGGCATAGAGTGCCACCGCCGCCGCATTGGACACATTTAGCGAGCCGAAGCCCCGAGCGAAGGGGATGCGCACCAATCGGTCGCAGGTTTCCCGCGTTTTCTGCCGCAATCCCGGGCCTTCTGCCCCAAGAACGAGCGCGACCGGACGCCCGGCCACCTCGGCCAGCGCGGTGCCGATCTCGGTGTCGGCCTCGCCGTCGAGGCCGAGCAGCACGTAGCCCATCTCGCGCAGCGTCTCCATCGCCTCGGCGAGGTTGCGCACCCGCAGGTAGGGCTGGCGCTCCAGCGCGCCGGAGGCGGTCTTGGCGAGCGCCCCGGTCTCGGGGGCCGCGTGGCGGGCGGGCGCGATCACAGCGCGCGCCCCGAAGACCTCGGCCGAGCGCAGGATGGCGCCGACGTTGTGCGGATCGGTGACCTGGTCGAGCAGCACCAGCCGGGCCGCGCCCTCGCCGCCGGCCGCGACGTCGTCGAGCCGGCCCCAGTCGAGCGGCTTCACTTCCAGCGCCGCGCCCTGGTGCACCGAACCGGGGTCGAGCGGGACCGGGAACTTGCGCGGATCGGCGATCTCGGGCTCGATCCCCGCCTGCGCCACCGCCTCGGCGAGCTTGTCGAGCGCGTTGCGCGTCACCACCAGCCGCAGCCGGAAGCGGGCCGGGTTCAGCAGCGCATCGCGCACGGCGTGCAGCCCGAAGAGCCAGACCGTCTCGGCAGCGGCGGCGCGCTTGGCGCGTTCCTTCTCGACGACCCAGGTCGGTTTCTTCATGACGGGACCCCTTTCGCGGCGGCTCCCCCGCGCTTACGCCGCGGGGCGGGCGCGTGTCCAGCCGGGGCAGGGGGACGGGTTGCCCAGAAATTCCGCGCAAGCCGCGTCAGGCCCCTTGACCCCCCGCCGCCCCCCGGCTATCCCCGCCGTCGCGCCGGAGGCAATGCCCCGGCCGCGGGCGACGGGCTGCAAGGTGCGGCAGCGGACTGTAACTCCGCCGGGGAGACCCACGCCTGGTTCGATTCCAGGGTCGCCCACCACTTCTCCCCCACACTTCCCTACTGGATCGCCACCGCCGGGCGGGCGTAGTCGTGGCGGACGCTTTCGCCGTCGTCGTAGAGCACCTCGACCGTGATCGTCTCGATCTCGTTCGGTCCGAAGGCGACGTAGGGCAGGATGTCAGTCACCTTCAGGGCGTTCGGGGCGGCTTCGCCCTCGTGGCACTCTTCCATCTTCAGCGGCGTCAGGGTGTCGGCCCCGTTGATCGCGTAGGAGATTCGCTTCACCCCGCAGCGCCAGGCCAGCAGGTTGGTGAAGTAGAGCAGGTCCTGCCCGTCCCAGAGCCGCACCGCGATCCATTGCGGCTGGGTGGCGGTCAGGATCGGCCGGACCTCGGCGGCAGTGGTGAAGGTCTGTGCGGGCGCGAGGGCCGGGACGAGGCACAGTGCGACGGCAAGCGGGGCAAGGCGGCGGGGCATCGGGGTCTCCTTCCGGGCCGGGAACGCGGGACCAGTGTTCGCCCGCGCTGCCGGTTTGGCAAGCGCGGAGCACCGCCAGCCCCCGCGCGCACGGGCCGGGTTTCGGGCCGCCCCCGGTCGGGGCTATAGTCCGGCCCGAGGCAGGAACCCGAGAGCAGGCGACATGGGCAAGAGCGACATTCCCCCGGCGGCACCGATCCTTCTGGCGGTGGTGCAGGGCGGGCGGCTCGAATTCGAGGCGGCCCTGCTGGCGCTGTCGCTCCGGGCGGCCGCGCCGGACTACCCGGGCAAGCTGGTGCTGGCCGAGCCGCAGCCCGGGCCGCTTTGGAAAGGCACCGATCCCCGCATCTCGACCCCGGAGGTGCGCGCGCTGCTGCTCGACCTCGGGGCCGAGATCCGGCCCTTCGAGAGCCGCGCCTTTGGCGCCAGCTATCCGCATGGCAACAAGATCGAGGCGCTGTCGGTGCTGGAGCCGGACGTGCCGTTCCTCTTTCTCGACACCGACACGCTGATCCTCGACGACCCGCGCCGGGTGCCGTTCGACTTCGACCGGCCCTCCGCCAGCATGAAGCGCGAGGGGACCTGGCCGCAGCCGCAGCTTTACGGGCCCGACTATGCCGCCATCTGGGGGGCGCTCTACGACCGGTTCGGTCTCGACTTCGCGTCCTCTCAGGACCCGGGCTTCCCGGTGAATTACTGGGAGCGCTACCTCTACTTCAACGCGGGCTGGTTCTACGGCCGCGACCCGGCGCGCTTCGGGGCGGACTTCCTGCGCTTCGCGACCGCGATCAGCGACGACCCGCCGCCCGAACTGGACGGACAATCGCTCGACCCGTGGCTCGACCAGGTCGCGCTGCCGCTGGCGATCCACGCGGGCGGGGGCGGGCGGCCGCCCTTCACCGGCTTGCTCGACGGGGCGGTGACGTGCCATTGGCGGCTGATGCCGCTGCTCTATGCCCGCGAACGCGATGCGGTGGTCGAGACGCTCGAACGCATCACGGCGCCCAACAAGGTCAAGAAAGTGCTGAAACTCTACGCCCCGTTCCGCAAGATGATCTACCAGGGCAAGGGCCACGCGGTCCGGGCGCTCTTCAACCGGGCGAACCTGCCGGCCAAGGAGCAGGCGATCCGCAACGAGATCAAGCGGGCCAAGCTGTGGGTGCGCTGACCGACCCCGCGGCCCGGCGGCAGGCTGTCGTGATCCTGACGCTGGCCGGGCTGGTAAAGCTCGCCATCGCGATGACCTTCCCGCTCGGTGTGGACGAGGCCTATGCCATCGCCGCGGCGCGGGTCTTCTCGTGGAGCTTCTACGACCATCCGCCGCTCAGCTTCTGGGCGCCGGTCTGGTCCGCGAAGGTCTTCGGCGAGAGCGCGCTGGCATACCGCCTGCCGTCGCTGGTCTGCGGGCTGGTGACGGGCGCGGTGCTGTGGAAGATCGCGCGCGACCTCGGCGGCCTGCGGGCCGGGCTCTGGACGGTCATCCTGTGGAGCCTCGCGCCCCACATGGTGTTCGGCTCGGGCCTTTTCGTGCTGCCGGACGCGGTGCTGAACATGGGCGGCGCGCTGGCCGCGCTGGCGCTCGTGCGGCTGGTGCGGGATCCTTCTGCGGGCCTCGGGACATGGGCGCTGGGCGGTGTCGGGCTCGCCATCGCGCTGGGCTCGAAATACCAGGCGGGGCTGATCCCTTTCGGTGTGCTGTCCTTCATGGCGGCGACCGGGCGCTGGGGCTGGTTCGCCCGGCCGGGCTTCTGGCTGGCGACGGCGCTGGCGCTGACCGGCCTCGCGCCGGTGATCCTGTGGAACCTCTCGACCGACTGGGCCAGCTTCGCCTTCCACGGCTCGCGCACCGCGCGCAGCCTGCAGCCGGTCAATTTCGCGGTGATGCTGGCGGGCCAGATGGTCTACCTGCTGCCCGCGACCTTCGTGCTGGCGCTGCTGGCGGCACTGCGGGCGCTGCAGGGGGCGGACGGCGAGAAGGTTCTCGCGCATCTGGCGCTCTGGCCCATCGTGGTCTTCAACCTGATCTTCCTCGTCTCGGACTCGTCCTTCCCGCACTGGAGCCTTCCGGGCTTCGTCTTCGCACTGCCGCTGGCGGGGCTCTGGCTGTCCCGGGCGCCCGCTCGCGGCTGGCGCTGGGCGCTGGGGATCAGCGCGGTGCCGCTCTGGGCGCTGGCGCTGGCCATCGTCGTTCACGCGCCGGCCGGATTGCTGACGCGCGGCAGCGATCCGCTGCCTGAGTGGGACAACACGATCGACGTCTTCGACTGGTCGGGCCTCGCCCCAGCGTTGCAGGCGGCGGGCGCGCTCGACGGCGTCGAGGTGGTCGCGGTGGAAAGCTGGATCGAGGCCGGGCAGATGGGCACCGGTCTCGCGCAGGGGCTGGGGCAGGCGCTGCCGATGGCCGTTCTGGGCGATACCCCGCACCATTTCGCCTTCCACCCGGCCCCCGAAAGCGGCGCGCGGGCGCTCTACCTGGCCCCGGGGCGGCTGGGCGAGACCGATGCCGAGGCGGTCTTGGCGCGGGTCCGCGCCGTGGCCCTGGACGCGCAGGCGCTGGGCACCCTCGTCCTGCCGCGCGGGACGACGCCCTACGCGGCGGTCGTGGTGGTCGGGTTCGACTGGCCCTGAGCGGTCATTCCGCCGGGGCAAACCCGCTGATGAGCTGGCGCAGGCCGAAGGCGGCGCCGACGAAGATCGCCGCCAGCACCAGCGGGGCCGACCACGCGAAGACCGCGAAGGCCGAGACGCCCTGCCCGATGGTGCAGCCCATCGCCAGGACGGCCCCGACGCCCATCAGCGCCGCGCCGAAGATCTGGCGGCGCAGCTCGCGCGGGTCCTCGCAGGCTTCCCAGCGGAAATGGCCCTTCACGAGAGAGCCGAGGAAGGCCCCCGCCAGCACCCCGGTGACCGAGCCGACCGCGAAGCCGAGCCCGCCGCCCGAGGCGGTCATCACCCAGAGCATGGTTTCGCCGACCGGGGACGAGAAGGTGTGCGACAGGATCGGCTGCGGATCGAAGCCGTGCGTCGCGATCCACGCGGTCCCGCCCCAGCCGCTGACCACGGCCAGCGCGACGAGGAACGCGGTCGCCAGCGCCTTGGGCTTGCGGACGAGGCCCCCCGACAGGGCGGCGGCGCAGATCAGCGCGCCGAGCGCCATGCCCGTGGCCCAGAGTGGCGCGCCGGTCAGCGCGGACAGGGCCCCGGCATAGCCGGGCGTGGTGCTGACAGGCAGGGCGGTCGCGCTTTCGAAGGCCACGCGGGCCGCGGCGAAGGGACCGGACAGGACCGCGTAGGCCGAGATGCCGACGACGAGAACGATCACGAAGTTCCGCATGTCGCCGCCGCCGAGCCGCGCAAGCGCGCCGAACCCGCAATTCCCTGCGATTGCCATGCCATAGCCAAAGAGTAGCCCGCCGAGGATCGTCGCAACCGGGCTCCAGGGCAGGGAATGGTAGACCGTCTCGCCCAGCGGGATCACGTCGACCCCGACGAGGGTGAAGACCCCCATGGCCGCCAGCCCGATGGCCAGTCCCCAGGTCCTGAGCCGGGTCAGGTCGTTCCCGTAGAGCGCATCCTCGATCGCGCCCATCGTGCACAATCGTCCCAGCCGCGCCGCCAGCCCGAGCAGAACGCCCCCGAAAAGGCCTACCCCGGCCGCGAGTGCCGCGTCGGACACACCCTCGAACATGCTATCCTCCCTTGGTCCGGCTGCGCCCGGTCTTTCGCCGTCCGGCAGCCGTCAGTCGTCCTTGCAGAACAACTCGTAGACCACGTCGAGAATGCGCGTCGCGCGGCGGTCGGTCAACCTGTAGTAGATCGTCTTGCCGTCCCGTCGCGGCTCGACCAGCCCCTCGAGGCGCAGCCGGCTGAGTTGCTGGCTGACGGCGGCCTGCCGCGCCGAGAGCAGGCGCTCGAGCTCGGTCACCGATTTCTCGCCGGTGGCGAGGTGGCAGAGGATCATCAGCCGGCCTTCGTGGCTGATCGACTTGAGGAACTGGGCCGCCGTGTCGGCATGCTTCACCATGCGGTCCATTTCCGCGTCGGACGTGTCCTCGGTGAAGACGGGTAGCGCCATGCTCTCCTCGCGGACCCTAACCGGCCCTCGCCCCCTCTCGTAGACCGTCCGCGCGGGTCAGGTCCACCGGGGCCGGAGTCGCGGCCGTCATTGTGTGACCTCCGCGTAATCGGTGTGGTCCCGCAGCATCTGCGCCATCAAGGCCCAGAAGAAATCCGCCCCCGGGTAGCCTTCGAGGCGCGCGATCTCCTGCCCGTCGCGCATCAGCACGAAGGTCGGCGTGAAGGTCAGCCGTCCGTCGAAGGTCAGGTCGGCGGGCAGCGGCTCGTGCCGGAAGACCGGGCGCAGCGGGGCGAACTTGCCCTCGGACGAGTTCGGCCAGCCCGGCCCGACCTCGGCATGCCAGCGCGCGCAGTAGACGCAGCCGTTGGCCTCGAACATCACCAGTTCGATGACGGGGGTAGGGGCAGGGGTGTCGAGGGCACGCGTCTCCGCCCCGGACACGAGGCAGAGGAAGGTCGCAAGTACGAAGCTCAGCATCCGCCGCATGGGCCGTGCTCCCGAACACGCAGCCTCATTGACCGCGTCGCTTCGCATAACGTATTCTGAATGTGTAATCTGATCAAGAAGTGGGCGCCCCCGGATGTTCGATGTTTCCATACTCAGCGCCCTCGTCGGCGGACTTGTGGTGTTTTTCTCGCCATGCGTGTTGCCGATCGTGCCATTCTACCTGAGCTACATGGCCGGGGCGTCGATGTCGGAAATTTCGGCAGACGGCAAACTCGCACCGGGCGTCCGGCGGCGGGCCGTGGCATCGGCGATCATGTTCTCGCTGGGAATCATCACCGTCTTCGTGCTGCTCGGGGCGGCTGCCTTCGGCCTCAGCCAGGCGTTCCGCACGGTGCAGACCGAGTTCCGGCTGTTCGCGGCGCTGGTCGTGGCGCTGATGGGGCTGCACTTCCTCGGCGTCATCCGAATCGGCTTCCTGAACCGGGCGTTCCAGATGAACGCGGGCGACACCGGCAACATGTCGGTGCTCGGCTCCTACGTGGTCGGGCTGGCCTTCGCGGCGGGCTGGACACCCTGCGTCGGCGGCGTCCTGACCGCGGTGATCTTCACCGCCTCGAACGAAGCGACCGCCCTTCAGGGTCTGGGCCTTCTGCTGGTCTTCGGCGTGGCGATGACCGCGCCCTTCGTGGTCGCCGCGTTCTTCATCAAGCCCTTCCTGCGCTTCACCGCGAAGTTCCGCCGCCACCTGCCGAAGGTGGAAAAGGCGATGGGGGCGCTGCTGCTGGTCTTCGCCGCGCTGATCGCCACCGATTCGGTCAACTACATCGCCCAGTGGATGCTGGAGGTCTTCCCGGCCTTCCAGTCGATCTGAGGCCCCGCCCGCCTGCCTGCACGCCCGCGTCAAACGAGGAGGATTTGACATGAAACGCCTGCTGACTGCCCTTGCCGCCATGGTCCTCGCGCTGCCGGTCCTTGCCGCCGAACTCGGCGACGACGGCCTGCACAAGACCGACTGGATGCGCGACACGTTCAAGGACCTGCGCGAGGACCTCGCCGAGGCCAATGCCGAGGGCAAGCGCCTGATGCTGCTCTTCGAACAGCGCGGCTGCATCTACTGCAGCAAGATGCACGAGGAGGTGTTCCCCCGCGAAGAGATCGCCGGCTACATCCGCGACAACTTCTTCGTGGTGCAGCTGAACCTGCACGGCGACATCGAGGTGACCGATTTCGACGGCGAGGTGCTGAGCGAGAAGCAGATGGCCCGGAAATGGGGCCTGCTCTTCACGCCGTCGATTCTCTTCATGCCGCAGGACGTGCCGGAGGGCGCGACCGCGCCGCAGGCTGCCGTTGCGGTGATGCCGGGCGCCTTCGGGCCGGGCACCACGCTCGACATGCTGACCTGGGTTGTCGAGGAGCGGTATGCCCTTGACGGCGATGAGGATTTCCAGCGCTACCACGCCCGCCGCATCCAGGAACGCGCGAACGGAAGCACCGACTAGGCGGCGAAGATGCACCGCGCGCACCGGTTTCTGCACCTGCGAGAAATTCAAAGATGTGAATTTGTTGTTGCGTGACTTGAAGTCGGTGCGCTACGGTATACCGGACGGAAGAAGCAGCCTTTGGGAGGAGGATGCATGCGAACAGCACTCGCATCAGTTGTGGCCCTGACCCTTTGCGTCGGTGTCGCGCAGGCCGACACGATCACCCCGGAAGACGTGATGTTCGACTATGGCGAAGTCGCCCAGTCGCTGACCGGAACCCCCGGTGACGCGGCCAACGGCATCAAGGTCATGACCAACCGCGGTCTCGGCAACTGCATCGCCTGCCACCAGGTCACGGCGCTGGAAGAATACCCGTATCACGGCGAGGTCGGGCCGTCGCTCGACGGTGCCGGGGACCGCTGGACCCCGGAACAGCTGCGCGGGATCGTGGCCAACGCCAAGGAGATGTTCCCCGACTCGATCATGCCCAGCTTCTACAAGCGCTCGGGCTACATCCGCGTCGGCGACGCCTTCACGGGCAAGGCTCCCGCGAACGAAAGCGACATCACCACCCTGCTGACGGCGCAGGAAATCGAGGATGTCGTCGCGTTTCTCGTGACGCTCAAGGATTGACCCGGCCCGCCCCGGCCCAGGCCGGAGCGCGCCTCGTGCAAGAGGAAACCCCATGAAACTGACACGCAGAGAGACCATGCTGCTGACGGCCGGTGCCGCCGCAGCGACCCTGCTGCCGGCGCGGGCCGCGCTCGCGGCGGTGGACGAGAAGATTGCGGCCTTCACCGGCGGTGCCGCGGTGGGCGAGGGCGGTCTGACCCTGACCGCGCCCGAGATCGCCGAGAACGGCAACACGGTTCCGATCGAAGTCGACGCGCCCGGCGCCTCGGCCATCCTGATCCTCGCGGCCGGCAACCCGAACCCGGACGTGGCCACCGTCAACTTCGGCCCGCTGGCCGGGCGGCAGTACGCCTCGACCCGCATCCGCCTCGCCGGCACGCAGGACGTGGTGGCCGTGGCGAAACTGGCCGACGGCAGCTTCGTGCAGGCCCGTCAGGAAGTGAAAGTCACCATCGGCGGCTGCGGCGGCTGATCAGGCAAGGACGAAAGACATGGCAGACAACGTCAAACCCCGCGTTCGCGTTCCGAAATCGGCTTCGGCCGGCGAGGTCGTGACCATCAAGACCCTGATCTCGCACGCAATGGAATCCGGCCAGCGCAAGGACTCCAGCGGCAACGTGATCCCGCGGTCGATCATCAACCGCTTCACCTGCGACTTCAACGGCCAGAACGTGATCGACATCACGCTCGAGCCGGCGATCTCGACCAACCCGTACTTCGAGTTCGAGGCCACTGTCCCGGAATCGGGTGAGTTCAAGTTCACCTGGTACGACGACGACGGCTCCGTCTACGAGGACAGCCAGGCGATCACCGTCGGCTGAGGCGAGCACGTCGCATAGGGAGGAAAGCGATGAGAAAAGCAGCACTGCATGTGGCGGCCGGCGTCCTGACGCTGGCGGCCGCGGCCCCGGCACTGGCAGGCGAGAACGATCCGCTCATCATCAACGGCCAGATCGAGATCACCACCCGCACCGCCGCACCCGCCCATCTCGACGGGCACCTGTCTGAAATCCGCTCCGGCTGGACGTTCCGCACCGACGAAACGCAGGTCATGCAGATGGATGACTTCGACAACCCGGCGATGATCTACGTCGATGCGGCCACCGACGCGTGGAACACCGTCGAAGGCAGCGCCGACAAGTCCTGCGCCTCGTGCCACGAAGGGCCCGAGAGCCTGGCAGGCTTCCGGGCCACCACGCCGAAGTGGAACGCGGAGGCCGGCGCGGTCTGGACCCAGGAGATGTACGTCAACAACTGCCGCACCGAGCGGATGGGGGCGGAGGCCTGGGACTGGAACGGGCAGGACATGCGCAACATGACCGCGCTGCTCGCCTCGGTCTCGCGCGGGATGCCGGTCAACGTCGCCATCGACGGCCCGGCGGCCGAAACCTGGGAGAAGGGGCGGGAGATGTACTACACCCGCTTCGGCCAGCTCGAACTCAGCTGCGCCAACTGCCACGAGGACAACTACGACAACCTGATCCGGGCCGACCATCTCAGCCAGGGCCAGATCAACGCCTTCCCGGCCTACCGCCTGAAGGACACCAACCTCGTGTCGGTGCACAACCGCTTCCGCGGCTGCATCCGGGACACCCGCGCCGCGACCTTCGCGGTCGGCTCGCCGGAGTTCATCGCGCTGGAACTCTACGTCGCCTCGCGCGGCAACGGCCTGTCGGTCGAGGGGCCCTCGGTCCGCAACTGATTCAACGGGGGCCCGTCCGGCATGTGCCGGGCGGGCCTTCGTCTATCCGGAAATATTCAAGAAACCGCATGTGACTGCGGCAACCAGAGGATACCCGAGATGATTTCGCGCCGCGATTTCCTTCAGGTGGCGATGGCCTCCTCGGCGCTGGTCGGCGCCTCCGGCTTCGGGAACTGGGCCCGGCTGGCCGCGCAGCAGGCGCTGACGCAGGACCAGCTTCTTCAGTTCGACACCTTCGGCAACGTCTCGCTGATTCATGTCACGGACCTGCACGCGCAGCTCAAGCCGATCTACTTCCGCGAGCCCGAGATCAACATCGGCGTCGGCGGCAACAAGGGCGCGGTTCCGCACATCACCGGGGCCGACTTCCGGCGCCTTTACGGGATCGAGGACGGCTCGGCCGATCACTACGCGCTGACCTACGACGACTTCACGTCGCTGGCGAAGGGCTACGGCAAGATGGGCGGCCTCGACCGCATCGCCACCGTGGTCAAGGCGATCCGCGCCGACCGGCCGGACGCGATCCTGCTCGACGGCGGCGACACCTGGCACGGCTCCTATGGCTGCTACCACACGCAGGGCCAGGACGTGGTCAACGCGATGGGCCTGCTGAAGCCCGACGCGATGACCTTCCACTGGGAATTCACGCTGGGCACCGACCGCATCACCGAACTGGTCGAAGGGCTGCCCTTCGCGGCGCTCGGCCAGAACATCTTCGACTCCGAGTGGGACGAACCCTCGGAGCTGTTCAAGCCCTACGAGTTCTTCGAGCGCGGCGGTGTCAAGATCGCGGTGATCGGGCAGGCCTTCCCCTACATGCCGATCGCCAACCCCGGCTGGATGTTCCCCGAGTTCTCGTTCGGCATCCGGGACGAGAACATGCAGGACATGGTGGACGAGGTGCGGTCCCAGGGCGCCGAGCTGGTCGTCTGCCTCAGCCACAACGGCTTCGACGTCGACAAGAAGATGGCCGGGATCGTCTCGGGCATCGACGTGATCCTGTCGGGCCACACCCACGACGCGCTGCCCGAGCCGGTGCTCGTGGGCGAGACGATCGTCATCGCCTCCGGTTCGAACGGCAAGTTCGTCAGCCGCGTCGATCTCGATGTGCGGGACGGCCGGATGATGGGCTTCCGCCACAAGCTGATCCCGATCTTCTCGGACGTGATCGCCCCCGATGCCGAGATGGCCGCGCAGATCGACGCCGACCGCGCGCCCTACGAGGCCGACCTGACCGAGGTGCTGGGGCAGGCGGACACGCTGCTCTACCGGCGCGGCAACTTCAACGGAACCTGGGACGACCTGATCTGCCAGGCGCTGCTGGAGCAGCGCGACGCGCAGATCGCGATGTCGCCGGGCGTGCGCTGGGGACCGTCGGTGCTGCCGGGACAGGACATCACCCGGGAGGATGTCTGGAACGTCACCTCGATGACCTACGGCAAGGCCTACCGGACCGAGATGACCGGCGAGTTCCTGAAGGTCGTCCTGGAAGACGTGGCCGACAACATCTTCAACCCCGATCCCTACTACCAGCAGGGCGGGGACATGGTCCGGATGGGCGGTCTCGGCTACTCCATCGACGTCTCCAAGCCGATCGGGTCCCGCGTGTCGAACATGACGCTGCTGGCCACGGGCGAGACGATCGATCCCGCCAAATCCTACACGGTTGCCGGCTGGGCGAGCGTGAACCCCGACACCGAGGGCCCGCAGATCTGGGACGTCGTCGAGGCGCATATCCGCGCCAAGGGCACCGTGCATCTGGAGCCGAACACGAGCGTCGAGGTGACGGGCGTCTGACGCCCGGCCTCGTGAGTTGAGAGAGGACCGACCATGACCGAGATCTTCAAGGGCATGAAACCCTCGCGCCGCGCGTTTCTGCGCGGAGCCGCTGCGGGGGCAGGGGCGCTCGCCGTCGGCGGGGCCGCCAAGGCGCAGGGCGCACCCGATCCCGCGATCACCGAGTTGCAGCCCTGGATGCAGGGCCTCGGCGCCGGTGTGGATGCCGCCCCCTACGGCACGCCGTCGCCCTACGAGGCGCATGTGGTGCGCCGCAACGTGGAATGGCTGACCGCCGACACGGTGTCGTCGGTCAACTTCACGCCGCTGCACGAGTTGGACGGCATCCTCACGCCGAACGGCCTGTGCTTCGAGCGCCACCACGCGGGCGTGGCCGAGGTCGACCCGGCGAAGCATCGCATCATGATCAACGGTCTCGTGGACACGCCGCTGGTGTTCACCATGGCGGACCTGATGCGCTTCCCGCGCGAGAACCACGTCTATTTCCTCGAATGCGCGGCGAACTCGGGCATGGAATGGGCGGGCGCGCAGCTGAACGGCTGCCAGTTCACCCACGGCATGATCCACAACGTCATGTATACCGGCGTGCCGCTGCGGCTGTTGCTGGAAGAGGCCGGGGTCAAGACCAACGGCAAGTGGGTGATGCCCGAAGGCGCTGACGCTGCCGCGATGACCCGCTCGATCCCGATCGAGAAGGCGATGGACGACTGCCTCGTCGCCTTCAAGATGAACGGCGAGATGCTGCGTCCGGAACAGGGCTATCCCGTGCGCCTCGTGGTGCCGGGCTGGGAAGGCAACATGTGGGTCAAGTGGCTCCGCCGCATCGAGGTGGGCGACGAGCCGTGGCACCACCGCGAGGAGACCTCGAAATACACCGACCTCTTCGAGAACGGAAAGGCGCGGCGCTTCACCTGGGAGATGGATGCCAAGTCGGTCATCACCTCGCCCAGCCCGCAGGCCCCGATCCTGCACGGGCGCGGCCATACCGTCGTGACCGGCGTCGCGTGGTCCGGCCGGGGCACCATCCCGCGCGTGGACGTGACCATCGACGGCGGCAAGACCTGGCATCAGGCGCGCATGTCGGGGCCGAGCCTCGAGAAGTCGATGCACCGCTTCTACTACGAGTTCGACTGGGACGGCTCGCCGCTCCTGCTCCAGAGCCGGGCGCACGACTCGACGGGCTACGTCCAGCCGACCAAGAACGAGCTTCGGGCGATCCGGGGCGAGAACTCGATCTACCACAACAACGGCATCCAGACCTGGTATGTGAACGAACGCGGAGAGGCCGAAAATGTCGAGATTTCTTAATTACTTCCTGCCCTCCGGCGTCGGTGCGGCAGGGGTGCTCGCGGGCGCCTACATCGTGGCCGACCAGTTCGTCGTCGACATGCCTGCCCCCGCGCGCGAATGGGTCGCGCCGGTGGTGGCACAGGACGCCACCCCGCAGCCGGCTCCGGCCCCGGCGGTGATGACGCCGACCGAGGGGGCCGTTGTCGCGCGCGCGGGCTACGGTCTCGGCCGCCCGGCGCTGCCCGAGGAAGTCGCCGCCTGGGACATCGACGTGCGCCCGGACGGGCTGGGCCTGCCGCCCGGCAGCGGCGACGTCTTCACCGGCGAGGAACTCTTCGTCGAGAACTGCGCGATGTGCCACGGCGACTTCGGCGAGGCCGTCGGTCGCTGGCCCGTGCTGGCGGGCGGGCAGGGCACGCTGACCCGCGAGGACCCGGTCAAGACCATCGGCAGCTACTGGCCGTACCTGTCGACCGTCTGGGACTACGTCCACCGCGCGATGCCCTTCGGCAATGCGCAGTCGCTCTCGCCCGACGAGGTCTACGCGATCACCGCCTACCTGCTCTATCTCAACGACGTGGTGGACGACGAGTTCACGCTGTCGAACGAGAACTTCCTCGAGGTGCGCCTGCCGAACGAGGACAACTTCTACATGGATGACCGGGCCGAGACGGAGCTGACCGTCTTCACCCGTCCGGACATCTGCATGGAGAACTGCAAGGACACGGTGGAGATCACCATGCGGGCCCGCGTGCTCGACGTGACCCCGGAGACCGAGGCGGACGCCAGCGGCATCGGCACCGAAACCGCCGCCGCGACCGAGACGGCCGCGGTCGAGACCGCCCCGGCCGCCCCGGAGCCCGAAGCGGCCCCGGCCGCCGACCCGGCCCCGGTCGAGATGGCCGCCGCCGGACCCGACCCCGAGATGGTCGCGGCGGGCGAGCGTCAGTGGCGCAAGTGCCAGGCCTGCCACCAGGTCGGTGAAGGCGCGGTCAACCGGACCGGTCCGGAGCTGAACGACCTCGTCGGACGCACCATCGGCAGCATCGAGGGCTTCCGCTACTCGAACAGCTTCACCGCGGCCCATGACGCGGGCGAGGTCTGGACCGAGGAGCACCTCGTCGAGTTCCTGAAGAACCCGCGCGGCGTGATGCCGGGGACCAAGATGTCCTTCGCGGGCTTCCGCAGCGACGAGGAAGCGCTGCAGGTGCTGGCCTACATCACGGCGCAGAGCCCGTGATGCGACCGGCTGTCCTGCTCGCTGCCCTGCTCGCCGTCTCTCTCGGCCTGATCGGGCCGGGGCGGGCGGCAGCCGAGGCGGTCGCCTTCGGCGACGCCGAGGCCGGGGCCGAGGTCTTCCTCTGGTGCTCCGGCTGCCACGAAATCGGTCCCGACGCGCAGGACAGCGTCGGGCCGCACCTCAACGGGCTCTTCGGCCGCCGGGCCGGCGCGCACGAGGGCTACGACTACTCCGAGAGCCTGGCCCGGATGGGCGCGGACGGGCTGGTCTGGGACCTCGAGACGCTCGACGCCTATATCGAGGTACCGCAGTCGCTGGTCTCCGGCACGCGGATGAGCTTCCCCGGCATCGAGGACCAGCAGGAACGCAACGACCTGCTCGCCTTCCTGCGCCGCTACTCCGACAGCCCGGCCAACATCCCCGAGGCCCCGCCGACCGCCCTGCATGTCGAGGTGGCGCTGCCGGAGGAGGTGCTCGCGCTGGTCGGCGACCCGGAGTACGGCGAATACCTCGCCAGCGAATGCCTGACCTGCCACCAGAAGGACGGCTCGGCGCAGGGCATTCCGTCGATCACGAAATGGCCCGAGCGCAACTTCGTCGTGGCCATGCACGCCTACCGCCAGCAACTCCGCCCGCATCCCGTGATGCAGATGGTTGCCGCGCGCCTGTCGGACGAGGAGATCGCGGCGCTCGCCGCCTACTTCAAGACCCTCGACTGAGGGGGCCAAGCACGCGCAAGATGTGACAGGCCCCGAACGACCCGAAGACCATCAAAGGGAGGAAATCTGATGGCTCTGAACAGACGTGTCTTCATGGGCACCGCCGGGGCAGCAATGCTGGCCGCGCCCATGCTGCGGGCGGCAGGCCATGGCAAGCCGAAGGTTCTGGTGATCGGCGGCGGGGCCGGGGGCGCGACCTGCGCCCGGTATCTCGCCAAGGACAGCGACGGCGCGCTCGACGTGACCCTCGTGGAACCCACGCGCACCTACTACACCTGCTTCTTCTCGAACCTCTATCTCGGCGGCTTCCGCGAGTACGAGAGCCTCGGCCACAGCTACGGCAAGCTGGCGTCGGAGTACGGGATCAACGTGATCCACGATTGGGCAACCGGGGTGGACCGCGACGCGAAGACCGTGACGCTCGCCGGGGGCAGCACGCTCTCCTACGACGTGCTGGTGCTCTCGCCCGGGATCGACTTCGTCGAGGGCTCGGTTCCCGGCTGGGATATCACCGCCCAGAACGCGATGCCGCACGCCTACAAGGGCGGCAGCCAGACCCAGCTTCTGAAGGCCCAGATCGAGGCGATGCCCGAGGGCGGCGTCTTCGCGATGGTCGCGCCGCCGAACCCCTACCGCTGCCCGCCCGGACCGTACGAGCGGATCTCGATGGTGGCGCATCACCTCAAGACCAACAATCCGACGGCGAAGATCCTCGTGGTCGACCCGAAGGAGAAGTTCTCGAAACAGGGTCTCTTCGAGGAAGGCTGGCAGGCGCATTATGCCGGCATGGTCACCCGGATCGGGCCCGACTTCGGTGGCGACAACGTCGAGGTGCGGCCCGACGCGATGGAAGTCGTGATCGACGGCGAGGTGAACAAGGTCGATGTCTGCAACGTCATCCCGGCCCAGAAGGCCGGCCTGATCTGCGCCGCCGCCGGTCTGACCGACGGCAACTGGGCCCCGGTCGCGCCGGACACCATGCAGAGCCGGATGGACGAGAACGTGTACATCCTCGGCGATGCGAGCGCCCAGGGCGACATGCCGAAATCGGGCTTCTCGGCCAACAGCCAGGCCAAGGTCGCGGCGAACGCCATCCGCGGTGCCCTGACCGGCAGCCGGGTGTTCCCAGCGCGCTACTCCAACACCTGCTGGTCACTGATCGCGCCCGAGGACGGGGTGAAGGTCGGCGCGTCCTACGAGCCGACGCCCGAGAAGATCGCCAGCGTGTCGAGCTTCATCAGCCAGACCGGCGAGGACGCTGCGCTGCGCAAGACGACCTACGAGGAGAGCCTCGGCTGGTACGCCGGCATCACCGCCGACATGTTCGGCTGACCCGGACCTGACCCGGGCGGGGCTTGATCTCGGTCATGGCCCCGCCCGGACATCCGGCGAAGCTGGCACAAGGGAGAGAAGGAGACCCCCAATGACCCGGACCCGCTTCGCCGCTGCCCTCGGGGCAGCGCTGCTGATGACCCCTGCCGCACAGGCGCAGGAGGCCGTCACCCACGCTTTCGACGGCAGCTTCGACGACGCCACCTTCGCGGTCGAGACCGCGATCGTCGGGCGCGGCCTCGTCATCGACTACGTGTCCCACACCGGCGAAATGCTGGCCCGCACCGGGGGTGACGTCGGCAGCGATGTCGAGATCTTCGAGGCCGCCGACATCTTCCTGTTCTGCTCGGCCAGCCTGAGCCGCAAGGTGATGGAGGCCGATCCCCTCAACATCGCGCACTGTCCCTATTCGATCTTCGTGTTCCAGCGCGACGGGCAGGTGGCGATCGGCCACCGGACCTATCCCGAGGGCCCGATGCAGGAGGTCGAGACGCTGCTTGAAAGCCTCGTGACCGAGGCGCTGGACGGCTGAGCGCCGCCCGGACTTGACCGGGGTCAAGGTGCGGCCCCGCCGGTCCGGGTAGCGTCTCCGCCAGTTCGAAGTGACCCTGCCTGAAGGAGGGAGGTTGCGTGCTGACCGATCTGCTCGACACCTATGGTGATCCGCTGGTGCTGTTCCTCGCCGGCGGTCTTGTCGGCCTGCTCTTCGGGGCGCTGGCCCAGCACTCGCGGTTCTGCCTGCGCGCGGCGACAGTCGAGCTGGGCGGCGGCGTGATGGGCTCCCGCATGGCGATCTGGCTCCTGGCCTTCTCGGCCGCGGTGATCGGTACGCAGGGCGCGGTTCTCGCGGGCCTGCTCGACGCCTCCGGGGCCCGGCAGATCGCCGGGATCGGCTCGCTGTCGGGGGCGATCATCGGCGGCGGCCTCTTCGGCGTCGGCATGATCCTTGCGCGGGGCTGCGCGTCGCGCCTGCTGGTGCTGTCGGCCACCGGGAACCTGCGGGCGCTGGTGGCGGGGCTGGTGCTGACGCTGGCGGCACAGGCCAGCCTGCGCGGCGGCCTGTCGCCCCTGCGCGAGTGGCTGTTCGGTCTCTGGACCATTCCCGGCGGCTATGCCCGCGACCTGCTGGCGCTGACTGGGATCGGGCACTGGGGCGGCTTCGCGCTGGGCCTCGCGATCCTGGCCTATGCGGTGGTCCTCACCCGCAAGACGGCGCTGCCGCTGACCGAGGCGGCCGCGGCCTTCGGCGTCGGGCTGGCGGTCGCGCTCGGCTGGGCGCTGACCTATGCCGTGGCGCAGTCCAGCTTCGAGGTGGTCGCGGTCTCGTCCGTCACCTTCTCCGGGCCGTCCACCGACACGCTGATGGGGCTGGTAAACGAACGCGCGCTGCCGCTCGACTTCAACGTCGGCCTGATCCCGGGCGTGTTCCTCGGCGCGGGCCTGATGGCGCTGGCGCGGCGCGAGGTGAAGATCCAGCGGTTCGGCCCCGACACGCCGATGGAGCGGTATCTCGCGGGCGCGATCCTGATGGGGTTCGGCTCGATGCTGGCGGGCGGCTGCGCGGTGGGCGCGGGCATGTCGGGCGGTGCGGTCTTCTCGCTGACGGCGTGGCTTGCGCTCTTCTCGATGTGGGTCGGTGCCGTGGCGACGAACGCGGTCCTGACCGGCACCCGCCCGTTCCTTCCCGTCGCCTCCTGAGACTCGCCCTGAAACGACGAAGGCCGCCCGTCCGAGCGGCCTGTCGGATGCATGGAGCGGGCAATGGACTTCTCTATCGCTCCAATATCAACCGCTTACAAGATGTTTCGTGGGAAGTTCCCCACATTCGTCCATTTTTCCCACAGTGTTTCTAGCGCAGAACCTCGTGTGGGGAAAGTAGATTGTGGGGAAAATTAGACCAGTTCCGTGATCGAACCGGCGGGGTTTACGAGATCGCGAGAGCCCTCAACCTTGAGTTTCCGGCCCGGGCGGCGATCCAGGTTGATGATGGAATACCCGCCCAGCTTCTGGCGTGGGCAGTCCGTGAGATCGTAGAGGTCCAGGCCCGCCGAGGCGTTGTCACACGGCTCCACAAAGCAGCCGATCAGTCGGTTGTCCCCCACCGGCTCAGTCACGATGTCAATCGGCATCCAATCGGGCCCCCTGATCGGCGTCCAAAAGGGCCCCTTCTGGCGTGACGGGAGCTGGCCCGAGGCGGCGTAGCTTTCCAGCTTGCGCAGCCGTCTCGGGCCAGCGTTTCGGCCGGGCTCAGACGCGGGTTTTGAGGCGCCAGCTCTCGTTGCCGGTTTCGACGATGTCGCAATGATGGGTGAGGCGGTCGAGCAGTGCGGTGGTCATCTTGGCGTCGCCGAAGACCGTAGGCCATTCGCCGAAAGCAAGGTTGGTGGTGACGATGACCGAGGTCTGTTCGTAGAGCTTGCTGATCAGGTGGAACAGGAGCTGCCCGCCAGACTGGGCAAAGGGGAGATACCACCCGTTGATCACCTCCATCGCCGAGACCGGCGACATGCTCGATGTGCGCGATCTGGCGCGAGGCGAGTTCCTGAGCCAACAGCGCAACGTGGTGCTGGTCGGCGGGACGGGCACGGGCAAAACCCACATCTCCGTCGGCATCGCGCGGGCCGTCATCCGCAACGGGGCACGTGGCCGCTTCTTCAACGTCGTGGATCTGGTCAACAAGCTGGAAGCTGAGGCCCGCGCTGGTCGCGCCGGGCGGTTGTCTTCGCGCGTGATGCCGGTTTCGGTCGGGTCAATAGTCAGAGCTGTGAGCCAGCGGGTCGAATGCAGGCCTTCGGGTTTCCGACAGGGTTTCATATGCCAGTACCCGGCGAATGTTGCGGGCCGAGGCCAAGTAGGGCCGCGCAGCGACTGAAACGCCATAGGCTATGGCGCCGTGATCCTTGTGCAGGTCGAAGGCGAAGGGCACGTAGATTTCTTGCGGGTCGACTTCTGCCATAAGAGCGTTAATGACTTTGTTGATCTGGTGCGAGGGCATTGCATCCAGACAGGCTGCTGGCAATTCCCGGAACAACGGGGGCTTGCAGCCCAAGACCTGAACGGCGGCGCGACACTCGGCGCGAATGGTGTCCCAGGTCTCTGGCGACCAAAGGGGATGGGACGCCTCTCCGTGCCCGGTTAGAACTGCGACTTGCACGTCATGGCCTTCATCCACAAAACGGGCAATTGTCCCGCCCATACCAAGAACTTCGTCATCCGCATGCGGGGCGACTATTAGAATTTTCATACCGTTTTCCCAGATTCTAAACTGTGAGACGTCTTTATTGATATACTTGCGCCGGGCTCATCTCGTCCTTTAGAACGGTCCAAAGTTCGTCCAGTGGACTAGTGTTACGGGTCTCACACTTCCTACCTGTTTCGCTTGATTTCATCCAGCGCGGCGTTCACGGGCGAGGATGGAGACCGGGTCGCATCTGGCGAAACATCACAGGAGAGCCTATTTCGCGGCGGATTTTATAGTCTACGATCGCCAGAACCGTCGACAACAGGGATAAACCCAAGCTGGCCTAGAGAATATCAATGATTCGTTTCCTCTATCGCGCCGTTTCAAATTACCAGCCACCTGCCTTAACCCACGTTATTCACCGTGGTAAGTGTGGAAGAGCGTCGCAGGGGCTGATCGGGGCGTTGTAGCGGTACGGTGAGCGAGGTGACGAGGAAGAAGCGATCGAGCAGCAGGTCGTCCGGGCGTTCCTTGACCACCAGGACAACCCGCCGAGGCTTGTCCCAGCTCTCGGCCTGATACTCCAAGGCGTGGGTCCAGATG
>JAUIAU010000100.1 GCA_030425185.1 Alphaproteobacteria bacterium
ACCGACATCTCCGCCGCCCAGGCGGCTCAAACAGCGCCAAAATCACTGGAAATGATGCCTGTCTGGCCCCATAGTGCCCTCAAGCGGCAATATCAGCGCAGCCGAAGCCGTTGATCAGACCTTCCTTCACATAGTCGTCGTGCAGCCAGTGCTTGCGTTCGCCGAAGTGCTCGCCATCGACGTATTTGTAGTCCTCGATCAGCCCGGTGATCCATTCGCCCATGTTGTGAGATATGCCGGAATACGGTGGATTCCCGATCACGCACATGATTGGCATGTCGCGTTTGATCGTGTTCGCCTCGCGCACCTCGTTCGACAGCCATTGTGCAAAGGGCAGGGTCTGGTTCGCGGCCTGACCCTCTTCAAGCGAATTGGTCAGATAGACGGACAGGCGCGGCGGCGTACGGGTCGGCATGTAGCCTAGTTCGCCCAGCATCATGTCGAGCTTCATATGGCACATCGCGTAGGAGGCCATCAGCAGCTCGAACCCGTGCAGGCGCGGGATCAGGTCCGCCTCGATGTATTGCGACCACATGCCGGGTGCGACGCCCTTAATCTTCGGCGCAATCTGTTTGATCACCTCGGCAAGAAAGGTACCGGTGCCGGTCGCCGGGTCAAGGATCTGGACGCGATGGACGTCCTTCTTGATCGTGATGGGCTTGCCCTTTTTGTCCGTCTGCCCGGTGTCCCAGTCGAGCGTAACCTTCGATGTGTCGGCAAGGCCCATGGGAAGGCCGAATTCCGTCTGCAACACCTCGTCCACCGCGCGGACGATGAAGTTGACCACGGGTTCTGGCGTGTACCAAACGCCGCGCGCCTTGCGCTTGGTCGGGTCATACTCGGCGAGGAAGGTTTCATAGAAGTGCAGGAAAGGGTCCGCCCGTCCCGTCAGTTTTCCGAACCCCGCCATGAGTTTGGCCACGTCGCAGGCCTGAAATACCTTGGCCAGATCGTCGATGATCCAGACCAGCCGCTCGTCAAGGTCCGGCCCGGCGATGTAGCCGAACAGGCTGCGGAGGAACGGGTTGGACTTCGGCAGGAGGTCCAGCGCCTCTTGCCGCGAGAAGGTGTCCAGCGTCTGGTCGTGGAGACGGGCGGCGAACATCCCGTAAGCGATGGTCTCAGCGTACATGCCCGCGAAATCGTCAATCGAGATGTCGTGGATCATGTGCTCGCGGAACGCGTGATACTGTCCCGCCAGCTCGGTTCGCTGGTCCCTGTCGGCAACAAGCGATCGGCCGAGGATGTCCTTGATCAGCGCGGCCTTGCCCGCCATCAGCTTCGCCAGCGTCTCAGGCTTGGTGATGGTGATCGGTGTCTGAGCCGCGAAGTCCTTCAGGGCAATTTCCAGCGCCGCGAACTGGCTCGGATCGGGCTTGAGACCCATCAGGAACTCGCCGATCCGCACTTCGTGGACCAGCTCTCCGTCTCGGAAGAATAGGAACAACAGCCCATCGGTGTAGATCAGGTTGGGCAGGGCCTTCCGGTAGCGCAGGAGCTGGTCCTTCTCCCGGCCCTTCAGGTTCTTCAGGTCGGCCCCAGGTATCTTCGCTTCCGCGTGACCGATCACCACGTCACCGCGATGGAATGAAAAGTCCGGCGCGCCCACGTCGATCTGGCGCGGCTCGTTCTGCGAGATCAGCGCACCGGGGTCGATCTGGTCGAACAGGTCTTGCAGGACGCGGCGGTAAGAATGCTCCGTCGCGTTCTGCATGTCGTGAACCGACTTGAGGGCTTGGAAGAAGGCCGGGATATCCAATGGTCATGCTCACACTTAGGAAAAAAGGGGCGTCAGGTTGCCATATTCGGCGGATGACACCTCGCAGAGCAAGACCTGTCGAAGCAGCGCTGTACGAGCCACCGGCGCTGCGGTCGGTCTCTGGCATGCTCCGCTACACCTCAACGCTGGTCCGGAGAGGTTGCTCGCAATTGGGGGCCGGTAGGGACGAATACTAATCTCCACCGGTGCCATGTAAGGCCAAGGCCCCCTCGATACGTCCCACCATATTCTACTAGCGCACCTCTACACTCGTCGCAGCCAATTCATCCGTCCCACCCTTCATGCACCTATCGGGCAGTGCCTAGGGGGATCGAGAAGGGGGCCATGGCGAATGGCCCCCTCGGGGGTTGGACTTGGTGCCACGGTTGCTGGCGGGCCGACATCCCGCGCGTCAGACGCGCCGAGCGAAGCGAGGGCAGGTGCGGACTGCCTCAGTGCATTGGAGTGGCACGAGGCTGTGACATTCGTGACACGAAGATATCCGTCTCCCGGTGCTGCCACTCCGCTTCCACAGAAGGGAACCTTGCTGCGGCGATCGACTGCGATGCCTGTAAGATTCTGATATAAAATGGCTATTTGACGTGCGTTCTGATGGGCGGATCGTGGGAGCAATAATTCTTAGGCTCTCAGGGGGGAGCGGACCGGAGCCGTCCCGGGCGGGCACACTCGGGTCTCGCGAGCCTCTGCGTCGACCGCCGCCGACGGCCCTCGGTCCGACGCTCGAAATTCTCAGCCCCAGAAGGACAGCGCCGCACCGTGACCCGCCGTCGCGTTGCGTCCCTCTGCCGTCCCCGCCCGTCCCGCGACCGGCCAGCCCCCGGAACCCGGCCCGCTCACCCCAGCCGGATCGCCACGTTCTTCACGGCCACGTAGTTCATCAGTGACGCGCGCCCCTTCTCGCGGCCGTAGCCCGAGCGGCCGACGCCGCCGAAGGGCGTCTCCACCCCGCCTGCGAACCATTCGTTCACGAAGACCTGCCCGGCGCGCAGCTTCGCCGCCATCCCCAGCGCCCGGTCCACGTCGCGGGTATAGACCCCGGCGACCAGCCCGTAGTCGGTGTCGTTGGCGATGCGCAGCGCCTCGGCCTCGTCGGCGGCGGTCAGGATCGACAGCACCGGCCCGAAGACCTCGGCCTGGGCGATCTCGGCCTCCGGCGTGACCCGGTCGAGCACCGTCGGCTGCAGGAAGGCCCCCGGCCTGTTCAACCGGTGTCCGCCGGTGACCAGCCGCGCGCCGTCGGCCACCGCGCGGGCAACCATCGCCTCGGCCCGGTCGCGCTGGGCGTCCGAGACCAGCGGCCCCATCGTCGGCCCGGCCTCGCGCGCGTCGGGGCCGGGGCCGACCTGCAGGCTCTCGGCCACCGCCCGCGCGCGCTCGGCCACCTCGTCGGCGAGGGCGGGCGGCACGATCACGCGGCTCATCGCGGAACAGACCTGCCCGGCGTTGAAGTAGATGCCCCAGCGCAGGTCGGCCTGCCAGCGGTCGAGATCGGCATCCTCCGCCAGCACCGCCGCCGATTTCCCGCCCAGTTCCAGCACGCAGGGCACGACGCTGCGCGCGGCGGCCGAGGCCACCGCCACCCCTGTCGCCACCGACCCGGTGAAGACGACATTGCCGATGTCCCGGTGCGCCGCCAGCGCCGCGCCCGCGACCGGTCCCAGCCCGCAGAGCACGTTGACCGCGCCCGGCGGCAGGCCGGCCGCCACGGCGGCCTCGGCGAAACAGCCGAGGGTCAGCGGCGTCAGTTCCGGCGACTTCACCACCACCGGGCAGCCCACCGCCAGGGCCGGCGCGATGCCGCGCCCGGTCATTTCCAGCGGGTAGTTCCACGGGATGATCTGGGCCGTCACGCCCAGCGGTTCCGGCCGGGTGAAATCGGCATAGCCCCCGCCCAGCGGGATGGTGATCCCCTCGACGCTCTCGGCGAGGTTGCCGAAATACTCGAAGTACCGCGCGGTGCCCTCGACCTCGATCACCGCCTCCCAGACCGGCTTGCCCTGGTCGCGGCTCAGCAGCTCGGCGATCTCGTCGCGATGCTCGAGGAACCAGCGCCCCATTGCCTGGACCATCCGGGCCCGCTCGACCGGGCGCAGATCCGCCAGCGCGCCCGACAGGTGGACACGCCGGGCCGCCGCCACCGCGCAGTCCACGTCCGCCGCATCCGCCAGTGCCTGCCGTCCGATGACCGCGCCGGTCGCCGGGTCGGTGACCGTGATCTCGCCGCCGCCTCCGGGGACCCAGGCCCCGTCGATGTGGTTCCGCCACAGCTTGCCGGGATCGAGCTCCATGGCATCCTCCTTGCGTGTCCTGCGGCC
Organism: Alphaproteobacteria bacterium; assembly: GCA_030425185.1. Lineage (GTDB taxonomy): Bacteria > Pseudomonadota > Alphaproteobacteria > Rhodobacterales > Rhodobacteraceae > Dinoroseobacter. Next base: position 4,096 of record JAUIAU010000100.1, read on the forward strand.
AGTTTCCCGGTCGCGGCGCCGCCGCACGCGCCCAGCCGCGACACCTGTCCCTCCGTTTGCGCAGTTCCGCCGCTCAGCCGAGCTCCATCGTGGCGATGGCCTGCTGCCGTCCGTCGCCGCTGGGCGCGGTCCCGCGATACATCCGGGCGGTCGCGAAAGTGGCGGCGAAGCCGAGTGCCGCCAGCCGGTCGGCCAAGGCGCCGCCCTCGGCCACGTCGACGATGACCTGCGCCTCCGGCATCCGGCAGAGCGCGGCCCGGATCAGCCGCAGCGCCGTGTCCGCGTCGGCGGCCAGCACCGGCCCCAGTTTGACGCCCCGTCCGCAGCGGCGGATCACCGCCAGACCGCGGCCATCGGGAAGGCAGACGGCCTGCCGGGTTGCGGTCGGCGTCAGCCACGCCTGCAGGAAGGCGGGCCGGTCCACCCCGGTGGCGGCGCGGTCGAGGGCCATCAGGTCCGGCAGATCGTTGGGCGCGACCGGGCGGATGTCCGGATCGGCCAGGGCGGCGAGGTGCCCTTCGTGGCGGACCGTGGCCCCGCTGCGGACGAAGCCGCTTCTGGCGTAGTTCGCTTCCTGCGCCGCCACACCGTCGAGGCCCACGACCCGGTCCCCGGCATGACCGAGCCCCGCCTGCCAGAGCGCGTATCCGATCCCGCGCCCGCGCAGGTCCGGGCGGCAGATGTAGAGACCGAGAAAGGCGAAGGCGGCCGAGTGGTTGGCGACCGACAGGCAGGCGGCCATCTCGCCCCCGACCTCGGCCACGAAGAAGCCCTTCGGATCGGCGGCATGGAACGGCACCGCGTCGCCGAGGCCGGGGTTCCAGCCCTCCGCGGCCGCCCAAGCGGCCATCCCCCGTACCTCCGCCAATGTGGCGCGTCGTATGTCCATCCTGTCCTCTCCCCGCAGCGATCCGCTCCGGCGATCCTGCGCCACCTGGGCCGCCGTGCAAACCCGGCGATTGCGCGCGCGGTCCGTCGGGTCCACTGTCGGGCGCATGACCCGGCTCCTGCGTCTTCTTGCCCTTGTCCCCCTGCTGGTGCTCGCGCTGGCGGGCTGTCAGCACCTGCGTCTCGGCCTCGGTCCCGACCTGACCGCGCCACCGGAGCGCGGGCTGCGGGTCGCGACCCACAACGTGCACTACATCGTCGTGAACCAGCCGACCGGGGCGTGGTCCGTCGCCGACTGGCAGGCGCGGGCCCCGAGCCTCGACGCGGCGTTCAAGCGGCTCGACGCGGACCTCGTCGCCTTCCAGGAGATGGAGAGCTTCGCCGG
>JAUIAU010000031.1 GCA_030425185.1 Alphaproteobacteria bacterium
GCGATGCCGGGCGTGGTCGCCAGAACCTGCTCGACGGCGCGGGTCTGCGTGTCGAGCTGACCTTCGGGCGCGGAGATGCGGATGGTCGAGGCGCGCGCCAGCGCCTCGGACCAGGTCTCGGCCACGCGGCCCGTCGCCAGCGACAGCGCCAGCGCGAAGACCGCGAGAAAGGACATCGCCGCCGAAGTGAAGAGCGTCAGTTGCGCGGTGAACCCGGTGGGCGGCACCACCCGGTCGGCCTGCGCGTCGCCGAGCAGCAGCGAGAGGTCGAGAACCCTCACAGGTCCGCCCCCGCCAGCGTCAGGCGCCCGGCCTGGATGCGCAGCACGCGGGTGGCGACCTGGCTCTTGGCGGCGCGGATCAGCGCCAGGTCATGCGTCGCGATCAGCACCGTCTTGCCCATCCGGTTCAGCTCCACCAGCAGGCCCAACAGTTTCAGCGACATCTCCCAGTCGATGTTCCCGGTCGGTTCGTCGGCGATGATGATCTGCGGATCGGTCATCACCGCGCGCGCCAGCGCTGCCCGCTGCCGCTCGCCGCCCGACAGCTCCGGGGGCAGTTGCCCCGCCTGGTTGCGCAGGCCGACCCAGTGCAGCAGGTCGTGCAGGTCCTGCCCCGGAACCGGGCGCGACGACACCGTCAGCGGCAGGGCGATGTTCTCGGCCACGCTCAGGTGGTCGAGGAACCGGCAATCCTGATGCACGACCCCGATCGACTGCCGGGTGCGGGCGACATCGTCGCGGGTCATGCGGGTCCCGTCGACCCCGTAGAGATGCACGCGACCGACGGTCGGATGCAGTTCGAGATAGCAGAGCTTGAGCAGCGTCGTCTTGCCGGCGCCGGACGGCCCGGTGAGGAAATGGAACGAGCCGGGAGCGAGTCGCAACGTGATGTCGGACAGGAGGGCGCCGCCGCGTCCGTAGCTGTAGCCCACGTTGTCCAGTTCGATCACAGGCGCGTCCCGACGCTGAAAGGGTTTGCAGTCCCGAGTGTTACGGTGCGCTGTCCGGGGTTGCAATCGTGCCGCGCCGGGCGCTCAGGCTTGGAAAACAATCGTTGCGTTGCTATGGCCGGTGAGGGGCTCAAGAACGGCCCTGTTTCGAGCGAGTTGGCCGGATGCGCCTGACCTGTCCCAATTGCAGTGCCGAATACGAGGTCGACCCCAGCGTGATCCCCGCGGCCGGCCGGGACGTGCAGTGTTCGAATTGCAGCCACACGTGGTTCCAGCCCCCGGCGAACGGCCAGGCGACCGCCGCGCCGCGCCGCGTCGTGCGGGCGATCACCGAGGACAACGCCGAAGAGGAACTCGCCCGCCGCCGCAGCCGGGTCGCGGCCCAGCGCGCGCAACGTCCCGCCGCGCCTGCGCCTGCGCCGCAATCAGCGCCGGTCCGGCGCCCGACCGCCGAGGTCGTGCAGATGCCCGAGCGCGACGAGATCGACGACGCCCCCCGGCCGCTGCCGAAGCGGCAGGTGGACGAAGAGGTGCTCCGTATCCTGCGGGCAGAAGCCGACCGCGAGGCCCGGGCCCGGCGCGGCGAACCGCTGGAGACGCTCGAAGCCCAGCAGGAAATGGCGCTCGGGGGCAGCGCCCCCAGCCAGTCGTCCCGTGTCCCGACGGACCCGCGCGATCTGTCAGACGAGGACCTGGTGCCCTCGGGCGGCTTCGGCCGCCGCCGGAAAGAAAAACGGCCGACCCCGGGCAGCGCCCGCGCGCAGTTGCCGGATGTGGACCAGATCACCAACAGCCTGCGCGCCTCGAGCGAACGTCCCGGGTCCGCCGCGGCCTACATGGAAGTCGAGGAAACCCTGCGCCGGGTTCGGCGCGGCCAGGGCTTCCGGCTCGGCTTCAGCCTGATGCTGCTGATCGCGGCAGCCGGGATCTTCGCCTACGTCTTCTCGGCCGAGATCATCGGGCGGTTCCCCGAGGCGGAACCCTATGTCCTGCGCTACGTCACCGAGGTGAACGTCGCCCGCACCTGGCTCGACGAGACGGTGCGCGGGCTGACGGCGCAGGTGCTCGCGCTGATCGGGGACGCGACCGGCGGCTGACGCTCAGAACTGGTCGAGCAGGCGGCGCAGGTAATCGAGTTCCTGCTCGGACCGCTCCTGCTCTCCGGACCGGCGGCGGATCTCATCCAGAAGTTCCTGCGCGCGTTCCTGGGGATCAACCCCGTCCAACAGGGCCTCGTCGGTCCCGAGCCGCCCGAAGTTGCCGTTCTCGCGGCCCAGCGGATCGCGCTGTTCGGTCGGGTCCTGGCCGTTCTGCGCCTGTCCGCGCTGGCCCTGCTGACCCTGTTGCTGCTCCTGCGCGATCATGTCGCCGAGGTTCTGCATCCCGTCGCGCAGCGCATCGATGGCTTCGGACTGGTTGTCGAGCGCATCCGGCAGGTCACCGCGCCCCAGCGCCTCGGCGGCATCGTCCATCGCCTCGCCCGCGCGGCCCAGCGCCTCGCGCGCGGCGTCGCCCTCGGGTGTGCCCGCCCCCGGCAGGTTGCGGCGCTGTTGCTCCAGCATCCCACGCAGCGCTTCCTGCCGCCGTTGCAGGTCCTCGGCCGTCATCTCGCCCGGCTGCTGCCCTTGTCCCTGACCGCCCTGCCGGCCGGGCTGCTGGCCCTGCCCCTGCTGGCCTTGTCCTTGCTGGCCCGGCTGCCCCTGTTGACCTTGCTGGCCCTCCTGAAGCTGCTGGAAGCTGTCATCGGCGAGGCCCTGCTGCTGACGCAGGGTGTCCTGCAGGCCTTCCATCGCCTGTTCGCCCGGGCTCTGGCCCTGCTGGCCTTGCTGGCCCTCGGCGACCTGCATGTTCTCCATCATCTGCATGAGCTGATCGAGGAGCGCCTGCGCCTCGTCCATCCAGCCTTCGCGCATGAGTTGCTCGATCTGGTCGAGGAGTTCCTGCAACTGGTCGCCGGTCATGGTCTGGGCGTTCGGATCGGCCTCGGCCATCTCCTGTCCGCTCTCGCGCTGCTGCTCGGCGAGCTGGCGCATGTAGTCGTCCATCGCCTCGCGCAGTTCCTGCATCAGCTCGGCGATCTCGTCTTCGGACGCCCCGCGCCGCATCGCTTCGTCCAGCGCCTCGCGCGCGCGCTCCAGCCGTTCGCGGGCGTCGTCGAGCGAGCCTTCCTCGAACTGCAGCGCCGCGTCCCACAGGGCCGCCGCGATGGCATCGCGCGCCTCCGGTTCGAGGCCGTTGTCGAGACCCGCGCGCAGGTCCGTCAGCGCGGCCTCCAGCATCGTGGCGCCGGTTTCGTTGGTGATGAAGCCCTCGGGGTTCCAGCTGACCGCCTTCAGGACCTGCCAGACCCGCTTCGCGTTCTCGCGGCTCCAGAGCAGGTCGCGGCGCTGCTCGATGATCGCGGCGGCAAGCGGGTTGAAGAAGCGGCGCCCGGGCAGTTCCATCGCGAAGGGCTCGGAGCGGCCGGTCTGGTTCAGATGATCGGTCGCCGTCATCTCGAGCCGCACGGGCAGGTTGGCCCACGGGTGCTCGGAGAAGTTCTCGGCGAGCACCTCGGTGAACTCGGCGCGGTCCCCGGTCAGCGTCAGAGGGATCGGAACGACCAGCGGTTCGCGCGGCTCGGGCGGCGTGGCGAGGCCATAGATCCGGTCGGTCGCGGCCAGATCGAGGGTGAAGGTGGCTTCGCCGCCGATCACCGCGAAATCGTCCGACGCCGTGAACGGCAGGCGCATCTCGCCGCCCTGCACGCGGCTGACCGGGCCATCCACCGTGATGGTCGGGGCGTTGTCCGGCAGTACGGTCACGTCATAGCCGCGCCCGCCGGGTCCCTCGACCTGAAGCCGGCCTGAGCGCATCACGACCAGCTCCTGTGCCGGGTCCGTGCTGCCTTCGCCCGTGCCTTCGCTGACGCTTTCGGTGACCGAGAGGCGTCCGTCCGCCCCGTAGAGCCGCAGCGTGATCCGGGTGCCCTCGGGCACGGTGAACCCGTCGGTGATCTCGTTCAGGTAAAGGCTCGGACGCCCGGTGTAGGACGGCGGTTCGGCCCAGCCCTCCCATGCCGGACCGATCGCCAGCGCGGGTCCGCCCGCCCCCGGAAGAAGCCCGTCCTGCGACCGCCAGCCGGTGCCGAAGAGGACAGCCATGACCACGCCGGTGGCCGCGATGTAGCGCAGCGCGTAGCGGTCGCGGCGGGCAAGGCGCAGGTCGGGGCGCACGGGGCGGACGTTGCGGGCGGCATCGGCGATCCGGCGCAGGTGGGCGCGCCACACGGCCCGGGCCTGCGGGTCGCCCTCGCCGATGGCCATCCGGTCGGCCAGGGTCCGGAGCGGGCGTCCGGGCGTGGCGGCGTCGAGGCGGTCCTCGGCCTCGGCCCGGCGGGGCCAGCGGAACGACCAGACCCCGCGCGCGAGTGTCCCCAGCCCGACGATGCCGAAGGCAGCAACAAGCCCGGTGCCCCAGTCGGGGCCAAGGCGCGACGGGATCTCGAAGGCAGCGGCGGTCAGAGCGAGGCCGGCAACGGTCCAGAGCGGCCAGAAGGCCTGGGCAGCGCGCTCGGCCGCGAGACCGACTCGGGTCCAGAAGACAGGCCGCTCCAGCGCGGCCCGTGCGTTGTCCGTGGTGATCTCCGGGTCCTTGCGGCCCGTCGGGGGTCGATCGGTCATCCGCGCTCCGCGTCGGCGGAGCCATGCCCGCCTAAAGCCATTCCGGGATGGTATCGCGGGCGATGATTTCGTCAAACGTCGGGCGGGCGCGTATGACAGCGAAGTGATCGCCCTGGACCAGAACCTCCGGGATCAGGGGGCGGGTGTTGTATTCGCTGGACATCACCGCGCCATAGGCTCCGGCCGAGCGGAAGGCGACCAGGTCGCCCGATGCCATCGGCGGCAGCGCACGGCCCTTGGCGAAGGTGTCCCCCGATTCGCAGACCGGGCCGACGATGTCGTAGAGCTGCTGCTCGACTCCCGGTGCGGCCTCGGCCACGGGGATGATATCGTGCCACGCGCCGTACATCGCCGGGCGGATCAGGTCGTTCATCGCCCCGTCGAGGATCAGGAAACGGGTGCTCTCGCCCTCCTTCACGTAGATCACCTGCGAGACCATCAGCCCGGCATTGCCCGAGATCAGGCGGCCCGGCTCGATCTCGATCTCGCAACCGAGGTGCCCCAGCGTGCGCTCGACCAGCTGACCGTATTCCACCGGCAGCGGCGGCGCCTCGTTCGAGCGGGTATAGGGAATGCCCAGCCCGCCGCCGAGGTCGAGGCGGGTTATCTCGTGCCCCTCCGCGCGCAGGCGTTCTGTCAGGTCGGCGACCTTGAGATAGGCCTGCTCGAACGGTTCAAGCTGGGTCAGCTGGCTGCCGATATGGACGTCGATGCCGATGGCCTTCAGGCCGGGCAACGCCGCGATGCGGGCATAGACCTCCGACGCGCGCGCGATCGGAATGCCGAACTTGTCGCCCTTGCGCCCGGTGGCGATCTTCTCGTGGGTCCGCGCATCGACGTCGGGGTTCACCCGCACCGTCACGGGCGCCACCGTGCCGAGGCTCAGGGCCACCTCGTTCAGGGCCTCCATCTCGGGCTCGGATTCGAGGTTGAACTGGCGGATGCCGCCTTCGAGCGCGGCGCGCATCTCGGTCCGGGTCTTGCCGACGCCCGAGAACACGATCCGCTCGCCGGGCACACCCGCGGCGCGGGCGCGGGCATATTCGCCGCCCGACACCACGTCCATCCCGGCCCCGAGATCCCCCAGCAGCTTCAGCACGGCCTGGTTGCTGAGCGACTTCATCGCGAAGCACACGAGATGCGACGGGGCCCAGGACAGGGCCTCGTCGAACAGCCGGAAATGCCGGGTCAGGGTCGCGGCGGAATAGACGTAGAACGGCGTCCCGACGGTCCGGGCAATATCCGCAATCGCCACGTCCTCGGCGTGCAGCGCGCCGTCGCGGTAGAGGAAATGATCCATCGAGGTCGGGGTCCCGGGGGGCTCAGCGCACCGGCGCGGCGCGGAAGAAGAGGTACAGCGGCAGGCCGCAGCTGACACCGATCATGAAGGTCGCCGGGATCGCCAGCAGGGCGATCCAGTTCTTCCGGACGAGGGTCTCGGCCAGGATGAACACGGTGAGGGCCACCGCCGCGATGGTCAGGTCCCAGACCAGACCCGAGGTCGCGTCATTGACGTGCCATGCGTCCACCATGTCCATGATCGACCAGGTGTTGGCCTGGAACCACGCGATGAAATACCCCATCGGGTGGATGGCCCCCCAGACCGCGAGGCCGAGGTAGACGAGGCGGAGCGGCGTCATGGTCACTTCCCTTCGAAGAGGCCCGAGGGCGCGGTCTTGCCCGGCGCGGTCGGTGCGCCATCGGCGCCGCAGCCCGCGACAAGCCCCAGCGTGACGACAAGAAGAAGAACCGCGCGGATCATGGCGACACCTTCACGCCGAAGGCGCCCATGCGGATCGTGGCGCTGTCCACCTGTGCCGTGCTGCCGGCACCGAGGCTGACATCGGCCGACAGGCGCGGACGCTCGTCGCACCCGGCGAGCGAGGCCAGCGCCAGGGCGGCAAGGATCGTTCGGGACATCATGCCAGCGCCTCCTTCCAGCGGGCGATCTGCGCGTGCACCTGAACCGGAGCCGTTCCGCCATAGGAGGTGCGGCTGGCGACCGAGTTGTGCACGCCGAGGACATCATAGACGGCATTCGTGATCCCGCCATGCGCCGCGTGCATCTCGTCGAGGCTGAGGTCCTTCAGGTCACAGCCCTTGCTCTCGGCCAGCGCGACCAGCGCGCCGGTGACATGGTGCGCCTCGCGGAACGGCAGGCCCATTTCGCGCACCAGCCAGTCGGCAAGGTCGGTTGCCGTCGAGAAGCCGGACGCCGCGGCGGCCTCGAGCGCGGCACGGTTGGCCGTCATGTCGCCGACCATGCCGGTCATCGCGGCCAGCGCCAGCATCAGCGTGTCGGCGGCGTCGAAGACCTGTTCCTTGTCCTCCTGCATGTCCTTCGAATAGGCCAGCGGCAGGCCCTTCATCACCGTCAGCAGGGCGATGTTCGCCCCGACGATCCGGCCGATCTTGGCGCGGATCAGCTCGGCGGCATCGGGGTTCTTCTTCTGGGGCATGATCGAGGACCCGGTCGAGAACCGGTCCGACAGGGTCACGAAGCGGAACTGGGCCGAGGACCAGATCACGAGCTCCTCCGCGAAGCGGCTGAGATGCATCGCGCAGATCGAGGCCGCGGCGAGGAACTCGAGCGCGAAGTCCCGGTCGGACACCGCGTCGAGCGAATTGGCCGCGGGACGGTCGAAGCCCAGCGCGTGCGCCGTCATCTCGCGGTCGATCGGGAACGAGGTTCCGGCCAGCGCCGCCGCCCCCAGCGGGCATTCGTTCATCCGGGTACGGGCATCAGCGAAGCGCGAGCGGTCGCGGGCGAACATCTCGACATAGGCCATCATGTGATGGCCCCAGGTCACCGGCTGGGCGGTCTGGAGATGGGTGAACCCCGGCATGACCCAGTCCGCGCCCGCCTCGGCCTGCACCAGAAGGGCGCGCATCAGCGCGGTCAGCCCCTCGACGGCGGCGTCGCACTGGTCGCGCACCCAGAGCCGGAAATCGGTCGCCACCTGGTCGTTGCGCGAGCGCGCCGTGTGCAGGCGCCCGGCGGGTTCGCCGATGATCTCCTTCAGCCGCGCCTCGACGTTCATGTGGATGTCTTCCAGCGCCGTAGAGAAGGCGAAACGCCCCTCCTCGATTTCTGACAAGACCGTGAGCAGCCCTTCCCGGATCGCGCCGGCATCGCTATCGCTCACGATACCCGTTGCGGCCAGCATCGCGGCATGGGCGCGGGAGCCTTCGATGTCCTGCGCGGCGAGCCGCTTGTCGAAGCCGATGGAGGCATTGATCGCCTCCATGATCGCATCGGGCCCGGCGGCGAACCGGCCGCCCCACATCGCGTTGGAAGAGGTTTTGTCGGACATGAGACCCTTCGTTCAGAGAGGACCGAGATGACCCGCTGGATCGCTGCCGCCACCCTCGCGCTCGGTATCGTCGGAGCCGGTGTATACTGGGGCTTCGGCCCCGGCGCCACCCCTGCGGCCGCGGCGGACTACACCGCCGTCGAGGCGTTGCGCGACGGGCAGATGCGCAAGCTGATGTTCCACGCCAACCCGCAGCCGCTGCCCGACACGCCCTTCGAGACTGCCGAGGGCGGGACCCTGCGGCTGGCGGACTTCGCCGGGCGCTACACGCTGGTGAACTTCTGGGCGACATGGTGCGCCCCCTGCCGCCACGAGATGCCGTCGCTGTCGCGGCTGCAGGAGGTGATGGGCGGTGACCGCTTCGCCGTCGTGACGATCGCCACCGGGCGCAACGCGCCGGAGGCCATCGCCCGCTTCTTCGACGAGATCGAGGTCACCAACCTGCCGCAGCATCGCGACGTGGGCGGAGCACTGGCGCGCCAGATGGGGATTGCCGGGCTGCCGATCACGGTCCTGCTGGACCCGGAGGGCCGGGAAGTCGCACGCCTGATCGGGGACGCCGAGTGGGACACCGACAGCGCGAAGGCCATCGTAGCCGCCCTGACCGCCGACTGAGCCGCACCCTGCCGTCACGTCGGTCTTGACGTCCCGCCCGCCGCTTGGCGTCATTTCCTGCGGGAGGAGACCGCCATGCCGCTCTGGCTGCTGGCCACCATCGTCGTTGTCGGCCTCGCGGCGGTTGCGCTGCTGACGCACCTGCTCGGCTGGTCGCGGGCCCGCGCCTTCGTCGACGAGGCCGAAGCGATGCGCGCCTGGGATCGTGAGTTTTCCGCCGATCCGGCGCGGCGGGCCGACCTGCTGCCCGGCGGTCACGCGGCCGTTGTCCATAGCGTACGCGGGACGGGGCTGGTCTGGACCATGGGCCTCGACAGCACGGCGCGGCCGCTGGAGGGGGCCCGCCTGCAGCAGACCCGGCGCGGTCTGACGATCCGATTTCCCGACATGGCCGCACCCTCGGTGACACTGCCGCTCGATCCGTCCGAACGGGACGACTGGCATCGCCGCCTTCAGGAGACCCTGACATGACCGACGTGAGCTATCCCGACGTCGTGACCCTCGCCGTGCCATTGTTCGTGGCCGCCATCCTCGCCGAGATCGTCTGGATCGCGGTCCGGGGCCGCGACGGTCACGCGGGGCGCTACGAGACACGCGACGCCCTGACGTCCCTGCTGATGGGCACCGGCAACGTGGTCTCGGGCCTGCTGCTCGGGTTTATCGCCTGGGGCTTCTTCATGATGCTGTGGCAGATCACGCCGCTCGATCTCGGCACCGCGTGGTGGGTGGTGGTGCTGTGTTTCGTGCTGGACGATCTGCGCTACTACTGGGTGCACCGGTTCGGCCATCGCATCCGCTGGGTCTGGGCCAGCCACGTCAATCATCATTCCAGCCAGCACTACAACCTGACCACCGCGCTGCGGCAGACCTGGACCGGGACCTTCACCTTCATGATGATCGTGCGCGCGCCGCTGATCCTGCTGGGCTTCCATCCGGCCATGGTGCTGTTCGTCGGCGGCCTCAACCTGATCTACCAGTTCTGGATCCATACCGAGGCGATCGGCCGTCTGCCGCGCTGGGTCGAGGCGGTGATGAACACGCCCTCGCACCACCGCGTCCACCACGGCCGGAACGCAAGATATCTCGATGCAAACTATGCGGGTGTCTTCATCGTCTGGGACAAGCTCTTCGGGACCTTCGTCGCGGAGGACGACCGCGAAAAGGTGGACTACGGCCTCGTCCACAACCTGGGCACCTTCAACCCGCTGCGGGTGGCATTCCATGAGTGGGTGGCAATCTTCCGCGACGTGACGCGTCCCGGGCTGACCCTGCGACAGCGGCTGATGTACGCGGTCGCCCCGCCCGGCTGGAGCCATGACGGCAGCCGCGAAACCTCGGACCAGATCAAGGCCCGTCACCGCGCCGCACCTCCCGGGGACGCGGAGGGTCCGGGTCTCGCCCGCCCCTAGCCCAGAGTCGCCACCGGAGCATGGCGCGGACAGGTGACGATGTGGTCGTTCACCAGACCGCAAGCCTGCATCCACGCATAGACGATGGTGGGACCGCAGAACCGGAACCCGTCCTTGCGCAGGCGCTTCGACAGCGCCTCCGACTCGGGCGTCGCGGCAGGGACGTCCGCCATCGTTGCGCGGCGGGGCTGCAGCGGCACGCCGCTCACCGTGTCCCAGCAATAGGCGGCAAAGCCGGGACCGGCGTCCTCGATCTTGAGGAAGGCGCGGGCATTACCGATGGTCGCCTCGATCTTGCCGCGGTGCCGGACGATGCCCGGATCGGCAAGACAGCGCAGGACGTCGGCCTCGCCCCAGCGCGCGACGGTTTCGGGATCGAACCCGGCGAAGGCCGCCCGGAACGCTTCGCGCTTGCGCAGGATGGTGATCCATGACAGCCCGGCCTGAAACCCGTCGAGCACCAGCTTCTCCCACAGCGCGCGCGGATCGCGCTCGGGCACCCCCCACTCGGTATCGTGGTAGGCGACGTAGAGCGGGTCGGTCCCGCACCAGGTGCAGCGCTCGCTCATCATTTGGCCCCCGATTGCGTCAAATTGGAACGAAACGCGAATATTCAGGAGTTGGCAACCCTTCCCGTCGCAGTCTCTCCCGGACGAAGGAGCCGCCGATGGGCCACACGCCGACCCCGCCCGACTTCACCGGTCCGGACAGCCCGCTGGCCGCCGCCCTCGATTCGCGCGACCGCGAGACGATGGCGATGGTGCAGGCTGCGGTTGCCCGGAAGGAGGTCATGCTGGCCTTCCAGCCTGTCGTCGCGGCCCAGTCGCCCGGAACGCCCGTGTTCTGGGAGGGGCTGATCCGGGTCCTCGACCCGACCGGGCGGATCATTCCGGCCCGCGACTTCATGGGGGCCGTCGAAACGCAGGAGCTCGGCCGAAAGCTCGACGTTCTGGCCCTGGAAGAAGGGATCGCGGTGCTGGCCGCCGAACCGGAGCTGAAGCTGGCGCTGAACCTCTCCGCCCGGTCGATCGGCTACGGGCCGTGGCGCGCGGCACTGGACCGGGGCCTGCGCACCGCACCGGACATCGCCGGGCGGCTGATCCTTGAGATCACCGAAAGCTCGGCCATGATGGTGCCCGACCTCGTGACCGCCTTCATGGCCGACCTGCGCGCCTCCGGCCTGATCTTCGCGCTGGACGACTTCGGCGCCGGTTTCACCAGCTTCCGCTACCTGCGCGACTTCTACTTCGACATCATCAAGATCGATGGCCAGTTCGTGCGCGGTGTCGCCACCGACACCGACAACCAGGTGCTGATGCAGGCCATGGTGCAGATCGGGCAGCAACTCGACATGCTGACCGTCGCCGAGCAGGTCGAGACGCGCGCAGACGCCGCTTTCCTGGCGGGGATCGGCCTCGATTGCCTGCAGGGCTATCTCTACGGGGCACCGACCACCCGGCCCCCCTGGACCGACACCGGGGACTGACCCAGCCCCGCTCGCGGCGACCGCGAACCACGCCCTCCGGCGTGACACCCTGTCTGTTGTGCCCAACTCCCACCCTCTTTAGACGAAGGGCCACACCCTGGGGCCGTGGGGTTCCCGGGCGCAGTGGCCATTTGGCCTGATGACCAAGGGAGACCTCTTGATGACCAATGTCGTGATCGCCTCCGCCGCCCGCACCGCGGTCGGCAGCTTCAGCGGTTCCTTCGCCAACACTCCGGCCCATGACCTCGGCGCGGCCGTGCTCGAAGCGCTGGTTGCCCGCGCCGGGATCGACAAGTCCGAGGTGTCCGAGACCATCCTTGGCCAGGTGCTGACCGGCGGTCAGGGCCAGAACCCGGCCCGCCAGGCCCATGTCAACGCCGGCCTGCCGATCGAAAGCGCCGCCTGGGGCATCAACCAGGTCTGCGGCTCGGGCCTGCGCGCCGTCGCGCTGGCCGCCCAGCACATCCAGCTCGGCGATGCTGCCATCGTCTGCGCCGGCGGGCAGGAAAACATGTCGATGTCGCCCCATGTCGCGAACCTGCGTGCCGGGCACAAGATGGGCGACATGAAATTCATCGACTCGATGATCAAGGACGGGCTCTGGGACGCCTTCAACGGCTACCACATGGGCCAGACCGCCGAGAACGTCGCCGAGCAGTGGCAGATCAGCCGCGACATGCAGGACGAATTCGCACTGGCCTCGCAGAACAAGGCCGAGGCGGCGCAGAAGGCCGGCAAGTTCGACGACGAGGTGATCCCGTTCACCATCAAGACCCGCAAGGGCGACATCATCGTGGACAAGGACGAGTACATCCGTCACGGCGCGACCATCGAGGGGATGCAGAAGCTGCGCCCGGCCTTCACCAAGGACGGCTCTGTGACCGCGGCGAACGCCTCGGGCATCAACGACGGTGCCGCCGGGGCCCTGCTGATGACCGCCGACGAGGCCGAGAAGCGCGGGATCGAGCCGCTTGCCCGCATCGTCTCCTACGCGACGGCCGGCCTCGACCCGTCGATCATGGGCGTCGGCCCGATCTTCGCGTCCCGCAAGGCGCTGGAAAAGGCCGGCTGGAAGGCCGAGGACCTCGACCTCGTCGAAGCGAACGAGGCCTTCGCCGCGCAGGCCTGCGCGGTGAACAAGGACATGGGCTGGGATCCGTCGATCGTGAACGTGAACGGCGGCGCGATTGCCATCGGTCACCCGATCGGCGCGTCGGGCGCGCGCATCCTGAACACGCTGCTGTTCGAGATGAAGCGCCGCAACGCCAAGAAGGGCCTTGCCACCCTGTGCATCGGCGGCGGCATGGGCGTGGCCATGTGCCTCGAGCGTCCGTAAGGGCGCCACACCCGCGACAGCATGTCCGCGCAATATTGTTGCGCGGACACCGCGCATCGGCGTAACGTCGTTGCAAACGTATCCGAACGGAGGGACAAATGGGACGTGTTGCGCTCGTCACTGGCGGCAGCCGGGGCATCGGCGAAGCCATTTCGAAGGCACTCAAGGCCGAAGGCTACGAAGTCGCCGCGACCTATGCCGGCAATGACGCGAAGGCCGCGGCCTTCACCGAGGCCACCGGCATCAAGACCTACAAGTGGGACGTCGCCGACTACGAGTCGTCGAAGGCCGGCATCGCGCAGGTCGAGGCCGACCTGGGCCCGATCGACGTGGTCGTCGCAAACGCGGGCATCACCCGCGACGCGATGTTCCACCGCATGACGCCCGAACAGTGGAACGAGGTGATCGGCACCAACCTCACCGGCGTCTTCAACACCGTGCACCCGGTCTGGCCGGGCATGCGCGAGCGCCAGTTCGGCCGGGTCATCGTGATCTCGTCGATCAACGGTCAGAAGGGCCAGGCCGGCCAGGTCAACTATGCCGCGACCAAGGCGGGCGACCTCGGCATCGTGAAGTCGCTGGCCCAGGAAGGCGCAAAGTTCGGCATCACCGCGAACGCGATCTGCCCCGGCTACATCGCCACCGAGATGGTCATGGCCATCGACGAGTCGGTGCGCGAGAAGATCATCAAGGGCATCCCGGCCGGCCGTCTCGGCGAGCCCGAGGAAATCGCGCGCTGCGTGGTCTTCCTCGCCTCGGACCAGTCGGGCTTCATCAACGGCTCGACGATCTCGGCCAACGGTGCGCAGTTCTTCGTCTGACGCTCCGGCCCGGACCAAGGGACAGGCCCGCCACGCTGGCGGGCCTTTTCTTTTTCCAGCGGCCGGGACATGACCGCGGCATGACCCGTCCCGCTGCCACCGCCACCGGTTTCGTCGCTGTCCTGCTCTGGGCGCTTCTGGCGCTGTTCACGGTCGGCTCGGCCCCGGTGCCGCCCCTGCTGCTGAACGCGCTCACCTTCGCCGTGGGCGGGGCAATCGGCCTGGTCTGGGTTCTGGCGCGCGGCGGCGTAGACCGGCTGCGCAAGGTGCCGCTGAAGGTCTATGCCTTCGGGACGATGGGCCTCTTCGGGTACCACGCCCTCTACTTCACGGCGCTGCGCCTCGCCCCGCCCGCGGAAGCCGGGCTGATCGCCTACCTCTGGCCGCTGCTGATCGTCCTCTTCTCCGGCTTGCTGCCGGGCGAGCGTCTCGGCCTGCGTCATGTCCTCGGCGCGCTGGCGGCCCTGACGGGGGCGGCGCTTCTGGTGCTGCGGGGACAGACGCTGGCGATCGACATGGCGGCCCTGCCGGGGCTGGGGATCGCGCTGCTCTGCGCGCTGGTCTGGTCGGGCTATTCGGTCCTGTCGCGCCGGATCGGGCACATCCCCACCGACAGCGTCGCGGTCTTCTGCCTCGCTACGGCAGTGCTGTCGGTTCCGCTGCACCTCGCGCTGGAGGAAACCGTCTGGCCGGTCTCTGCGCTCGGCTGGGCGTCGGTGATCGGTCTCGGCCTCGGGCCGGTGGGCCTCGCGTTCTACGTCTGGGACATCGGAGTGAAGCAGGGCGACATCCAGCTGCTCGGCGTCGCCAGTTACGCCGCACCGCTGTTCTCGACCCTGATCCTCGTGGCGACCGGCATCGCGCCGCCCTCCCCCGTGCTGTTCCTGGCGGCCCTCCTGATCACCGGCGGCGCGGCGCTGGCGGCCTGGGGCAGTCGCAGACCTGTGCGCGCACGCACCTGACCTGTCCCGTTTCGCGGGTTTATGCGCAGGGTCTCCCGGCTATCTCAGCCCCGAACAGAGATGGAGGAGCACATGCTCACGCAGATCAACGGCCTGCACCACGTCACCTCGCTGGCGAGCGGTGCGCAATCCAACAACGCCTTCTTCACCAAGGTGCTCGGCCTGCGCCGGGTCAAGAAGACCGTCAACTTCGACGCGCCGGATGTCTATCACCTCTACTACGGGGACGAGCTTGGCACGCCCGGCACCGTCATGACCTATTTTCCGTTCCCCAACGCCGCGCCCGGGCGCCCGGGCCTTGGCGAGGTCGGCACCACGGTCTTTGCCGTGCCGAAAGGCAGCCTCGGCTACTGGGAAGAGCGACTCGGTGCGGCCGGGGTCAGCGGCCTTGCCCGCGAGACCCTGTTCGGCGAAGCGCGGCTTCACTTCCGGGGTCCGGACGGCGACGGCTTCGCGCTGGTCGAGACCGACGACGACCCGCGCACCCCCTGGACCGGCAACGGCGTCCCGGAGGACGTCGCGATCCGCGGCTTTCACTCGGCCCAGATGCGGGTCTCGGACGGCGGCGCCAGCGAGGAGCTGATGCGCTTCATGGGCTACGAGGTGACCGATCGGCAGGACGGGACCGTGCGCCTGCGCGTCCCGAACGGGAACGGCGCCGATACGCTGGACATCGAGACCGTCCGGGGCGCCAACTACGCCCAGCAGGGGGCGGGCTCGGTCCACCACATCGCCTTCTCGGTCGAAAACCGCGCCGCGCAGCTGGAGGTCCGCAAGGCCCTGCTCGATACCGGCTACAGCGTGACGCCGGTGATCGACCGCGACTATTTCTGGGCGATCTATTTCCGGACGCCCGGCGGGGTGCTGTTCGAGGTGGCCACCAACGAACCCGGCTTCGACCGGGACGAGGACACCGCCCATCTGGGCGAGGCGCTTCGCCTGCCGACGCAGCACGAGCACCTGCGCGCGAAGCTGACCGAGCTTCTGGAGCCCATCCATGACTGACCCCGCCACCGCGTATGCCTATGCCGAAACGGCCGGGGCGCCGGGGGGTGAGCTGGTGTTCACCTTCCACGGCACCGGCGGGTCGGAGGTCCAGTTCCACGACGCCGCGGGCGCGCTGGTGCCCGGGGCGCACGTGATCTCGCCGCGCGGGGACGTGTCGGAGATGGGCGCATTGCGCTACTTCCGGCGCACCGGCGAAGGGGTCTACGACATGGCGGATCTCGCCGCGCGCACCCGGGCGATGGCGGCGTTCCTCGCGGCGCACAAGGCGCGGCTGTCGCCATCGCGGGTCACCGGCCTCGGCTATTCGAACGGCGCGAACATCCTTGCCAGCGTCGCGATGGACGAGCCTGCACTGGTGGACCGGCTGGTGCTGCTGCATCCGCTGATCCCGTTCGACCCTCCGGCCCAGCCGGGACTGGCCGGGCGCAGCATCCTGATCACCGCCGGGCAACGGGACCCGATCTGCCCGGCCGACCTCACCCGGCGCTTCGCCGACTGGCTGACCGCGCAAGGGGCGGAGGTCGACCTCTTCTGGCACGCGGGCGGGCACGAGATCGCCCCGGCGGAACTGGATGCGATCCGGCAGTTTCTGGGCTGACGATCAGCAAAAGAAAAGGGCGCCCGCCGCATCTGCGGCCGGACGCCCGACTCGACTGGCAGGCGGGCTCAGTGCCGCTGCAGACGCTCGATCTCTTCCTTGAGCTTGAGCTTCTTCTTTTTCAGTTCGGCGATCTCGAGGCTGTCTGCGGAGGCGCTTCGATGGGCGAGGTCCACTTTCTCCGAGAGGGACTGATGTTTCCGGCGCAGTTCCTGAAGATGCGAACTAACCGTCATGGAGACCTCCTTCATGGTGTGAACGCCTTCAGTGCAGCACGGAAAGAGAGTCGTGTCACCTGCACAAAAGACTTGTGACAAGCCCCGTGATGCCGCGCCTGCAGCGCTCAGGCCCCGCCGTCCATCGGCAGCGCCGCCCCGAGGCGCAGAACGGCATCGGCCTCGGGGGTGTGATCCTCGGCGTCGCGCTCGTGTCGAACCGCGGCGTGCAGCAGAAAGGGTGCACTCAACCGGAAGGGCGTTCTCGACCCCTTTACCGCTTGCAGCACAACGCGTTTCGCTGCGCGCCCGATCCGCGGCTGGAGGGGTCTGACGACGATCCCCCCGACCCGGTCATCGCACGCCTTCAACGCGTCGGGCAGCCGGTCGGCCCTCAGCATCAGGGTCACGGTGCCGCCCGGACGGAGACGCCGCACCGCGGAATCCACCCAGGACGCCAGCGGCAATTTCTCGCGCAAGGCGGCTTCCCGCCCGGCATCCTGCGCACCGATTCCGCCCCCGGCGGGAAAATAGGGCGGATTGAGAAACGCGTGATCGAAGCTCTGCGCCCTGAGTTCGGCCGGCGGTGCCGCGACATCGCCGTCGAGCACCTCAAGCGGCAGCGCGTTCTCAGCCGCATTGCGCCGGGCGAGCGCGGCATAGGCCGGGTTGATCTCCAGCCCCAGCACCGAGGCTCCCGTCCTCACGGCGAGACACAGGGCCGCGACCCCGGCACCACAGCCAAGCTCGAGAACCCGCTCGCCGGGCCGGGCCGGAACCGCCGCCGCCAGCAGCACGGCATCCGAGGCGGACCTGAACCCGTTCAGCGGCTGCCAGAGGCGCAAACGTCCGCCGAGAAAGGCATCCTGGCTGAGGCCGGGCTCGGTCACCGCCGGCTGACCTCGATCCCGTTGTCGGTCATCACGGCCCGGGCCACGAACAGGTCTTCGCGCCGCACCAGCAACCGGCGTGGCAGGACGCCGATCGAGCCTTCCAGAACGCTCATATGGACGTCCATTTCGAAGCACTCTATATCCTCGCCGGACAGCAAGGCCCGGGCGAAGGCGATCACGGTAGGATCGGTTGTGCGCAGCAGTTCTTCCATGCCCCGGACATAAGGACAGGCCACCGCGCTTGTCGAGACACCTGACGGAACGGCAATGAGCTTGGACACGACCGCAACAAAGCCGCACGAACGACTCGCTGCCTGGCTTGCGGCGGACATGGAGCGCGTGACCGACACCATCCGCGCCCGAATGTCGAGCGAGCACGCCCCGCGCATCCCGCAGGTGACGGCCCACCTGATCGAGGCGGGCGGCAAGCGCCTGCGCCCGATGCTGACGCTCGCGAGCGCCCGCATGATGGGCTACGAGGGCGAGGACCACGTCAAGCTGGCGGCCACGGTCGAATTCATCCACACCGCGACGCTGCTGCACGACGATGTCGTGGACGAGAGCGGCCAGCGGCGCGGGCGGCCCACCGCCAACCTGCTCTGGGACAACCAGTCCAGCGTTCTGGTCGGCGACTACCTGTTCGCCCGCTCGTTCCAGCTGATGGTCGAGACCGGCTCGCTCCGGGTGCTCGACATCCTCTCGGACGCCGCCGCGACGATCGCCGAGGGCGAAGTCCTGCAACTGACCGCCGCCCGGGACCTCGGCACCACCGAGGACACCTACCTGAAGGTCGTGCGCGGCAAGACGGCGGCCCTGTTCTCGGCCGCCAACGAGGTTGGCGGCGTGATTGCCGGGGCTTCGGACGCACAAGTGCGCGCCCTCTATGCCTATGGCGATGCGCTCGGCATCGCGTTCCAGATCGTCGATGACCTGCTCGATTACGGCGGCGTGGCCGCGGTGATGGGCAAGAACACCGGCGACGACTTCCGCGAAGGCAAGCTGACGCTGCCGGTGATCAAGGCGATTGCGGCCGCCGATGCCGACGAGCGCGCCTTCTGGCAGCGTGTCATCGGCGAGGGACGGCAGGGCGACGGCGACCTCGAACAGGCGCAGGCGCTGCTGCGGAAGCATGGCGCACTGGACGCGACCCGGCAGGAAGCGCTCGACTGGATCGCCCGCGCGAAGGCGGCCCTAGCAACCCTTCCCGAGCACAAGCTGCGCGGGATGCTGGACGATCTCGCCGATTACGTCGTGGCGCGCGTGCTCTGATCGTCTGCCGCCAGCACGCGGCCTGACACCACCCACCAGCCCGGCTGTGCCATCTGCAGGGTGCGCGCGCCCTCCGCGGCGCTTTCGTCATCGGCGTAGAGCCCGAAGCAGGTCGCCCCGCTTCCCGACATCCGCGCCAGCAGGCAACCCGACGTGCCCCCGAGCGCGGCCAGAACCGTCCCGATCTCGGGCGCCAGAGCGCGCGCCGGCGCCTCCAGGTCATTGCGCTGCGCGGCCAGCCAGCCGGCAAACTCCGCCGCAGAGGTGCCCCCCGGCACGGGATCGAGGGGAGTGCCGTCTCGCCGCTCAAGCCCCCGGAAGACGGCGGGCGTGGCGACCTCCAGCCCCGGATTGACCAGCACGATCGCAAGCGACGGCAGCTCGGGCACCGGGCGCAGACGCTCGCCGATCCCCTCCATCACCACCGGGCGCGGCGCGAGACAGACCGGCACATCCGCACCGAGCGCCAGTACCGCCGCGGCATCCGGCAAGGGCACATCCCACAGGCGCGCGAGCACCCGCAGGGCCGCCGCCGCATCGGACGAACCGCCGCCGATGCCGCTGGCGGCAGGCAGGTGCTTGTCCAGCGTCAGCGCGGCTCCCCTGTCCCCGCCCAGCAGAGTAGCCGCCTTCAGCACGAGGTTCGACGCGTTCTCCGGCACCCCGGTGCGGCGCGGCCCGGTCACCCGCAGCGACAGCCCGTCGCCCGGGGCCGCGCTGACCCGGTCACCGATGTCGGCAAAGACCACGAGCGATGACAGCAGGTGATAGCCGTCCGCGCGCCGCCCGGTGACGTGCAAGGCAAGGTTGATCTTCGCCGGTGCGAAGGACGAGACCGTCCCGGTCACGTCACCGCCTCAGAGATCGGTCGGTGCGTTGGCGGCCTTCTCGGCCAGCGAGGGCGCGCCTTCCTCCTCCAGCACCACATCGAGACCGACGTCCAGCTTGCGGCGGATACGTTCGGCCTCGTCCGGTTCCGGGTTGAAGGACAGCGCACGCCGCCACTGGAATTCGGCCTCGCGCTTGCGCCCGACGGCCCAGTAGACATCGCCGAGGTGGTCCGTCACGATGGGATCGACCGGTTTCAGTTCGGCCGCGCGCTCCATCTGGACGACGGCCTCCTGGAACCGTCCGAGCCGGTAGAGGACCCACCCGAGCGAGTCGACGATGTAGCCGTTGTCCGGCCGTGCCTCGACGGCCTGCCGGATCATCTGCAGGGCTTCCGGCAGGTTGATCCCCATCTCGACCATCGAATAGCCGAGATAGTTCAGCACGCCCGGCTGGCCGGGGCTCAGCTCCAGTGCCTTGCGGAAATCGGCCTCGGCCTCGTCCCAGCGATCCGTGCGCTCATACGTGATGCCACGCGCATAGTAGACGAACCAGTCGCCCGGCTGCGGCGACCCCAGAAGCGTGATCGCCCGGGTATAGGCCTCGGACGCCTCGGCGAAGCGCTCGACGCCACGCAGGGTATCGCCCCGGGTGCTGTGGACGAGATGCGAGTCCGGATAGGTCGTGGCCAGCGTGTCGAGCACAGCCAGCGCCTCGTCGATACGGTCCACGTCGCGGAGGGCGCTGACCCGGCCGATCTGCGCGCGCAGGTACAGCGGGTCTTCCGGCGCGACGGCGTTGTAGCTCTTCACGGCGAGATCGGTCTGGTCCAGCCGCTCGAGCAGCCGCGCCGAGAGCAACGTCGCATCCGTCAGGTGCGGGGCAAGGACCTCGGCCAGACGGCTGTAGAGCAGGGTGAAGCTGTCCGCGGCCGTCCCTTCCAGCGCCGTGGCCACCAGGTAGAACGCCTCGGCCATGCCGTCCCTCGGCGTCGGCACGATGTCGAACGGCACCGCCTGACCGGCCTTGAGGCTTGCGTAGAGCGGTGCGATCTCGGGATCGGTCAGATCGAAGCTGGCCTCCAGCAGCGCGACAGCGTCGTCGAACCGCCCGAGCTGCCCATAGACCTGCGCCAGCGCGCGCACGCTGCGCCGGGTCGGGCCGATGCCGTTGGGCGAGAAGTCCCCGAGCAGCGCGGCGGCACTCTCGAAATCGCCGACCTGCGCAAGGGCCATGCCCTTCTGGTAGAGGGTGAAGTCGGTGTACTGCGGGTCCTCGGCGAAGGTATCGAACGCCTCGAACGCGGCGCCGACCTTGCCCTGATCCATCAGCGCCCAACCGGTCAGCAGGCCGTCGATCAGCGCGCCGACGCGTGTGCCCTGGCGCAGTTCCTCGATGGTCTCGTTGGAGACGCCGGTCATCAATTCCTGCACCGTCGTGACGAGGCGCCCGACCTGGTTCATGTCCTGCTGTTCGAGGATCAGGCGCGCGATCGGCACTGCGCTCTGGAACTGGCCCAGTGCGACATAGGCCAGCGCCGTCCCCTCCATCAGGTCCTTGTTGGTCCGGTCGGCCATCAGCGCGCGACCGTAATACTCGACCGTTGCCTCGAAATCGCTGTTCGACGACGCCACCCGCCCGGCCAGGTACGCCCCAGCGTTCTCGTCCTGCGCCGGAGCCTGCCCCCCGACCACCATGGCAACCGAGACGAGGGCGGGGATCAGCAGACGCATGGGGGCAACCTTTTTTCCGTGGGCCGACCGAAGCCTAGTGCCGGGGCCGGGGCATGGCAATGCGGGCGGGGGCCGCAAGCCCTCACCAGCCCGTGACCGGAGGCGGGGCGGAGACCGCCCGCGCCCCGGTTCACATGTTCGGATAGTTCGGTCCGTCGCCGCCCTGCGGGGTGACCCAGGTGATGTTCTGGCTCGGGTCCTTGATGTCGCAGGTCTTGCAGTGGACGCAGTTCTGGAAGTTCACGACGAACCGCGGCGCCTTGCCCGCCTCCTCGACGACCTCGTAGACGCCCGCCGGACAATAGCGCTGCGCCGGCTCCGCGTAGGTCGGCAGGTTGACCGAGATCGGGATCGACGGATCAGCAAGCCGCAGGTGCGAAGGCTGGCTTTCCTCGTGGTTGGTCATCGCATAGCTGACGTTGGTCAGGCGGTCGAAGGACAGCACGCCGTCGGGCTTCGGATAATCGATCGGCTTGAATTTCGACGCCTTGCCGGTGGCGGCCGCGTCGGTCTTGCCATGCGACAGGGTGCCGAACAGCGAGACACCGAAGAGGGCGTTGGTCCACATGTCGAACCCGCCCAGCGTCAGCGACGCCCCGAGGCCCCACTTCGACCACATTGGCTTGACGTTCCGCACCCGCTTCAGGTCGCGCCCCACCGGCCCGGTGCGCAGCTCGCTGTCGTAACCCTCGAGCACGTCGCCCGCGCGCCCGGCCCGGATCGCCTCCACCGCCGCGTCCGCTGCCGCCATGCCGGACAGCATCGCGTTGTGGTTGCCCTTGATCCGGGGCACGTTCACGAGGCCCGCCGAGCACCCGAGCAGCACGCCGCCCGGGAACGCCGCCTTCGGGATCGACTGGTAGCCCCCTTCCGAGATCGCCCGCGCGCCGTAGGCGATGCGCTTCCCGCCCTTCAGCAGCTCCGCGATCATCGGATGGTGCTTGAAGCGCTGGAACTCCATGTAGGGGTAGAGATACGGGTTCTCGTAGTTCAGGTGGACCACGAAGCCGACGTAGACCTGGTTGTTGTCGAGGTGGTAGACGAACGACCCGCCGCCCGCGTTGCCGCCCAGCGGCCAGCCCATCGTGTGGGTTACCGAGCCTTCGCGGTGCTTGGCCGGGTCGATCTCCCAGATCTCCTTCATGCCGATGCCGAACTTCGGCACGTCGCTGTCCTTCGCAAGATCGAACTTCGCGATGACTTCCTTCGACAGCGAACCGCGCACGCCCTCGCCGAGGAAGACGTACTTGCCCAGCAACTCCATGCCCGGCTCGTAGTTCGGCCCGGGCGTGCCGTCCGACTGCTTGCCCATCTCGCCCGCGACGACACCTTTCACGGTGCCGTCCACGCCGTAGACCAGTTCCGAGCAGGCCATGCCCGGGAAGATCTCGACGCCCAGCGCCTCGGCCTGCTCGGCCATCCACCGGCAGACGTTCCCCATCGACACGATGTAGTTGCCGTGGTTGTGCATGAAGGGCGGCATGATGCTGTTGGGAATGCGCAGCGCCCCGCCTTCGCCCAGCATGTAGAAGCGGTCCTGCGTCACCGGCACGGTGACCGGTGCACCCTTGTCCTTCCAGTCGGGAATCAGCCTGTCGAGGCCGCAGGGGTCGAGCACCGCGCCCGACAGGATATGCGCCCCCACTTCCGAGCCCTTCTCCAGCACGACGACCGCCAGATCGGGATCGAGCTGCTTGAGCCGGATCGCGGCGGACAGTCCGGCAGGACCGGCGCCCACGATGACGACGTCAACCTCCATCGACTCGCGTTCGATCTCGGACATGTTCGGCTCCCCTCTGGTTCCGCGCCGCAGCGCGACGGAAATCCCGGAACTCGTAGCGGGCACACCGCAAGGGGTCAATTGCGACGCCGCGACCAGTTCGGCAGGCCCCTTGCAACAGGCCGCAGCCAAGGCGATATGCGCCTTGCACCCCGGTGGCACACCCCTATTGTGGTCGCCCAAGCTGGCTCCGATCCGAAGGCCTTTCATGGAAAAGATCCCCCTGACCCGCGCGGGCTACGCCGCGCTGGACGCCGAACTCAAACAGCTCAAGTCCGAGGAGCGGCCTGCCGTGATCCGGGCCATCGCCGAGGCGCGCGAGCACGGCGACCTGTCGGAGAACGCCGAATACCACGCCGCCCGGGAGAAACAGAGTTTCATCGAAGGACGGATCAAGGAACTCGAGGCGATCCTGTCGCTGGCCGACGTGATCGACCCGGCACGGCTGTCCGGCGCGATCAAGTTCGGGGCGACCGTGACCATCGTCGACGAGGACACCGACGAGGAAAAGACCTACCAGATCGTCGGCGAGCACGAAGCCAGCCTCGAAAACGGTCTGCTGAACGTGAAGTCCCCCATTGCCCGGGCCTTGATCGGCAAGGAGGAGGGTGACAGTGTCGAAGTACGGACGCCTGGGGGCACGCGGTCGTATGAAATCGTGTCGATCGAGTACAAATAGGACCCCCTGAGCGGGCGCAGGCATGGCAGACCGGAAAGATGAGCGCCCACTGAACCTCGGGGTTTTCGACCGGCAGGACGGCGTTCGCCGCCTGACCGCGGTCGAGATCATCGCTGTCTTCCTGTCCGTGCTCTGGCTGGTCGTCGTCGCGACCGCGTTCCTCGGGTTCGGGATCGAAACGCCGGACGACCCCTTCGGCTTCGTCATGGCGCTGGTCGCCATCTTCATGCCCATCGCCCTGATATGGGTTGCCGCCGCCGTGGCGCGCACCGCCCGCGTGATGCGGGACGAAGCGACCCGGCTGCAATCCGCCATCACCGCCATGCGCTATGCCTATATCGAGCAGGCGCAGTCCGGCGGCGCAGCGCTGAAGCCCTCGGTCGAGAAGAAGCTCGACCAGATTGCCGCCACCGCGCGGCAGACCGAGGAAGCGCTGGTCAAGTTCACCTCACGACGGGAAGGGGCCGCCAGTGCCAACAAGCCCGCGCTGGTGAAGCCTGTGCACGTCACCGCCACCCGCACCGTCGAGGCGCAGCCCGTCCTGGCCCTCGGGACCCCGATCGAGGATCTGGCCGAGCCGATCTCGGTTGCCGATTTCATCAAGGCCGCAAACTTCCCCGAGACCGCCGAGGACAAGGACGGGTTCCGCGCGCTGCGGCTGGCCCTGGAGGATCGCGAGGCGTCGAAGCTGATCCGCTCGGCGCAGGACATCCTGACGCTGTTCAGCCAGGACGGCATCTACATGGACGACCTGCGCCCGGACCGGACCCGGCCCGAGTTGTGGCGCAAGTTCGCGGAGGGCGAGCGCGGCGGCGCGGTCTCCGGGCTGGGCGCGATCCGCGACCGGTCCTGCCTCGCCCTGACCTCCGCCCGGATGCGCTCGGACAGCGTGTTCCGCGATACCGCCCACCATTTCCTGCGCCAGTTCGACCGCACGCTGGTGAACTTCGCCCGCGACGCCACGGACGAGGAACTGGCCGAGTTCTCGGAAACGCGCTCGGCGCGGGCCTTCATGCTGCTCGGCCGCGTGACCGGGATGTTCGACTGAGCACGCTCAGCGACCCAGCACCGCCTCCTGCCCCAGCCCGACGATCCAGCCCTCCTCGCGGCGCGCGACGTCCGGAATGCCCTCGGTCAGCAGGGCCTGCATCTGCAGCGGCGGCAGCGCGACGAGGACCGTCGCAAGGCGGGTCACCTGCCAGGCGTCCTTGATCCAGCCCGGCGGTGGCCGCCCCTTCACAACCAGCGACGGCCAGACCTCGGCGATGACGACCGGCGCGGTGATCTGCTCGAAGGGCCAGACCGCCACCTGCCCCGGACAGGCCGCCCGCAACCGGGCCAGCACCGGCAGGCCCATCAGCACCTGCCCGCCCACGGCCCCGGCGCCGGACATCTGCCAGACCGGAAACGCCCCGTTCGCCCGTGTCTCGGCCAGCCGCCGCTCGGGCACGGGCGCGGTGCGGTCGCGCCCCTTCCGGGGCAGGCCGGGAATGTCCCGCTTCAGCCCGTTGCCCCAGCATGGACCCACGCCAGGAAAGGCAGCATTTATCGCGGCGGCCACGTCGAACCGGTTGTTCGCCTTGGGCGCATCGACGATCCGCGCGGCGATCCAATGCCAGAGCGCGAACGGGTCGTCCTGACCGGTCAGCGCCCGCGCCACGCCCGCCGGATAGCCGAACGGGAAGTCGAAACCGATCAGAAGCCGCCGACCCTGCGCCAGCGCCTGCGCGATCTCGTCCCGCAGCATCGGTTCGACGTCCTGACGCCCCCGGTGATAGCGCGGCGCCTCGACAGCGATCCCCTCGGCCGCGCAGGTCCAGATCGCGTCCGGGCGCGGGGTCGGACCCTGCCGGTTGCCGCCGGACCAGTCGACCATCAGGACGCGGTCGAACCCGGTCACCCGAGCCGCCTTTCGGCCTCGACCAGATCCTCGGGCGTGTTGATGTTGAAGAACGGGTCCGGCCCCTCGAACGGAACCTCCGCCGCCCCGAGGGCCGCAGCGACCTCCCGCACCCGCCGCTCGCCCCGGTCCAGCGCGGCCCGGATCACCGGTGCGGCCCCGGGGGGCCAGAGCGCACAGGTCGGATGCGCCCGTCCGTCCGGCCCGGAGGCCACCGCCATGCCGTCCCCGGCCGCCGCATGCAGCCGGACCACCAGATTGGCCGGCAGGAACGGCGTGTCGCCCGGCACCGTGACCACCGGTCCGTCGGCCCAGTCCAGCGCGGCCAGCACGCCCGCCAGCGGCCCGGGCCTGTCCGGCACCGGGTCGGGCAGCACCTGCAGCCCGAACCCTGCGAACCGGGCCGGATCCCCGTTGGCGTTCAGCGCGAGGCGCAGGACCTGCGGTCCGATCCGCGCGATGACATGCCCGAGGATGGGTTGCCCGCCCAGCAGCCGGAGGGGCTTGTCGCCGCCGCCCATGCGACGCCCGAGTCCCCCGGCAAGGATCACGGCCGACAGGGCCGCCCCATCACGATTTCCCATTTGAACCTCGCCCGGCGCCCCTGTATCCGCCACGAGGCAACCTAAGGCACCGGCATGTCTTCCTCCACACCCCAAGCGAGCTTCTGGCGCGGCTTCCGCAACGGCCTGCCGTTCCTGATCGTCGTGGCCCCCTTCGGACTGCTCTTCGGCGTGGTCGGCACCGAGGCCGGTCTGGACCTTGCCAAGGTGATGGCCTTCTCCATCCTCGTGATCGCGGGCGCCTCGCAGTTCACCGCGCTGCAACTGATGCAGGACCAGACACCGACCCTGATCGTGCTGATCTCGGCGCTGGCCGTGAACCTGCGGATGGCGATGTATTCGGCCTCTCTCGCGCCGCACCTGGGATCCCAGCCGATCTGGCGCCGGGCGCTGCTGGCCTATGTGCTCGTCGATCAGACCTATGCGGCGTCCAGCCTCGAGTACGAGCGGCGGCCAACGCTGAGCCCGGCAGAGAAGATCGCCTACGCCTTCGGGGTCGCGGCCTCGATCGCGCCGGGCTGGTACGGCGCGACGCTGGCCGGAGCGCTGCTGGGCACCACGATCCCGGATGCCTATGCCCTCGACTTCGCGGTGCCGATCACCTTCCTCGCCATCATCGCGCCCGCCCTGCGCACGCTGGCGCATGTCGCGGCGGCCGCCGTGTCGGTCCTCGCGGCCCTGCTTCTGCAGTTCCTGCCCTACAACCTCTGGCTGCCGGGCGCCGCGGTGCTGGCGATGATGACAGGCGCACAGGTCGAGCTCTGGCTGGAGCGGCGGAAATGACCGGCTATTCCGATCTGACCACCTGGGCGCTGATCGTCGCGCTCGGCATCGGCACCTTCGGGCTGCGCTTCTCGTTCCTCGGCCTTGTCGGCGACCGCGAGCTTCCCGCCTGGCTGCTGCGCCACCTGCGCTATACCGCCGTCGCGGTGCTGCCGGGTCTCGTGGCACCGCTGGTTCTCTGGCCGCAGGCCACCGGGGGCGACCCGGACCCGGCGCGGCTGTCCGCGGCGGCCGTGACGCTGGTGCTCGGGATCGCTCTCAAGAATGTGATCCTGTCGATTCTGGCTGGTGGCGCAACGCTCTATCTGGTGCAGTACATCGCCGGATAAAAATTCCGGCAACGGAATTGCCGTCGGCTGCGTATCACCCTTGTTGCCTGCCGCATCGAGAGGGACGTCTATGCGATTTCTGAGCCGCAGCCTGCTGGGGCTGTTCCTGATGGCCGTGACCCTCGGTCTTCTGACCTTCGCCGCTGCGTCGGTCTGGACGGCCGTGCAGGCCAAGCTGAACGAAGTGCCCTTCGCCCGCCCGGCGCAGGAGCGCGTTCTGGCCGTGAACGTCCTGACCGTGACGCCCGGCACCGCGACGCCCAGCTTCGAGACCTTCGGCGAAGTCGTCAGCCGCCGCACCCTCGACCTGCGCGCGCCCTCGGGCGGTCCGGTGCTGCGGCTTGCCGAGAACTTCGTCGAGGGTGCCGCCATCCCGGCGGGGACGCTGCTGCTCGAAATCGATCCCGCCGATGCGCAGGCGGCGCTCGACGTGGCCCGCACCGACCTCGAGGAGGCGCGCGCCAGCCTGCGCGACGCCGAACGCACCCTGACCCTCGCCCAGGACGATCTTGCCGGAACGCAATCGCAGGTCGAACTGCGCCAGCGCGCCCTGACCCGGCAACAGGACCTCGCCGAGCGCGGTGTCGGCAGCGCCGCCGCAGTCGAGACCGCGGAACTGGCCGTGGCCGCCGCCGAGCAGTCGGTCCTCTCCAAACGGCAGGCGCTCGCCACCGCGGAAAGCCGGATCGACACCGCCCGCACGACGCTCGCCCGGCGCGAGATCGCCCTGGCCGAGGCCGAGCGCCGTCTGGCCGATACCCGCCTGACCGCAGACTTCGACGGCGTGCTGTCGGATGTCGCGGTGCTGGCAGGCGGGCTCGTCTCCGCGAACGAGCGGGTCGCCCGGCTGATCGACCCGACCGAGCTTGAGGTGGCCTTCCGCCTGTCCACCGCGCAATATGCCCGGCTTCTCGACGACTCGGGCCGGCTGCGGCAGGTCCCGGTCCGGATCACGCTCGACGCGGATGGCATCGACATCTCTACCGAGGCGACCATCACGCGCGAAAGCGCCTCGGTCGGCGAAGGCCAGACCGGGCGGCAGCTCTTCGCGCCGCTCGACAGCGCGGCAGGCTTCCGGCCTGGCGACTTCGTCACCGTCACCGTGGTCGAGCCGCCGCTGGAGCGCGTCGCCGTGCTGCCCGCAACCGCCGTTGACGCGGCCGGCAACCTGCTCGTGCTAGGCGAAGGCGACCGACTGGAAGCCGGCCAGGTCGAGATCCTGCGCCGCCAGGGCGACGACGTGATCGTGCGGGCCCGTGCCCTCGCCGGGCGCGAGGTGGTGGCCGAACGCTCGCCGCTGCTCGGCATCGGCATCCGCGTCGCCCCGATCCGCGACGGCGCGGCCGAAGCGCCGCCCGAACCCGAGATGCTGACGCTCGACGCCGAGCGCCGCGCCCGCCTGATCGCCTTCGTCGAGGCGAACACCCGGATGCCCGCGGAGGTCCGCCAGCGGATGCTGAGCCAGTTGCAGGAAGAGCAGGTGCCCGCCGAGATGGTGACGCGCCTCGAAAGCCGGATGGGGAGCTGATCCATGCTGGGGAATGTCGGCGGCATCCTGTCCTACTTCACCCGCCACGGCACGGCCGCGAACCTGCTGCTGGTCCTGATGATTGCGGCCGGGGTCGCCGCGATCCCCAACATGCGGGCGCAGTTCTTCCCGGACGTGATCATCGATGACGTCTCGGTCAGCGTCGCCTGGGACGGGGCCAGCGCCGAGGACGTGGACGCCGCCATCGTGCAGGTGCTCGAACCGGCCCTGCTGGCCGTCGAAGGGGTCGAAAGCTCCGAGTCGGTGTCGCGCGAGGGTCGCGCCTCGATCGACCTCAGCTTCGAGCCGGGCTGGGACATGGCCCGCGCCACGAATGACGTGCAGTCCGCCGTCGATGCCGTCACCACCCTGCCCGCCGAGGCCGATCTGCCGGAAGTGCGGCGTGGCGCGTGGCGCGACCGGGTCACCGACGTCGTCATCACCGGCCCCGTGGGCGTCGACCAGCTGGCGCGCCTGACCGACGAGTTCGTCGCGCGCCTGTTCCAGGCCGGAATCACCCGCACGACGATCCGCGGCATCGCCGACCCGCAGACCGTGGTCGTCGTCGAGTCCGCCGATCTTGTCCGGTATGACATCGCCCTGCGCGACATCTCCAGCGCCATCGCCGCCGAGGTGGACACCAACCCGGCCGGGGACGTGGCCGGCGGCGCGCAGCGCGTCCGCACCGGCGAGGCGCGCCGCAACCCCGAGGCGCTCGCCGCCATCGTTCTGCGCTCGAACCCGGACGGCTCGACCCTGACGCTCGGCGACGTGGCGCAGATCCGGACCGAAGGGATCGACCGCGAACGCGCCTATTTCGTTG
This sequence comes from Alphaproteobacteria bacterium, assembly GCA_030425185.1. Lineage (GTDB taxonomy): Bacteria > Pseudomonadota > Alphaproteobacteria > Rhodobacterales > Rhodobacteraceae > Dinoroseobacter. The sequence continues at coordinate 29,487 of JAUIAU010000031.1, forward strand.
GCCCCAACCCGGCGATCTCGGTCCGCGTCGACCGGTCGGACAAGGGCGACGCGATCGGGATGCAGGCCACCGTCGAGGAGGTCGCCGCCGAAATGCAGGCCGGCCTGCCGCAGGGCGTGACCATCGACCTGATCAACACCCGGGCCGAGCTGATCACCGGGCGCCTCAACATCCTGCTCGACAACGCGGTCGTGGGCCTCGCGCTCGTCGTGGCGCTGCTGTTCCTGTTCCTGAACGCACGCACCGCCTTCTGGGTCGCGGCCGGGATCCCGGTGTCGCTGCTGGCGGCTATCGCGCTGATGTGGGCCGCCGGACTGACCATCAACATGATCTCGCTCTTCGCGCTGATCCTGACCCTCGGCATCGTGGTCGATGACGCCATCGTGGTGGGCGAACACGCCGATTTCCGGGCGCGGCAACTGGGCGAAGGTCCCGTCGCCGCGGCCGAGAACGCCGCCCGCCGCATGGCCGGGCCGGTGTTCAGCGCGACGCTCACGACGATCATCGCCTTCTGGGGACTCGCGCTGATCGAAGGACGGTTCGGCGACCTGATCTCGGACATTCCGTTCACCGTGATCGTCGTGCTGATCGCGTCGCTGATCGAATGCTTCCTGATCCTGCCCAACCACATGTCCCATGCGCTGGCCCATTCCGGCCGTGACCACTGGTACGACTGGCCGTCGCGGCAGGTGAACCGGGGTCTCGACTGGTTCCGCAAGACCCTGTTCCGCCCGCTGATGGCCCTGGTGATCCGGGCGCGGTACCCGGTGCTCGCGGGCGCGGTGGTTCTGCTGGCGGGGCAGATCACGCTCTTCATCAACGGCGACGTGACCTGGCGCTTCTTCAACTCGCCGGAGCAGGGTTCGGTCACCGGCAACTTCGCCATGCTGCCGGGCGCGACCCGCGAGGACACCCTCGAGGTGCTGCGCATGGTGCAGCAGACCACCGAGGACCTCGGCAAGGAATACGAGGAGCGCTACGGCACCAACCCGCTGACCTACGTGCTGGCCGAGATTGGCGGGTCGGGCGGCCGCGGCCTCGCCGGGGCGGACACCAAGGAGCCGGACCAGCTCGGCTCGATCTCTATCGAGCTGATCGACGCGGATTTCCGTCCGTACTCCAGCTTCGCCTTCGTCGCCGACCTGCAGGAGCGCGTGGGCAGCCATCCGATGCTGGAAACCATCAGCTTCCGCGGCTGGCGCGGCGGGCCGGGGGGTGACTCGCTCGACGTGCAGATCACCGGCGCCGACTCGGCCACCCTGAAGGCGGCCGCCGAGGCGCTGAAGGCCCGCGTCACGCAGTACCCGGAGGTGTCCGCCGTCGAGGACAACCTGTCCTACGACAAGGAGGAACTGGTCCTCGGCCTGACCCCGACCGGGGCCGCGCTCGGCTTCTCCATCGACGACATCGGCCGGGTCCTGCGCGACCGCCTGAACGGGATCGAGGCCGCCAGCTACCCGCAGGGCGTCCGGTCCGCCTCGATCCGCGTCGAGCTTCCCGCAGACGAACTGACCGCCGACTTCCTCGAACGTACCCTGATGCGCAGCCCGTCCGGGGCCTATGTCGCGCTGGCGGACATCGTCAGCGTGTCCAGCCGCAACGGCTTCTCGACCATCCGGCGCGAGAACGGTCTGCATGTCGTTTCGGTCACCGGCGACATCTCGGAGGACGACCCGGCCCGCGCGCAGGAGATCACCGAGCAACTGCGCGACGCGATCCTGCCCGAGCTAGAAACCCGCTTCGGCGTCACGACGCAGCTCTCGGGCCTCGCGGAGCAAGAGCAGAACTTCCTGACCGACGCCCTGACCGGGTTCGGGGCCTGCCTGATCGGCATCTACCTCGTGCTGGCGTGGATCTTCTCGTCCTGGACCCGGCCGGTGGTCGTGATGGCGATCATTCCCTTCGGTCTCGTCGGCACGATCTGGGGTCACTACATCTGGGATCTGCCGCTGAGCATGTTCTCGGTCGTGGGCCTGATCGGGATGACCGGCATCATCATCAACGACTCGATCGTGCTGGTCTCGACAGTGGACGAGTACGCCAAGGAGCGGGGGCTGGTTCCCGCCATCCTCGACGCGACCTCGGACCGTCTGCGCCCCGTGTTCCTGACCACGGCGACAACGGTACTCGGCCTCGCGCCGCTGATGTACGAGGCGTCGACCCAGGCGCAGTTCCTCAAGCCCACTGTCATCACGCTGGTCTACGGCCTCGGGTTCGGGATGGTGCTGGTGCTGCTGGTGGTTCCGGCGATCCTCGCCATGCAACTGGATGTCGCCCGCCAGGTTGCGGCGGCGCGGCGTGCACTGCGTCTTCCGGGCCGCGCGCGTCCGGTGGCCCTTGCGGTGGGTGCGCTTGCCGCGGGCTATGCAGCCCTCTTCGCGGCGACGCTGGGCTCTGCGGCCCTGACCGGCGCCCTGCCCGGCCCGCTGACGGCGGCCCTGCCCGCGCTTGCGGCCGCACCGGCGCTGGCCACGGGGCTCGGGCTGTTCCTGCTCGGCAGCCTCGCGCTGACGGCGCTGGTCTGGATCGTGTCGGTGGCGGTTGTCTTCGAACGGCGCCGCCGCGCGGCCGCCTGACGGGTCAGCCCGCGTCGCAGCCGACGGTCTCGACCGCGCCGCGCGGGCCGATGACCGTGACCTTGAGCCTTGAGCGGTCGATCACCAGCGGCGCGCCCCGCGGCGGCACAAGGTCCGCCGTGGCGACCAGGGCCGCGCCGCGCACCACCGTCTCGGTCTCGCTGACCCAGATCGAGGGATCGCCGCTTTCGATGACCGCGACGGCCTCCGGGCCCATCCCGTCGGGGGCCCGCATTCCCATCTCGACCCGCACGCCGTCGGCGATCGGGGCCATGGCGCAGCGCAGCCGGGTGTCGATCACCCGCGGTTCATCGGCGAGCGCGGCGCGGATGGCCGGATCGGGCGTGCCGCCGGCCGGCAACGTGGCCCGCACCGTGGTCGTCATCGGCATGCAGATGTCATGGCAGACGCCAAGGCTTACGTCGGCTGTCACCTGCATCGGCGCGGCCGGATCGGAGGGCTGCAGCAGCAGGGGAAGGATCACCTCGCCGGTGTAGCCGATCGTCTGCACCCCGTAACTGTGGAACACCTCCGGGGCCGGGAAGCGCGTCTCGGCGGCCACGAGGTTCCGCGAGCCGCTCCAGTCCAGGTCCGGGGGGATGCCCGCCTCGCCGGGGGCGCGCCAGTAGGTCTTCCAGCCGGGCTCCAGCCGGATGCGCAGCCCCGCGACATGCACGCCCTCGGCGGTCCGCCAGCCGGGCAGCAGGGTCACCTCCGCCATCGCGGAGGGGTCGGCGGCCGACCCCGCGACCGGGCTGAAGGACAGGGCAAGGACGAAGGCGAGCGTGCGGGAGAGGGACCATGTCATGCCGCGCAGCCTTACGCCGCGGACCGGCAGGGGGAAATCACAAACCGGAGAGAGATCCCGCTTGCGGCCTCCCCGACACGGGCCGGGCCTTGATATGCGGCGGGGCACGCCCCAAGCTGAGGGGATGCAAACGCAGCAAAACCTCGACAGCCTCAGCGGCAAGCTTCTCATCGCGATGCCCGGCATGGGCGACCCCCGCTTCGACCGGAGTGTGGTGTATGTCTGCGCGCATTCCGATGACGGCGCGATGGGGCTGATCGTGAACAAGCCCGCGACCGACCTCGACGCAGGCGACCTGTTGCGCCAGATCGGCGTCGAGCCGAGCAGCGACATGCGCCCGATCACCATCCACTTCGGCGGGCCGGTCGAGCACGGGCGCGGCTTCGTGCTGCACAGCGCGGACTACGCGGCCCCGACCTCGACGCTGAAGGTGGACGACCGCATCGGCATGACCGCGACGATGGACATCCTCGAGGACATCGCGAATGGTGGCGGTCCGAAGGACGCGTTGCTTCTGCTCGGCTATTCCGGGTGGGGTCCCGGCCAGCTCGAAAGCGAGTTGCAGGAAAACGGCTGGCTGACCGCCGATGCCTCGCACGACCTCGTGTTCGGAACCGACGCGGGCGGCAAGTGGAACGCGGCGCTGGCGTCGCTGGGAATCGACCCGCTGCTGCTGTCGGCCAGCGGCGGACGCGCCTAGCGCGGCGCGGCGGCCCGGCGCAGCCGGTCGTTGATCGCACGCCCCAATCCCGTATCCGGCACCGGTGCCACGGCAATGACCTGTTCGGGAGCGGCCCGCGCGTCGAGCGTCCGCAGCGCCGCGAAGAGCCGCGCTGCCGCCTCCACCGGATCGCTCGTCTCGGACAGGTTGATCTCGGCCCCGTCACAGCCGGGACCGAACCCCAGCCACAAGGCCCCCTCGGGCCGCATCGCAGCCTCCAGCACGACCTGCGCGCGCGGCGCATAGTGCGACGCCAGTTGCCCCGGTGCGGTCGGTCGCGCCTCGTCGGGACCGAGGACGACCGGCGCGCCCAGCACCGACTCGATCGCCTCCACCGGCACGCCGCCGGGGCGCAGCAACCGGACCGGCCCGTCGCTCACCAGGGACAGGATCGTCGATTCAACCCCGACCGCGCAGGGCCCCCCGTCGAGCACCGCATCGATCCGGCCGCCGAGACCCTCGCGCACGTGCGCGGCGGTGGTGGGACTGACCTTGCCGGACGGGTTGGCAGAGGGGGCGGCGACCGCCGCGCCGACCTGCTTCAGCAGGGCCCGCGCAAGGTCATGCGCCGGCACGCGGATCGCCACCGTCGGCAGCCCGGCGCTCAGCAGGTCCGCCACCGGCGCACCGAGCAGCCGGTCCAGCACCAGCGTCAACGGACCGGGCCAGAAGGCGGCGGCCAGCGCCTCGGCCCGGGTGTCGAAGCGACCGAGCGACCGCGCCGCCGCGACCGATGCGACATGCGCAATCAGGGGGTTGAACTGCGGACGTCCCTTCGCGGCATAGATCGCCGCCACGGCCGCCGGATCGCTTGCCAACCCGCCGAGGCCATAGACCGTCTCGGTCGGAAACGCGACCAGCCGCCCGGCACGCAGCAAGGCCGCTGCCCGGGCGATCCCCGCCGCATCTCCTGCCAGAACCTCGGTCTCCACGTCGTGCCCTCGTGACGCTGCGTCAGGATTGCCGCTCCTCGCGGCCCCGTGCCACGCCTAGCGCAGCCCGCCCGGTCCTACGCGCCGGGCGCGCCCCTGCCAAGAGCGACCGCATCCCGGAGGTCCCATGCCCTATACCGCCCCCACAGCAGATATCCGTTTCGTCCTCGAGCATGTCGTGGGCTTCGACCGGGTGGCGGGCACCGAACGCTTTGCCGATGCGACCCCCGATACCGTCGCCGCCGTGCTGGACGAGGCCGGGCGCCTGTGCACCGATGTCCTTGCGCCCCTGAACCGCGTCGCGGACCAGAACCCGGCGCGGCTGGACAACGGCGTCGTGCGCACGGCGCCCGGGCTGGCCGACGGCTGGCAGGCGATCGCGGAGGGCGGCTGGCTCGGGATCTCGGCGTCGCCCGAGTCGGGCGGCATGGGACTGCCGATGGCGCTAGGGACAGCGTTGAACGAGATGCTGTCCGGCTCCTGCCTGACGATCCACCTCGCCACGCTCCTGAGCCAGGGCCAGATCGAGGCGCTGGAACATCACGCCGCGCCGTGGATCCGGGAACTCTACCTGCCGAAACTGGTCAGCGGCCAATGGAACGGCACCATGAACCTGACCGAGCCGCAGGCCGGCAGCGACGTCGGCGCCCTGCGGACGCGGGCCGTGCCGAACGGCGACGGCAGCTACGCTATCTCGGGACAGAAGATCTACATCACCTGGGGCGACAACGACTTCACCGAGAACACGGTGCACCTCGTGCTGGCGCGGCTGCCGGATGCGCCGGCGGGAACGCGCGGCATCTCGCTGTTCCTCGTGCCGAAGTTCTTGCCCGATGCTGAGGGCAATCCCGGCGCGCGCAATGGCGTGCGGGTCGTCAGCCTCGAACACAAGCTGGGCCAGCACGGCGCCCCGACCGCCGTGATGGAGTACACCGACGCGACCGGCTGGCTGGTCGGCGACGAGGGCGCCGGCATGCGCTGCATGTTCACCATGATGAACAACGCCCGTCTCGGCACCGGGACGCAGGGCGTCGGCATCGCCGAGGCGGCCACGCAGGCTGCCTTCGCCTATGCCGAGGGCCGCGTCCAGGGCCGCCCGCTGCGCGGCACCTCCGGCACCATCCAGGACCATGCCGATGTGCGCCGGATGCTGGTCGCGATGCGGGCCGAAACCTTTGCGGCCCGCGCTCTGGCGCTCGACTGCGGGGTCGCCATCGACATGGGGCACGCCACCGGCGATCCCGCCTGGACCAGCCGCGCCGGTCTGCTGACCCCGCTGGCGAAGTCCTTCTGCACCGACACCGGCGTCTGGGTCGCCAACGAGGCGATACAGGTGCACGGCGGGATGGGCTTCGTCGAGGAAACCGGCGTCGCGCAGTTCCTCCGGGATATCCGCATCGGTCCGATCTACGAGGGCACCAACGGCATCCAGGCGATGGATCTCGTGGGGCGGAAGCTGTCGGACGGCGGCGAGGCCGCGCTGCGCCTGATCGACGAGATCGAGGCCGGGTCCGAGCGCGCCCGCGTCGGCGCGCTGGCCGATCTGGCGGACACGGTCTGGCAGGCGGCCGAGTCGCTGCGCGAGACGACCGAAGCCCTGCTGGCGGAAGCAGACATGAACGTGCGCTTCGCCGGGGCCGTGCCCTACCAGCGCGCCTTCGCCCGGGTGCTGGGCGGGCACTACCACCTGCGCGCAGCCCTGGCCGAGGGCGGCAGCGGTCCCCGCACCGCGCTCGCCCGCGCCTATATCCTGCGCCTGCTGCCCGAGCATGTCGGACTGCTGGCACAGGTCGCGGTGGGGGATGCCGGGCTCTACGAGGCGGACCTCGCGGATCTCGCGGTCTGATGGCGGACGGCGCGCAAACCCCGATCCGCACGCCCTTCGACACGCCGCCCGCCCCCGGTGCAGCGGTCGAAGTGGCGGAGGGCATCCTCTGGATGCGGCTGCCGCTGCCGATGGCGCTCGACCACGTCAACGTGTTCGCGCTGGACGACGGCGATGGCTGGACCCTGGTCGACACCGGCTTCGACACCGGCAAGTCCCGGACACTCTGGCAGGCGCTGCTCGACGGACCGCTGGCGGGCAAACCCGTGCGCCGTGTCCTCGTGACCCATCACCACCCCGACCACATCGGCCTCGCCGGCTGGTTCCAGGCCGAGCACGGGGCCGAGCTGGTGACGACGCGCACCGCGTGGCTGTTCGCGCGGATGCTGACGCTCGACGAGCAGGACCGCCCCGCGCCCGAGACCGTCGCCTTCTGGCGCGCGGCGGGGATGGACCCGGCGATCCTCGCGCAGCGGACCGAGGAACGCCCGTTCAACTTCGCCGACATCGTCGCGCCGCTGCCGCTGGGCTTCACCCGCATCCGCGAGGGCGACCGCATCACGCTCGGCGGGCGCGACTGGGACGTCCGGATCGGGAATGGCCATGCCCCCGAACAGGCAACGCTCTGGAGCACGGACGGCACCCTCGTGATCGGCGGCGATCAGCTGCTGGCGACGATCTCGCCCAATCTCGGGGTCTACGCGACCGAGCCCGAGGCCGACCCGGTCGCCGAGTGGCTGGAAAGCTGCCAGCGCCTCGCGGCCTACGCCACGCCAGAACAACTCGTCCTGCCTGGTCACAAGCTGCCCTTCACGGGACTGCCGACGCGGCTGGCGCAGATGACCGAGAACCACCACGGCGCCCTTGCACGGCTGCGGGCACATCTTGTCACTCCGGCCACCGCGCATGACTGCTTCCCGCCGCTCTTCAAGCGCACGATAGGTCCCGGCGAGTACGGGCTGGCGCTGGTCGAGGCGGTCGCGCATCTCAATCACCTGCACCAGACCGGGCAGGCGACGCGGACGCGCCGAGATGACGGGGCGTGGCTCTATCAGGCGGTCTGAACCGCCAGCCGCAACGGCGTTTCCGTCACGCCGTCCGGTCCGATCCGGACCAGCGTGTCCTGCGGCACGGCGCGCCAGTTGGCCGCCTGCCCGCACAGCGGCTCCGACGCGAGCACCGCTCCCTCGCCGCAGGCCGAGCGCGACAGGTACAGCGTCGGGCAGTGCCCGTCCGAGGCATGGCGCAGCGCGAACAGGCTTTCGCCGTCCGAGAACACGCAGGTCAGGCGGACCGGTCCTTCCGACCCGGCCGGGCCCAGCGCCGCCACCGTGGCTTCCAGAGCCCCGGCCACATCCGTGTCGAGCCCTTGCGCGAGCAGGGTCAGGAACACCGCCTCACTGTCCGTCGTACCCCGCCGCGCGGCATAAAGCGCATCCGGCAACGCGGCCTCCAGCACCCGGCGCAGGCGCGGGAACTGCGGCACCTGTCCGTTGTGGCAGAAGGACCAGCGCCCATGCGTGAAGGGGTGGCAGTTGGCGCGGCTCGTCTCGCCCACCGTCGAGGCGCGGATATGCCCGATGAACAGCCGCGACCGGATCATCCGGCACAGGCTCAGCAGGTTGCCGTCCGACCACGCGGGCAGGACGTCGCGATAGAGGCCCGGCGTATCGGGCGCGTCATACCAGGCAATGCCGAACCCGTCGCCGTTGACCGCCAGCTTGGCCTCGGTCGCATGCTGGGACTGGCTCAGCAACGAATGCGCCGGTTTCACGATCAGGTCTTCCAGCGCGATCGGCTGACCGCGCCACGCCGCGATCCGGCACATCAGTGCGGCTGCCCGCCACGGTTCTCGATCCGGGCATACAGGCGACGCACGATCCGGCTCGCCGTCGTCTCGCACAGGGCCGGGATCACCGCGTGGACCGCCGCCGCGCCCGCCGCCAGCGCCAGCCAGAAGGCAAAGCCCGCCGCGAAGCGCATGTGTTCGAAGTAGCTTTCCTCGACCGAGGCCGGGTGATCGAGGAACAGCGCCGAGAGCAGGCCACCGCGCGAACGCTCGGGATCGGAAATCTGGGTCATGGGAGGGGTCCTTTGCCTGATGATCCGTCAACCTTACCAACCCGGCGGCCAACATCATCCCAAATGCACCTTCTCTTTCCCGGCTTCTTGGGACAATATCCCATCATGACCGCTAATCTCGATACGTTCGACCGTCGCCTGCTGTCCGAACTGCAACGCGATGCCACTCTGTCCGTCGATGCGCTGGCCGAGCGTGTCGGCCTGTCGCGAAACGCCACATGGCGGCGCATGAACCCGCCTTATTCACCGGATCGGCCTTGGAGGGGTGTTTCGGCGTCTGATTGAGGCGACGTTGGTGTTTTGTGAGCTTGTTTCACGCGATCCGGACGGTGGTTCGGGGCGTCTGCGACCTGCGG